>DATNPY010000071.1:0-60448 GCA_036702955.1 Drouetiella sp. | reverse complement strand
TTGTGTCCTTCGGAGTGATTCTGTCCACGACAGTGATCCTGAAGTCCAGATTTTTATCAATCCAAGTCAGAACTTCTTCTGGAGCTTCGAAACTAGCCTTGATATACTGCTGCAAAGCCGTTTTCAGCGTTTCCGAGTTTCTTTGAACATTGTCCAGCGAGAGAATTGTACAAGGTAGTGCGACACCGGTGGCTTTCTCTAACTGCATACGCTCACGGCAGTCCATCGAGGGGCCAATATATCGTGTGCGGATGGTCAGTGCTTTCGCCGTGGTAATTGAGATCATGCACTATGTCTGGCGATGTCAGGTTCAGATTGCCATTCTGATCGAGCATGTGGTGACCGCCCGCAGTCACCGTGAAACTGATTAGTTTTGTTTGTGGATTGGACATTCGCTTGACCAGTTTCTGCGGATCATCGGGCGCGAATATCGTGTCTACGATTGACCCCACGACGATCACATTTCTGGTGGAGTTCTCGCGCTGGGAGAGCACGATTCGATTTTTGGTTTTTGCCAGCGCGTCAATGGTGCTCCGGTTATGCATTGAGACACCGACAATTCCCCAATCAAGCTTTCCTGTTTCGTTCATGTACTGGTTGGCGATGGCCGCCAGATGGGCCATCGAGAACCAGCCGAGTCCAATGTGGACATGGGTGGGTATTACCGCGTGTTGGTCATAGCTAAAGTTTTGAATACCTGCGGGCAAATTGTCGAGGCTTGGTTCGTTTGGTACCGATGACAGTGGCGGCACGGTGGCTGTCGGATTGCTGTTCTTCATTTGAGACCTTTCTGCTTTTTCGAAATTGCGAATTCCTCAGGAATTTGAGGTCGAACGAAAGCAGCTCAAACACGGGGATGTGTCGGAGCTGTGCGACGGAGATTTGAGGCGAAGACTGACGAGGAACGTGCGTGTGAACGGAGATGTGAGAATCTCGATTCGGCGAGGTGAGCAACACCAGATTGTTCGGAGCGCATCAACAGTTGATTGCGCTTTCTTATTCAGTGATAGCGGTTGACTTACTTATTGATGGTTTGGCTGGTTGCTCAGGAATAACGGAGAGAGGTGTAATCGCAAACTACTGTTAACTTCTTTGCGAAGTCAAGGTGGCGGAGAGTGGCTAAGTGTCCAATTTGAGAGGTTCTAGCGCTTTTGCTATTCCGTTTTCGTGTGAGGAAAGAGCATTTTTACAGCTTAGCGAACGGCGCTCTTTAATGTACTGATTGCGCGAAGCTAGCGAAACTTTCCACCTGAATCTTGACTGCTAAATTGCGCTAGTCAGTCATATGAACAATTGCACCAAATATGGTGATACCCGTAACAATCATTTTCTATCGATACATCCGAACTTGCATTTGGGCACTTTGCCGATGTTAGGGTTCAAGTGTTCCGTATTTTTTAGCTTATTGGGAGATGTTCCGAAACAGCCATTGCATAAAGCACTTTCACATAATTCAAGAGTCAAGTCGACTCGTGCTGCAAGCGACAGGCGTCCAAGCTGCACGCAGTCCAGGCGACACGCAGTCTATCGGGCATGCGCTTCGAGTAATCGGGAGTATGCAACTCAACCTATTCAATTGATCAAAATAAGTGAGTGAACAAAGGACAGACCTATTATGAACAGTCAAGTCAGAAGCCAGACCCGTTGGGATCGAACAATAGGGATTCCCAATCGGGAGTTTAGTAGCTTCCATGACGTAATCAATCGAACGATGTGTCTCTATGACTGGTGCGGATTCAGCATTCTGCAAGGTTCTCCTGAAGAACTTGCAGCCAGCATAAGGGACAAGCAGAAGCGAATGATTTATGACTCTGCGACATTGCACGATTCAATGTATGTACTCGAATTCTCCGCGAGCTGGTTAGGCACTGGTGCTGTCCTGCGCGAGCGCAGCATCGCGGCGGCGGCTGAAGTGCTTGATGTTGCTGTGTCGTTTGGCATGGAATATTGTTCCTTAGTTAGTCGAACCCTGTTTGAGCTTCATGCAAAGGGTGCCAACTATGAGCCGGTTCCTCGCATCGTCAAATTCGCCGATTGTCCGAACAACTTTCAGGTGCGAACTCGAATGAGCGAGATGCTTGACCGACTCGGTTTCGTTGCCGAGTATACGAACTCTCTGGGCGGGCTGATTAAGACGGAACCGCTTTTGCTGATCACCCCGCGCGAGCCAGAGAAGTTTGCGCGAGGCAGACGAGTTTCTTGGATTTGAGCATGTTCAGAGAACCGTAAGTACGGTAGAAGCGCCGCATCATGTGCGGTGCCTCTACCGCTCGATCGCATGCCCGTCTGTCGGTGCTAACTTCTAATTTCGTTCGATTAAATCAGAAATGAGGAAACGTGTACAAGATAAACCTGTTAGCCAATAACGAAGCTTCGTCTTGGTTCTATCGCGCTCTCGGCGAACTGGCAATGCTTACGCCGCCACTGAGTGAAACGTATACGGCTGAAGCGCTGGTCGCGCTGAAGGAGGTGCAGAATCTGCTGACCAAACTCAGTATTGCGCTACCTTCCGAAAATTTTGACAACGCGCTCGGACACATTCAGAAGTGTCGAGTTATGTTTGATGAAAGCCGCTTTGTGCAAGCGCAGAATATCTACAGCGACGCGCTCGCCGAACTGTGTTCAGGCGGACTCAAGAAAGTTACCTGCGTAATCCGTCGCATCGGCGGAGACGACTATTTTTGCTGGGACTTTCCGAAACAGAGTGAGCAGTTCTATACCTTCACCGGCTCGCCGCGGGTCCACCAGATTGACGGTAATGAGTACCTGATCTGGATGTTGGTGTTGCCAAACAAGATAAAGCTGAGAACGCATTCTGAATAGGATTCTCTGCTGGTTCGATGGCGGTTCAATCGCCGTTCGGTCCTCTCTTATCGTTCGCTAATTTCAACTGTTTGCGCATCTCGCGCACTAGTCTGGAAAGGTTCGACATGAGTGAACATTCGCCTCTTTACTCAACGGTGTCTCTGCTCGTCAGGTTGGCAGTGTGGGTACTTTTCTTCTTAGTGCTGATCGTTGCCTTCAACGCCGTAGCGGTGTTAACAGGTCAACCATCAGGCTCTACATTTGCCAGCATTACTCTTGCGGCGCTGGCTGGGTGGCTCATCGCTCTCGGCTGTAAATATGTCGAATCAGTTCGTACTCCTCACTCAGGCTGGCTTTACATTCCGGCTTTGCTAGCTATCGCAGATGCGGGCTTGCTGGCATCTCTTGGCACCATTCAGTTTTTCAACGCCCAGTCATCGCTGCTGCAGGTTGTTGCGGCAAACGTCATTCAGATAATGGTTGCATACTCCATTGCTCTGTTTGGATTGCCCCTGATCATTCGTGTCACCGCTGAATCTACTCATGCAGCGCACGTGTTCATGCGCGACTTCGGGGAATTGTGCTGGAAAGGTGCGACGGTGGCTGTAGCTGCTGCGGTTTCGCTGCTAATCATCGTTTCAATTCATGCTTTCGTGGCAGTTTCGGATGCTGGCAATCCGCTGATTCCGTGGGCTATCGCTGTGTTCGCTTTCTTGCAGTTCGTTCGCTATGGAGCCGGATGGCGTAAGTTCTATAGCTGGCGGCAGCGTTCGTTGGTTTCGAAAGGATTATTGATTGCCACTATACTCAGTGTGCTGTGGGTGATCGACATTGGATTGCGGATCGTCATGTACGCCAATACTCGTATCACCGTGAATTCAGTCGTCGTGTTCCTGTTCAGTGCCGTGATGTTGGATTTGTCGCTCATATTCGGCGCGCCGCTGCTTTTCATTCTCATTGCTCACCCGCGTCATTCAATGGAAGAGAACGTAAGCGACGAATTCGGGTTTGAAACCAGAGAAGATAACGAATTCGTGGACAATAGCGACACTGAAGAAGCTGACGCACTCAATAGCGGATTCGGCGATAATCCCAGAGACGAATTCGCCGACGACGATCCATCTGGTGGATTCGCAGGTGATGATGACGAATTCCCCGGTGCTTCCGTCAATGACGACTAGTTCGACAACTCTGCGACGCTAGGCTTTCCCTGAATCGGTAGTGTCTGACTAACCCGTCCAAGCCACCATATAATCAGACGGCGTGCGTGGTGGCACATTCAACTTCGTTCGTCTCAATTCAAGTAGCAGGGTTGCCTTATCGGAACCCTGCATCGCGATTTTGAGTGGCAGCGTTCCAATTCAGGAATTCTGCATCTTGAAAGGTCTGGAAGTGACAGAAGATATTGAGTGGTTGGGAAACGTTTTCCCAACTCTAGGCAAATCCGAGAAAATTCAGCGGCTGTATAAGCTCGCTGACCAAAGAGCCCTGAAGAAAACAGATCACAGCCAGCTCCGTCATGGACTGCCTGTGATGTGGATGGGTACCGCGCTCGTCGATGAGATCGAAAGGTACTATCCTGGAACATTTTCGGAAGTCGAACGAGTGTTTGCGATACCCGGTACTTGCGAATTCCACGACTTGTTCAAGGGGTGGACTGTTACTAAAGCTGATGGAACAGTCCGAGAAATTCACCATATAAAGGTCGCTCGCGAGCTAGACCAAATGCTTGCAAAAATGGGCGTTCCTCGACTGTATCGCCGGATCGTGACATATCCGGTGCGTTATCACCGCACCAGCGGCATTCTTAAAGATGGCGGGCTCGAGATGCCGGAGGGGCTTAGCGCTGATGAGCGCGCCGTTTGGGAAATGCGTTTGCGTACGCTCGCTGTGCTCGTTCTCGCCGATAAATGCGTCGGTGACAGAGATCGTGTCCGCGAGAACCGCGCGGCATGGATTGAATTTTTGCGTTCTGTCGGCCTGGCGAAATTCTACTTCGATTTCGTCGCCGACCAGGACTCGAAAAACAATTTCGCAACCTACTCTATTCAAAAGGCGAAATTGTGTGTGGACCCGACCGATCGCTCAGAGAACCCCAGGGGGGCAATCGTTCTGAGAATCGACCTTGACGAAAAGGTTTGTTCGCTCGAACAGATACTCAAAGTTGAGTGGTTCTCCGAGGCGTTTCACTGCTGCGGGAAGGCCGCGCAGTATCTGGGATTCTCGTTCAGGATTGTGACGCGCTCCGTTAACGGCTCGTGCTCGGAAGAATTCTGGAGCTGGTCGAAAGAGCTAAAACGCTGGACCCGGCGCGAACCTGCTAATCGAAAGTAATTTTGCACCGATGTTAGCAAATTGAGCGAATGCCTGATGCGGGCACGTGCCCTGTTGCATTCGCTCAATTATCGAATTCTATTCATTCTATCAATGAGGAAAGTGAGACAAGATAATGAACGACACGTTTCGCAAGATTCTGCTGGGTCTGGTGAATGACGATCTTCCTGCCTCTGCACAGTTCACTAATGTAGTAGAAGCTCTCAGGTATCTTGCTCGTAGCCAAACTGGTTGGGCTACTGCACCCAGCTCGCAGACCGCTTTTGATTCATTGGCGAAGTGGAGTCGTAATCGCGACTTGAGCGAAAGTGAACTTACGGCGCACGATGTGAGCCGTGTAGTGTCCCTGCTATTTACTGTGCCGCTTGATACCGTATATGTGACAAATGAGGCAGGCACAAACTTCCAGTCTCAGTCATTTTCCGCCCAAATGTTCTATGGTGCCGTTGCAATCGCTTGCGTCAGTAAGAATAGCCAACGAGTCTTGTCTTTGCTCTCTTTTGACAACAGCAACGGACTCTTGGTTGTACGAGCTTTCAGCGAAGGGGTTTATTTGGTTTCGGGCAAGGAGGTTGTTTCAGACGTGAATCTCGCTGAGCCGGAGCTGTTCGCTATCGTGGCAGGGCTTTTAAGTCGCTGCTTGCAGAAATATCCAGTTCATGAATTGGTGCCACTGCCGACTGACGCTTTGCCGGTAGCGCTGCAAAAGCTTCGTTACGCGAGTGCCTCTGCGCTTTCGCGCCAAGCGATTGACGAGAGCAAATAGCTGCAAAAAGGATATGTCTGAGCATCGCGCGCAGTATCAATCTGTTTTTCGATGAATTGAATTACCTGTATATGTACACATGAAAGGCAATCTGCAATGTCCGACCTCTCACAAGTTCGCATCTCTTATGCGATTTTGACTCGGCTCTTTCAGAGCCCGAACCATCAGCCGATGTATTTTACCCTACTCAATCTCAACTCTTTTCTTCGCGGTGATCGTACATACAAAAGCCTCGGCGGGGCTGGAGAGCTGACAACGCGGGGCATGAAAGAGCTTGTTCGTCAATTTGGTGCAACAGCTTTCGAGCATAACAACGACGCGAGGTTTCAAGTGCAACAAAAACACGTCGATGCTGTTATGACCTTCTTCGAATCTCGCAATGCGGCATTTTTCGAGATTGACCCATATCGTGAGATGCAAGAGGAGTTATTGGAACTTGAACTTCCAGAACAGCAAACACCTCTTTTGACAGCAGCAGAAGTCAGCTCAATCTCCACATCATTCTGCAAAACTGTTCGACTTGTACCCGGAAAAGCATTCGAGTCAGGGCGAGGAGGTGAGCTGCCCACATATCGTCTATTCCTTTTACACGACGCATTTGCGCCCGATCACGTTTACGAGAAGCTTCAAAGCTCGCAATTCTGTCGTTTCGTATCGGCAGCCGATATTGACAGAGGTTTTACTACCGATGGCTTCAAGATCGGTGGCAACGTCCTTAAGTAATTCGCCTTCGACTCGTATCACAAGCCACTAATAACCTACGAAAGGTCAATCGCCATGAAACCGAATCCACTCACTTCTCGTCAAAAGTTTATCTTTTACCTCCTCGTAATGATCTTCGCATTCACTTTCTCGCCGCTGTTCAATGATCCTGTAGTGAAGCTGTTCATTACGATTGCAGTGGTGTTGCCGTTACTAATTTTCATTGTGCTTCTGGTGGCGGCGCTCGTATGTGTGGTTATATTTGTGGCGCGCCCGGCGCAGATGCAAGCGTTCGTGCTGGCGCGCTCTGCGGTGCTCAGCGCGATTGTCGTCGCGTTGCGCCCGCCCGCAAGTTAGCAGCACTTTGGTGTATACAAGGAAGAGGCTACAGGTTCTCCCTTGTATTGCGCCTCCGCTTTTTCGCGAATTGATCTGATGGTTAAATCAACGAAAGGAAGTTCGAAATGAATCGACCAACTGAAACAAATTCAGAAAGTTTCGCAATTCGTGCACAGAAATCAATCCAAAGGCTGCTTGCCAGCTTGCATCGTCAGCACATGTGGGACATTGCCAGCGCTTTTGCTTTGCTTACTGAGATTGAACCTGACTGGGCGAGCAGTGAACGTCAGCAGCGCTGTCTGAAAGAGTTTTTGGCGCGGTGGTCAAATAAACTGCTCACCGTTCAGGATGCTGACATGAGCGATGTGAAATTCTTGCTTATCAGTTATCGTTGCCAATTGTGGTTGAGTGGCGTGGAAAAGGCTGATTCTCAACCGCTGCACTTTTCCGATGAAATTCGGTTCGCCCTCATTAGTCTGGCAGCCTTGAACTGTAATGTTTATCGCGTCAATAATCTGCTGCGTATCGAACTATACGATACGGAAGTGTTGTATCGTTCTGTGTTCAATGAGTGTTGGTTGATGAAGAAAGGCGCTGACCTGATTGGTTACGGCGAGCGCACGCCATCAGTGACTCTCGACCTGCTACAGGAGTGTCTAGCTGAGATATCTGTGCATAGCATGATTCTCGGCAGCGACCCACGTTGCGAGCCGATTGATGCGTTGAGGTTCGGCGTTATTTCCGTGCTGGCGTGCGCTGTCAGCCGTGCCAGTCAGGATGCGATGCGGTCCTCAACCTAGGCTTGCAGCATGTCTATAATTTAAATGAAATGCGCACCACAAGAAGTCCTTGCGGTGCGCATATGTATACGATCAATCAGCTTTGCTTCGTTCGCTTTTCCCTTTCTAGTGATTTGCTGAAATTAAATAATTTCGGTAATTTAGTTCGAATAAACGAATAAACGAATTAATGAGATTTGCGAGTAAAGTGATTTTTCAACTGTCAGGATATTCAAAGTCGTCCATCAAAAAATTCCACGTCTATACCACGAATTTTTGAGACTCTGCCTGCATGGTAGATTTCAAAAAAGAAGCTTCATTAATAGAGGACAAGTTTCGCAGTGGCGACGCAAACGTCGCTGCAAGCCTAATCAACGATTTTCTAAAATCATCGTCCACTGATAAAACTGAACAGCGCCGAGAAGCAAAACTGCTGTTTCAACAAATTCAAGCTGACAGTAAAAGTGATGCTTCAATCAAATCCATCTTGCCTGAGATGACGATTATCGAATTTGCAGCATGCAACGCTGATGTTCGCCCTGTAGATGGATATTACACAAAAGAGGCGCTCACTCAACTCGATAATGCCGCACTGGGTGAAGGAAATGTAGCGGCTGCTTCTCTTGCCGAAATCTTTCTGCAAACTTTCGACGGCAAAAAGCACGCCCCGAACGTGAAGTTGAATTCTGATGGCACAGTTGCGGAGGTCGACTATCCAGATCATACAAATAGGACTTTCAAATACAAAGACGGAGAACTTCTGGAGATCAAGCAGCCTGATGGTAGTTTGTTTCAGTTAGTCAATGGAAACTGGATTGAGGAAACGGCTGCAGCTCAGTCGTCGAAGTCTTCAGACGGCAGTCAAGCTATAAGAAGCGAGTGGGATGTGATCCATCCTACCGTTTGGCCAGATGGCACGTTCACCTATTCGGATTCTAGCGGTCGATTGTATGCGTACGCCAACGATGGAACCGGAACTGTCAGCAAGAGCAGCGATAATTCGGTGGTTCACTTGAATATCCTTGGTGAGGTTACAGAGATAGACTACCCAGGCGGTAAAACTAGACACTTTGCCTATGACAATCGAGGCAACGTCAATGCACTTACAGAGCCAGACGGACAACGCTACTATCTGCGCGGCGATAGATGGGTAAATTCCAAAGGCGAGCCGGCAGACTTTTCTCTGCCTTACGTGACTGAGACTGGAGAATTTAGCTATTACGGTAGAAACGGCCTGAGCACCACTATTAATACCGATCTTTCGTCTACGTCAACAGACTTCAGTTGCTCAGAAATTACCAGGGACGCGCAAGGCAAAATTGTAAAAATCCAATACTATAACAATGTCGTAAAGGTATTTGACTACAACGCCGACGGTCAGTTGAGTCAGTCTTATACCGAGTGCATCTTTGACGGTATGGGGTCGGGCGCGGAACCAGTAAAATTCAATTTGCCTGACCAGTATGTCAATGAACATCTTTCCGATGACGGCACTATATCTGGTATCGACTCAAAGAATCGATTCGTTGTCATTTATACAGACGGAAAAGAGCTGGTGTCGGATCAATCCGCTGCCGCTATTTTTGAGCAGATCAAGCTGGTTGGGGACCGCACTCCAATTGATCCACTAGCCGTGGACAGTGTTTTAGAGCGCTTAGATCCCAAACAGAAGCTGGTGTTTGAAGAGGCGTACCTGCGCGAGACTGGCAGAAAGCTTCTTGGTGATTTGACAGCGGTCAACGATTTCAAAGCTGTTAAACAACTTGAGGCTGCTAACCTTACTGATTACGCTGATCGCTTCTTAACCCCCGATAAGAGGCAGGCATTTCTCGATAACCTGAACATTCTAGAACAACGAGCAAATGGGGTTCCTGGTTTGACTGACGAGCAGATGGCAAAGGTCTTATCATCAGTAGACGCGCTAATGTCCAACAATAATGGCGCGGTAAAACAAATCGATCGCATCACGGTTGCGTTTGAGATGCTCCAATCGTGTGCCAACCCAGGAAGCACAGTAAGCGGAACAAACAGCGGCATCAGCGCTATCGAAACAATCTGTTGGACTAAGCGCCCAGACGTGGCTGCGGAAATGATCGCCTCAATAGCGCTAAACGGTTATTTCATCAGTCCTGTCGACGGTAAGCACATTTTGATTCCGTCCCAGGACATTTGGCATTTTACAGGTCAAAGGAGTGGTTCCTCAAAATCTACGACTGCAATTTCTTCACTTATTTTTGAAGACGCTGTGAAGCGTTTGTCAGCGCCGCAACTAAACGAAGAACTCAAGTCATTGCAGCTTGGAGACACTCTGGTAATTTCCAACGGAAACCACTTCAGTCAGCCCGGCGACGTGGCAGTAACTTCAAAAGATGACTTGCTCAAAGAGATTGATGAAGTCAAAGAAAGTAATCATTTGCCGCTTATCGTTGCGGTGGATGGTGGCAAAAGGTTTGTTACTATCGACGATTACAATAAAGACACGGGCATGGTTAATGTTGATGATGGCAGTGGAAAAACAGCCTGGATTACCATCGAGCAACTCTGGGCCGGCACCGAGCATTACACGCCTCCTTTTGTTTCGAAGCTGAACGGGCCTCTCGAAGGCGTGAGCAGAAACGGTAGCACCGACGGCAATAATTCTAGTCAGCGCACGGTGACGGAGCTAAATGGAACCGTTTTGACTCTAAATGATAAAGGTCAAATTATTTCAGCCGACTATGGAGACAATTCCGTCCGATATTTTGTTTATGACGATCAGGGAAGGGTGTCTACCTCTTACGTTATGCAAGAGAACGCCGGTGTTCCATTTGGCAAAAAGACATACGATAAGCTGAGTGGCGAGCAAGTCGAATCAGATGGCACTGTTACTGCAACTGACTCATCGGGCGCTATGGTGATCATTGACTCTGATGGCGATTTTCAAACATCGTTGCACAGTTTCCAGCAAATCAATTCGGATGTTTTGTCTTTAACCAAACCGTTGTCTGCGGATCAACTTAGCTCCATCACTAGCGGGATGAGTGACACCGATTTGTACTTCATGCAACAGCTTTACAAGGAAAAATTTGGAACCGATCTTCTTGCTGATTTGCCGAAGGGCTCTGCGCAACTTGAAAGGAGACTGGCAACTGCCGATTTAATTGAATCGGTGCATCGCCTGCTGCCGGCATCTGATCGCCAGACCTTTTTGAATAATCTGAATGTTTTTGAGGAACGCGCTGGCTCGGCACCCGGATTGACAGACAATCAGGTCGCAAAAACATTGGAGTCGATGCTTCAATTGTTCTCTTCAGAGCAAGGTAAAGTTAGTCAGGCTTGGCGTATTACACTGGCAGAGCAGATAATGCAGGAATGTGCGACGCCAAATCAAACCGATCAAGGTGATCATGGTACTTGTAATATCACGACTGTCGAGACTATTTGCTGGTTTCGCCATCCTGAGGTGGCTGCAAACATTGTCGCCTCGGCTGCGCTTCAGGGCTACTGGTATGGTCCAGACGGCAACAAAGTTGTATTGCGGGATGGTGCGTTGATACCAGACAAAGAAGCTTCCAGGACTCCTGTACCTGACGGTATGCGCAGCTTTGCCTCTCAGCTCTTTCAAGCGACTCTCTTTACCGAGCTTGGACAAAAACAATCAGCGCCTGTGTTCTGGACCCAGGTGCCAAATCAGAAAGATACCGATGGTGGCTGGGGATGGGTCGATGCTGCTGGAAACTACACAAAAGACGGACCGGGGTGGATTCTAAACTCTCTCGGCGCTGAGGTCTTCGAATTGACCGGTGAAACATTGGCGGCGGCCGGACGACTGGTAAAAGCCGATGGTGATACCGTGAATTTTTCTACAGAAAATGAAATGATTGATTATTTGAAAGAGTGCAAAAAGGATGGCAAATTTCCAATCATCATGCTTGTCTGGACTGGCGCGCATGTAGTTACGATTGATGACTATGATCCAGAAACCGGCATGGTTTCTATCGATAACCAGTGGGGAGCCAAAAGTGATAAATGGATCACTCTCGATCAACTTTGGATTGATACTTTTGTCTACGACGGCAATGCTAGCGATGCTACTACTGCTTAGTCGTTTAAAAGCAGAAGTTAAAGTGCAAAAAGTGTAAGTGGCGAAGCAAGATTCCAGCGTTTCTTGTTTCGCCACTGAGATGCGCTTCACGCTTGGTGCATAATAAAGCTTCAGCGCCCGCCAATTTTCTCCTGTAGGCGAGCGAATCGTCGTCCATCAACCTGATTTGGGCTAAAGAAATAGTTGCCCTGGTCGATGCTTGTTTCCTGCGTGCACCATGTTTTTACGATCGTTCCGCAAGCGATTATGACACCGTGTTGTTTCAGTGTTGCCTGTACCAATTGAATGTCGCTTGCGCTGGCGCAACCAACTATCTCAGTTCCGGCTTCGCTGTAGAGCCCAACTAATTGTGAGAGACGGTTTCTTTTCGAACCGCAGATTACTCTGACTCCTGCTGCTTCCAGCATGGACAGGAATTCCTTGTTCAGCGGCACGGCTTTTACTGTGCTGATTAGGAATAGGCGTTCAGGTACAAATTCACTATGGTATTTCATCATCAATTTCATCCCTTCGTTGTGTGAACAAAGCACTGCCAAAGGCAGCGCGAAAGCACAATTCGCATCGTGTTCTCGCGCCGCTTTTGGGAGATGTTAGTTCACCACCTCGATCTGTTGATAAAGGTAGCGATCTCGCAGAGCCTTTACCAACTCCTTGCTATTGCCTATTATTACCAGCCGGCTGCGTTTAGGTAACTTGGGAAAGATTCGCAGGTTTTGCCTGACTTCCTTGACGAAGTCTTTCCTGACGGTGAATCGCAGCGTGAAATGCGTACCACAGTTTTTCATTGAAAAGCTAAACTTTTCTTCTGCTGCATCAGTAGATGCATCGTCTTGATCTAACACCTTTTTCTCCTGACCTAATCAAACCTTGAGTCGAGCATTCCGGCAGTTCCTTGATGGACGCATGACGAGGAGTTTCAGGAGTCATTTGCAGTGGTTTTATCCGGAAGACTGACGGGAAGTCTTTCGGATTTCTATACTGGTAGGAGGATTGGATTTATAGAGTTTTTGGGAGTCGATATCGAAGGAATTGCCGGAATGTGATTCATTCTTATCAAACCGCCTGCTGCTGAAGCAACAAGAAGAGTCGAAAAAATGTTGTTCCCGGATCGATCTTTTTTGTTGATGCCGCGTTCACGCAGCTCTCAGATGCAATTTCACTTTGACGGCTCTCTAAGCTTTAGTTGTTGCGCTAGTCTCGACCAAGTCCTTTTAATTTTTCGGGCTCGATTTCTTTTGTATACATGGCAGCGTGTTGAATACTTCTATGACCGAAGTAAGCTTGAATTGTTCGTGTGTCTTCGCCGCGATTCGCCAGCTGAAATCCTTTTGAGTGCCGTAGCATGTGCGGGTGTACAGATAACTCTAACCCCGCGTGCTCACCAGCTTTGGCGATAATGTAATGCACGGTTCGGGGAGTAAGCGGACCCTGTCGTTGCGATGTGAAAACGTATTCGGTCGGTGGATATACTTCTTGCAATTTTTGCAACGCATCGACTTCGTCATCTTCTAAATAGTGGATTGATGCTTGTCCGTTATTTAGTCGTTCCACCCGCATGGTGCGACATTCGAAATCAATTTGATTCCATTGCAAGTTTGTTAACTCACTGACTCTGAAGGCATGGCGATAAATCATCGTGATCAGCAGCCAGTCTCTGAATCCATGTCTGCTCAGAATTTGGGCAGCTCGCTTCAATTTTTTTACTTCTGCCTGGGTGAGAAATTCGCGTGGACGCACCTCTGCGTTTTTGGGTTTTTGAGGCGGCAGCGGACGCAGGGAACTCGTTAAACGTTGCGGACTCTTGTTCTTCTCGCGTTCAGATTTCTGTTTGTTTTTCTTTTTGCTCATCGCTCAAATTTAATTGCTGCTTGAGAATGTCCTTTGATAATGAATATACACCCTGTTTGTCTGTGCAACATATTGAACTTATTCATCGCATCTATTTGGGGATGAGCCACGCGCGCAGCGTGGCCCATCTTCTAAAGCTCTTGCTGCCTGCCTTATTGCTTGTGGAAGGAGGTGGTGATGCCCCGCTTGATTCTAGGCTGGTAGCCGGTGGCTCGCAGGTCAGGCTGGTTTATAAACAACGACTTCGCCCCGATCAATGTTTGTGTGTGTTCTGGTTTGGGAGCAATAGAAGTTGCTTCCTTGCGGCTCAACTTCACCGACTGTTGATCTTCAACTGTTGCTCGCACGGTTTCTGTTGAAACGCTGTTGGCCCGTTCTTCGGAACTCGACTGATTGGTGCTCACTTCTTTCATTCCTTTCTATGTTTCGATTCGCTTTCATCTGCAGATTCGAGTAGTCGTTCCAATAACTTTGCTTTGATTTCTTCTTTTAGTCCTTCTTTCTAGTTGTATGAATAGAATCATTTTCAACCTAACAAAAAGCATTTTTGAATAGCCAGATTGCATACATGATTGTTTAACATTTTTTTGCCGGGAGGTTTAATATTGAATGGTTGCTCTCGCTGCGCAAACCGCGCTAGCCCAGAGCATTAGAGGCTCGTTAATTCTCTGCGTACTTTTACCAGAGTGTGACAGAATCAGCATCCGGCACCGAATATGCCACTATAAGGACAGATCTTTTTTCTGTTATTTCTACAAATCCAGGAATGCTCCCCTTCGAACCGCCCGTTGAACCTGGACTGCCTCCACACAGCCAGGATCCAGGCAATGATGGACCTCATGGACCGTGGGGCTCTAACATCGGAAGCATCACTCGGGTGTCGGACCAGGCGATCTCGCCACTAGCCCAGAGGATCCAAGCACTGATCCAAGCCATTTGGATAATGACCCATCTCAAGGTAGTTATAGACCCTTGACGCCGGCGGAAAACTAAGTCGACGCACTGAGTAGCCGACGGATGCTGTCGGCTTCTCAGTCGCGTAATTCCATTCTATAGAAATGACAAGGTCGGCAACGCAATTTCTGCAGGTATTCAAGGACGGTGAAATATGTTGCGCATTGCGTTTTGATATACCCTGCCGATTAGAGAAGATTCTCATCAAAACCCGCTTAGGTACGTAATCTACAGATCTTATACAACTGCAAGCTAGAGTTAAAAAACCTCTGCATTAACATTGCTGAGATCAGCAACTACAATTTGAGGCAAGCTTGTCAGCGGCGTATGTGACTTAGCGACACTTATTCAGGTGATATCGATGACTAGTGAATCTTCCGGTTTCCTTGCGGCTCTCCAGGCCAACGGCACTGTGAGAATGGTTTATACCAAACCGGTTGACGACGTCGCGCTAGGTAATTTCTTGCAGATTCAATCGGATGGAACCAGTATTATATCTGGTGCAGATGGACAGGTGCTACGCGTTGTTCGCCCTACTGGACATGTTTTCGAGTATCGATATGATGATTTCTCGATGCGGCTAATCGAAATTACTTTTCCTGATAAATCGGTTTGGCGCTTGTTTCAAGATCGCAAGTGGTTCTTGTTAGGGCGAGACGGTCATGTCAACAAACAGCTCAATTTCACGCCGTCTGTCGACCAGGACGGCACTTTGTGGTTGCGCGATTCTCAGGGATTTTGCAGACAATACGTATATCGAATCAGATAATGACTGCATGTGCCGGTTCGGTTTATCGGTCCGATGCATTTGGCAACATTTATGCATTCAACAACTTTTACTGACTCTACCAGTAGCATCACTAAAGAATGTCTCTCTGGAGCAGCACGATGTCTGAGTATCTAGAATTTGAAGGTAATGCACCCGAGGCAACGCAAGATGCCCGCAAACTCAAGCGCGACAAGAGCCCTTTGTTTGACAGCTACATACTGAATGGCAAATTCACTTCGCTTTCAGTTGCAAACATAAACGATGCTATCTACAAAGTCGACAACTTCGTGTGGCGCATTTGCAATTAGCTCCACAGGGTTTGTTCCAGAAAAGTTATCAGCTCAGGCGCTGCTTCATCCAACCCACTATCGAAAGCCTCGCTAAGTGCTTTTCGATAAAACTCAATACCACCTCTGATGTTTCCCTTATCGCGACATGCTTTGGCCGCGATGATAAATTTCTTCCACACCTCCTTCGGCTGACAGCATGGAGTTCGATTTACGGTCGCGAAGCTAGCTGAAGTTATAGAAATTAGCAAAACCTGGCCCTCTCATTCAGTTCGTTTCACAAATTAGTCGGAGTTTCTGGAAAAGATGTGAACCGAACTGCCTTATCTACGTCCCTCGAGGCAGCGTATAACACCGCATATGGTGCGGTTATTACGAAATCCACAACTTTTATCAATTTTATTCAGAAGAATTTCCAATTGCGTCGATAGCCTTAAACCGTGCACTTTCTGCATGGTTACACCTGAATCGTTTCGCTCGGAGAGTACAGATGTTGCTCAAATTGACCGCTCCGCTCGTCGCTGCTCTTGCAATTACTGGCGCGGCATCGCTACAGTCGGCAATGGCGCAGAGCAATATTCCAGAGCCTCCTAACTTGATCAATACATCTCAGATACCAGAGCCACCACCTGTAGGGGATGGCGCGTGGACCCCAAAGGCTGACGTCATCGGCGGTGATGCTTTGAACGCCCTTCGCCCTTCTGTCGCAAACGCCCTTGATGGTGCTGATAAGGGCACGGGGGTGCATCATCGCGATTTTGGCACAGCTATTGGTCGTGACAGAACGGTTGCGTATTTGCACAGAACAGCGAATCAGCAGCGAGATATCGCACATCGCCAGCAGACGCTTGGGTCTATGGTGACAATTCGTCCCGATCAATTATCTGCGCGGCAATTAGCAGCGATTCAGGGAATCCTCGGTGTCAATTTGCTTTCGGGGCAACAGGCAATCGAGCCGGTCAAACCATCAGACGATCAGCTTGATCAAATTCAGCAGGTGTTCGCCCCCTATCCAAAGCTTGATGGACTGAACGCGTATGATTGGAATAAGAAAACATCGATAGCCAGTGGTCATAGTTGGCGCGAGATAAGCATTCCACGAAAGCAGCTGAACATGACTGCCACGCCCGATCCCCGGTATTATCCCAAGCCGGGTGAGGAAAACATTTATGACTTTCAGGGACCTCTGCCAACGGTCAGGCGGCTGTCTCGTTTGTTTGTTCTGGTTGGTGTCGTATCTGCCACTATATTTCTGGCTTTTGCCGCATATTCCGTTGTGCTGGGGCATCGCGAGGGCGGTTCTAAAGTCGTCGGTGCGGCTGGCGGTTT
Source organism: Drouetiella sp. (assembly GCA_036702955.1). GTDB lineage: Bacteria > Cyanobacteriota > Vampirovibrionia > Obscuribacterales > Obscuribacteraceae > PALSA-1081. Next base: position 43,452 of record DATNPY010000071.1, on the reverse strand, counting down.
ATTGGTTCTGCTATCTGCATACACCATTTGGAAAATCGTCATCGTTAATTCGTTTGCTTTACGAGGAATGCCCAATCCTCGCCTAGATACAGCATTATTCAATCGACCGCAAACGGCACTTGTAAATGATATCAATATGTCTGCTCCGGGTTTGCCGGCGCATCCAGTTTCTCCGATCAATCCTCTGGTTCGTTCTGGAATTCCTGTTGTGCCTGCGTCGGGGCAATAAAAGGTACTCAGGTCACGACTTTTTCATTTTGTTGTGGCATTCTTGAGACAACCTCAACGACGCTCAGAGGCTCGATTATGAAATCTTACTTTCAACAAATTCGTTCAAGAAGCAGTGAATTCTCGCTTCAGGTTAGATGTGATGTCAGACCTGCAGTGCAACAACTGAACTTCGATGGTGCCAAAGCTTTAGAATTTGAGACTCCTCGTGCACAACTACAGTTCAAAGAAGAGTCTGATGACTTGTTCTGCGCGAAAACCGCTACAACTTCATTTGCGCCGCACGATAGCTTCGACTGCGCGTCGTCTCACTTCTTATATCAGCAAGAGAAAAATAGTCTTCAATTTGGTGGCGCTGCGTTCAATTCTTCTGCTGCTGCATTTTACTAATCGCTGGTTCACCTTAACGGATCGCTCTTCGCCTTACAATCGCTCCTGGATAAAAACAATAAGAGCGGCTCAACGACCGCTCTCATGTTCCGTATACTTTTTTGTTCTAAATCTCTTTCAACATCTCAGCTTCTTGCTTATTTATTGTGCCGGTGCGTCCCTGACGTTTCGCGCCTTCCACGCCTTCAATAAGGAGATTGGGCAATTCTCTTTGCGCGTTCGCGTTGGTAGGCGGTCTCATAGCTTCAACTGACTGATTGCATGATTTATCAACGAGGTGAAGTTTTTCACCGAGGTTATGCCAAAATCCAGGTTCTGTACAAGCTTTCTCTGCACGTGGATCGACTTTATCGCCTGCCATAATTTTTCACCTCAAAATCGAAGCTGGCTTCTTGCAGCTTCTCTAACTTGGTGTCGCCGGGATGCATCGGTGACTCAATCATAATTGCATACACTCGTGACATGCTTGTGACTGGCCCAATTCACGAATGAAACATCAAATCGCGAACAACGTTAAGCGCCAACGCCCGAACGCCGATCTTGGTAGAGCAAATCAATAATCGAAGTTACGCGGATTCTCTTGGCAGGCGCTGTTCATTCCTTGATCCCTGTTAATACGTTGCTGGCTATGTTTTAGGTATCTTATGTACTCATCAGGAGGCTTTGCAGCCTTCTGAAGATGGCAGGAGGATGACGTGTCAAGGGCCGACCACGCCTTTGCGTTTTTGACGAAGCTTTTTAAGGCATCCGTATTACCAGTTCTGGTTTTCGTTTGCTCTGCCATCGCGTGTTTTATTGCCAACGCAACTACCGTTGCCAGCTATGCCGCAGGTCAAGAGCCGGGCGACACACCGCCAGCGCTGCGAGCTCCAATCCAGCAACTTTATTCGTTGACTGCTGCAGTCGACACTTCTCTTAGAAACTTCCCCACGTTACGCTATGCAAAGGCGCGAGTGATGCAGACTCGTGCTGGAATTACCCTGGCTCGAACTGCTTACTTACCAAACTTCGATCTTTTGTTTCAAGAATTACGCACCACAACAAACGTCATTGCCGGTGCGATTTTTCCGCAGACATTGGATGTCATTCCGATGCAGACAGGAGCAGAGAAGCGCGGCTCTTCGTTTAACAGCGTGTTTGCAAATAATACTGGCGCAAATTTTTCCTGGGAATTGTGGGACTTCGGTTTGCGACACGCCAACGTAAACCTGGCAAAGACCGACTATGCCGCGGCCAATGCACAAGTGCGCCTGACCGATCTGGACGTGGCCGCAGCCGCAGCCGAGGCATATTTGCAAACAGTCGCGGCTAAGCAAACGATTCGCGCTCAGAAGGCGACAGTGAAACGAATGGAAGCATGGGCGCTGATTGTACACACCCTCGTTGATAAGGGATTACGTCCCGGCGTGGATGCTGCACGAGCTGACGCAGATCTTTCATTTGCGCGCATCGCCCTGATCGAAGCGGAGCGGGAAACGGAATTGGCACGTGTTGATTTGTCTGAATCAATGGGATTAGCGGGCAACTACATTGGCATCGATGATGCGCCGTGGATCAAGCGCCCCTCCAATATGTTCAATGCGCAGGTTGTCGATCTCGCATTGCATCCATATGCCGTATTGCGCACTGCCGAAGTAAAAACAGCAGGAGCGCAAGTGCAGGTCTTGAATAAAACTTACTATCCTCACATCTGGTTCCACTCGGCGATCTGGGGACGCGGCAGCGGCGTGCGCAACAATGTCTTGTCGCCTGTAGCCGACGGAGCTGTGCCTCAGGTTGCGAACTGGGTGGCGGGATTCTCGATGAGCTTTCCGGCGGCGGATATCTTCAAAATCAGAGCGCAGAAACGCATGGCGATTCAGAACGAACAGGCACGGCGAGCAAATTATGACCTGGCAATCCAGGTCCTCACGCAGAAGGATGCGCGGGCAAAAATTTTGCTTGATAACGCCAGGCGTATCGCCGACGAAACTCCCGTTCTTATCAAAGCTGCGAAAGAAAATGAAATCAAGGCGCTGGAAAGATACAGAGTCGGTCTATCCACGATTGTTGAGGTGGCGGAAGCGGAAAGAATTCTGGCAAGAGCGGAAGTGGAAGACGCTGTTGCCGAAGTCAGAGTCTGGCGATCTATCCTCGCGACGGCATATGCCCAGGGCAATTTGAGCCCGTTCATGTCCCTTGTTGCAAGTGCGGAGGGCGGTAAATAATGTGGCTTATTGGCGCGTCGATGCGTCGTCCAATTACAATTCTTATCGGCATCATCAGTCTTTTCATGGCAGCCATTATGGGGCTGAGCACCATGAAAGAAGATATCTTTCCAGACCTGAACATCCCATCAATCTACGTCGTGCAGGGTTATGGCGGCATGGCGCCGGATCAGATGGAAGGCTATCTGGTTTCGACATATGAGATTCACTTCCTCTACATTCCTGGTGTGGATCATATCGAGTCGAAATCGATTCAGAACATTTCGATGATTCAGATTTATTTCCATCCGGGCACCAACATGGCTGAGGCGCTTTCTACGACCGTTGCCATGGTCGACCGCGCCAGAACTTTGATGCCGCCGGGAACTTTAGAACCTTTCGTATTGCGGTTCGACGCGGGCAGCTTGCCGGTTGGGCAGCTTGTATTGTCGAGCCCAACTAAGACAATTGATCAAATTCAAGACCTTGCCTTCGTTCGTGTTCGTCCTGACCTTGGCACCATCCCCGGTGCTTCAGCTCCGCCTCCGATGGGTGGTAATGCTCGGACTATCGTTGTCAATGTCAATGCTCAAAAGCTGCGTCAGTTCAATATTTCCGGTGACATGATCGTTAACGCGCTGGCTACAGGGAATCTTGTTACACCTGCTGGAAACGTGCGCACCGGCGACTATATGCGTATCTCTCCGGTCAATACCGACCTTCCAGATATCAAGCAGCTCGAGTATTTGCCGATTAAAATGGGTCCTGGACCAACAGTGTTTATGCGCGATGTCGCGACTATTGCTGATTCAAGTGACATCCTGGCGGGCTACGCGCTCTATAACGGGAAGCGCACTGTCTACGTTCCTGTAATTAAACGTGCGGATGCTTCCACCGTTTCTGTCGTCAATGCTCTGCGAGCCGCATTGCCTCGCATGCAGTCGATTTTGCCAGCCGATGTAAAACTGAGCTACGAGTTCGACCAATCCAAAAAGGTTACCGACTCAATCGCTGACGTGTTGCAAGAAGGCGCTCTGGGCGCCATGCTGCCTGGTTTAATGATTTTGCTTTTCTTGCGCGATCTTCGCAGTACGCTGATCGTCGTCACTACAATCCCTTGCGCGCTGATGGGAGCGTCGCTAGCACTGTGGATGACCGGTCAAACGATTAATATTCAAACTCTCTCAGGGCTAGCGCTCGCTATCGGTATTCTCGTCGACGAAGCGACGGTAAATATTGAAAATATCCACGTCCATCTGGGCAAAGGTGAGGCGATCACTCGCGCCACTCTGGCCGCTGGTGTAGAGACGATGGTGCCGCGATTCCTCGCCATGATGTCGATTCTGGCTGTGTTCGTGCCATCGTTTTTCATGACCGGTATCACACGCGCGTTGTTTGTACCGTTGTCGCTGGCTGTGGGATTCGCCATGGTTTCCTCCTTCCTGCTCTCCAGCACGCTGGTGCCTGTTATGGCAGTCTGGCTGGTCAAGGCGCAGAAAGAAGCCGGTGAGGAGGGTCCCTTTCACAAATTTCAGAAACGCTTTGCGGGGCTGGTTGGGCGCGGAATGCCTCTACGCAAACTTATCATTCCGATATATCTGGCTGTTTTCCTATCACTCAGCGTTTTGCTCTTCACGCAAATTGGACGCGAAATGTTTCCTGGCGCTGATGCCGATGAATTTCGCCTGCGCATTCGAGCCGCCACCGGCACTCGCGTGGAGGTGACAGAGCAGAAAGTTCTTCAAACTATCGAGATTATCAAACAAGAAGCTGGACCTGGAAATCTCATTGCCAGTCTCGGATACGCAGGGCAGCAGCCAGTGCAGTTCGTAATCAGCTCTGTTTTCTTGTGGACGAGCGGTCCGCACGAAGCTGTTATGGATTTCAAGTTGCGCAAAGACGCCCACATCGATCTACCAGCCTTTAAAGACAAGCTGCGCAAGCGCTTTGCGAAGGATATGTCTGATGTCGCGTATTCATTCGAGCCCGGTGATCTTGTCAGCCAGATTATGAACCTTGGCTCACCAACTCCAATTGCGGTGATCGTCAAGGGTCCCGATTTGACTGAGAATAAATTGTTCGCTGAACGCGTCAAAGCTGAGATGCAAAAGATTCCATATCTGCGCGATTTGCAGTACGGACAGCCGCAAGACTATCCGACTGTGGATATCAACATCGATAGAGAATTGGCGGGACAGTTCAATTTGAATCCCCAGCAAATTGGAAATTCGCTTGTGCCGGCAACATCATCGAGCCGTTACATTCTCGAGAATTTCTGGATGGATCGCAAGACTGGTGTGTCATACCAGGTTCAGGTGCAGGTGCCTCAAGACCAGATCAGATCAATCGAAGATATTCAGCAATTCCCAGCCATGCGCTCTGAGAATCGGCAGCATCCATTGATTGGTGACGTGGCCAAGGTGCAGTATGGAAAATGCGTTGCGGAATACGATCGCGACAACATGATGCGTATGGTTACTTTGACTGCAAACATTTCTGGTAAGGATCTCGGTAATGTCGGTGAGGAAGTTGAAAAGGCTCTAGACCGCGCCGGTAAGCCACCGCGAGGGGTGCGGGCTCGGGTTGGTGCTCAGGTGCCGGTTTTGAAGGATACGTTCAACCATCTCTTTGGCGGCTTAGGGCTGGCCATATGCGTTATTTTCTTGATGCTGACGTCGTACTTCCAATCACCTAAGCTTGCTTTGATTGTGTTGTCGACGGCGCCTGCAATCATCTTCGGCGTGCTCTTCGCCCTCTGGAGTACACATACGACTTTGAACGTGGAGTCGTTCATGGGAGCGATTATGGCCATTGGTGTCGGTGTATCCAACGCAATTTTGTTGGTTTCCTTCGCCGAGCGAAACCGTCTGGATGGATTGTCGGCCGAGGAGGCGGCGTTGAAAGGCGCGGAAGAGCGTTTGCGACCGATTTTGATGACATCAATCGCCATGGTGGCAGGTATGGTGCCAATGGCTCTTGCACTTGGCGGTGGTGGCGCCCAGAGCGCGCCGCTCGGTCGCGCCGTTATCGGGGGTCTGACAGCTTCGACAATCTCTGCACTGACCATACTGCCTCTCGTTTTTGCACTGATTCAAGAAAAGAGTTCACTGAAATCACCGTCTATGCATCCTGATGATCGCGGCGAATAGGAGAAAGTTTTACGCAATGAAACTGACAATGATCAAACAAGCTTATTCGACATCGATCGGGGCGGGATCTAGCGCTGAGCGACATGGTGTGGTGCGACCTGGTGTTATGCAGTCTGGTGCGGTGCGACCTTGTGTGATGAGGTCTGGCGCAGTGCGATCTGGAATCGCTAGATTTGTTTTGCCCATCGCCCTTTCGATGAGCCTCTGTTCCTGTTCAAACTCGGACAAAGAGGTAATCGGCGATCAAACAGATGCTGTTCGTGAACTGCCCGTAGTGACAGTGGAGTATAAGACGCTAGACCGGGTTGACCAGATTCCAGGCGAAATCGAAGCCTATCAGGACGTGGCTATCTATCCCAAGGTGCCCGGCTTTATCAAGTGGATCGGCGTTGACCGCGGCTCTGTAGTGAAGAAGGGCCAGCTCATGGTCGGCTTGATCGCACCAGAATTGCATGCTCAGACGAACGAAGCGTATTCCAAAACACAGGCAGTCAGTGGTCAGCTGCATGAAGCTGAGTCGCGTCTGGCCAGTGCTAAAGCGCAGGTGCTGGAAGTTACGGCGAAACTGGAAGGCGACAACGATACATACACTCGCACCGCCGAAGCTTCGAAGGTTCCCGGCGTTGTCTCAGCCAACGAAGTAATTGTGCTCGAGAAAATAGTTGCAGCTGATAAGGAGAAGCTCAAAGCCTGGCAGGAAAACGTTAGAGCTGCTCAGAATGCCGTCACTGCTTTGAAAAACTCGGTCGTGTCGCAAAGCCAGGCGACAAAGAATTATTCCGATATTGCGGATTATTTGACCATCGCAGCACCGTTCGACGGTTATATCACCGAAAGAAACATGCACGTCGGCAGTTTTGTCGGTCCGCTCGGAAAAGGGGCATATCCTCCAATCGTTCGAATACAACAGCTCAATCTGCTGCGAATCATTGCCCCGGTGCCGGAGATAGATACAAGTGGTGTCATTCCTGGTGCGCAAGTGCAATTCACTGTATCGACACATCCTGGTGAAAAATTCACTGGTACAGTTGCACGTCTGGGAAATTATTTGGACCAGAAGACTAGAACAATGCCGGTTGAACTTAACTACTGGAATCACGACAATCGCGTTTTGCCGGGCATGTTCTGCGAAGTCTACTGGCCGACCAAGCGACAGCACCCCACGCTATTTGTGCCGATGACTGCCGTTGAGACTAATTCGACTATCGAGACTTTTGTCTGCCGCGTCAGCAAGGATAACAAGGTCGAATGGGTAAAAGTAAAACGTGGACAAATGATGGGCAACATGGTCGAAATCTTCGGCGACATCAATCAGGGTGATAGGGTAGCGTTGCATGGCAGCGATGAGCTAAAACAAGGCACCGAGGTCAAACCTGTAGAGGTGGATCGGCGCACCGCTGAGGCGGCACCCGAGCCGAGACCTGTATACCATTCCATGGGTGCATCAATGGTAACTCCGGACCCCGAGCGCGAAAAATCGTTTAGAACGCACCAGGAATCAGCCTCTGATCATTCACAACTTGTCGAATCTCATATACCAGAAGAAAACGCCAAGCCAGAAGAGAAGCACTAGCACAAAGAAACCAAAGCCAGAAGAAAAACATTAGTTCTAAAGAAAACACCAGGACAAAAAAAACACCAGGGTGAAATTACCAGGACAAAAGAAAAAACCAGGATAAGAAACATCAGGACAAAAGAAACACTAAGACCTCCAAGTAGACAGATTTCAACCACGGCAGGTGACTCGTGCAACAACTCAGACCGCGTCCGCTCAAGTATGAAACCATTCGCGACATCGATAGCTTTATAGCCCACGTTAAAGATGGTTCGTTGAAAAACTGTGTTGTTCAGGGACTTGACGTTGCTATTTTGTGCGTGAACTGGGCGCAGGTCGACACCGAAAATACCATGTTTCTTGGCTGCAAGTTAGAGAGCGTGGAGGAGGAAACAACTCTTTTGAGAAAGGGCGCACAATTTTTTGCTCCTTTTGTCGGACTTCCCTACAATCCCTACAGAACTTCGCTCTACTCACCGCAAGAGTTGATGGCGGGCTACGATCCTGTCGATAATCAGAGTCTGGACATACGCATCAACAAACACTTCGATGCTCACGGTGGGCACGACGCTGACATTATGGAAGCATTGTCTCAGCGAATACACGACTACTCGATCGACACTGCAATCAAAGAACTACTGGGCTATGACGATGAAACCGGTCTGACTGTTCGAAAAGCAGTCGGAATCATGGGTGGTCACCTGTCGACGCGTGACGACATTTATTATCGAAAGACAGTCGAAGTGGCAAGGTTGCTGACCAGGGCTGGTTACTTTGTCACCAGTGGTGGTGGTCCGGGTATCATGGAGGCTGCGAATCTTGGTGCCTATCTTGCCACCGCCGATGATGACGCCATCGACAAAGCTATCGCGATTTTATCTAAGACCCCCAACTATGCAAATCCAGACGGCACAATAGATGCAGGGTATATCGGACGCGCTCGTGAAGTTGTCGACAAGTATCCGAACGGAGCAGAAAGCTTAGCGGTGCCTACATGGTTTTATGGGCATGAGCCGGTCAATATTTTTGCATCTCACATAGGGAAGTACTTTTCTAATAGTATTAGAGAAGATGGATTGCTCGCGATTTCAATGTATGGTGTGGTGTTCGCGCCTGGCAGCGCCGCTACCACCGAAGAAGTATTCATGGATGCTGCGCAAAATCACTATGCAACCTTCAATTTTTGCAGCCCCATGGTTTTTCTTGGTGAAGGGCATTATTTGCAGTCTCAAGTGTATTCGTGCCTGGCACAGCAAGCAGTCGGTCACCCATATGCGCAGATGATAACAATTTCTGACAATCCACAAAAGCTTGTCGAGTTCATCAAGAAACATCCGCCGATGCGTCAATAGGTCCGGCTTCACATGCTCGAAAGTTAACTGTCGACAGAGCGAGCAGAGTCTGGTCAGTCACATATATGGTTTGATTCGTCCATGGTGAGGATTTCTGATTTGATCCAAGCGGAAGATTTCCGCTTTATACTTAATAGGACGGAGCAGGGTGTTGCACTCCGTCTCAAGATTCCAGACCTATCCGTCTGGCGGCAAACACGAAATAAATCAATCACAGTTGCCAGAGGGTAAAATATGAGCTTTTTCGACAAACTATTTAAAGCAAAATCGCAGCCAGAAGAAAAGGTAGACGAAGAAAAAAAACGCTCTGATGAATTGATGGAGCGCTTAAAAATGCGTCGAGGACAGGAAACCGGCAAGTGGCTTCTTATGATGGAGAATGCTGGTAAGGAACCACCACCTACTGGACCAGCGCCTACTATTGAGGATGTCGACGAGAGGCAGGTTCTTGATGAGAAACCATACACGCCGCCAATAGAAGCACAATTCATGTCACTGGCGCCTGAACAGGGGGAAGGTTCGGTTATTCCATTTGGCCAGGAGGCGAGAAGTGAAGCCAATGCAGTCGCAGCTGCGCATAATTCCGCTCAAATAGAACCCAACCAAACGACCTTTCAGGAGGAAATTCCGCAACAAGCGGCTGCTCCAAAAACTGATGCTCAGTCTCACGAAAGCGGTTTTCAGTCGAATCGATTGCTCGATCAAATCAACATGCTCGCCACCTGGTCAGCCTGCGATGCACTGATTAAGGTTATTGATTCTGATCTGGCTTGGTTGGGAGGAAGGCATGGCTCTGCGGACCTGGCGGCAAACCAGTCCCAATATCTGGCGGAACTGAGCGCCGAACTAAATGCGCTGAGAGGGCAAGTGGACGGTCTGGTCGCTAATTATCGTCCTACGGATGAATCCAAACCTGCTTAGCCCAAACCTACCTGACCCTAACCCGATAGGACGCGTCGATTAGACGCAGATTTTAACCAAGTCAGGCTTCCAGAGCCATCTCGTTGATTGCTTTGATCACGACATCCGCCAGACGATCCATGAAATAGAGATCGAGGGAGCCGGACAATTCAACCCATTGTCCGCAAAACTGGCTCTTAAAGCGCGAAAATCCTGCGTAGTTGTTATCAGGCGACGACGTCGAATCGTATCCCCAGAAGTCATAGACATTAGCTCCCGCGTTTCTTGCGGCGTTAATTGCAGCCCACTGCAAGGCATATCCTCCCATGAAATTTCGTTTGGTATCACCTGTGCCACCATACAAATAGGTGGCGCGCTCGCCGAAAATCACCATGAGCAAAGCACCCAGAATTTCGCCTTCGTGCTCCGCGAAGAAGACTCGAGCCAGTCCGGGCGGGCACAGGGTTTCAATCAGGGCGATGAAAAAAGAAAGAGGTTCGACGAAAATGTTATTGCGCGCGGAGACTGACTGCATAACTGCATAGAATTTTCGGGACGCTGATAGCGAACTCTCTTCGTACACGGTAACCCCTTTCCTGTGTGCCAAACCGATGTTGTACCTGGCTTTGGGCTTCATCTTCTCAAGCAGGTGTTGTGGTTCGGGTTGTAAGTCAAGAAGCATGGTTTTATGCTCAATCAAGCGCAGAGGCGATTTGGAAAATCTATTCAGAGCCGGTGGCAACTGCGCGCAGAGGCGTGGCGCTATTCGGAGCGCCATCGAGCCCGACGACGAAGCTTCTGCTTCTAGAGCCTCCACCATTAAGTCCAGACCCCGTGATGCAAGGTCAGCGTCGTGCCAGGGCAATACCGGACCATCGGGCGCAACGAGAAAACCCGCCCCTTTCATATTGGGCGCAGTGTAAAAAATTCCGCCACCCAACAGTTTGCCATCGTCAAACACTCCCAGATGGTATGGCTTCAAGCCCATCCGGCGCTTGAACTGAGCCCAGTAAGTGCTCTGCATGAAACCCGAAGCCGGGTTGGATTGCACCAGGCGGTCCCATTGTTCGCCTGAAGGCGAGCCGGGCTCTAGTTCACCCAGGTCCTTGAGGGTAATGGACTTCAATGCCATTCATCGACTCCATACAACCAGGCTGGAATTCGAATCCAGTTAAAACTGCAGCTCAGTAGAGTACCTTTGTGTTGGTGGAAAGCATCAAACCGTAATTACCTGATCCAGTTTCGCACTCGTTTGCCGTTGCTGTTTGTGTACCATGGACCCCAATGCCCGGGAGTGTTATACGTGTAACTTGAGCCATAGCCGTATCCGTAACCACCACCGCGCCGTCCTGCATGATGCGCTGCGGCATGTGCGTCTGCGTGCCCTTTTGCGTATACCGCGTCAGGATACATGAGATTTCCAATAATGACCACTACAGTGATAATCGCCATTGAGCGCAGGCCCAGAGCCAGCAAACGCTCGTGATCACCTGCTAATTCCTCGATTTTCTCTTTCAAAAAATCCAACTCTTGCACAAGCTTTTCGGGCAGCTCTGAAACTCGATTGAGAAGCGTATTTACCAACTCTCGCAAATCGATTGGAGCAAGAAAAGCAGCTGGTCTGACGAGGAATTCGTCGATCATCTCTCGCGTCTGGAAACGTCTGAGCGCTGGCATAAGTTCGAACACTTCTGAGATCAGTTGTTCTTGACTCTGCGGAACAGCCTGCCACTGTGAAAGCGATTCGCGTACCTCTTGCGGCAATAGATGGCTGCCGGAATGTTGCACTGCAGTCAGCGTAGTTAGATCGATGGACAACATATCGATAAAAGTGCTGGACTCAGAGATTACAGGTTTCGGATTGAAAAGGTAATGCACAAGAATGTCGCTGTCGCCATTAGCTGCACACGAACTGGCTTGCCTGGCAAACACGTGCTCGTTGATGAGGAAAAGATCGCGCATCTGTTGAACATCAGTCAATTTGTGTAAAATCATGCAATCGGCTAATTCAGAAGCTTGAATTGATTGTGGTGAGCCGAGAATGAATCCCCAATCCGGTCCGTAACCCTGCTCTGCGAAGGACGGCAATGTGATGCAGTACGCGCGCGGGTTAACCGCGCTGGTCAACATGCTGTTGAAAATCGACCAGTAGGCCTCGGGCGTGCCCGACGGCGAAGCGCTGTTGACGGAAATGACGCCGCTGCTACCCAGTAGTTGGCGCAGTTGCTCGTAAAATTGGACCGTGTGCAGTTGTGCTGCATCGGCATCGTGCGCGGCTGTCAAATCACTTACTATGATATCGTATTTGGTGCCAGCCGCCTGAGCTCGTTTGACAAAATCTCTGGCGTCTTCGATTTGAACTTTTACTCGTTCATCGGAGAGGCTGTTGTCGTTAAAGCGAGCAAATTCGGAGCGAGCAAGGTTCACCATGTTGGCATCGTAGTCAACGAGATCGATGGCACATATATTCGCTGATTTAAGCAGTTCTCTAGCTGTCAGACCATCGCCTCCGCCAATGATCAGAGCTTTCAACGGGCCAATGCCCCGCGATTCAGCGATAGCCAGGGCTGGCAGAGCCAATGCCTCGTGATAGATGCGCTCGTCGCGACTGTCAAACTGCAGGTCACCATCCAGAAAACATGCAAGAGACCCATCGTCCCTGCAATCAAGCAGAATTGCCATTCGGTTTCACCTTTGCTCAGGATGAGGAAAAGAGATTGTAGATGTTGAACTACAAGTTTAGATTTACCCTAAGTTTAATGCTTTTGCATTAAATTAGAACGGCTATGCGGTGCACGCATCCGTTGGTGGAGTATTAAGAACCATTCGCCGATGCGGCAGAAATTTTTCAAAATTCGTGTATACTTGCCGCCACGTTAATGGCGAAAGCGCAGGAGGTATCAACACTTAAAATTAAGGTGTTCAACAAATACGGGATCGCGTGAAGCGATCTGGTGGGGGAAGTGTGGTGAGAATCCACCGCTGTCCCGCAACTGTGAAGCAAGAAATTGTCAGTCAGGCTACCCACTTGAACATGTCAGCAACGTTACCTCTTCGAGGCAAGGAGGCTAATTTCGATGTCCGCTCGCTGCGGTCTATACGAGATTCGGTTCCTGCACGTACGTGAGGAACTTTTTTTTTACACTTTTCGAGGATCTCACATGAACCAGCAGTCAGACATTGCAGCTTCAGAAACGCGCATCGTGGAGATGGTATTTCCCACTCAGACGAATCACTATGGAACCTTGTTCGGTGGGCAAGCCCTGGCGCTCATGGATAAGTGTGCATTCATAGCCGCATCACGTTATGCGCGCAAGACGATGGTGACTGCGTCATCTGAGCGAATCGACTTTCAGTGTCCTGTAAGGCTCGGTAGCCTGGTTGAAGTTGTTGGTCGTGTACAACGCTCCGGAACAACTTCCGTATCTGTTGGTGTCGAGTTGTACGAGGAAAATTTGCTAACGGGTGAGCGACACCTCTGTGCACATGGAAATTTTGTACTCGTCGCAGTAAACGAGCATAGCAAACCTGTACCACTGCACGAGCCAGCACTTCCGCTGGGCGTGCGTTCTAGCGATTTGTCGAGGTGAAGAGAAATGGTTTATTCAGCAAACTTAGGTTATCCGAGAATCGGTTTCAAGCGCGAGTTGAAAACTGCTTTAGAGAGCTATTGGTCGGCTCGGATCAGCCAGGATGAGCTGCTATCTGTGGCTAGAAATTTGAGAAAAAATAATTGGCTTCTGCAAGCCAGAAACGATATTGATTACATTCCGTCCAATGATTTTTCACTTTATGATCATGTGCTTGACACCATGACTATGGTGGGTGCAGTGCCAAAGCGCTATGGCTGGAGCGGTGCTGATGCAGTTGATTTACAAACTTATTTTCTGATGGCCCGCGGTCAGACATTGGGTGAAACCACTAATGGTGCTCGAAAGGAAACTCATGCGCTGGAGATGACTAAATGGTTCAACACCAATTATCACTTTATGGTGCCAGAACTTGAAGAGGATCAAAAGTTCAGTCTGGCTTCGATGAAGTGTGTTGATGAATTCCTTGAAGCGAAGAATTTGGGAATCTTGACGCGTCCTGTGTTGCTTGGTCCGGTTAGTTTCTTATACCTTTCCAAAGGTCACAGCTTCGCTCTCGAGGCAAAACGGCTGGACAGTTTGCTGCATGTGTATTGTCAGGTGCTGACTAAACTTCGGGATGCCGGTGCAGATTGGGTGCAGATTGATGAACCATGCCTGACAGGTGACTTGAATGATAAGGCTTTGTTTGCTTTTGAAAAGTCCTACGTACGGTTCCATGAAATTGGATTGAACGTTATGTTGACCAATTATTTTGGAGCAATGGATAGCAATCTGCACTGGGTCTTGAAACTTCCGATTCAAGGCATCCATTTAGATCTGGTTAACGGGATGGGAGATCTGGAGCTAGCCTTGAGGTCTTTGCCGCCGCAAATGTGTTTTTCGGCAGGCGTTGTTGACGGTCACAATGTCTGGCGCACTGATCTTTCTGCCAGAGTTGTGCAGCTGGAAAATATAGCTGAAAAAATCGGTCCGAAACGACTTATCGTTGCACCATCTTGTTCACTTATGCATGTGCCGATCGATGTTGATGCTGAGGTCGAATTAGACGCAGACGTGAAGCCGTGGCTTGCGTTTGCTGCGCAGAAGCTGAGAGAGCTATCAATACTTACGGACGCGTTAACAGTTGGGAAGACGTCTGTGGCAGATGAGCTGGCAAAATGCGATGAGATCTTGCAACAAGCACGCTCATCACCGCTACGTCAGAATGACGTGGTTGTAAACCGGATCAAAAATCTTGATTCTGGAATGTACCAACGACAGAAAAATTTTGTCGACCGCATTAGAGAGCAACAGAACAAATTGAATCTTCCGCTTTTGCCGACTACAACAATAGGCTCTTTTCCGCAAACAAAAGAGATAAGAAAGTGCAGACAGCAACTACGCGCTCGCAAAATAGACTTTGAACAGTACAAAGTTGCGATGGAAAAGGAGATTGATACTAATATCAGCTTGCAAGAAAAAATCGGACTTGATGTACTTGTTCATGGTGAGCCCGAACGCACCGACATGGTCGAATATTTTGCTGAATTGCTTAATGGCGTGGCTGTCACTCAGCATGGATGGGTGCAAAGTTATGGTTCGCGCTGTGTGCGTGCGCCAATCATCTACGGTAGCGTGTTACGGACTGAGCCCATGACTTTGCATTGGGCAAAATTTGCTCAGAGCCTGACCTCACGACCTGTCAAAGGGATGCTGACCGGACCAGTGACAATACTGCAATGGTCATTCGTTCGTGACGATCAGAAACGTGAAGACACGTGTCTCGAGCTGGCTCTGGCAGTAAGAGATGAGGTTGGGGATCTCGAGCGAGCCGGCATTAAGATCATACAAATCGATGAGCCGGCAGTGCGCGAAGGGTTGCCCTTGAGACGGTCAGAACGCGAGGCTTACCTCGACTGGGCTGTCAGATGTTTCAAGTTGGCTACTTGTGGAGTCAAAGATGAAACTCAGATTCATACCCACATGTGCTACTCGGAGTTTGGCGATATGCTTGAAGCGATTGCAGCAATGGACGCAGATGTCATTTCGATCGAGGCCAGTCGCTCCAAAATGGAGCTACTTGATGATCTGAAAGATATCGATTATCCGAATGCAATCGGACCAGGGATTTTCGATATTCATTCACCGCGTGTTCCGTCAGAAGACGAGATCGCAGCGTTGCTTAATAGTGCTGCCGCTGTTCTCGCGGTGGACCGACTCTGGGTTAATCCAGACTGTGGACTGAAAACAAGGAGCTGGAAAGAAGTGGTGCCGGCTTTGAACGCTATGGTTGGTGCGGCTAACAAATTGAGACTCCATCAGGGCGATGCGCGGGCGGGGCAACTTGGACAAGCGATTGACGCTCGTTAGTCAGAGTTTTGCTTGATCTATAACCTTAATGCTCGGAAATTCACGCTTCAGAGCTTCAACGTCTGCTGGTCTTAACTCGGAACAGTCTTCTACGTAGAGCTGCCGCAGGCCTGCCGTTTTTGCACATAAGACCCGGGCGAGGGCACCGTTCAAGGTGCTTTGATTCAACCTTAATGTTTCAAGCTTTTTAAATTGGCTTAGCGCGTAAACGTCATCGGTCAATATATCCCAGCCTGATAAATTCAAATCAGTGATATTTGCGTGCGATAGTTTTTGCAATCCTTCATCACTTATGCCCTTAACAGCCGAGAGATCGAGGATCCGAATATT
Source organism: Drouetiella sp. (assembly GCA_036702955.1). Taxonomy (GTDB): domain Bacteria; phylum Cyanobacteriota; class Vampirovibrionia; order Obscuribacterales; family Obscuribacteraceae; genus PALSA-1081. The sequence goes on along the minus strand of DATNPY010000071.1, from coordinate 27,420 downwards.
TTTGCATCTTCCGAGTACTCTAGCGCAATAATCAGAGACTAGTAACCCCCGAAGGTTCACAAACTGAAGTGTCGGGATCATCAACAGACTGGTGACTCCTTCATCGGTCAGATTTTTGACATGGACCAATGAGAGTTGTACCAGAGTTCGATTCGCGGCAAGGTTTTTGGCACCCTCGTTGTTGAGGTTGCTGCGATTAAGACTGATGCTTTCCAGGTTCATAACCGCCAAGAGTTTCAGGCTCTCATTGTCGAGCTCACACTCGTCCATGGTCAGTCTTTTTATCTGAGGGGTGCGCGCTATCAGTTCTAGCGCTGCTTTTTTGATTTTCATGTCTGACACATCGAGTGCGCCAGTTTTGACTGCTAGTGGAAGAAGTTTTGTTTTGAGTACAATGAGAGATGATTTGTCGTCACCATCTTTCGCCTCCTGCTCTGTTTCATGAGTTAGATCGACTGCGGGAGCTGACTTTGTAGATATTGTTGTTGCGAGCTCTTCGAATGATTTTGAATCAATCTGCTGAGACACATTTGCAACTGGATCACTGATTTTAGTGTCGGTTAAATTCTCTTTGGACTTGCTATTAGAGGCATTTCTGAACCATTGAGACGAACTAACTCCGATAAACACTCCAAGTACTAAGAAGGAAAGTGCTGTTAAAATCACGACCGCTGTGAGTGTTTTGCGCTCTGCAAACAAGCTAGTAGAGCCGGAGCTTCCCTTTTGCAAGCCCGGTGGTTTAATGGAAATTGGTGCCTGTCTGCTTAGCGCACCAAGATCATGTGCGACGATACTCAGACTTCCGTACCTTTCCTCTGGAAGTTTTGCGAGCATTTTTGCCACGATATTTTCGAGCGCAGGAGGAAAATCGTCACCAAGCGAGCCTTCTTTTAGCGACGGAATTCTTCCACTCTGGTGTTTCATTAGCGTTGAAAGTGCATTTTCACCGACAAAGGGTGTACTTCCAGTGAGAGCTTCAAACATTACGCAGCCCAGAGAGTATATATCGGAGCGGTGGTCGATTTGAGAACCACTGCCCTGTTCTGGACTCATGTAAAGCGGGCTGCCGAAAATCTCACCGCTTTGAGTCAAGGCCTGTACTTCTTCGGATTGCAGGCTTTTGAATTTGGCAATACCAAAGTCAACTATTTTGATGCTTCCATCTGTGCCGAAAGGCACATCATCGAGAATGAAAATGTTGCTTGCTTTGATATCTCGGTGCACTATTCCACGTTCGTGTGCATAGGCAAGACCGAAGCAAACTGGCACAAACAATTTGATCGCTTCGTCAACGGTCAGGCGTCCGGACTGAATTAAACGGTCTGCAAGAGTTTTTCCCTTTAAAAGTTCCATTACGATAAATGGTGTTTGGTCGTCGAGAACGCCGAAATCGTTTACCGTTACGATGCTAGGGTGATCGAGGGAAAACAGCGTTTTTGCTTCTCGCTGAAATCTCCTGATAGCTCGGTCCGAGGCGGTTCTACTGTTTAGAGTCTTCAGGGCGAATTCTTTGTCGATAAATATTTGCTTGACACGGAAGACCAAACCCATGCCACCCTGGCCAAGGAATGATTCAATTGCGTAACGACCTCCGACGATCTGACCGGGACGAAACTCGGTTGAACCTGGCATATTGTCTCTGGCTTGACCGGCGTTCAGTTCGTCCAATTCTAACTCCGCTGTGTCAAGGCCTACCGCATTCATGGTTTGCGTTAGTCCTTGAGCCTCCCGGTACGGACATGCTTACTGATCAATAGTGCGCTGCCTCCGTGAGTCTTATGCAGCAAAGTCTAGACATACCAAAATCGCCTGACTGTGCGTTTTTTGCATGTAAACTCCTTGAGCGGTCAATACCTGACCAGGCTCGAGGACTTCATCTGCATACGTCTCTAACAAATGAAGCAAGAATTTTTGATTCGAATCCGAGATGTCGACAGCGTTGATAGAAACTTGTGCAGCTACTTCCAGCAGCTCAGATAACGCCATTTCTTTCCTTACGACAGCTTGAGGGGTGGTGAACATTTGAACCTCCTTCAGCCAGGTAGTGGGACTGCGACTATGACGATACCGGTTCAATGTGTACCCTGGGTGAACAGCATTCAGTTTTGCTTCAGATTTACTTGTCGAATTGTTTAAAACCCGTTGGCACAACACTGTTATCCGATTTGGCACAGCTGCTGTCAGTCTTTAAGCCGCAACTGCGTATTACTTCACTGCCTTGTTCGATAAGTCTTTTCTCTCGAACCAGTTCCGTTTGTTTAAAGGTCTTCAGCTGCACCATTAGTGGTGGCGGTGGGAGCATGTTATTCATCTGGCGTATTCACTTTTGTAGACAGCACCACTGCCTGCTGAGTTCATCAGGTTTTGGCTTCGCGCTCTCAGATAGGTTAAACTATTTAGCTTAAATAGACAGCGAGCGAGGTCGAATCATGGCGTCAGTCACAAAAATTTTGGCATTTGCAGGCAGCTCCCGAAGCGATTCGTTTAATAAGAAGCTGGTCAAGGTCGCAGCAGAAGGCGCTCGCGAAGCCGGTGCGGAAGTAACCTACATTGACTTGCGAGATTATCCTATGCCGATGTATGACGGCGATCTAGAAGCCAAAGAAGGGCTTCCAGAGAACGCCAGGAAACTCAAAAAGATTTTTCTCGAGCATCATGGATTGCTAATCGCTTCACCAGAATACAACAGCTCTATTTCGGCTCTTCTGAAAAATACAATCGACTGGGTATCGAGACCTGAGCAGGGCGAAGCTCAGCTTGCGTGTTATGACCAGAAGGTAGTTGGCTTGATGGCTGCGTCACCCGGTCTGTTGGGTGGCTTGCGAGGACTTGTCACCGTTCGTTCAATATTTGGCAACATCAAATGCACAGTAATTCCTGAGCAGGTTGCTGTCGCGAAAGCCGGAGATGCGTTTAACGACAACGGCACCCTAAAAGACGAGAAACAGGCAAAGTCTGTGAAAAACATTGGTGCTCAGGTTGCGATAGTCTCGTCAAAACTGCACGGCACGGAATTGAAACAGCTTGCTCAGCAAAAATAACCTTTCAACAAAAGAGGAAATACTAGCGTCACAGGTGGACAAAAGGATTGCCAACGCTACCGGTGGACACAAAAAGAAGTGCCACCGCAAGGGGTGGCACTTCTGCAAAAGTTGTGCGAAAGGGTTAGCTGAAACTCCGGTTATTCAAAATTGAACTGCAAAGTTCAATTTGAATTCTAAGCTGAAAGCAACGAGCTAAGTTTGTTAGTGCCCGAACTTTCTTCCTTGTCAGCAGACTCAGCGCCTGGCTCAAGGTTGAATCCAGGTAACCATCCACTGCTAGCCAGGATTGTGGCGCGCACTGTTTCTGTGCTGCCATCGTGCAGAGCTATTTCTTTGTACACTGCCAACAATTGCAGAGTCGTCATCAAGCAGACATTCTTCTTCGATGCGTACTCAGCTAACTCGCTGTTGAAATCCGATGAACTGAGCGGTGCAGGTGCAGTATCTCCGCTCTTGCAAACGAGCAGAATGCCTTTTGGTTCAACACCTTGTTCGCACCAGTAGCGGGTCTGAGAAATCGACAGTTGACCGAGATGTGTTCGGTCGGCCTGGCTCTCAGTCCAAACGATTCTGGCGATCGAAACATTTTTGTCTTCGCCGGTGTCGAGACGCAATTCGTGTTTGTCTTCTTCGGAAATTTTCACCCGCCATCCCAACATAGCCAGGACTTTGCCGCAAGCTTCAACAAGCTCCTCACCCTGCGAGGTGAGCAACGTGTTTCGCAAGCCCTTCGTTAGAGCAACACGGCTTTCTACTTCCTTGATTTTCTGCTGAGCGAGGCGAACCTGTTCGTTCAGCTCGGTCAATTCTTTGCTGAGTGAATTAAGCTCAGAAGAGAAGTACTTTTTGCACCATTCTGGTACTGTGCTCGAGCCCGCTTCTTTAACTATGCTCATACCTTTTGCTCCGTTGCTGGTCTGTGATTCACCATTTGTAGTTGACGCTGATACCCGCGCTTCGTCCTCGCGTTTCGACTCTTCGCGTTCGACCTTATCACTCGATGATTGAAAGTTGAGTTTTAAAGACGACGCAGGTTCTTCGATCTTCTTTTCAGTGTTGCCAGATACTTCACCGATGATTTCGGCAAATTTGTCTAGCGTGGAAGGGGTTGATGCCGCCATTTCTGGCTCCAGTTCTTCTGCTTTCTCATGCAGAGGCTCAAATTCTTGTTTCTGTGCTGCGGTGCTCGCTGCCAGCTGCGGTTCTTCGACTGCCTTCAGATCCTGAGACTCGTCTTTTCCAGCAGGAGAAGACGATGAGGTTTCGGAACCTTCAGCATTAGTTGAAGCTGCTGATGATGGTTTGTCACCAATACCGTCGGCGTACGGCTTTGGAGAAGATGCCGCTGCTTTGGACAGCTCTGGTTCCGTCTCTGCCATGATTTCGGCCGCGATATCGCTTGGCTTTTCTTCTTTTTCTTCTGTGGATTCTTTGGAGTCCTTCGGTGGTTCTTTTGAATCCTTCGCTTCTATTGAACTCTTTGTTGATTCCGCTGAATGTGAACCGCTTGCCACTAAATCGTTTGCTTCGGATTTATTTTCAGTCGCTGATTCTTCTTCGCGGGCTGCACTCAGAGCATTCGCGACTTTTCTCAAAGGATCGAAAAGATCATTGATTCCATAGGAATATTCTGCAAATGTTTTTTGTTCACCGTATGCCTGATCGAAGTCGGTGAAATTTTTCGGCTCTTCTGCCACCACCTCGTGGGCATGTTTAGCTTCGTCGTCTGCTTTTGCTTCTGCATCCTTTTTAGCTTCAGCAGCGGCGTCAGCTTGATCTAATTTGGATTCGTCTTTACCAGTTTTTGCCGAATCAGCTTTGTCAGTTTTGTCGTCTGTACTGCTCTTGCTCTCGACAGGTTTTTCGCTCTTCGCATCGACTTTGGCTGATTCATCTTGCTGCTTTTCTGCCGCTTTGGCTACTGCCTTATTCAATTCTTGCTGCTGTAAAGGATCTAGCAACATCGCAACTGTTATTTCGCCCTGATTAGGACTCTTTGGCGCCTCGCCTTTCGGGCTAATCGTGACGCTTGCTGCATCTGGCAAGTTCATCTCGCGGGTGCCATGCGGATTCGACGGCTCAGGCAGCACGAATTCGAGTTCTTGCTGGTCCATCGCGGCCACGTCGACCGGTGCGAATTTTTCCGGTGCGTTTGCAGGAACTACCTGCTCGATTACAAACCAGAAAAGTGATACACCCACCTTGAGCACGTCTCCATCGTGGATTGGCTCAGGTACCGTAATTTGATTACCGTTGAGGAAAGTTCCATGGCGACTTTTGCCGTCTTGAACCATGTACTGTCCGTTTTCTTTTGTGATTACAAAATGGAATCTAGAAATTGATTGGTCGCCCGAAATGACAATGTCATTTAGATCGTCACGCCCGACCTTACAGCGAGGTGCAGTGATCGGAATTTTTCTATTCGAAACGAGGTCTACAAGGTACGCAGTCGCATGTGCGTCGCCTGGTTCTTCATCACTTTTCAATCGAAGTCCTTCGCCAGCCATGAGACCGCCCATATCGAGGTCGGTAACCGTACATTGAGTGCAAACGACGCCGTCATAAGGCTTTTTACAAACTGGACACGTGCTTTCCATGGTCATGCTCTGTCGTTCTAGTCCGGATCAACCATCCGTGGGAGGATCAGGTTCGCAGTTGTATCACTGCGCCAACCATACACTCTCCTAAAATGTTCCACGGGCCGTCGATTATAAACCCTCAGCAGCGCCAAGACCTTGCATTTTTCATTATCAGACCTAGCCCGCTCGCTCATTTTTGGCATTTCGGGGCATCTCGACAACGCGGCAAAGACAAGCTGGAGCAGACTTTCGTCGCTGCAGCCAAAAAACGTTCGATTTTCACAAAGCTAATTTCAAAATTGAGCCAGCCGAGAAATTCAGCTATCGAAGATATATGCCCTGCTCTTCTTGACGACTGGCGTTTAATCTCGAGGCTTTCCTGCAATTTTATGCATAGATAGGGTGCATAAAGTTGTGCACCGCTGCACACCTGAATGTTTCTGCCATCTATTCGGAGCGGAGTTGGACCTCGCTGGTTGCAGGGTTGCGCTCCTTCTACCGGCGAATGCGCTTCCCTATTTCTTATTGTTCCGCTTGGCGGAGAGGTCTTTGAGATATGTCAGCAGTGAGTCGATTTGTTTTTGCGCAAGTGGACCGCCTGCGTCGCCACCGAAGCCCGGCATTGCGTTTGTCTTCTTGCTTCCGTGAACGAGAACGTCTTTCATGTGGTTGTAGAACACGATATTGTCGTATGGCCCTATCAACGCCGGTCCGCTCTCGCCCTCTGCTTTCGGACCGTGACACATGGCACAATCAGCAACATACAGTTCGAGCCCGAAGACGCCGACGCCGCGTGCAACATGGCAACTGGTGCAGCTTTCATCCGTAAGAATTTTCGCTTTCGCCCCTTCGGTAAGACCTTTGTGCTGGTTACGCACGAACATCTTCAACGCTATCTCGACAATTGGTCTTTTCGGATCGTTGGAAGATACGTTTACCGTTTTGGTGATGCCGTTTTGCTTCATTGAAGTGTCGACTGTAATAAATAAGTCGGTTGTTTCCCCAGGTTCCAGGGTTTTCTTCGACAGCTTTGGAACGGTGCAGCCGCAGGACGCATAAGCGTCTACTATTTTCAACAACCCCGTGCCTTTATTGCTTACTTTGAATGTGTGATTTATTCGCGCGCCTTCATCCACAGTACCAAAATCAAAAATCTGAGAATCAAACTGAATGTTCGGAGTTCCAGTCTGATCTGCGCTTGCAGTCAGGTGTGTGACCAGACCGAGAAGTGCAACAACAGCGCCTGCGATGATGAGCGGGGCATTGTGTTTTTGAAATGCGTTCATGTCTTTATTTCTTGGATAATTTGATCGTTTCAACATCATCGATTGCGATAAATCCTTCCTCGATCATTTCTTCCAGTATAGGAAGTATTTGCGCAACTTTGTCTGGAGTTTCGATGAACACGACTATATCTGGGAGACTGACTGCCAGATCCATAATTGTCGTCGTATGGATCTGTTTGTGACTGCCAAAACCAGCAGAACCTTTTAGGACTGTCGCGCCGCTGCACCCCTCCTTTTTCAGCCGTTCGATGAGGGCAGCAGCGAGGTTGGAATGTCGAAATTTGTCCGTTTCATCGACAAAAATCATAACGCGTTTCATCAGTGAGCTAGTCCGCATAATACCTCGACAGGCTTAAGTTGTAGTGTTTCGATAACTCGTCCGGCGAATCGTCATTTTTCTTTCACCTCAAACTGTGCGTCCGAGCAGATAACCTAGAAATACTGCTGCAAGTCCTAAAACCAAATTGCTAGCTATGTTTGCCAGTGCCAGATTGGCGTCTCCCTTTTGATATAGGCTCAATGTTTCCCAGGCGAAAGCGCTGAAGGTCGTAAAACCTCCGGAGAAGCCGGTCGTCAGCATCAATCGCAAATTTGGGTCGACTACGCCAGGCTTAGCTAGCGAGAGGCTGAAGACAAAACCCAGAAATGCGCTGCCGACGATATTTACGAATAAAGTAGCCCACGGAAACGTGGTGCCGAACCAGTTACCGAAAAAGTAGCCGCACAGATAGCGGGTTACAGAGCCAACGCAACCGCCCAGGGCAACTACAAGAATGTTGATCAGCATTGGGTTCATAGTGCAACCAGATTCGATGTGAATACCCTAGCATTTTTTCGTTTACTGCGCGGTTAACGAAATTGTCAGGTACACTAATCTGGGTTGTTTCAATGCAAACTCTGGTGAAACTTTGTGAGCGAGTTACGGCGGGTGATGCAGAGTGCCGGTGGAGCAATCGCAAACTTGCTTGAGACGGCAGCTTACTTTGTCGTCGCTGCCACGATTGCCGGATTTTTGAGTGCGTTTGAGTCTTTCTTTGATTTATTCAGTCATTTCCGTGTGCAGTATCTGTGTTTGTTGATACTGACTGTAGTACCACTTGTTTTACGAAAAAAATGGCTGCCTGCCGCGCTGGTTGCTGCGGCAATCGGCGCTAATCTGGTTGAGATATTGCCGCTCTACTTCAATGGAGGTGGCGTTCAGAAGACCACTTCGGCGACGGCGACGGCGGCGGACTTGCGAACAGCGGTTGACACTCGAACAGCGGTTGACACTCGAACAGCGGTTGACACACGAACGGTCAAAATTCTCGACGTCAATTTCAATTCCAGAAATTCGAATTTTGAAGCCCTGAAAGCACTAGCCACAGAAAGTAATGCAGACATTATTTGCTGGCAAGAATTTTCTGCGGACGCTGAAGCCTGGGCAAGTAAAAATCTCGACTCGATTTATCCGTATTCCAGACGACTGCCTCGTCATGACAATTTCGGTATCGCAATTTTTAGCCGTTTGCCGGTGAAAGATTTTGAGATTCTCGACCTTTCCGATGTCCACGTCGAAACTCTGGTCGCCACTATCGATCTGAATGGAAGGTTGTTCGACGTAATCAACACTCATCCCTGGCCACCAGTGACAGCGTCAGCTTACAGGTCTAGAGATTTGCAATTAGAGAATCTGGCAGAGTACGTAAAGAAGAGCAAAAGATCTTCAGTTATTTGCGGAGATTTAAATGCGACTTCATGGTGCGACAGTTTCAAAAAATTGCTCAGAACAAGCGGTCTTAAAGATTCTCGCAAGGGCTACGGAGTGCAGGCAAGTTGGCCGACCATGATTCCGTTGGCTATGATTCCAATCGACCATGTTTTAGTTGACCCGCGTATTCGAGTTCTCAATCGGCGGACTGGACCGAGTGTGTTTTCAGATCATTTGCCTGTGATAGTTGAGCTGGCGCTTTGAGAGCTGAGTGCTCCAGGTGTCGAAAGCCCTGAGTATTAAGCGCCACCGAATGTAGTGCTAAAGCTTGCAGAATTCACCTGGTCGTGAACGGGATATTGCTAACTTCAAAATTGCCCAGTTGAAAAGTACCTCTGGTCTTCAGGCCCTGGAAAACTTGGAGATTAAATTTCCAGACGTATGTATGTCATTTGCGAATGTGCCGAATATTTGGGCTTTTCAGCCAGGGTTTCATATTGGTTTCGATAGCGCCGGCGGATACTTTGAATATATCTGGTAGACCCGCTAAACTAGTAAAATTCTGACCCACGGAATTTTTAGACACGGGTGGACCTTACGATGACTGAAGCTGAAGGCACGGCTATTACTACTGAGCAGTTCTTGGAATTTTTGAAAAAGCTGCCCTGGTGCAAGCAAGGAAATAATGTACTCGTTGCCGTTGACAAGGCGACGCCGGAAATTATAGACATGTTCAAAGATCATGAACTGAAGGTTTTCCCTACAGCAATGACTATCAAGATGAATAAGTCAATGCTGAAAGAGTTTCAAGAGAAGTTTGCAGACGGCATGCCACTGCCTGTGGTGGTGGTATGGAAAACAGATGGTGTATACATCTGGTATCGCCGTCACAAGAGCGCCGATTTCCCATACGATGGTTGGACAAATTCGGAAGCAGCTGCTTACGAACGCGAGCGCGTGTTCATTCCAGCGGAAGAATTTGGTCCTACCTTCGCTCCAAGTCATGCAGACGCCTGTGGCAAGTCCAAAGAATGCCCGGCGATTATTCCGCCGCACTAAGCACGAAGTCGCGCTGGACGCATCTGAGTTAAGTTAACGCTTGCACAATTGCATTGCAATGCACTTCGCTTAACTGCGTATTCACTCCGCATGCGCTAAATAGAGTGCTTGCGCTCTGACTGCTTGGGCTCAAATGCTTGCGCTTAGACCGTTCGCATAAGACTTTCGCGGAAGTCTCTTGCGGAGCTTAGCGCCAATTCTGAGCTTTCGGCATATGTGACAAAATGACCCATTTTTCTGCCGGCACGAGCTTCATGTTTGCCGTATAGAACCACGTCGATGACCTCGGGATGCTTCGCCATAGCCGACAGATTTAAGTCCTTGCGTCCCTGTGCAAGCCATACGTCACCGAGCAGATTGCCCATGCAGAAAGTTCCTGGAGCAATGATTTTTGGTTGGCTGAGCGGAACATCAAGCATCACTCGTGCCAGGGCGTCAAATTGACTGAGAGTGCATGCGATTCTCGTGACGTGACCTGAATTGTGCGGACGCGGCGCAAACTCGTTGATGTAAATCTGCCAACCTTCACATTCGACTCCCTGTCCATGTCTGGCTCTGTTTCTGGTGAGGAAAAATTCAGTCGTCAGAAGCCCGTAAGCTGCGAGTTTTCGAGCGGCTTGCAGCGCGATCTGGCGCACCGTAGTCTCGACTGCGGCTGGGATTCTGGCCGGAAAGATGGTGAAGTCCAAAATGTGATTTTTGTGGATGTTTTCGAAAACGGGAAATATAATCTCTTCTCCGTGCGGCGAGCGTGCCACGATGCAACTGACTTCGAGTTCGATGTTCAGTGCTTCTTCAAGCACTCCCCGGTAATCGCCAGGTTTGCTTTTGATGGCTGCCAGGGCGTTGTTCAATTCAGCTTCGTTTGAGAGAAAGAATTGCCCTTTGCCGTCATAGCCACCGCGACTGCTCTTCAAAATGCAAGGAAAGCCAAACTGCGTCACAACAGTTTTGAGCGTATCCAGGTCGGTTATAGGCTTAAACGCCGCGTGCGGCAGCTGATTTTCTTGTAAGAAGGTTTTCTCCCGAACCCTGTCCTGGGTCGTGAATAGAACATTGACACCAGGATGAATCGGTTTTGCTATCTCGAATTGATACAGCTCCGTGCTTTCAACATTCTCGAATTCGTACGTGGCTGCGTCGACTTTCGCGAAAAATTCGCCAAGAGCCTCTATATCGGTCCACTGCCTGTTGAAGTAGTGTCCAGCAGCGACTTGCTTGCTTGCAGGGGCGAGAGGATCTGGATCGTAAATAGATACGCTGCCGCCGTGCCGATAGATGCTTTCGGTGAGCAACATCCCCAGTTGCCCGCCTCCCAGCACTCCGATATTCTTCATTTGAAATCAGCGCCTTTGGTCAATTTTGCTTGCACTTTCGAATTGCCCGCAAGAGCTGCGTCAGCTCGTTGTTTTCGATACACTTCCAGCTTGCTCGAGAGAGTTTTGTCTTCGACTGCCAACAATTGCACCGCGAACAGAGCAGCGTTGGTAGCACCACTGGTGCCAATGGCAAACGTGGCGGTAGGAATTCCGGCAGGCATCTGAACAATAGATAACAGACTGTCTAGACCATTCAGCGCTTTGGATTGGATGGGCACACCCAGAACCGGCAAGGTCGTCAGCGCTGAGACCATGCCGGGCAAATGGGCTGCCCCACCGGCCGCGGCTATGATCACTTTCAGTCCACGCGAAACAGCCGAGGTGGCGTATTCATACATTACCTGCGGTGTTCTGTGAGCACTTGTGATCGAGATCTCGTACGGCACTGAAAAGCTGCTCAGAATTTCTTCTGCGTATTGCAGCGTTTCATAGTCAGATTCGCTGCCCATCACGATCCCGACCACTGGTTTACTCATATGTGCTCCCTGATTCGAACTCTGCGTCTGGATTATTTCGCGTCTAGAACATTTTTGAGTCTAGATTGTGTTTGCGTCTCTATTGCGATGACGATTTAGTGCTTGAAACAGCGTTGACCCGTGAAGAGCATCGTGATTCCAGCATCTTCGCAAGCTTTGATGACGTCTTTGTCTTTGACGCTTCCGCCCGGTTGCACGATAACACTGATACCTGCTTTCGCTGCAGCTTCGATGTTGTCTGTGGCTGGGAAGAACGCATCGCTAGCCATGATTGCGCCTTTCGCTTTTTCACCGGCTTGTTTGAGGGCGATGTTGACGCTCGAAATTCTGCTGGTTTGACCGATTCCGAAACCGAGAGACTGTCCATCTTTTACAACTATGATGGCGTTGCTGGTCAGGTGTTTGACGACCGCCCAGGAAAATGCAGCATCGACGATATGTTCGTTCTGTAACTGCCCGCCGCTGACGCATTGGAATTGAGCCAGTTGCACTGGAGGCTCGACGTCTTTCTCGATAATCCAGCCGAAGTCTTGCAGATCTCGCAAGTGCCACGATGTTGTTTCAGTCGGCAGCAAGAGCGATGAGCGCAGCTTCAGAACGCGAACATTTTTCTTTGCTTTGAAGACTTTCAACGCTTCAGCATCGAAATCTGGGGCGGCGACGATTTCTACGAAACCTTCTGTGACTTTTTCTGCCAGTTCTTTGGACACTTTTTCAGTGAAGCCGAAGATGCCACCGAAAGCGGCCATCGGGTCTGTCTCATACGCTTTGTTGTATGCATCGAGCAGGTCTTTGCCGACCGCAACTCCGCATGGATTGTTGTGTTTGATGATGCATGCGGCTGGAGAGCCGATATCACGAAGGATGCGCACCAGGCAGTACGTGTCTGTGATGTTGTTCGATGAGAGTTCTTTACCCTGCAACTGTTCGAAAGGCGGGAATGAATCTTTGCTTTCGGTCGTGCCTGAGAACCTGCCATCTGAGTACCAGACTGCTGCCTGGTGAGGATTTTCGCCGTAGCGCAGTTGTTGGAACTGAGCCAGTTTTATATCCAGTGCCTCGGGCAGGTCGCCGCCAGCACCAGCAGCGGTGGCGGCGATGGAGTCGGCTACGCCCTGACTGGCAGCAAAGTAATTCGCGATGGTGGTGTCGTATTCAGCTGTGCGCTTGAAAGCCTGCTGTGCCAGCTGTCTTCTGAACGTGTGGCTCAAGCCACCTTTCTCTGCAGACATCTCTTGAAGAATCTCGTCGTACTGCTCGGGGTCACAGGTGACAGTGACTCGTGAGTAGTTTTTCGCAGCAGCTCTGAGCAGACTGACGCCGCCTACGTCAATGTGTTCGATCATCTCTGGCTCTGTCAGGTCTTGCTTCAGCTTTTCTTCGAAGGGATACAGGTTGACGATCACCATATCAATCTCGCTGATGCCATGCTCACTCAAGCTGGCACGGTCTTCTTTCGACGGTCTGGAAAGAATACCGGCAAACACTTTAGGGTGAAGTGTCTTGACTCTGCCATCAAGGATTTCAGGAAATTTTGTCAGCTCTTCGACCGCTTCGCATTTGAAACCCTTCTCTTCGAGAAATTTCGACGTGCTGCGCGTGCCGATCAGCCTCATCTCACCATGTTCCTGAACGCCTTTGAGGAATTGCTCTAAGCCTGTCTTGTCCCAGACACTGACCAAAATTGTACGCATCGTCGTCTCCTGAGTGAGTTTTCGCTAGTTCGTAATTGCGAGTTTGGTGCCGTTGATGTCGACACTAAGCTTGTCACCTTGATCGGTGACTTGTCCAACAAGCTGTGCTTGAAATTTGTGATTCGTAAAGGTTTCCATGACGGCTGCTGCGTGCGATTTATCCACGATTACAGCCAGTCCCATACCCATGTTGAATGTTTTAAATAGTTCTTCTTGAGCGACGTGTTTTCTCAGTTCGCTGTAAATCGCCGGCTCCGGCAGTGGTTTGTCGATGGAGAAACCGACGCCGTCTTTGAGTCTGAACAGATTTCTCCAGCCACCACCTGTGATGTGGGCGATACCTTTCAGTTTTACTTCAGCTTTTCCGAACAACTCTACGACTGGTTTTACGTAGATTAGTGTCGGCGTGAGAAGTTCTTCCCACTTTGATTTTGGAACGACCTTGCGAGCCAGAGAAAATCCATTGGAATGAATGCCGCTCGAGGCTACGCCGACGATGACGTCGCCTGCAGTGATGTCGTTGCCAGTAATCAGATCTTTCTTGCTGACGATACCCATGGCGAATCCAGCCAGATCGAAGTGTTTGTCCTGATACAAGTCAGGCACTTCAGCGGTTTCCCCGCCGACCAATAGCATGCCCGACTGGTCGCAGCCGGTTGCAATGCCTCTGATGATGTCGTCGGCGTAGCTGTCGACAAGCTTAGAGGTGGCGTAATAGTCGAGAAATGAAAGTGGCGGAGCACCGACGCAGATCAAGTCGTTTGCGCACATCGCCACCAGATCGATGCCGATCGTGTCCAACTTATTAAGCTCGCTGGCAAGAAGGAGTTTGGTTCCCACTCCGTCGGTCGTGAGAGCGACAGCTTGCGAATCAGAAATTGGGACCACCGAGGCATAGCCGCCGGCGCCAGCCCAGAGCGTCTGGTGCCCGGGGCGTCGAGAGATTTTTTTCAAGCGTCCGACGAATGCTTCCGCTTTTAAAACGTCTACTCCTGCCGCTGCGTATGTGTTTTCCATTTCTTCTCCTCTATCAGTTCAGCGACGCCGCCGCGTTTGAAAAGATGGCAAGTCCGTGCGGAATCTCAGCGATCGAGTTAGCACGCTCGAATCGTTTGATTGCGACCTGTCGGTTCGTCCATGAAGGGTTCTGCGTCCAGCGCACGAATGCTTCAGGGTGCGGCATCAGTCCCAGCACGTTGCCGGCAGGGTTGGTCAGTGCGGCAATCTTGTCGAAGCTGCCGTTCACGTCTTCTGTATAGCGCAGAGGTGCCAGACGTTTTACTGTCTGCTCTGTCGATTCAGTCGAGCCGCTCTCGAGCGCCTCCAGAGCCAGTCTTCCTTCGCCGTGGCGAATGGGCAACTCAATTTCTCTCAATGACGTGAAGAATCTGCTATTTACGTCTGGAAAAACTTGCAGCCGCACCCAGCGGTTTATGAATTTCAGTTGCGTGTTCCGCACGAGGCTGACTATGCGAGGGTCATTCTCTCCCGAAAATGGCAACAGTCCCAGTTGCACCAGCACCTGAAAGCCGTTGCAAATGCCCAGCACCAGCTTGCCGTCTTCAATGTAGTTATAGAGCGCTTCTCGCAACCGTTCTTTCAATTTGATAGCCAGAATTTTGCCGCTGGCAATTTCATCGCCATATGAAAAACCGCCCGGAATAACCAGCATCTGCGCATTCTCCAGGGCTGTGGCATTGCGAAGCAGGTCCGAGACATGCATCGGTCGCGGCTCGAACCCCGACAAGTTAAGGGCCCAACTTGTCTCGGCATCGCAGTTGATACCATCACCACATAAAACAATCGCTTCCGGTTTCTGCACGAGTTCTCCTTGCTAATCAAACGGTAAAGCCGTTCGCCATGACCGCTCCAGGTCCATCAATGCCACGTCGATAACAGTCACTTCCCCTTCCCAGATGGTCAGACGAGGCTTGTCTGCTACTGTGCCGATCTCGTGGCAATCGAAGCCTTTCCACATCTGCTCCCATTCTGATTTTTGCGATGGGTCGATGCTGACCAGCAGTCTTGCTGGACCTTCTGCGAAAAGCATGGTGTCGATGCGGCTGAGAACTTTTTCTGCGCTGAATGGAAACGGCGATGCTTCGCTATGCTTCTTTTCAATCTCAATAATGTGAGTGAGGTCGATCTTCGCCCCTTTGCCACTGCCGATGATGCACTCGGATATGGCGACGCCGAGTCCTCCCTCGGAGAGATCGTGGGCTGAATTGATCATGCCTTTTTCGATAGCCTTATGGAACAGGCGATACATCTGTGCCGCCTTAGGCAAATCGACCTGCGGTATCAGAGCCGACTGCCACCCGAGCATCTCCTCATAATGGCTGCCAGCCAGACCCGGCTTGCCGACCTTGAGAAGGTAAATGAGGTCGCCTGGTTGTTTGAAGTCCATCGACACGCACTTGCTCACGTCAGGCACCCGTGCCATTCCAGATATGAGCAGAGTGGGAGGGATCGACAACCGCACGACACCGTCGTCGAAGTCATTTTTCATGCTGTCTTTGCCGGAGATCAGTGGTGCTTTGTAGGCACGCACGGCGTCAGCCAGACCCTGACAGGCGCGAACCAGCATCGCTAAAAGCAGTTTGCCCTGCGTGTTCTTAGGTCCGTGCACAGGGTCAGGCCAGCAGAAATTATCGAGCAGAGTGACCGTATCAGGGTCGGCTCCGACGCAGACCATGTTTCGAATCGCTTCGTCGACGGCGCAAATTGCCATCAGGTGCGCGTCATGAAAGCTGAGGCGTGGGCTGAGTCCATTTGAGACCGCCAGCCCTGTCGTGTCTCCATAGATAGGAATGATAACTGCCGCGTCGCAGGGAGCTTGTTGCCGTTCGCCCATCAGCGGTTTGATGACGCTCATGCCCTGCACTTCATGGTCATACTGGCGAATCACTTGCTCGCGACTGGATATATTTGGATGGGCCAGAAGTCTGAGCAGATATTTGCTCAAATCAGCAGGCACCGTGCCTGATGTCATTGTGATCTGTGAGGGGCGCCATTCAGCTTCCAGTTCAAGTGCAGGCAAGCCGTCGTGCAAAAATTCCAGATCCAGCAAAGCTACCGGCTTACCGCCGCGTGTCACCTCGAAGAAACCTTGATTGTGGAATGTGCCGATCGCCGTGGCTTCGACGTGGTGCTTTTGCGCCAGTTTCTGCAATTTCTCAAGCGATGTCGTCGACAGCGTCATACGCTCTTGCGACTCGGAAACTACCAGTTCCCAATCTGCCAGACCTGGATATTTAGTTGGAATTTTGTCCAGTTCGATTGTGGCGCCGTGCGTTATCTGCGCCATCTCACCGACTGATGACGAGAGTCCACCGGCACCGTTATCGGTGATGCCTGTAATCAGCCCGAGGTCTCGTGCTTCGATGATAAAATCGAGAACACGTTTTTGCGTAAACGGATCGCCAATCTGCACTGCCGACATGGGTGAGCCTTCGTGCAGAGATTCAGAAGAGAAAGTGGCGCCGTGGATGCCGTCTTTGCCGACGCGACCGCCGACCATGACGATTGTGTCTCCTACCTGAGTGTGTTTCTCGTAGCCGCATTTGCCATGCACGTCCAGCGGCAGTACTCCACCGGTGCCGCAGAAGACTAGAGGCTTGGCGCGATAACCAGGGTGGAAGAAGATAGCGCCATTGATGGTCGGTATGCCGCTCTTGTTGCCACCGTCTTCGACGCCTTTACGCACGCCGTCCATGATCGCTTTAGCTGGAAGCAGTTTAGGTCGAGTCGGCAACTCTGCCGACGGATATGCGAAGCAGAAGATGTCTGTGTTGAAAATTGGCTTGGCACCAAGCCCGGTGCCGAGGATATCTCGGTTGACTCCGAGTATGCCAGTCAGCGCTCCGCCGTAAGGTTCCAGCGCTGACGGAGAATTGTGTGTTTCTACTTTGAAGCAAACTGCGGTGTCGTCGTTCCATTTCACCACGCCGCTGTTGTCTTTGAACACAGACAGTAAGTCTTTGCGCGACGACATCAACTCTCTGGTGGGACCCTGTATGTACGTCTTGTACAGGCTCTTCACCACGACCTTGTTGCGACCGCCTGAGCTGAAGTCGACGTGTGAAATAGTGGCGTTGAATATTTTGTGCTTGCAGTGTTCAGACCAGGTCTGAGCAAGTATTTCCAGCTCGACATCAGTTGGATTGGTGGGCAGACCGCGCTTCTCTCTAAATTGCTGAACGTGCTTTTGTCTGAAATAATTTCTAATTGTGCGCATCTCGCCCAGTGTCAGGGCGAGTAAGCGATCTTTGCTGAGAGTTTCAAGGCCTGAATCGTCGAGTTCCAGGTTGACCGGCACTGTTGATGGTGGTTCGGGCAATCGCACTGCAGGGAAAGTAAGAAGCTCGTTGCTGCAGTCTGCCGACAGGTCATGCACTCTGAACAGGTCTGCCAGTGGATGATATATCGTGTAGCGACTGGCTTTCTCGACTGCTTCGGCGTCACTGTAGATTTTGTGCATAGTGAGCGTTTTGCGCAAATTGGCTGCGTCTTCGGCGCTCATCAACCGGTCGCGAAAAATAAATCCTGCACCAGATGAAACGCTGACGTCTGGAAATTTCTTCAGCTCAAGCGCTTCCTGCACTGTATGAGCCAGGTTGTCGGTCACCCCGGGTAGAAATTGCTTTTCCGCCCACCATCTGAATCCGCGGCTATTCCACTGCTCAATCCATACGTCTCTTTCTTCAGGTTTAGCAACCCATAACTCTTCTTGCAGTGGATCGATGAGAACTTCGCGCAGAGCGCTGGTCAGCTCTTCTTGCTGATTTTTGTAACGTTCGGGAATACGAATCCAGTACAACGGAAATGCCGAATAATCGCTCTTTGGGATAACAGACAAGCACCACTGCAGCGTTGTTTCAGGCTTCGATGGAGTATTGGCCGTTTGAGAGGTTCCGTGCATCTGACTCATGTCTCGATTGACTCCCTGACAAGATTGTCTAATTTGATACCGTTGTTGGCGATTTCTCTCAGCACTGCCGGGTAGATTGCATGTTCCACCGCCAGACCGCGAGCTTTGAACGTATCGAGCGTATCGTCGGGTAAGCGCGGGAACGCTTGCTGCGCCAGTATCGCGCCGTGATCGACTTGCTCATCGACCAGATGCACAGTGATTCCTGAAACTTTGACACCATATTTGAAGGCGTCTTCATACGCGCATTTGCCGGGAAACGCGGGTAATAGCGATGGGTGAATGTTGATGACGCGGAAGAAGCCGCGCGGGTCTCTGAAGTGATTGAGAAACTTTGGTGAGAGGATGCGCATATAACCAGCCAGGACGATGTAGTCGAAATTAACTGTTTCGAGCAACTCGCGCACTTTGTCTTCGTGGGCGGTGCGACTCATGCCTGTGTTAGCAATTGCCGCCGTTCTGATGCCGAATTTTTTTGCAGTCTCCAGGGCTTTTGCATCAGGGTCGTTGGAGAAGACAAGCTCCACGGATGCGTCTAACTCACCATCTTGTATGGATTTCAAAATCGCTTCCATGTTTGACCCTCGCCCGGAGACGAAGATTGCTAACTGGATAGACATTGCTTGAATGCTCTCCTTGCGATGTCTTTGCGGTAAGCCATGCCTTTGAACGCTATTTTGTCGAGGGCTGCGTAGCAAGTACTGGCAGCTTCTTCCAGAGTCGGAGCCGTGGCTACGACGTTCAAGACTCTGCCGCCGTCTGTCAGCACTTTACCGTCTGCATATCTTGTTCCAGCCTGGTACAGGACGGTATTGGGATGCTGTGCTGTGGTTATCACTTCACCTTTCGATGAAGATGCCGGGTAGTGCTCACCGACAGCCACGACGCAACAACTTTTGTCTACGCTCCATCGCATCTCTACTTCATTCAAACTCTGGCAGGTGCAAGCCCAGAGCGCTTCCAGTAAATCTGATTGCAGCCTCGGCATCAATGCTTGAGTTTCAGGGTCGCCGAAGCGAGCGTTGAACTCGAGCACCTCGGGTCCTGATTCTGAGACGATGATGCCGGCGTATAACACTCCTTTAAATGAGAGCGCGCCGGTCTCGAGAGCCTTGGCAAGCGGCTCGACAATGTTTGTTTGTATCTGTGACTTGTATCGGTCATAGAGAGCGACTGGTGAATATGCTCCCATTCCGCCTGTGTTGGGACCAGTGTCGCCGTCGAATCTTCGTTTGTGATCCTGGCAGGGCGCTAACTCTACAAGATGCTTGCCGTCACAGAGCATCAAAAGCGACAGCTCCTCTCCGACGATTTTTTCTTCCAGAAGAACGGTTTCACCGGCGGTGCCAAATGTTTTTTCGGAAAATATTTGATTGAGAGCGCTTTCGACTTCAGTCTGGTTGTCGCAAACAAAAACTCCCTTTCCCAGTGCCAGACCATCCACTTTTACGACCTGCGCCCAGGAATTCTCAGCCGCTGCATTTTTCGCTTCCTGATGCGAGTTGCAGATCAGGTAGCGAGGGGTCGGCAGTCCCAGCCGGTCCATGAATTTTTTAGCGTGAGCTTTGCTCCACTCTAATTTCGCCTGCTCCCTGGTTGGTCCAAAAACCCGCAGATGCGCTTTTTCCAGGTGGTCTACAATACCTTCGGCGAGTGGATTGTCTGGTCCGACAACGACCAGGTCGATTTTGTTATCGAGGGCAAAACTTTCCAGAGCGGCAAAATCCATGACGCCGATGGGCACGTTCTCACACTTTGATTCAGTTGCTGTGCCGCCATTACCGGGTGCGCAAAAGATTTTTTCGACGTGCTCGTTTCTGGCAATTTTCCATGCCAGAGCATGTTCGCGTCCGCCGCTGCCTATCACCAGAACTTTGAGTGGATATTCAGGCAACATGCTGTTTACTTCTTCCTCGCTCCAGCCTGTGCTTGCCGGCTTGATGTCTTACCTGCCCATGTCGAGTCTGATTTAGTCGGCATCGATTTGACGTATTCATCAAGCGACGGCTGGTCTGCGAAAACCTGTTCTCCGATGATGTGATTGGCGATCACTGCGTAGAGTTGATCTACTATTTTTTTGTCGGACGCTGACAACGGTTCTGGTTCAGCACCCAGGTCAACTTTGCAGATGTGCTTCCAACCCTTGTTCGGCAAAATTTTGGCTCGAGTCTGCGCATCCTTGATAGCTGTCTCCCAGACGCTGCCGCGATAGATCTGTCTGATCATTTCTTTTGAAAGATGCGCACCTTTGTGGATCAATCGCAGTTCATCGGGACCGATGCTGTCTGCGAGGACCGGTTCGCCATCGGCCAGGATCATCTCGACTTTTCCGTCCCACAATTCAATGGAGCGTTCGGCGAAGATGACGTAGAGTCCGAGCGCGATGTCTGTAGCCAGTTCAATCATCTCTTCGAATGTTTCGCCGTCGAGATCAGCCATGAGAGCAGCTTCCTGGTATGAAAGAAGCCTGTCTTTCGGTTCGAGTTTTGTATAAAGTTCGATGACTGGATGCGGAAAAAATGAATTTGGCTGCGGGCGCTCTTTCAAGCCGAGCGCATGTACGTAACCTGGATCTTTCTCCAGGCGCTCTATCAGTGAGCTGCCGGCTGGCATTCCGAACCGAAAGACGATTTCCAGTGGTATCAGTCGTGGCGAAGCGGTGACGTCGTTTTCATAGAAATAAATGGTATTGCCTGTGATGTTGCGCGGCTGCGGTCTGAATACGGAGGCTTTCAAAACCTCCATCAGCACTGCTTCCGCACGACTGGCTGCTGTTTTGTAATCAGTGACAGGCGCCGATGCCTGAGCCAGCGACTTGAAGTGAGTCGGCACACCAGCGTTCGTCAGTCGGGTGTAGACGGTGTGTGCCCAGCGATCCTTCAGCCAGTTTTGATCGATGTCACGCAAATGCGGTGAAGATGGAAGCGCCTGCCAAAATTGTTTGTCAGAAAGACGTTTGAAAAAATAGCCGCCCATCAAAGCCAGCGCCCGCCCTTTGTGGGCAATCGTGTCAGGCATCTTGCCCCAGTCGAAGACCGAGTAGTCATCGGTAAACTCGAACCAGAGAGTGTCTGTTTGATCTGGTGAATCGTAGACTCGCTTGACCGAGCCTTCGTAGGCTAACTTCAAGGACTCGGGTCTGGTTAGATTCACCTGATTCTCCTTAACACGAGGAATGTTTTGCGGGAGCGAGGGCGCGGTCATCGTTGCGGTCCTGCAGTCTTCTGCTTTCAAATTCGCGACCAGCGTTTACGTCAGTTGGATAAGTCTCGGTCAGACATCCGGTACACAGTGACTCTTGTTCGAGTGCGTCTTTAAGCCCTTGCACGGTTTGAAAGACAACGCGGTCACAGCCGAGGTCTGCTGCCACTTCCGCTTCTGATTTGCCATGAGCGACCAGTTCGCTGGCGCTGGGGAAATCGATGCCGTAATAGCATGGACTGTTGATTGGCGGGCAAGACGAAACCAGCGTCACTTCCCTGGCGCCGGCCTGTTTGATCAGTCTGACGATTTGTTTGGCGGTGTTGCCTCTGACGATAGAGTCGTCGACGACTATACAGCGCTTGCCTTTAAACTCCGCAGCAATGGGGAAGAGTTTGCGGCGTATCGCTTCCTGTCTTGATTGCTGCCCGTCTAAAATGAAAGTTCGATTGATGTAGCGGTTCTTGATCAGCAACTCCCGGAAAGGCAGTTTCAATCCCTCTGCCAGAGCCACTGCCGCAACGCGTGATGTTTCAGGCACAGGCACCACGATGTCGGCTTCTATGCCAAGCGATTTGATATGTTCGGCAAGAATCAGACCCAGTCTGAATCGCGCTTCGTAAACTGATTGGTTGCCGAATTCACTTTCAACTCTGGCGAAGTAAACCCACTCAAACATGCAAGGTGAGTAAGAATCAGGCTTGATCATCTGCCGCGTCACGTTGCCGCTGGCAGAGATGTAGATTGCTTCGCCCGGTTTGACTTCTTCCAGATTCTCGTATTCGAGGAAGTTGAGCGCGATTGATTCGCTGGCGATGGCATAGACTTTATCGCCTTCGACAGTAGTTTTGCTGCCGAACACCAGTGGTCTGATTCCGTTTGGATCTCTGAAGCCGAATATATCGCCCGAGCGCGTCAGGCATACGATTGAATAACTTCCAACCAGTTTGTCCATGGCGATTTTGATGGCGGCAAAAACTGATTCTGGCTGCACTTTTTTGCTGCCGATACTGTCGGTGAGAAGCTTGAGAATGAGCGCAGAGTCTGAATCGAGCGGCACACGTACGACACTCTTACTCAATATTTCTTCGCGCAGCGAATAGAAATTGACGATGTTACCGTTGTGTCCCAGACCGATTCCTGTTTCGTAATCAAGAAAAGGTTGCAGTAAATTTGGATCGTCGCGACCGATCGTCGCATAGCGTGCATGCCCGATCGCAGCTGCGCCCGTCAAATTTTTGAAAGAGCGTTCAGAAAAGACGTTCTCGATCAAACCACTGCCTTTTTGCAAATGGAAACCGCCGGACTTTTTGCTATCAACTGATAGAATTCCGGCGCCGTCTTGACCGCGGTGCTGTAAGTTCATCAGACCGGCGAATGTCTCTAGCGCTGAGTTAGTACTCCCCGCGACGGCAATAAGTCCGCACATCTCGCTGATCACCCCAAAATGGATATGAAGCCAGCAAACAATCCAGACAAGTGCTGAAGTTTTGCTGGTCCTCCCCGGTCCTGACCTCATTAAGAGTACTAAGAACGGATGCCATATCCAAGCAAAATAACCAATTATTATGTTTGCGCGCAATGTTAGCGGCAACAATCAGCGAAAACGTGGATTCTGACTGCTTAGAGCTGCCAATATCAGGACCTCGACACTTGGCATGGGATAATAGGCCATGAATTATGAGCAATGACGCCAGAAATCTTGATGTCAAAATGCTTCACCAGGCTGCCGAGGGCGGCGATGCCGACGCCCAGGTGCGGCTTGCCTTCGAGCTTATGAAGGGCGAAACGGTTGAACGCGATCTTTATAAGGCGGCGCATTTTTATGAATTGGCTGCCCGGCAAGGCTCGACTGCGGCGCAGCACAACCTGGCAACGATGTATCTGCATGGTCAGGGGGTGGAAAGCAGCAAGGAGCTGGCGATTCACTGGTTCACAATGGCTGCTGAAAGCAACGACATTGATGCAATGTTCTCTCTCGCCATGATTTACGACGAGCACGACGTCTTCGATGACGCGATCGCATGGTATCAACGCGCAGCCGAAAGCGGTTCTGCGCGAGCTCAATATGACCTGGCTCTGATTTATCACGCCGGTCGAGGGCGCCCAAAAGATATCGACAGAGCTGTTTTCTGGTATGAAAAAGCCGCCGCCCAGGGGGTGCGCAGAGCAGAGCAAGCGCTGCAATTGCTGACTGCGCAAGAATGATTTGAACTGGGTACATAGCAAAAAATAAAGGCTCGGGCGAGGTTGATAAGGTCTGTGAAACGTACGCTTCTGGCGCTGGCAGGTGGCCTGGTCTTACATGCATTAGCAGCGTCGCCTGCACTTGCATCTGATTGTGATGACGGTATTGCCTACTACAAGCAACGCAATTATGCCGCTGCCAACGCCTGTTTTAAGCGCTGTTTGCAGGGACCGGTCGCTGACCTGAATGTCGCTTACTATGCGGCATTGACTGCGCAACAAATGAAGGAATTTGAACGCGCCAGGCATTTGTACGAAAACATTGTCAGACTCTCACCGAACAGCGACGCTGGAAAGCTCAGCGCCGTCGCGGTTAAGAATCTGTCAGGGCCGCCGGAAGTGGCGAACTTGCCGCGTGAAACATGGGTGCCGTTTCGTCGGCAGGGTTCACACATTTTGATTGATGCCGAACTGAATCAGCATCCGGTCAAAATGATCTTTGATACCGGTGCAGACTCGTGTCTTTTTAGCGAGGGCATGCTGAACGAACTCGGTATGAGCCTGCCAGATCGACCACCCGATGCCATGCATGGCGGTGTCGGAAAAGCCGGATTGCAGCCGCTGTGGCGCGTTCCATCGACTCTAAAACTGGGGCGCATAGAGCGGAAAAATTTCAGAATCGGCGTTACCAAGACACCACAGGTAGTGGCGCTGTTAGGGCGTGATTTTTACTCCGGATTTGAATACAGCATCGATGACGCCAATAGCACAATCGGCTTTAAGCGCATCGGTTCCGGCTCGTCGAGCGACACCGCATCTTCTGCCAAGACTGCAAAACCGGCCCCGCTCGGTCCAGAAGGCTCTACGACAGTGAGTGCAAACGGCACCTACGTTTACAACGTGCCTTATACCGGAACGACATCTATGATTGTCGTAGAAGCTAAAGTGAATGGTACTCCGTGCAAGATGATCTTCGATACAGGTGCAGGCACTTGCCTGTTTACTTCTGACCAAGCCGCGAAAGTAGGTATGGTGCCCCCGGCCAACGCTCCGGTCATCCCCATACAAGGTGTCGGGGGAGGTTCGTCTGCTCAAATATACTCAATTAACTCTTTGCGTCTGGGTACCCTGGAAGTGAAGGACGTTCCCTGTGCAGTCGGCGGCAAGTCAGTAGCGCCGTATCCGCTGCTTGGGCAAACGTTCTTTCGGGATTTCCAGTACTCAATTGACTCGTCGAACCGGATCATTCACCTGAGCAAAAGCAAGTAGCAAGCCCGGGCACTTACTTTGCAATCTAGTTATTCACGCCCACTGATTAGAGCGCCTACTGATTCAAAGCCGCTTTTAGAATTTGCGAGTTTTGCTCGTGCACGACAGCTTCGTCGGTCTTTCCCTGACCGCCGAGCGCCGCCGCCAGCTTGTGTCTCGCTTCGGCTACGTCTGGATGCGCTGGACCCAACAGCACTTCGAGACCAAGGCACAGTTCGCGATAGAGCTGCTCTGCTTCGGCGAATCTTTCGGCGAGCAGCAGTTCATCGGCGCGCTGTGACACGCTTTTGATATTCAACAGGCTTTCCTGCGCTAAGGGATCACACTGCGCAGCAGGCTGCGCGTTATTCGATTCGTTCATACATCGGTCCTCTATAGCAGTTCGTTACGTGGACGTAACCGCTGAGCAAAAGGTTGCTCGCTTTAGCGAAGAGTATTTTTCAGCCAGTTTTCGACGATTTGCAGATTTTCGGCAGAAAAGAAATTGTGTCCACCGTTTTTGACGACGTGATAAAGAACTTTCACGTGCGCCGCTTTCAAAACTTCGTAGAAGTCTGAGCTTTGCTTGATTGGCACAACATTGTCGTGGTCGCCATGCATGATAAGAAACGGCGGATCGTCGTTACTGACGAAGGTTACAGGGCTGGCTGCGGCCGCCAGTTCACGTTTCTTGCTCGGCAGCCCACCAAAGAGCTTCGCCACTGGACCTTTTGGATCGCGTGGTCGCAACTGATTTTTCGCGTCCCCTTGTTCTTCAATGCCGATGAAATCAGTGGGTCCGCACCAATCGACTACCGCTTGCACCTTGCTGCTCTGATCAGCGTTGCCTAAATTTCCTTCCAGCGGTTTGACATCGCCTGTGGTGCCAAGCAGGGCGGCCAGATGACCGCCTGCAGAATTGCCGAATGCGACGATGCGCTTCGTATCAAAGTGGTACTTTTCCGCATTGGCGCGTATCCACCGCACCGCTGCTTTCGCGTCTTCAATTTGTGCTGGAAAAATCGCTTCAGAGCTGTAGCGGTAGTTTATGCTGGCTACAGCGTAGCCTGATTTCATGAAAAAGAGCGCGGGCGTGTCTTCTTTATCGCCCATAAGCCACGCTCCGCCGTGAATCCAGAGAATCACAGGCATGGGCTTTGCGGCTCTTGATGGAATGTACAGATCCATCAAATGCGCTTCATCATGCAGTTTCGGCACGTACGAAAGTGTTTTCACCGAGAAGTTCGGAACTGCTCTATCGCTTGCTTCCACGCTGCAGGAGCTGAGAAGCACAAGGCAGAGTATAGCTGGCAGTAAGAACTGGGCGATGCGCATTTGAGCCTCTTACGGGAGGCTTAATGATATTCGACGCTGGCGAAAATTTCTCTACTTGTAAGCTTTAGCGAGCCATTCAAGTTCAGCTTTAACGTCATCCATCGATCTGTAGCGCTCGTCTGGGTATTTCTTCATCATTTTCTTAATCAAGTCTTGCAGACTCTGCGGGAAAGAGACGCCGGGACAGGCTGCTGCCAGCGTCAGTGGTTCGTTGCTGACGTGTCCGCTCATTGTTTCGACTGGAGTTCTGCCCATAATCGGCAAAACACCGGTGACCAGATTGAAAGTGAGGACGCCGAATGAATAAATGTCAGAACGTGCGTCGAGATTGGCGTTGAGAATCTGCTCAGGGCTCATGAACGCGGGTGTTCCGACCACCTGACCATCCATAGTCAGTTTGTCGGTCCGGCGCTCATTGATGCGTTTGGCAATGCCGAAATCGACTATTTTGACGTGGTCTTTGCTGACATTGCTTTGCAGCAAAATGATGTTGTCAGGCTTGATGTCGCGGTGCAGAATGCCCCGGCTGTGCGCGTGTGCCAGTGCTTCGGCTGTCTGAATCAAAATCGGGAAGGCTCGATAAAGAGGCAGTCGACCCTTCTTCTGGATGACATCTTTCAGGTTGTCGCCCTGTAGATAGTCCATGACAAGGAAAGGATAGGTGTTGTCTTGCAGCCCAAAGTCGAAAATAGTGACGATATTGGGATGGTTAAGAGAACTTGCTGCTTGCGCTTCCCTTTGAAATCGAAGAAAGCTATTTTCGTTACCTTTCAGGTCTTCGAATAAAACTTTCACGGCGACAAGGCGCTCTAGAACTTTGTGTCTGGCTCGGTAAACCTTGCCAAGAGCGCCAGCTCCAATCTCGTCTTCGATTATGTAGCGGTCTGCTATTGTGCAGCCGATCAACGACGCCTGTGCCAAGCTCACTTCGCCCCCCAAGACGAAAAATCCCTCTTATTAGTTCTACCAACTTGCCCGGCAAACTTAAACAGGCTGGCTTAATAGTTAAGGCGAAATCTTTTGAGATTTCAATCTTGCAGATATCCAGGAGCTATCGGCAAGAGGGTGTCCATGCGGCTAAAGCGCCTCTAGGCCTGCACTTTATCGAGTTGCTCGAGCAACTTGTTGATTGTTGCGATTTCTTCTGCACTGAGCTTGAGATCTGCGGCTTTTGCGTTTTCAGTCGCCTGAGCGCCATCTCGAGCGCCGACCAGTGCGACCGTAACCCCTGGTTGCTGAATCGTCCAGTTCAGTACGATGTTGCCTGTGGAAGTATCGTGGCGTTCTGCAATCGGCTTGAGCTCGGCAAGAA
>DATNPY010000070.1:0-25993 GCA_036702955.1 Drouetiella sp. | reverse complement strand
CGGCCATTGCTACCTTTGCTTTGAACTCCGGACTATGTTTTCTTCGAGTACTTTTCAAGTGATGCTCCTTTCAAGCATGTGTCTACTTTAGGAGCAGAAGCCTCACTTAGCTAGTGGCCCAGTTTTTGGGGTCCACCTCTTTTGCCGTAGATAAGCCAATTCAAGAACCCTCTGTGCCGCCGATCCACGAATAGAGATCTGCGATTGTTTTAAATTGCGGTCCTGAGGATTTTTTTAAACTTGCAAGCACGCACATGCCAAATCGGTATGTGCGTGTTGTTTCGTAATTGTTGATGACCAAATTATGTAGCGATTGATTCAATTCCACGGTAAGTATAGTGTCCCTTGTAGTGCCATCATGGTGAAGTGGTGCCTTGCTCATCACCATGAAAGCTTTATTTACAGTCATTCTGAAGTGGCGAAAGCTTATACGTTTTTTTCCTTTGCAACAGGTGAGGCCTTGCCCCTGGCTCGATTGCAGATGCCAGCGACAAAGCTTAGTTTGCCGAGTTGGACTCGCTTGGCGCGCTGAGGAAAATTGGCGTGGATATATGATGTGCAAGCGGTGATCGAAGGTTCCGGTCACGTGCTCATACATTTGATAATGGAGAATGTCGACCGGCAGATGGAAGTTCAGAGGCACCATTTTGTACATTGGGACCTCTGACTACTGATACACCTAAAGAGCATCTTGAGTTGCCTGATCGAGACGATGTTAAACTTCGAAGACCAGTTGCTTCTGGCGCTCGAAGTTCCGCATCGCATGCAAGCTCGATGTTTACCCTCCACTATGTAACAAAAGCCTGGCAGTACTAAGAGTGGAGCACTGCCAGGACTATTCATTTGACGTTCGTCGCTTCAGAGCCTGCTTAGATATGAATCACTTCACATCAGACGGCTCTAACGGCTCTGGCGGCTTTTGCTGATCAAGCAACTTCATAACGTCTTTTATGGTTTGCTCGTTCAGCGTGGAAGTGTCATAACCAAATGTCGATTGGACAGGAGACTCGTAATCGGTCGGTTTCACATCAAAAATTCCGAAATAGAGAAATTTGCCGATTTTGCTTGTAGGGGTGTCCAATAGTGGATCGAGATTGGTACGAGATTGCAGTTCGTAGGAAAGGTTGAAGGCGTAAACGTATTGTTCTGCCCTGGTCAATTTGCTCATATCTTCTTTTGCGGCTTCGTAGATTGGAGCCAATGCGTTATCAGTAGGGCACATCGGTTCTTGCGACAATGCCACCACTTGTGCAACGATGGCGTTCACACTCTTGTGAATATCGTCTGCCTTGTTGCTTCCTTGTTTGTCCAGGTAGTCCTTATCCAGTTCGTCTCGGATCACGTTATTTTTGTCCAACTTCGATAGCGCGGGCGCGGCGCTTTGATCACTTATGTTCATCTCCAAGCCTACATAGAATTGGTTAAAGTTAAACATCGAATCCGGTAGTGTGCTCAGACCTTTGATCTCTCCATCGATATCTTGCTGAGCGGAAGCGGCAGCAGCTCCGTCAAGCGCTGATGTGTCTTTGATTTGTTGAATTATGTATTCTGCAGCGTTGAAAGCTGCATCGTCTGCAAATCTCGGGCTTACTTGATTGGCTTGCTGCGTATCGAAGATGTTGACTTCGCCAAAGAGTTTCATCGTTTCGTCAGCTACCGTCTTGATGCCCGCCTTGATGAAGATGCTGTTGGGGTCACCGTCTTTGAAAAGGTCGTTAAACACTGTGGAATTTTGACCTTTGTTTACAGACTCTTTTGGATTCATGTTTTCAGCTTCGAGCATACTATTAACCTCCGCCAAACATGCATTTTTACCGTTGGCACGAAGTTATCGACTTTTGTTGGAATTGCTGTGGAAAAGAATACGCTTTATCAGTTCAAACAATTTCACAAAAATTACTGAGTTGAATTTGCGAATCTGTGTGCTACTCTTTTACGCAAAGCAGGGGTGCCGACGAACGGCTGAGAGAACAAACTGTGTTCAACCCTTCGAACCTGACCTGGTTAGAACCAGCGGAGGGAGCTTAGACATTTTGTCTGCATGCTCTTCCGCGCACCGAGGAGCATACTGTGAAAACACTTTCGGCTACTGAAGATAAGAAGCTCAATTTGATTGAGCCATTTCCGGCATCCTCAAAGATTTATGTGAACAGTCCGGTGCATCACGATGTGCGTGTGCCTATGCGCTCGATTCACCTATCGGACATGAACTTGGAACCCGTCGTCGTCTACGACACTTCAGGTCCATATACTGACTGCGACTATGCCGTTGACATCACGCAGGGACTTCCGCCAATCAGACAATCTTGGATTGAAGAACGCGGCGACTCCGAAGTTTATTCTGGACATATAGAGTCTGCAAAATTTCTCGAATTAATCGAATCGCAGCAGGCTATTCGAGCAGCTTTGAAACGGGCTCCGCGAAGAGCTAAAGTTGGATCGAATGTTACGCAGATGCATTATGCAAAGCGTGGAATCATCACTAAAGAAATGGAATTTGTGGCTATTCGTGAGAATCAATTGCGAGAAGTCTCGGATACTCACGAATCCAGCGAGCGCAACAGTCGGCTCAAGGGCGAACCATTTCGAGCTGATCTTCAAAGCCGCATCACCGCTGAGTTTGTTCGTCAAGAAGTGGCAGCCGGACGGGCGATTATCCCCTCGAACGTCAATCATCCCGAAATTGAACCAATGATAATTGGTCGAAATTTCCTGACGAAGATAAATGCAAATATCGGCAATTCTGCTGTGGCATCAAACATCAACGATGAAGTAGAAAAATTGTGTTGGTCCATTAAATGGGGCGCCGACACCGTTATGGACCTTTCTACCGGCAATGATATTCACGTAACCCGCGACTTCGTCTTGCGCAATTCGCCAGTTCCCATTGGCACAGTGCCCATCTATCAAGCTCTGGCCAAGGTTGGGGATATTGCTGAAAATCTGACCTGGGAGCTTTTTCGTGAAACTCTAATTGAGCAAGCAGAGCAAGGCGTTGACTACTTTACGTTGCATGCTGGAGTTCTTCTGCGCCACATTCAACACACGAATCACCGTATTACCGGAATCGTCTCTCGTGGTGGCGCCATTATGGCTAAGTGGTGTCTTACGCATCACCAGGAGAACTTCATTTATACTCACTTTGAGGAAATCTGCGAGATCGCTAAAGCTTATGACATTGCATTTTCGCTTGGTGATGGATTGCGCCCCGGCTCGATCGCTGACGCAAATGACAGGGCGCAGTTTGCTGAGTTGGAGACGCTCGGAGAATTAACAAAAATAGCCTGGAAGCATGATGTGCAAGTGATGATCGAAGGTCCAGGACACGTGCCGATGCATTTGATCAAAGAGAATGTGGACCGTCAAATGGAAATCTGTTCTGAGGCACCATTTTATACTCTTGGACCTCTAACGACTGATATCGCGCCCGGCTATGACCACATAACCAGCGCGATTGGTGCGGCCATGATTGGTTGGTTCGGTACAGCCATGCTGTGTTATGTCACACCCAAAGAACATCTGGGCTTGCCCGATCGAGAAGACGTTAAGACGGGCGTGATTACATACAAAATCGCTGCTCATGCCGCCGACCTTGCCAAAGGACATCCTGCCGCACGAAGACGAGACGACGCTTTGTCGCTAGCTCGCTTCGAGTTCCGCTGGTATGACCAGTTTCATCTTTCTCTTGATCCGGATACCGCCCTGCAATATCACGATCAATCGCTGCCTGCGGAAGCGGCTAAAGAAGCTCATTTTTGCTCGATGTGCGGGCCCAAGTTCTGCTCGATGAATCTGACGCAAGAATTGCGACAAATATCGATCGAGCGGACAGACGTGTCGATAGGATGAGGAACAGGTTCGGTGAAAACCAGTATTGGTATCGTTGGTGCAGGCTTACTCGGTAGAACGACGGCCCTTGAGTTGTCCCGAAGAAACTATCGGGTGACCCTTTTTGACCGAGATTCTCGCGCTGGCGTGAGCAGTTGCTCTTACACTGGCGCGGGAATGTTGGCTCCATTTTGCGAGCTTGACGTTAGCGACCCGTTGATTTTCGCACTCGGCGAAAATTCCGTCGCCCAGTGGAAGTCGATTGTCGATTCTCTTCCAGAGCCTGTTTTCATGCAGAATGAAGGCACGCTGGTGATTGCTCACCGCGCTGATTCTGGGTTGCTCAAGCAGTTTTATGGAAATCTGAGCCGCAAAGAGGCGCAGGTTGCGCAAGAGATTGTCTGGTGTAATTCGCGCCAGGTCGCCGAGTTGGAACCTTCTCTAGGTGAGCGGTTTGATGGTGCATATTTTGCTCGAGCGGAAGGGCAGGTCGATAATCGCCAGTTGCTCACAGCGTTGGCTGCCGGTTTGTGCGAGAGTAATTGCGAGTGGCTGACTGATCTTGAAGTTCTTTCAGTTGGTCAAAATGAAGTGCATACATCGACAGAAAAACACGATTTTGATTTCGTCATTGACTGTCGTGGATTGGGTGCTAAAAAGCAGTTCGCGAATTTACGCGGTGTTAGAGGCGAAATAATTGCTGTGCACTCTTCCGAAGTGGTTTTGCATCGACCCGTTCGGGTTCTGCATCCGCGATACTCAATCTATGTGGTGCCTCGCCAAAACTATAATTTCATCATCGGAGCGACATCTCTCGAATCTGAGGATTACTCTAATATTTCAGTCTTATCGACTCTCGAGTTGTTGTCTGCGGCGTTCAGCCTCGAGCCTGCGTTTGCCAATGCGAATGTTGTCGAAACGCGGGTCAACTGCAGACCGGCTTTGTCGAACAATCTTCCTTCGATTCGAGTGCGCCGAGGATTGATTGAGGCGAATGGATTGCATCGACATGGATTTCTGGTAACTCCGTCCATAGTGTCATTGATCGTTGGATTGATTGAAGGCGTCCCACACGATTCCAGATTCGAGAGGCTGTTTGATTTTAGAGATGAAGTAGAAGATTCTGCATCGAAAAATTTCGCGTCGGAAAATGTGGTATTGCAAAATCTGGCAGCAAAAACTTTGAGATCAAATCGTTCGGCACCTGAGACATTGGAGTTCGTATGCAGTTGATCATAAATGGCGAGTCTACCGACGTTCCAGAGCTCTCATTGGCGGAGCTGTTGGATTATTTGGGACACACCGATCAGTGGTTTGCGGTTGCAGTCGATGGTGCTCACATACCTCGACCGTTCTGGAGTGAAACGAAACTGAGCAACTTTCAAAGTATAGAAATTCTCTCGCCCATGCAGGGAGGTTGAAATGTGGAATGTAGCAGGACAAGTTTTACAAAGTCGCATGCTCGTCGGTTCGGCGTTGTATGATTCGCCATCTTTGATGCAAGAGGCGCTGGTTGCTTCAGGCTCAGATGTTGTCACTGTCTCGTTGCGAAGGCAGGGTTCCAATGCGAAGTCTGCCGAGGGGTTCTGGCAATATTTGCGCGACTTGAAATTGCGCATATTGCCGAATACGGCCGGATGCCGGACTGAGCAAGAAGCTGTAACGACCGCAAATTTAGCGCGGGAGGTTTTTGGAACGAATTGGATTAAAGTGGAGGTGATTGGTGACGATTATACGCTGCATCCAGATCCTTTTCAGCTCGTCAGCACCGTAAAAATTCTATGCCATCAGGGATTTGAAGTGTTTCCTTACTGCACATCCGACCTGGTGATCGCCCAACGTCTAGTTGATGCAGGTTGCAAAATTTTGATGCCGCTGGCGTCTCCAATTGGTACTGGTTTAGGAATTTCAGATTTGCGCGCGTTAGAAACGTTGCGAACGCGCCTTACTGATTTGACTTTGATTGTTGATGCTGGATTGGGTAAGCCCTCTCATGCAACGCAAGTTATGGAACTCGGATATGACGGAGTTCTACTGAATTCGGCGATTGCGCTTGCCGATGATCCCGTGAAAATGGCGAGCGCTTTCAGGAATGCGGTGCAGTCTGGACGCCTTGCATACGAGGCGGGTCCGATGATTCCGCGGCAAGTTGCTTCGGCGAGCACACCGGTAATCGGTACGCCGTTCTGGCAGCAGCCGTTAGCTACGGCGGTGCGTGAAAAATGACTTTGTCACCTGTCGATTTAGCATCGGAAAGTTCGGGGCAGACTGCTTCATCACCGACTGTCTCGACTCCCGTCGCCTGGACTATCGCCGGTTCCGACAGTTGCGCCGGCGCAGGTATTCAAGCTGATATCAAGACTATGCAAGGACTATCGGTTTATTGCGCTTCTGTGATCACTTCCGTCACGGCGCAGAACACGCGCAATGTATTTGATCTTTCCAATATGTCGGCTCACATCGTCGCCGCACAGTTGAATGCGTTGAATGACGACATGCCGCCAGCTGCAATTAAAATCGGAATGGTTGGTTCCGCGGAAATTGCCGAGACTGTGGCGAAAATACTTAGCACGAGTGACAGATCAATTGTCTACGATCCCGTTATGGTTGCCACTAGTGGTGATGCTTTAATTGATGGTGGAGCTTTGTCAGTCGCTCGGTCGCGTCTGGTGCCGCTGGCGACAGTGGTGACACCAAATTGGTCAGAGGCACATGTTCTTGCCGAGCGCGAATACACTTATCAGCTGCATTTGGATGCGGATAATCTAGAGCCGTATGTTGAAGCCCTGGCTCGAGATATTCTTGCGCGTGGCGCCAGGTCAGTGCTTCTCAAGGGAGGACATCTAAACGAAAGCAGCGAATTCGTGCAAGATTTTTGGACCGACGGAACTTCAAAAGCCTGGCTCACCAGTCACCGTCAATTCGCCAGGCACACGCATGGTACGGGTTGTACTCTGTCTTCAGCAATTGCTGCAGGACTCGCCAGCGGTCTGGAAATCTTGGATGCCATCGTTATGGCAAAAGCATACGTTAATCAGGCACTCAGGCTGGCGCCTCAAATCGGCTTGGGTCGGGGGCCGCTCGCACACTTACCTGCGCAATTCGCGAACTCGGATCTGCCCTGGCTGACGCAGAGCGCCGCTAACGGCCTTTGCCGACCGCAATTTTATCGCGATGACGCAATAGGGTTTTATCCTGTTGTTCCAGACAGCGATTGGGTGGAGCGAGTCGCATCTGCTGGTGCCAGAACGGTTCAATTGAGAATCAAAAATAAACCGCTGGCTGAAATAGAACGTCAAATCGCTCTGTCTGTGGAAATTGCGAAACGCTATGGATGCAAGCTGTATGTCAACGACTTTTGGGAATTGGCGGTCGCTTATGGTGCTTTCGGTGTGCATTTAGGACAGGAGGATATTTTGCAAGCTGACGTGGAATCGTTGTCGCGAGCGGGTCTTCGTCTTGGTGTCAGTACCCACTGTTATTCCGAAGTCGCCCGTGCGCTTGCGGTTCAACCCTCATACATTGCCATCGGTCCAATTTTTCCAACCACTACGAAAGTGATGAAATTTTCCCCTCAGGGCTTCGATGGATTGTCTAAGTGGGCTAACATGCTGGATTATCCGCTGGTTGCAATCGGTGGTATCACTCTCGACCTCGCCTGTGCTGCCTTGCGTGCCGGAGCCAGCGGCGTTGCAGTTGTTCGCGATGTAATTGATAACTCGGAACCTGCCGCTCGAGTTCGGCAGTGGATACAGCAGCTGGCCCAGCCGCTCGAGTCCCGCAGTTGATACAGCAGCTGGCTCAGTTGAATTGAGTAAATCTTTGCGCAGCTTCGCGAGGCGGCAAGATGATTTTATTCTTGTAGAATCCCCAGATACAAATTCATTTCCGTGTGCGATTGTGTGAGCACACTTATAGTGCATCGCAAAGCCTTCCTCGTATAGGTTGATTGTTTATGAAAGCTAGCAGACCAGACCATGAGCCGGAACATAGACGACACCGGCTGTGGTACCAGTCAAGACACTTGCGCATGCAGCAGAGCGGCACTTCCATTGCTGAATTAGCAGGCATTTTGCTCGTTTTCTTCATCTTTCTCGCTTTTCCGCTCATGAACCTGTGTACACTCGGTTTGCGAAGTTCTCTTTTGATGAACTCGGCGCGGGAAGCGTCAATTTCTGCTTCCAAGTCGTTAACCTATTCCGCGACACCTGTTGGTGCAGTCGGAAATATAACGCCAGCGATTCAGACTGCGAACGTCACGGTCAAGAATTACCTGTCACATTTCTCCGGCGTCAACGTTTCGGCGGTTCGTGTCGGTATTCTTACAGTAAGCAATGCCAGCGGCAATCGGCAGGGACCCGTGTACAAGCCGCTTTCCAGCGTCGATCAGCAATTCGGCAATACATACTATCTGGACGTTGCCGTAGATGGGGAGGCTGAACCTTTGATCACATACAGGGGCGGCATGCTCGGTCCAATTCCAGGCCTGACCAGTCCGATAAAATTGAGTGCTCACGGTCAAAGAGTTTTTGAAAATCCTCGCGGTTTAACCATGTAGTCTATGTAGTCTATGAAATCCCAGGTAGTTCATGAAATACCAATTGCGAATCGAATCGAATCGGATCGAGATTGTGGAAAAGTTCTACAAAATTTCCATATCTTCCTAATATGATGCATTCAACAAGACACCGAGAGCGGTGCTAGTAAAAGTTTAGGGCAAGAGGGCAGGTTCGGTTTTTTGACTGGACCTGTTTTCATTTCGTATCTGGAATCTGGAAGCTATAGTGCCTTTGTAGATTTGTGGTGTCGAACTGACTGGCTGACTCAGTCAATTCTGCCAGGCTGCGGATTTTGCCAGTGCAGATAACGTCGAGAGATTCATCGGGTTTTAGCTGCGAACGAATTATGCCTGATGCTAAAGTTGTGGGGCGATAAATCAAAAGCGCCTTATTTGTTCCACTTTTTGAGAACGACGCGCGGACTACATCTGAATGTTTTTGGAGCGCGCATGCGATGGCTGAGTATCGGCACCCGCACGAGAGTTTGTTTATTCGAAAGGTTAATGATTGGAGGGCTATGGGCAAATCGTTTCGAGCATCTTGTCCGATGAGAACTCGCTTTATACGAGCTGCGATGTCGTTTTGTTTTTGAAATAGGCAGGCTGCCGCGAAATCACTAAGTGCATTTTTTCGGTTTGGGTTGGTTTCCGCGAGTGCGCGCAGTCCATCAACGAAGCGATGCTGTTTGTCGAGATTGTCAGCCAGGGCAACGCGAAATTTGTTTTCATTTGGGTCCGCTTCGATTGCGAATTTTAGAGACAATTCAGCCAGTTTCAACCATTTTAGACGGGCACGCCTGCCCGCTCCGCCTTGGGCCGAGGACTGATGACTGCTCAATATTTTGTTAAGGGTCCAGAACAGATCGCCGCAGTAGCTCATATTTGCATGAGCTTCTGCAATCAATGTCCGACATTCCTGTTCCTTTCCGGTCGAGCTGTAATATTCGACCGCACTCTCGTAGACTGATCTGTTTTGCGGTTTTCCTGCCATGACTGTCGATTGTATTTCTAGCGCTCTGTCTACTTTGTTTGATCTGAGCGATGCAATATAGAGACTTTCAAGCGCGCTATGCGTACTGATTTGTATTTTGTCTGGTGATTCCGTCAAGCAGCGTTCCAGGTGCGCCTTTGCCAGGTCATCGAGTTTGAGCTGCAGGCATGTGTCGGCGAAACAATATGAAGTGGTGGCAAGCAGCATTTGTGGAGCGGGGAAGGTTCGGCAAAGGCTGATTGCGCGCTGTTCATGGTCGAGCATGACGAGACACTGGATGATACCAAGCCGGGCTTTCCATGATAAATCGTTATCTTTGCTGGCGTGATTGTATCCAACTGGATTTAGATGTTTGATTGCTTCTTCGTACTCGTGAAGCGCTGGTTGGTAATTGGAAAAATATTGAAGGTTTGCTGCCAGTTTCAAGTGCGCAATTGCACTTTCAGGGTGGCATTGGACGGCACTACGAGCGACTTTGAGTGACCTGTCGCAATCTGCAAAATGTGAGATTTGGTTTGGACTCTTCGTGTCTACTGACAGATGGTTACTCGCGGTCGCAGAACCCATGCTTGTGACCAGTGGCATGGTCAGAAGAAGGATTGTCGGTTCGTGTTTTTTCATAGGTTCCCGCTTAATTGTAGTCTTCAACCCAGATCCGGTGGGTCCGCAGGCAGCGGCGGTTGTGGCGGAACAATTGGGGGTGTAGGCACTTTCGGCTCTGGGCAAGTTGGTGGAGCATCATCGCAAGGGCTCGACACTACAGGCTGCTGGCCGAGGATGAAACCAGCATGCTCTGGATCGAACTGACCTTTGGGCAGCGTTATATCGGTGTTTAGAATTGGATACTGATAGCTGCTTACAAAGGAAAGTTTGCCGTTGCGAACTGCGAATTCCGATCCGTAGAGAAATACTGGGGCTGGTAATTCGACTGTAATCTGCGACGAGACCGATACCATCGGCTGGTTCGCAGGGTCTTGCGAGTCGGCTGAGCCGTATGGAGCGGTGCCGTTGTAAGTAAATTTGGTTATCTTCAGCTCCTTGATAAAGTTACCGTCTAGCTTTTGATGAACTTTGAGTGAAGCGTTTGCGGCAGTTCGCGCTTCGGTCGGACGAGCCAACCCGGCTGCCCTTGCTGCATCCCGACATGCTTGATTGTTTACACCGCTGGCGGCGATGCAAATTGCCAGGTCTACGCTAATGGCGCTAAATGTCGCAAACATAAACGCGCCTATCGTTAGCTCGATTACAGATGCGGCGGACTGGCTTCGCCGATGGTTCATCGAATTGTGGTGCCTTGTACGTGTTTTGAAATTTTTGATTTGAGAATTATTCATTTGTAGTTGATCTGCTGAAAGGTTTATGTTTGATCGCAAGGTTGCACTATTCCAATAACTGCACCAGACCTCTGGCGACTTGCAAAAATGCGGCGCTGATTGCGTTCACCGAACCATCGCTGGAATTCATGGTCGCCTTTGTGACTGAAAAATATTTGGCACCATTTCCCGAGATGGCTGCCAATCCAGTTGGCGTTGATGAGCTGAGAAATTGATCTTGTTTCATTTGAATAGTCTGATTTTGCGCTACGCCGATAGTGAAAATCGGAATTTGACGCTGGTTCGCTAGTGCCGCCGCCTGTCTTGCGAGCTGCTCGCCCGCATTAGGATTTGGATTGCCGTTCAAGTCCACGGTTGGCACGCCATCTGTGATAAGAACCATTACCTGTCGAACATAAGCTTTGCGGGGGCTTTTATTGAGGAGGTCGAGCCCCTGATTCAAAGCCGATGCTATGTTTGTTGAACGCAGCGGTACGATGTACTTTTCGAAGATGTCGTTCATTGAAAGCTTGTCGTTGCCGTATGGATCATTGACAATTTGCGCATCTGGATCTCTTAGATCGTCCAGTGGCATCATCAATATCGGATATTTCTTTGCTGCCGCGGGTCCAGGAGAGGTGCTATCGATGTCGATTTTGGCGAAGTTTCCTGGGAATTTGTTGGCGATATCGTGAATAACCGTGTTAGTGAATCCAGGTGATGACGTCGCGCAGTTTGTCTCGAATGAAACCATTCCGAATTTCAGGCTCGACCCCGCGCCGTTGAGGGCCTGGTAAAAGTTCTCCAGCGCATCAACTGCTGTCGCCACCGGTTGGCAATATTGGCTCGCCATTTCAAAGTAAGCCTTTTGATATCCATCTTTACCCGAGGCGGGCAGTTCTCCAGAACTGATGTTGTTTTGAAAAAGTGTTTTCAATTGATTGAAGCGTGCCGTCTCCAGATTGCCGCGCGCTGCTTCGGTTAGATAGCCAATGCCGTTGAACAGGTAAGTTTCACCTTTGTTCGGTTCGCGTTTTTTCTTGTAAAGAATCGCTTGCGGTGTGACTGGTCCCAACGTTCCGAAAATCGGCTGCGCTTGAGGAACGTTATTGGCGCGGTTGTCGACATGCACGATGATGTCTGAGAATCCTTGCGGTGCGGGTGGGCAATAGCAAAGATAATTTGATGGAAATCCCGGGCTGGCTTGAATTTGACATGCCGCTGCCGGTGGTGGCAAGGGCGGCGGATTCAAAATTGCCATCGAGCCGGTTTCCTGAAAATACCGTTCTCTGGCGTTAAATGTCGGAAGCGACGGGTTTCCTTCGGCGTTGCCGACGAAGGTATTGATTGCATTCAAATTTTGTGGGAAGAGGCAATTCGCGACAGTTCCGTATGGATATCCTGGTCTGGTGACGATGTCGTTCAATGTTCCGGTGGCAACTTGCCCGTATTCCACTTTTCCGAAATTTGGATTTAATTGCTGCCCGTAATAAATTCTCTTGTTAATGTAAGCATCCCAGGCTGCTTTCGCTGGGTTGTAGAAGTGTTCAATACAGTAATTTTTATCGTAATCTGCGGGCGGCTGCGGTGGACCGTACCCGATCAGAATGCCATTTTCGTAGTGCGGGTATTTGTGCTGGTCGAATGGATATTTCGCGATGTATTGAATTAGCGCGTTTTTCAGCGGTACGTATGTGTTGTACAGATCCACCAGATCTTGATGGTATGGAAGTGGAAGATTGAAGCGGCGATTGACGAGAGATACTCTGGTTGAGTCGTCCATCGAACCCGAGACATCCATGCAAACAACCACATCAGCGGAAGGAATTCCGGCTGTCGCTTTGCGATAGATTGGAAAAACTGCCATGATGCCCATGAATTTGTTCCATGCCGGTTGCGTCGTGAATTCAGCGGTGACACGAATTGCTTTGGCATTGAACTGATCTGGTGCAATTACAGCCAGCGTCGATGGGTCGACCGCTTGAACTTTGAAAGTACATTCACCGGGGGTGGTGCCAAGACTGAGATTGCCGTCGACCCCCACATTAACTGCTGAGCGGAGATTTCCCCCGAGTACATCCTGTGATTCGTTGGGCAACCCCTTAAACGTGCTCTTTAAAGTGCTTTCGGCTGCCGTTGTCGCCTCTTTGAATCTTTTCAGTCTGTCGGCTGGTTTTTGATATCGAGAGGTGACGAGCATCGCTGCGCCTGACAGTGCCGATGCATCGCACACTGACTGCAGTTCCTGCATACCCAGCTGGTAGCGAGCAACCTCGAATGCCAGAATGCCAAGCAATGGTAAAATGATCAATGCCACCATTATGCTGAGCGCCAGTATTCCTTGCCCGGTGTTTTGTCTTTTTGTCATTTGGCCGATCCGTTTTTGGTTAGATGATTCGCTCAAGTTACGAAATTACAGCAAGCTCCTGACAAAGTCGTGTATTGAACGTGGCACTTGTGTGGAATGGGAGTTCGTAAAAGCTGTGCTATCTGAGATAATGAGAAAAAGCGTAAGTAATATCGACAAGAAGTGTTTGTATGACCAAAATTTTGATTGTTGAGGACGACGCCGACCTGGGAGCCACTCTCGGTCGATGGATGAAGCTGGAAAACTATGTTTTTGATCTGAAAGACAATGGTCAGGATGCTCTTCAGGACTTGCGTTTCAATAATTACGATGCCATTGTTTTGGACTTGAGGCTGCCTGATATCAGTGGGCTTGAGGTTCTGAAAACGTTTCGAGGGCGGGGTGGAAAGACTCCGGTTTTGATTCTGACCGGCAAAAATATGATCGACGAAAAAACGGCAGGGCTTGATGCCGGTGCCGATGATTACCTGACGAAACCTTTTGATGGTCGAGAATTGATGGCCCGCTTACGAGCGCTGCTTCGTCGACCAGCTGCTTTTTCGGGAGACGTTTTAGTCGCCGGTGAAATCGAGCTTGATCGTAAAAGTCACGTCGTAAAATGCGCCGGCAACGAAATTGATCTATTACCAAAAGAATTCGATCTGCTCGAATTCTTTATGCGTCATCCAAATCAAGTCTTTAATACGGAGTCGCTGCTCGAACGGGTCTGGCCCTCTACCTCCGAGACCTCGCCGGAGGTTGTTAGAACGCATATGAACAGGTTGCGGAAAAAGCTCACTGCACATGGACAGAAAGAGTGGTTCGAAACTGTTCATGGTGTTGGCTACAAGCTAAAGGTTTAAGTTGGCTGTTTGAACTCGATCCGCGTAAATGCTTTATCCAGTTGATTTACTTGCGGACAAGCCTCTAACGAAAAAGTGTCAGCGTCGATCGTTGAATGGCAGGACTGGATACCTCCAATTCTAGTTTCTCTGTACATGCAGTTACGGCGGAAAAATCATCAAGTTCGTCAAATCTTGAACTTGCTCTGGCGCTGCAGACATATTCGGAAAGGTCCATGTTCAACTGCCAGCCGGGAGCGCGTCTCATGTTTAGCAAGCCGAGTTTGTCGACTTCGAGAATCACATTCATAATTGTCGTGTGAC
This sequence comes from Drouetiella sp., assembly GCA_036702955.1. GTDB lineage: Bacteria > Cyanobacteriota > Vampirovibrionia > Obscuribacterales > Obscuribacteraceae > PALSA-1081. Next base: position 11,790 of record DATNPY010000070.1, on the reverse strand, counting down.
CAGTCTTGCCGATTCGTACCCAGCGCGTTTCGGCAATTTTCTCCATTACGGTGCCGTCGCAGTAGAGCACACGCTTCAAGCGTAGATAATTGAGGCAGTAATCCCATTCGAAGCGCTGTGTGAAACCTCGGGGATCACTTCGTTCCAGGATCTCTCCGCAAGCGCCGTAAGTTACGATTCTGCTGCCATCCAGCAGCGTCCGACTGACTGTTCCATCTGGACTGAAGGTAATCGCTCGGAAATTTGTGTCCTCCACGGTAAGATCGGGCAGCAATGTGTATGCTCCAGTGCTGCGCACCACAATGTCTCCGTACCAGGCCACAGGATTTAGGGCTGATGACATGGATTGAGATATCCAAACGTTTCCTTCCACTCGCTGCTTTTTTCTGCCACTACATGTGGTTAGACCAACCAGCACCAGCGACGAGTCAATTTCTTTCCATTCGAAGTCTGTTCTCTGTCCGTGCACATCGATTACATAACGGACAGTGCCATCTGGAGTCAGTTGTACGCATTGGTGCGTATCGTCAACCTCGAGCGGTTTTTCTATGAAGCCCACAAAACCTCCTATGCGACCATTGACGCGATGACGCTAACTGCAAAAATCAAGCCTGCCACCAAGCCGAAGCCAACCCGGACTGGGAGTTTTCTACCAAATATAAGGAATGTCGGAGCCGATACAAAGCAGATCGACATTCCGATCCACGATAGTTCCGTGCGCATGTGCTCGCTCATGCCATGAGATAGTCCGAAAATTTTCACTACTTCGATCGCGACTGCACCAGCTAGCATAGCGATTAAAATGACGGAAGTACTATCTTTAAGCGGTGACGATTGGCTCGGGCTTTCGAATTGCGAGGTTGTTGTGACCGGTTTTAGTTCGGAATATGTTTGCATGTTGAGCGCTCCTCACTGAATCAGTAGTCAATGACAGCATGCTATTTGGTTGGTGTGGAATAAACATGGAATAGTTGTTTGGTTTAGGCGTTGTGATTTCGCTACCTTATACTGATGTTTTCGACTATGAAAACTGAAACCGCGTCTTCTTTTTTCACAACTATTCCATGAGCGCTTCGTAAGATTCCCATTCTGATGCACGAATAATTTCGGTCTGTATCGTTGATTTTGAAGGGGTTCTTATGAGAATCAAATTTGTATTACTAATTTTTCTTTGTCTGTGCAGCGCAGAAGCGGGTGCCCAGGCTCAGTCAATGCAAGTTCCTCGAAAACCTCTCAACTCTCGCTCAGTAGTGCTCACGCGCGTGCGAGGTTGGGAGTGGCAGCTTGTTCAAGGCAATCCCAACCTGGCACGTTATTATTGGGAGCCTATGGTGCGTCGCACCATCAATACTACTGCCGCCACTGGCCCACAGGCTGTAAGGGCACCGTTACCGGTGGCTAAAGTTCGGCAAGAGCGATTCCGAAGTCTCGGTATGCAAAATTTGGGTACTCAGAATTCAGGTCTTCGAAATTCCGATGGCAGTTTGGTTTCAGCGCTATTATGCAAAAGAACTCCGCCAGCAGCCTCGCATGCAGAAACTGATACTGTACTTAGTTATCATTCCCCTGTCAGGGCTGCAACGAATTCAGCAACAAGGTCTTCGGCCAGTGATAGTTCTGCCCGATTGGGAGTCAGCGCGCATTTGGTTAGTGCCCCGCACTCCGTTGCTGCTATGCAACCTGGAGGCTTGGAAGCACATCAGTTATCACTCACCAGTGGGCTCTAACTTAAGTGCTACCGTATGCGGTGATTACGAAACGCGTTCCACAACAATTACTGATTCTCTGCCGTAAGCTGACGGCGTAATGCGACGGAGATTTCAGCAATGCCTACTGAACAAGACTACGTAAATCTTATTGAATCGGCCGAGAAGAAGGGGAATTACAAAGAAGCTTTTGAAGACGCTCGCACTTTTATCTACGGTGATCCAACTTTGCTACAGACAAATGGAGCCGGTTGGCAAGATCGCGCTTCGGCTCTATTCAGAGATTTGAGCGCGGCAACAACCGCTGACTCTACCATCATTCCACCGTTTTCTATTGTTGATGGCAATGGCATTGAGATAAACACCAAAATTCCTGATTTGACAACGCCTGATGGAACGCGTGTGTCATTTGGCACAGGTCTTTCTTACACTCTAAGTTCGGACAACATGACTTTGAAAGTTGATGATCCGAATAACATCGCTTCCGGAACCTGGACGTGGGTGCAACCTGACGTGAGCAAAGCCGGATTCTACACTCAAAATCCTCCCACACCCGATCTTTCCAGCCCAAGGGCGGACGTGTCATATAATGCGAATGATCCGAAACATCCTGATCTGATTGTCACCAATCCTGCTGATCAAACAATAACTACTTTTGGCGCGGATGCTACTACGGTGAGCTATGTTGGGACCGATGGCAAGACCGTTATGAGATCTGCCATTTTGCAGGCTAATGGATTGAAGATCAATGTCGAGGGACAAAACGACAAACCTCAACGGACTGTAGTTCAATATCCTGACGGTTCAACGATTGAGATCTCTCCAAACCTTCAGCGCACTGCTAGTAAAGTCGTAGTAAATATGCCGAACTACCATGGACAGCAACAAGAATTGTTCACGGTTGATTCTACCTTTGATGCCGGAAAAATTCCGCTGCAATCGAGTTGGTCATTTACGAATCGTGCTGATGGAACAACTGTTTCCATCGATAATCAAACGCTGACGCTGTCCGTAAAGACTTCCAAAGATGGGCTGAAGAAATATTATATGGGTGGGGTTGATCCGGAGATAGACGTGGCTTTTTCGCCGCAGATTCAGCCGACGATTGCTCCCACGAATTTTCCAATTAATCACCCTGTCAGTCCGTTTGCTCCTCCTGCGACTGCAGTCGACGGTAATCAGCCTGTTGATCCTTTTGCCGCTCCAGCGACTCCACATGTAAACGGTTGATTTGCCTCTGTTGAGACGAATTATTTTGTTGACAAACACTTGCTCGCGCATAATGGTGAGCACCGACCGAGTAGCATGGTAGGATTCGGTTGAGCAAAATTGGGAACGGTATCGTTCCAGCAAAAAGGGAACTCACAACGTGGGTTCCCTTTTCTTCGGCAAAAATTCGAAATATCGATCAGGTTGCTAGCGCAGCGACGTTTGTCAGAGCCTGTGGGAAGGTTGCCTGACCTGGGAGCGTACAAGTTTCGGACTCAGTTTTAGGCACCATCGAGGAGTCATACAGGGTCAAGACGCCACAGATCTTTTCGACATCAATTTTCGCCAGCATCTGAGCGCGAAAAACTAGATGACTTTTCCAATCTGCCAGCGAAAAAGCGCTCGTCTCGTCACCAAAAATTATACTTGATTCTTTGATCGCCGAATCGGGTTTGGCGTTAATAGCATCCATTCTGATCACCTTTATATGAATTGTTGATGTGGATTGATTCTTGTAATCTGCAGTCTAAGATTAGGACTAATTTGTAGAAAAGAGCTGGAAGCTACACGCGTTTTGCTATCGTCCAGCGCCGTAAAAGTAAGATCTTGTGTATCCGCGCGACTCCGCCCTGAAAGGTCGATAACTTTCAAATTCTTTGTTTTTACGAGGAAGCGAAATCGTTGTCTCGCTGCACGTTTCATCATTCGAGTAGAACGTTGGGACTACGCTGGCATGGTGATACGGATCTGCCTGTGACATGGCAAATATGTCGTAGAAGTTTTTATAATTCCCGCCAGGATTGAAGAGCGATCTGTAGTGTCCTCGTGAATTTAGCGACGGTGCAAAATTGGTGTTTCTTTCCTGCCACGGTTGTCGTTTGGCGTAGGCACTCTCATAGTAATCTGGCACTGCATAGCACTCGTCATGGTGTACAGAGTAGGTGCCTTTGGACATGAGTATCGGATTGGCTAAGATTTCTTCAGGCTGTTCTGGCGAGGCGGAGTTCTCATTGTGCTCATGAGTGACCGGCGGTTGAGGTGCAGCCGATACTTGTGATAACGCCGAGCCTTGTAGTGCAGCCGGTACTTGTGGTGCCGCCGAGCCTTGTAGTGCAGCCGGTACTTGTGGTGCCGCCAGCACTTGTATCGCCGTAGTTGATTGTGGTGTCATCAGTTACACCCCGAAATCTAAAATCGGTTCTGCGCCCACAAGAATCAGCATGTCTATTCTGTGTTTGTAAGAGCGTCGATCTTTGAGTATGTGCCTGGTGCCTTCGTACCATTCCTTCAGGGAGAGCTCTGGAGCACCCGATTCAGTGCGCGGTATATGTATGCCTCCTGCGCCTTCTTGTTGCTTTTCGAAATCTGTGGCTTGGTTGGATTGCATTCTGTGTCACTCCTGATACGCCTGATGACATACTAGGAATGCTCAGTAGAAAATATATTTACTGAATGGATAATTTTTGTGGAATCACCAGATGCGGTGTCCACAAATAATCCTTATTCTCTATAGCTTTTTTTGATGTCACCGAATGCATGATGTTCATGTCATCAGGGAGACTCTATTAGAGATGCACAGCCCGGCTAGTATCACATCAGGACCAGCGCGATCTGGGGCAGATTTTCTGCTTTCCGTCATGTACCAGACTGGATATCGCGTTCCGAAAGACATGGAAAGAGCCTGGAGTTTATGCAGACGGGCGGCAACTAAAGGTGATACTCATGCGCAGATGACACTTAAAACTATTATTGAGCGCTCCGATCGGTCGAATCCTTTTTTTCAGTCTTCCCTGGAATGGTTTGTTAAGTCGGAACAGTGCGATGTGCCCGAAGGCTGGCATCATGCTGCTGTTGTTCTGGCAACTGAAGAGACTGAAGAAAATGTAGACCAGATTCTACTTCTCTACAAACGTGCCTCGCGGTCTGGTTACTTACCTTCCATCAATAATCTTGCATTATATTTAGCGAGGCAAGGACGCTATCGGGAAGCATATCGACACTTTGAAAGAGCAGCATGTGCCGGGTACAAGCTATCGCAATTCAATTTGTTGCTGATGCATTTAGATGGTACTGCTCCAGACTGTAATCCTACGGAAAGTTACAAGCGCCTCGAGCAGCTTGCTTTTGATTTGTTTGCGCCAGCTCAACATAAGCTCGCGGAGTTGTATTTGAGCGGAGCCATAGTCCGGAAAAATTATCGACTGGCGCACAAATATTTCACTTTAGCGGCTGCGCAAGGTTACGCCGCATCGCGTCTGTCCCTTGTTGAGCTGCGCCTCGATAGGGAAAGCCCCTTCTTCAATGACGAAGCCGCGTTTTTCGAATGTGCAAAACTTGCTATGGAGTCGATGCCGGTGGCACAGTTTTTGCTGGCTCAGCTTTGTCACTGCGGACGTGGAACAAAGAAAGACTCGGACATGGCCTTATTCTGGTGCACCCTTGCGGCTGAGAATGGCTTGGCAGAGGCTCGGACATGGCTTCGGGAAAATGATTATTTGAGCCGAAATTAGGGGATTCAGGTCAATGATGATACTCACCGATTCTTCACTCACCGATTCTTCACTCACCGATTCTTCACTCACTGATTCTCAACTCATCGATTCTGAAGGTTCTCGTTTACATGGATCGAGGAAGGCGAATCCAGAATGTTGCTCCGCCGCCTTCACTGTTATCTGATGCACCGATTTGTCCCTGGTGCTCTTCGATAATCTGTTTAGTGATAGACAATCCCAGTCCAGTTCACAGGTCGCTCAAATAGGGACCCTGTTCATGTCTACGAAATATTCGGTCCAGATCCTGCTTAACAATCCCGGCACCCTCATCCGTCACTGATATCTCTACCATTTGGTTATTCTCTGCTCGTGCTTGAATCTTGATGTAACCGCCAGCTGGTGAGAACTTGATGGCGTTGGATAGTAAATTTACAAGTACTTGCAGAAGTCTTTTCTCGTTGCCTCTGACGTGCAAGTTTGAGCGAGCGAACAGTAACTTCAACTCTTTTGAGCGCAACTCTCCTGACACCATTTCTACTGCTGCTATCACGAGTTCGTCTGTCGAAATAGTTTCTAGTTTTGGCGCTGGTCTCTGTGCGTTTAGTATCTCTTCAACCAGATCAATTAATCGAATGGTGCTCCTTTCAACAACATCGAGAACTTCTTGTGCATCTTTGGAGATCGGTCCAGCGGCTCCGATTTTCAGAAGCGTCAAAGAGTTGCGGATTGATGAGAGTGGCGTTTTCAGTTCGTGGCTGACGTCTGCTAATATATCCTGGAGCACCGGAGAAGATAGCGGTACGCTGAAATCTATCGGCGGTTGAGGTGCAGAAAAGTTCTGGTAAATTGGGTTGGAATGCACTTCCATAAAGAATCCTCTTCTGGCGATTGTGCAATATTCGTAGATAACTGTGTAAATTTAGTGGAAGTTTTTCACTGAATAATGAGCACGATCAATATTGTGGAAGATCAGTTTGATTTTGAATCAGTGGAAGTACGAAGTTGAACTTAAATCAAGCGCTAGCGCGGCTTGCTGTGTGACTGTTCGTGCCGTTTTGCTCATGTGTCGTGTTCGCGAGCTTGCGATAGGTTTTTCTAGGCAAAAAAAATTGCATCAGATATGGTGCAGGCGACAGTAGCTTTTGTGATTAGGAAAAAGCCCGGCACGAGCCAGGCTTTTCCCGCGATCATTTGCGGCTCAACGACTTCGCTTTTGCCAGAATGTTTTCATCGCTCAACAGGGGCAACAATTGAGCGATTGTCAATATTGCCACTCCCTGCGCGCCGACTTTCAACAATGACTCGGACATTTCGTCAGTCATCGCCCCGATTCCATCTGCTATGACGATTGGCTCATTGCCGAGCATTCGGAGTGTTTGGCAGATGGAAACTAGCTGCGCGGACCCCGGATTTCCGACCACCAGTGCTATAGCATTTCGCACTTTTGCTTTGCGATCTGGCTTCGAGGAGCCTTTGTCCGCCACTACCTTTTTGTAGTGCGCCGTCTTCAGGGCCGCTAGCAGTTGCGGCTCAATAACGTCCTCAGAGGGTTCCCATTCGTTGCTGGCGAGGATGAACACACGGTGTGTAAACGTATCACCGTTGCCCTTAGAACGCCACCTGCCAAGAATACTGCACACGTCTTTCATTTCTACATCCTTCCCGGTGCTCTGTCTGCCCGCTTGATTCGATTGTTCGGTTGTTCTTTTCTGATTGCAGTTCTGAGTTAACGCTGCTGCATTTGCATGTTGCCTCACTTTCTTAGTGACTGACACTCGTGATAGGCGATCGCCAGTGAGACCAGTTTCTCCTGTGCGACCTCAATGATGCTTCACTAGATGATGATGTTTGGCGAATCACCTGATTACGAGAGTGTGTAAGTAGACATCTGAACATACGATTTTTAGAACAGGGCACTCAATATGGTGCGTGTTATTTGCGGCTCACATTACTACTCAGATTTGCGGCGAACCAAATTTGAGAGCCCAGAGCGTCTAAGTCTCAGGCTGTTTTCTTGTATGGTCCGGTTCAAGTGCACCTGCTGACGAAGTCCTGCGCTGGTGGCGAAGGTTTGCTAACAGCCAAAATGAAATCTCTGTGATTTCAGCGTATTGGTTCCTGCTGCCTTTCTAGACACTCAAATATGTTGATGTTTTGAGAAACTTATTGTTTCCTGACTAACGCAAACGTTAGTGTGAGATCGCTTCAGTATAAATCCATCGAGATACCGACAAAACCCAGACGATGCTGGCAGTAGAGCTAAATTCCGAGACCGGGAGAGTCTTCGTTCTGCGGCCGGCATTGTTTTGGAGAAACATTCACCACTAGCTAATTCTGAAGCAGCTAACAAGCATGTGCAACACTACGCATAAGTTATGCTCACTGTTGCATTCAGCCGGTGACACCGGCATTTCGCGCAAAGTTCGCAAATGAAAAATGAGGTGTGAGCATGTATCAGCAGCTGAAAGCTCGGATCGAAGGTTTGATCGACGTGCATGGCGTCGACAGTAGTGTAGTGCAAACGAACATTGAGTGGCTAAATCACCTGATGGCGGAGTCAAAAATGCAAGTCGATGTGTTCTTAGCTCCCGCTGTTTTGACTCCAACTCTCTTCACGCAGCTGCAAGACAGCTTTCTTACGAGTTGGGCTTTCCTCGAGCCTGTTCCGGTTTATGAAAGTGCAGTGTGGACAGACTCTCTGAGAATGGCGGCTATCGCTCTCGCGGCGACGGCAAGAAATTCACCGTTGATTTTAACTTTCCTCCAGAAGGACGGTTACGCGCTCCTTTCTGAAATCGCGTCGCAGTATGGCAACGGGAGCGGCAATCTCAGCGACAGAGAACTGAAGGAATACGCGAAAAGTGTTCTGGAGGAAAAGCAATGGGCTCACACAGATTTATCACTTGAGAGTGACCCAGCGCGTAGTAAGTTCGCTGTTGCCTGGTTGCTGGCTGTGATAGCAGCCAGTCCTCGTCTCTACGTTCGCTAGTTTCCAGGCAGATTCATTCTCGTGAGCAAAGCTTATGGTGCAAGCCACCACCATATGCTTTGCAGGCGAACTCTTGCCAGATGGCAGAATGTCCATCAATTATGACTTTCCTGTGTCAGTCGTACCTCAGGTCCCAGACTCAACCGGACAGAACCTGTAAGGTTTAACAGCGGCTCTACTGCATTGCGTTATGCCAATCACCTGTACCAGTCTTTTCCTGGTACAGGTGATCGCTGTTCGAATAAACGTTGATGTTGCAAGTTGCGCTAGCTTCTTTTGTGAAATTGCTGGCGTACCCACACCAGTGCACGTTTCTAGAAAGTTCTCTATTCTACAAATCGATTGAATAGGATGGCGGAGATGGGGAGATATTTTGACATGACAGAAAAGATTGATGCACCGAGCTTGAATTGTATTAGTAGGATTTGCGCTACGAGGGCGTCGGAGCAGGAACTTTTATTGACGAACTTGACCGATGAGTTGATAGAGTCGGTTTCTAATATCAGAAATGGTGGCACATCTGTCAGGCTAGATCTTGTTGATTCCCCTTATGCAGCTCAGTCCTCAAATCAAGGACATGAAAGAGTTGAGTTGATGTTTTCTAAGTTGCAGTATCTGATCCGCGTAAATCAGTTGCCGCCCAGGTTTATTGCGGCACTGGATGATAGCTACAGTAATGCGACCGGTAGACAACTTCGAACAGATCTAGCTTCCAGCGGACGTCTTTTTGACCAGCTTTATCAAACAGCAATGGACGTTGCTACAGGCGGGTGTGCTGCTGGTGTACTAACCAATTCGCAATTCGTTCCTTGCGACGATATCCGTGCCTAGTAAAACTTCGGTGTTCTGACGGCTCGTAAGCAGGAGCTAAGGATAACGAAATGCCGAAGTCTCAGTTATTTAGTTATATCAAGTGATATTTGATTTTAAAAGCATAGACAATGAACAAACAAAATTGTATATCCAAACTAGTAGCAATAACTCTTCTCTCCGGAATTGTGGTGTTAAACACATTCCTCTGGTCTTCGAGTTTGGCTGTTGCTGCTGCTCCGACTCAAGCTATTAGCACGATCAAGACCAACCTTGTTCTGCAAAGCGCCGAGCAGAATTTGCCGATTCCATCTATCGAGCAGACTTATGCTGTGGATCGTGCGCCCGCAGATACAGGTTCTAACGTCGATTCTCACCCTTATACCGATGATCCATACGACAATGGTCCTATCCCTGATGTGGCCGGGATCGATAATTTGCCTTTTGATCTTTTTAGTTTCCTTTCCGACCCAGGTAAATATTTTTCCAAGTACATCAGACAATTTCTTGGGAATGTAATCAGACCTCTGGCACGAAAACTGAGCGCTGTTTTGTTGATTTTTGTTCTGAATCCTAACATTGCGGCCGATGGTTTGCGAAATGCCCGAACTGATGTGCAAAAGATATTCAATCAGACCGCCGATGTGATGTTCTACATTGCTATCGATTTATCGTTGATTCTGTTTGTCGTCGCAATCTGGCGACATTGGTCAGATAGCGCCTGGCGTGGACGTTCTGGCTCGTGGATGTCTTCGATTGGTCGTTTGATATTTACGATTGGGTTGCTGCTTCTGTGGAAAACAATTTACACGTTGGAACTGGATCTGACCAACGAAATGATCAAAGCTGTCTGGTTTAACGATCCGGCGCAGCGTGATTTGCTTGTGTCGACAATCGAACAAGCCTTTCTAGCCGCTGCTGCTGGAGTCGGCGGAATAACACTTGCATCATTTGCACCATTGATGGGGGCGCTTGGCGGGTCGATCGTCGGCGGTCCAACGGGCATGGTCATCGGTGGCGCAGTTGGTGGCATAGCTGGATTGGTCGGCTGGCTTCTTTTTATTGTATTGGGCGTGATTGTCATAACCGAGGTTGTCTATTTCCTGGTGCTGAAGGCTATTCAAGAAGCTCTTCTTGCTGCTCAGTTTCTTGTCGGATATTGCTTTCTGGTTTGTTTTGCATCTCCTGATACCGAGCATATGGCGACAGGGTTTGTGCGTTCGTTTATTGAAGTCAGTCTATGGTCTTTTGTTTGGTTGATTCTTTTAAAGGTTCTGACAATTGTTTTGAATTCGAGCACTTCTCCCGATTATTTTGGTGCTCAAATCCTCCTCATTATCGGCGTTCTGCAAATTATGATTCAGGTGCCGACTTTTATGGGGCGGGCACAGATAAGCCCCATATCCGAGTTTCTCACAGCCGGTGCTGTTACTGGATTAGTCAGTAAGGGACTCTCCAGCACAACCGATTCGATCAAAAAAGCCGTGACCGATATTTCCGATTATCAGTTGAACGCTAAGTATGCATCAGTTGGAACACCAGAAACAACAGCAACATCGTTGAAATTTCCTGTAAAAGCTAAAGATCAGGCTAAGCTCCAGTACCATCTGAATGCCTCTCAGCGTAAAGCTGGAAGCGAAGTTAGTACCGTCAGCGATACTGGCGGTTCGACAGTTGCCAGCGGTGGCAGTGCTCAACTAAGTAATTCTTCTGTGAGTTCGGCGGTCCCCGGCGGCGACTCGACACAGTCTGCCAATGCTGATCAGTCAGCTGCTAATCAGGCTCCAGCGTCGGCCGCTGTCCCTTCGCCACCAGTGAAAGGCGCCGGTCGAAGTATGGAAAGTCTTCAAAAGAAGGGACCGGCTGATCATGGTGCGAGCACTGGGGCACAGTCTGGCGCAGGAATTGGTGGAGCGGACGATTCGACATCCGATGCCGGATCGACTGTACCTGTTACTCCTCCCACAGCCGAAACTCTTTCGACACAATCATCTGCTGCAACACCTCCAACCGTGCCGGCAATACCGACCGTACCCGAAACCGCGTCCACGCCGATGTCCGTAACTCCGCCATCGACGGTGCACGCCGCCGCTTCTGCTGCATCGACGATGCCGGCAGCAGCTACCGCTGCATCGACGGTGCCGGCAGCCGCTGCTGCGGTATCGACGGTGTCGGCAGCTGCCACTGCTCCGGTGCCGGCTCCAAAAGGGGAGCATCCTAAAGCTATCAAAGGCTTGAACAGAGTTAAGGCGAGCAACTATTTGAATGCTCGTATCAGACCATGGCTTCAAGATCTCAACGACGGTACCAATATGGCAACTTTTGGTGACGGCGATGAATCAGTCATTCACATGGGTGAGCGCGGCTCTCGCATGGTGCAGTATGGAAAAGATGCAACTGAGGAAGAGATGGGATTTTCGGTAGCAACGGCGGGGATGGCTTCTGATCTTGCTAACAATCCGCGGGGACGCGACGCAGCTCGTCGTGCTGTTCTTGCTCGACGTTTGGATCGACCTCGCTCGCTTGGTGAACATGTTGCCGCTGCCGCTTTGTACACCGCTAAGGGACAATTCTTCAATCAGAC
>DATNPY010000061.1:0-22818 GCA_036702955.1 Drouetiella sp. | reverse complement strand
ACCAGCAGCACCGAAGAGCACTCTCTTCATAGCGTCTTGTGTACCAGCAGCCATGTGCATGAAGCCCATGATCATTGTAGGACCGCCCCAGGCGATACCGAGAATTTCCATACCGTTTGCGATGATGTTCAGCAAGGCTTCCAAGTTAGCCAAGTTGTTTACACGCACTGTACCTGCGGTGTTGACGCCGGTTACGAAGGTGGCGTCTTGACCTTGTGGTCCAATCGTACCGTTAGTAGCGCCCTGGAGAGCTGGAGCTTGAGCGGAGTTAGCGCCTGCGCCCATTGCAGCTTGCGAACCAGTTCTGTTGTTATCGTCTTTACCGTATGAACCGTAGTTGCCACCCGAGAAAGCGTCACTGCCTGAAGCTTGTGAAACTTGTGCGTTTGCTGGCATTGCCATTGCGGCGATAGCGGAAACTGCAACTGCGGCCATAGTAAGTCTGCGGAAAATATTCATGAAGAACCTCCAGCGGTTTAAATATAAGGTTGTTTAGTAAAAAAGGACTTTAGAATCAGTCGCGGAAAGTGCGACCTCTTGATGACTCGGATAATGTAGCTTAAGTGCTTTACCAAGTCAAGGCGAAATTTGTGTTCCACCTGACAAAATAATAGCAACGAAGGATTTTTTGTAAAGTGAAAATTTCCGGTCAGGATGTGGCATTTTCGTGAAATGAGCAGCCCGTCGCTGTTAACGCCGACTAATTCAAAGATTAAATGCGAAATTTTGGGTATTGACGCCCGCATTTTTCTCATCTGTCCGCGCAAATTTCAGTTAACAAACCGCATATAGAGTGGTTCGCCTAGAGTGGTTCGCCAACCCTTATATGAATAGTTGAGAATCGAAGTGTCCAAAAGTCGAGATATCTCGCAGATTACAAAAGCCGCTTGGAATTGAGTCTGCCAGCCGCTTGTTCAAGGTCACAAGGGGCATGGAGCGTCATAAAGGACATTCAGCAATCGTAGTCGCAACGACCCCATATACAGGTGAGCCGGACTTTTTTTCGATACAGCGACAAGTAGGAGACCACAATCAACAGAGAACTGAATGGGTAAAGGTACGTTCCGTAGCTGAGTTGGCTGGACAAGCGAGCAAGGCTAGTTGAGCCATTCCCCAAACTTCGGCTCAACCTCATATATGCAAACTATCGAATCCAAAAACAGTAATAGAATCCAGAGTCTAAGAATTTAGGGACAGAAAATTTTGCTTTTGCAATTCCGTCCAGCGCCTGAACGAAACTTATAGCCACCAAAGGCGGTGCCTCGAATGCAGTGCGATGTTGACCGGCTTGAGCCGTTCTAAGGTCTTTTAAGTTTCTCGTCGAAGAAATGCACAGAGTCGAAAACGATATCTGTTGTTGTGAAATTGTGACGGCCACCGTGAACGAGTTGTAGTTCGCAATCTGCTCCTGCAGCCTTCAACTTGTCGATGAACTCGATGCTTTGCTCAACCGGAATAACCTGGTCATTGTCGCCATGCACGACCAGGAATGGAGGCAATTCCTTGCGAACATAAGTTACGGGACTGGCTTCCTTAGCCAATTCAGTAGCAGCTTTGTCCTTACCCGGCACTCCGCCGAGCAATTTAGCAATCGCACCATTCACGTCATTCGCGTCGAAAACATTGTCAGGACCGGCTTGGGAAGCCAGCGTAATCAGGTCTGCGGGTCCACACCAATCACAAACGGCTTGAACAGGTGAAACATCTTTTCCAAGATTCACCCCCGCGAGCGCCGCGAGATGACCACCCGCAGACTGTCCCCAAACACCAATTCTGTCAGGGTCGAAGTTGTAGCGTGCGCTATTTTCTCGCAAATATTTGATTGCCGTTCTCACATCCTCAATTTGCGCAGGAAATTTCTTCTCTGTACTGTACCGATAATTGATGCTGGCACCGACATAGCCGCACATCGGCAGGTACTGCGCGAGTGTGGATGACTTGTCTCCCATCAACCAACTGCCACCGTGTATCCAGATGATGAGCGGACGCGGCTTCTCGAAGGGCATCCTGAATTTCGGCTCGTAAACATCCAGCAGATGCGCGGCTGGACGGCTGCCTTCAGCACGCGGCGCGTACTCGATGTTTTGAGTTATCTTGAAGCCAGCCAGCGGTGCGAAATAAAGATACGCTCCGATGACAATCATGGCGATAGTCACAGCGAGAGCGACTAGAGCGAACAACACCGTTTTCTTTTGCATCACCACGTTCACCGCTCGTAATTCGCTAAGGCAGCGACAATTTACCTAAACAAACACTCTTCGATGCGCCCGTACATGCAGGTACACTGTTTGGAATGCCGTGATAAGTCGTGTATGCAAGCAACGCAAAGAGCAACGACTCTTTGAATTTTGTCGATATGCCACACTCTTCGTGCTTCAAAATCCTGATTTCGTGCGGCCAATTTTTGCGAATCAAGTCGACCAGGAATGAATTGTCCGCGCCGCCGCCGCCGAGAATCAAGCGGGAGACTTTGCAATTGGAACTGACAAAATCTCTGTATCCATTTGCGATAGAACGTGCTGTTATCGCGGTCAGAGTAGCAACGATATCGTTTGGAGCCATTCCAGTTTGAACCGCGCTGTCGATCAACGCATCAGCATAAGTGTCGCCAAACAGCTCACGACCAGTCGTTTTTGGCGGAAGCTGTTTGAAGTACGGCTGAGCGAGAACTTGCGAAAGCAGTTTTTCATCGACGACTCCGCTTCTTCCAATTTGTCCGTCTGCGTCGAACTCTTTCTGGTAGAACCTACGCATTGCACGGTCAATCAATACATTTCCAGGTCCTGTGTCAAACGCCAAGAACGCCACACCGTGTTCGTCGATTGCGGTTAAATTGGCGATGCCGCCGATGTTCAAGACTGCAGTGGCGATACGGTCGGAACCGAACAAAACTGCGTCTGCAAAACTGACTAACGGAGCACCCTGTCCGCCGTTTGCCATGTCTGCAGGACGAAAGTCTGCGACAACTGGAATTCCAGTTCGAGCAGCTAAAATCGCGGGCTCACCTAATTGCAAAGTCCCCGTCGTCAGCACGGACCATAAATCGGACTGGTTAGGAGCGTGCCAGATGGTCTGACCGTGCGACCCAATCAGATGCACATCCAACTCAGGTACAGAGCGGATAAGCTTTTTGCAGGCCGTAGCGAAAACCTCTCCCAGTGCCGTATTCAGCAGACATACTTTCTGGAGGGAAGCCTCACCTGACGCGACTAACCGCTGTAATCCCCGTTTGAATTCGCTCGGAAATTCTTCGAGACGGCTAGCAACCAATTTGATATCGAGTGCCGGAATCGTACCGTCGCCGTTGCTTTGCGCTCGCGGTGTGATGGAGAAAAGCGCAGCGTCTATGCCATCCATAGAGGTGCCGCTGTTGAGCCCAATAACATTGAGTGGTCGCAATCTTGATACGTTCACGTTAAATCCGTCCTCTCTCATGTGCAGACCTGTTATTGTAACTCTATGCTGTTTTTTGCTGACAAAAGTCAGCGACATGCACACTTCAACCGTTCAGCAATAAAGGCAACTTGAAATATGGTCAGCAATCCATCGCTTGAATACCAACAACAAACTGCTACAAATCAAATGTACATCGGTCGCGGAAAGAAGACCCGCCGGGCTTATGGCTTTGACGAAATAGCGTTGTGTCCAGGTTCGACGACAATTGATCCTGAACTGTGCGACATTACTTTCAGTATTGGCGGGCACAAACTCGAGATGCCAATCATTGCCAGCGCTATGGACAGCGTTGTCGATCCCAAAATGGCAATCGCAATGGGCAAGTTGGGCGGTCTGGCAGTTCTGAATATTCAAGGATTGCAGACGCGCTACGAAACAACTGCTGATGTTTATAAGGAAGTGACGACATGCGACAACAATAGTTTTGTCGAAGTCATGCAAAAGCTGTACTCAGCACCGGTGAAGGAAGCGTTGATTACACAACGCATCAAAGAAATGAAAGAAGGCGGCGGACTCGTTGCCATTTCGATCACACCGAACTTCGCTGAAAAATACGGTCCTATTGCAGTAGATGCCGGATGCGACATTATCTTCGTGCAGTCAACTGTGACAGGTATCGAGCACAAATCAGCTATGGGTACGCCGAATCTCAACCTGGCGAAATATTGTCAGAAGATTGGTGTTCCAGTTATCGTGGGAAATTGCGTTGCTTACGACACTGCTGTCGAATTGCTCGACACCGGCGTCGCTGGCATTCTCGTTGGAGTTGGGCCGGGAGCTGCTTGTACATCTCGCAGTGTGCTCGGTATCGGCGTTCCAATGGCGACAGCTATTGCAGATTGCGCCGCAGCCAGAGAGAAATTTTCCAAAGATAAACAAGGTCCGGTTATCATCGCCGATGGTGGCATGGTAGTCGGCGGAGATATTTGCAAAGCCATCGCCTGTGGTGCCGATGCAGTCATGATCGGTTCACCGCTCGCACGTTCGAAAGAGGCTCCAGGTAACGGTTATCACTGGGGTATGGCGACCCCGAGCCCGGTACTGCCTCGTGGAACAAGAATCAAAGTTGGAACAAGCGGATCGCTTCAAGACATTCTCAATGGACCAGCTCACATCGATGACGGCACGCAGAATCTCACCGGAGCCCTGAAAACCAGCATGGGAACGCTGGGTGCAGGCGATTTGCGCGAGATGCAAGAGGTTGAAGTCGTAATTGCGCCTTCGATTCTTACTGAAGGCAAAGTCTTCCAGAACGCGCAAAATCTAGGCATGGGCAGATCTTAAAGATCCTCGCAGTTAGAATTAGCGGGTACGAAAAATGTGGAAAAATAGAACTTTTGTTTTCACGTCGGCTCTAGCATTGCTGACGTTTTCGCAGACAGTGCGAGCAGAGGAAGTTCCGACACCAGCCGATGTAGCGGCTGCGAAGGTGAGCGGCATTCCGATCATGTCCAACACCATCGCGGATATCGCGCAATCGATGGCACCGGCGGTGGTGAACATCGAGAACGTTCAAGTGCGCAAAGCGCAATCGCTGCCGATGGATTTCCCGATGCCATTCGGGCGTGAATTTTACTTCTTCAACGGCAACAGACTGGAGCCACCAGAGCGACATGGAACCGGGTCGGGATTCATCGTGCGCAGCGACGGCTATATCCTGACCAACGCCCACGTTGTTCGTGGGGCGACCAAAATCAAAGTGACAACGAACGACAAGCGTGTCTTTGACGGCACGGTTGTCGGCACCGACGGATTCTCGGATATTGCAGTGGTGAAGATCGATGCATCGAACTTACCGGTTGCGAAGATGGGCACTTCCGATTCAGTTCGCCCCGGCGAATTCGGAATCGCCATCGGCAGCCCGTTAGGCTACGACCACACGGTGACGTTCGGTATCATCTCCGCCATCAATCGCACCGTCGCCGATATCAACGGCAACATCAATCTGATTCAATCAGACGTTGCGATCAATCCCGGCAACTCTGGTGGACCACTGTTGAATCTCAACGGCGAAGTAATCGGGGTGAATGTCGCAATCCAGGCGAACGCGCAGAACATCGGATTTTCGATTCCCATCGACATCGCAAAATCTGTCTCTGCGGATTTGATCGATCATAAAGTCATCCAACGTCCGTGGCTTGGAATAGCTATGGCGCAGGTTGATGAAGCGCTCGTTAAAGCCCAAGGATTGACTGTGAACAAGGGCGTTTTGATTGGACGCGTGATTGAGAAAAGCCCCGCTAAGACATCGGGATTACTTCCAGCCGATGTGATCGAAAAGGTGGATGGGCAAGAAGTCTTGACGCCGAAGGCAGTACAAGACATAGTCAAATCGCACAAAGTAAATGACGTCATCCACTTTTCAGTTGTGCGAAACGGCACCATCACGGCTGTCCCAGTAACGATAGGTCAGTATCCGGATCGCCCAGTGACGGGTCGAGACTACGACAACAAAGATCGGGATTGACGCAACGCACAGATCCATTCATCCAAGAGCGATGAAGCAATGCATTACGCCGTCCATCCGAGACAGCGATGAAGCAATGCATTACGCCGTCCATCCGAGACAGCGATGACACTGCACAGCACCAACCGATTCAATCCGTAAACGCTTAATTGACTTCCAATTCGGATAGCAAGGTGCCGCCGACCATTTCGTGCAGCGAAGTGCGGATGCCGCGTTCATCGTGTGAGGCGGCGCCTTTGAAGAGTCTATCGAGTGCACCATTGAGAACGGCTGGTTCGAGTGGCTGCGGCTTGCCTACGAAAATCTTATCGTAGGAAGTCTTTGTCAGCCCTTCTTCGGCAGTGAGCAATTCTTCGTACAGCTTTTCGCCTGGGCGCAATCCAATGAACTTGATTTCGATGTCCTGACCGGGGCGCAAACCCGAGAACTTGATCAAGTCGTGTGCGAGGTCCACAATCTTGACCGGCTTGCCCATGTCGAGAACGAAGATCTCGCCGCCAGCACCGAGCGCTCCAGCTTGCAAAATCAGTTGCACCGCCTCTGGTATCAGCATGAAATAGCGTGTAGCTTCTGGATGTGTAACAGTGACAGGTCCACCGGCTGCGATTTGCTGACGCCAGACTGGGATTACAGAACCGCGACTAGCGAGCACGTTACCGAATCGAACTGCAACGTACTTGGTTTTCGAGCGGCGTGCGAGATCCTGAACAACCAGTTCAGCAATGCGCTTCGTTGCACCCATGACTGATGTAGGATTGACGGCTTTATCACTCGAGACGAGAACGAATGTCTCGACACCAAACTCGGCTGAGAGTTCAGCCACGTTCTGAGTTCCACGAATGTTGTTCGTGATCGCTTCAGGAACGTTAGCTTCCATCAACGGAACGTGTTTATGTGCAGCAGCATGGAACACCACCTGTGGTGCATGCTTTTCGAAAATATTATAGAGACGGTTATGGTCGCGAATATCGGCAATGATTGGAACGAGGCTGACAGGTTCCGGTCTTCCTTTCAGTTCCTGATGGATAGAGAAGATAGAGTTCTCGCCTTTTCCGAGTAGCAGAATTTCTTTCGGCTGAAAACGCAAAATCTGACGGCAAAGTTCACTACCGATCGAGCCGCCAGCACCGGTGACAAGAACAGTGCGACCCTCGATATACTTTGCGATTGAAGGCATATCCAAATTCACTGGCTCACGACCAAGCAAATCTTCGATGGACACTTCGCGCAGTTGATTGACGCTGACTTTGCCGTTGATGAGGTCATAAAGTCCCGGCAAAATTCGCGTCTCAACTTCCGCCTTGCGGCACATATCGACGATTCTTCGAATTTCAGCCGGCGGAGCTGACGGCATGGCGATAATCACCTGGTCGATCATCAAATTCTCGACAAGGCGAGGCAAATCTTCGGTGGTACCAAATACGGTGAGCGAGCCAATTCTCTTGTGCACTTTTGCTGGATCATCATCCAACAAACCAATCACATCGACACCCAGGTCAGAGCGAGTGTTCATCTCACGCAAAACAAGCTGCCCCGCATCACCTGCACCCACAAGAAGGGCGCGACGGCGAACTGGCTGTCTCCAGTGGCGACGTTGCTTGTGCTCTGTCTGCAACCGACGCAAGACACGCGGACCGGTGAGCATTAAGAAACACAATCCAGCATCGATGGCAATGATACCGAACGACAGTTGATGCTCGTCGATCAGAGTCAAATTCGCAGCTCGAGCCAGCAAAACGAGCGTCGAAACCGATAGAACTGCACAACCCAGTTCCATAATTTCAGTCAAACCGGTATAGCGCCACAAACGGCGATATACGCCGAAGCCCCAGTTAGCAAGCAAGCGCGTTGCAACCAGAGTCGGAATCAAGAGTTCGAGTTGATGACCGTAAGGGCTTTCGACGTGTCCGTCGAAGCGAATCATGTAAGCGCCGATGAAAGCAAGCGCTATCAACGAGGCGTCAGTAACGATCTGCAGCATTCTCATCCAGCGGATACGAGCCAGAATGCCAGGCGGAAGTGACTCCTCATCGACGTTTACCGTCGCGAGTTCATTTGTTTTTGCGGGTTCCGAAGGGTTCAATGCGCTTACCGGCTGCTTGCCTGAGTGGCCAAGTAGGATGGGTCAGCCTAAAGTGTAACATCGACCTTTTGACAAAGGCTTAGGCAAAGCTCATGAGAACTGGAAACGCAGACGCAGTCTATTTGACGCGCAGTTTACCTTTGTTTTTGGTTACCCATTCTCTTACTTTCTCGTAAGGCAAGCCCAGAGTTCTTGCGGTTCCGCGGATTGCTTCGTCGTGGTTTACGTCCAACTCGAGCAATTCGTGATAGCGCTTGAGAGCAGCAAGAGTGAGCGGACCTTCTTTGAAGTGCGCTGTGGCGCTTTGCAGGAAGGCTTGACCGAGTCCATAACCGACTGCGGCAGAACCTAGCGCAGGAAGAAGCATCCACACATCGAAGCCGTGATGTGGTTGGAAGTAGTCGGTGAAACCTATTGTGCACCACAAGTGCAGCAGAATTTGAACGGCGGCGAAAACGCCGACGAACGTATATGGATTGGCGATGTACTTATCGAGCGGGTCAGCACGTTCCCCGCGACGGAAGATTTGATTGCGGTCGCGAATATTGCCTTGACCCAGCACGCTCTTAGGGATTGGCGGGAACACCATGTAGCAACCAATGATGCAGCAAAGCATCATCGCTGGACTGATAATGCCCAATTCGTAGAGCTGCGGCTGGCGCATCATATCGAAGTAGGTAAAAATCCACGGCAAGTAAATCGAAACCATCAGCAGAATCAGGAAGCGTCCTGGTCCCAACTTCTGTTCGGTATGCTTCGAGAACACCCAGAAGAAATACATATTGAACGCCATCGGCACAATATGGAACGAAGAAAATGTCGCCATAGTGACTGTAGTCAGCAAGCCTGCAAAGTTCGCCTTATGAAGCATGTCCACAATCGCCATCTGCTGATAAGCGTTATGAGACAGGGTCCAGTCTAGTGACTTCGACATCGCCGCCATGGAGTAGGCTCCCAGCAGCGAGAAAGAGCACATAAGCGTGAAGATCGGCGTCCCCGGCTTATCCTTGACTTCGATCATTTTACTTTGAGGGTGTTGGGTCATTATTCCTGCCTGAGAAAACTACTAGCGAGGTGTAAGCTCTACCGCTTTTAGATCAAATTACCACGTTGACAAGCTTATCCGGCACGACGATAACCTTCCGAATTGTCTGGGTACCAATTCTCGTGCGAATTTTGTTGTCGCCCATGGCAAGTTCTTCTGCCTGTGGTTTGCCCAACCCTCTCGGCGCACTAACCTTGTTAACAATTTTCCCGTTAACTTGCAGGACTAACTCAATTTGGTTGTCGAAAGTCAAAGTCTCATCAAACGTCGGCCACTTTGTCATATGGATGAAACCCTTCTCTGCGGCGGCAAACCCGGCTTGCTCCCATAATTCTTCCGAAATATGGGGCGCCATGGGAGCGAGTACGAGGAGAAGATTTTTTACAGCAAATATGAACAGAGCCTTCTGGTCGGCGGTAAATTCCACGCCGATAGTCGATCCGTTTTCTGACCCGCAGTCTTGCAAGTATTTATAGAGCCCGTTAACCATTTCATGGCAGCGTGCGATTGCGGTGTTGAAGTTGAACCTTTCGGCTGATAAATCTGCAGTCACCGCCTTTATCGTTTTGTGGACGAGCGAGTGAAGGCTCTTTCCCTTTTCGTCGAGGTTGTCGTGCACCACAGATGGAGTCGCGCCGACTGCTTTCGGATCGAGAATGCCAGATTCGACCAAATCGGTGACGAAGCGCCAGATACGACCGAGGAATCGATACTGACCGACTGCGCCCTCTTCGCTCCACTCCAACTCTGCTTCGACTGGAGCAGCGAACAAAGTGAACAAGCGAGCGGCATCTGCTCCGTAGCGCTTGAAGAAATCGGTTGTGCCGACGACGTTTCCGCGCGACTTCGACATTTTCTCGATGCGTCCGGACTGTGGCGAGAATTTCGTCACCATACCTTGAGACAACAAGTTTGTGAACGGCTCGTCGCAGTTCACGAGTTTCATATCGCGTAACGCCTTTGTGAAGAAGCGCGAGTACAGCAAGTGGAGAATCGCGTGCTCGATTCCTCCGACATACTGATCGACAGGCATCCAGTAATTTACTTTGGCATTGGCGAATGCTTCTTTCGGATTTTTTGCATCGGCGTAACGCAAGAAGTACCAGCTCGAATCGATGAATGTGTCCATCGTATCGGTCTCGCGGCGAGCTGCGCCCTTGCAGGTGGGACATGCAACTTTGACGAAACTGTCCATGCGTCCGAGAGGCGAACCACCTTCACCGGTGATCTCCACTCCTTCGATCGGGAGCACCACTGGCAGTTGCTCGTCTGGGACTGGAACGATGCCGCACTTCTCACAATGGACGAGAGGAATCGGGCAGCCCCAATAGCGTTGACGACTGATCAACCAATCGCGTAAGCGGAAATTAGTCCGCCCTTCGCCGAGTTTATTTTCGGCGGCGTACTCAATAATTTTCTTTTTCGCTTCGGCGCTATTCAACCCGTTGAATTTGCCGGAATTGACCATCGTTCCTTGTTCGAGGAAAGCTTCTTCCAAAGCAGCGGAAGCTTTTCCATCAGGTGAAATCACTTCAGTGATCGGAAGATTGAATGTCTTTGCGAAAGCGAAGTCGCGCTCGTCATGGGCTGGAACACCCATGACTGCGCCTGTTCCGTAATTCATCAAAACATAGTCCGCAATCCAGATTGGAACGATGTCGCCGTTGAACGGGTTAACGACATGAGTTCCGAGTGGAACACCCGTCTTTGTCTTTTCACCAGTCATGCGATCCAACTCGGTTTTGTGTTTCGCTTCTTCGATGTATTTATCGACTGCAGCTTTGCATTCCGGCGTCGTCAATTTTGCAACCAATGGATTTTCTGGAGCAAGCACAAGATAGCTGACACCATATACAGTGTCAGGTCGAGTTGTGAATACGCTGATTTGCACATTCGGTTTGCTTTCGACAACGAATGAAAGCAACGCGCCTTCGGATTTGCCGATCCAGTTCTGCTGCATGATGCGAACAGAAGTAGGCCAATTTTCCAACTTATCTAAATCAGCCAAAAGCGGTTCAGCATAGTCTGTGATTTTCAAGAACCACTGACTCATCAAACGCTGTTCTACGGTCGTTTCTGGATGTCGCCAGCAGGCGCCGTTTTCAACTTGTTCATTCGCCAAAACAGTTTGGCAAGTCGGACACCAGTTCACTGGTGCTTCTTTGCGCACAGCGAGTTTGTGCTTGAAAAATTGAAGGAACAACCACTGGGTCCAGTGATAGTAGTCGCTGTCGCATGTAGTCACTTCGCGACGCCAATCGAAGCTGGTGCCGAGCTTCTTAAGCTGCTCGTCACGCATAAAACGAATATTCTGCTTAGTCCAACCTTCGGGATGCATCTTGCGGGACATGGCTGCGTTTTCAGCAGGCAAACCAAACGCATCCCACCCCATCGGATTGAGCACGTTGAAGCCATTCATGCGCTTCGTGCGGCTGATTACATCCGAAATGGTGTAAACGCGCATGTGACCCATGTGCAAGTCGCCGGATGGATACGGAAACATCACTAGCGAGTAGTATTTCGGACGATCTTTGTCATCGTCGTTAGCCCAATAGATTTTGGCGTCTTCCCATTTCGCCTGCCATTTTTCTTCGAAATCCTGCGGCACATACTGACTGACCATAAAGTTTTCCTCTGCTCGAAAGCAATCTTCTCGGGCACACGTCCGAAGTAATGAATCTTAGCTCAGGCGCGCCGCTCAGGACAAGCGGATAGCGCCCCGTGCTAAGATTCTTAGCTCATTACATCAAAGATTAGGTGCCACGGATGGTTCAGCAAGGTGAAGTCATGACGCATGAAAGTGACGACGTCATACCAGAAGACATTATGGAAGAGGCGCACGAGCTCTGCCGCGGCACTGAAGTTCTGCCCGAAGGTGCTAAGGGACTAGCCAAGCGCATCAAAATGTGTCGCGACCAGAAGCGCCCGATGCGTGTCAAACTCGGCGTAGACCCGACCCACACGGATTTGCACATTGGGCATGCTGTGATTTTCCGCAAGCTGCGCCGTTTTCAAGATTTCGGTCATCAAGTTGTTTTGATTATCGGTGGATTCACCGCACAGATTGGCGACCCAACTGGGCGAAATTCGACTCGCCCACCTTTGACGGCCGAACAGACCAAAGAGAATGCTCAGACTTACTTGAACCAGATTGGAAGAATTCTCGACCTGGAAAAAACCGAAGTTACGAACAACGCCGATTGGCTCGCTCCGATGAATTTAAGCGACATGCTAAAACTCGCCGGGAAAGTGACAGCCAATCAACTTCTTGCCAAAGAAGCTTTCGGTGACCGCATTGAAAAACAATTACCCGTCTACTTTCATGAGCTCTTCTATCCGCTGCTGCAGGGATACGACTCAATTGCAATCAAAGCAGACATCGAACTTGGTGGAACAGATCAACGGTTCAACATTCTGATGGGTCGTGAGCTACAGCCACATTTCAAGCTGGATGCGCAGCTCGCGATGTTCTTGCCACTGCTCGAGGGCACAGATGGCGAAAAGAAAATGTCCAAGTCGTACAACAATTACATCGGATTGAACGAAGGTCCGGATGACATGTTCGGAAAGTGCATGCGCATTCCCGATACTTTGTTGATCAAATACTACGAGATGACAACTTCACTGACTGGTCGCGAAATCGACGCGATTAAGGCGGAATTGGATGCTGGCGGCAACCCTAAAGATGCGAAGGAAAAATTGGCTGAACAAATCGTTCGCCAATATCACGGTGAGGAAGCGGCGAAGCAAGCCACTTCGACATGGCAACGCGTTCACAGCCAAAAACAAGTTCCCGATGACGTGCCACTACATACGGTGAGCGAACCGACTCCACTTTTCCGAATCCTGGTTGACGCGAAATTAGTTTCTGGAACTGGTGAAGGCAAGAGATTATGCCAGGAAGGCGGAGTTCGAGTCGATGGCGAGCAAGTCAAAGATCCGATGACAGAAATTTCTGTCCCTGCCGGTGATGGCATAGTTGTTCAAGTCGGTCGTCGCAAATTCGCCCGATTGAAATCCGAATAACAGCCTGCGATACGGCGCTGAATGAAGATAAGGGATCTATGCATAAGCACCTCAGCGCAAACACAGTCGCCCGAAAAGAAAGGACGATAGACAACCTACCGTCCTTCCAATTTGTAGCTAAATCAGGTTAGAGACTAGCTGCTCGCATTTCTTGTTCTGAAACTTTTTGCAGGGATGCAATCGTTTCGATGCGTTCGTTTGCATCATCAACACTGAGCGGTCCAGCGCCGAAGCATGAAACCATCATCAAACCACCCATGATGGCGAGGTCTTTCATGAACATCGAAAGCTGCAAGGCATAAGCTTCGCTCGAATAAAGCTGGAAGATATGACCAGTGACTGCAACTGCCAATAAGAAGACTACACCAGCGTAAGCGCCGATCCTGGTCTTGAATCCGAGAAGCAGAGACATACCGCAAAACAACTCAAAACCGAGCGACAACAAACACATAGGAGCTGCGAAACTACCCATGCCGTGACTGATCAAGAACAGCACACTGCCATCCCAATCCATCACTCTGCTGAATGCGCTCACAAGAAAAATCGCAGAGAGCAACACACGAGCGCAAAGCATGATTGTGCCTTGTCTCCAGTCAACTTCAACGATTTCTACCAATTCTCTATTAATCATATGCATTCCCTCTGCACACGCCGTGGGTCCCTTCTTCGAGGCAACAGACGGCCAGGTTTTCTTCCAATTCACGTTAGTAACGACTAGCTGAGGTTTGAAAGAGTTCCCAGAGCTGAATCTCCGGCGATGCGCAGCGATACAAACAGTAGAAAAGGTTTGTTAGCGCAGATTTTCCGGTTTGCAGATCGACCCGATGAAGAGAATCGCACCTGTCTGAGAATCGCGGATAGCGTAGATAAATGGGCGGTCGACGATCATGCGGAATGGCTCGTCCGGCGACGGAGCTCCAGATGTAGCACCAACATTTGTGAAGGTCATCGCTGTTGCAACTGTACCCTTTTCGTCTACATCTAAAGTTGTTTTATGGATGACTTCAGTCAGCTTCAAGCCCGGGCCAGCAATATGCATGCGTGAAAAATTTGCCTGATTTGTAAAGGCGATGCCCATTCCCAAAGCAGTCAGTGATTGGTTCAACGATTCAGAAAAATCAACGTGAAAGCGCGGAAGTTCAAGATGACCATTTGCATGATAGGAAAGTTTATCTCCCCATTTGTTCCAGTTGGCAGGCGTAAACTGTTTTCGAAAACTGTCCAGCTTCAAGCCCTTCCGGGGAAGAAAAATCAGCGAATCGAACCGAGCAAACTTGTAGGGCAATCGAATCGCTTGGAAGTCTTTTTCGGCAAGATAGTCGAAGCCGTCATCTTGTTTCATATATTGCACACGTAGCGGGTGATGCCCAGGCTGTGCAAAGATACCTGGCTTGGTGCTCTCCTCGGGGAATGGCTCTTGCCATTGGCCTTTGAAGTAAATGGCATTTAGCAACAATGCAGAATCGTTTGGATTGACACCATTTACGATACCAGTTATATGTCCTCGAGTTTTGTCGCTACACCACTTATTGATTTTGCCCAAAACGCGACCGCTGTTGTGAAAATTTTCGTTCTGGATATTGGACTGAAACGCCGCGCCTATCCCTTTTACGTATTGAGTCTTCAACGGAATCTTGCTATTGACGAACATTGCATCGGCGATGTTCAACTCGATTTCTCCGTCGTTGGTTTGGAGATCTTTCAATAGTGCATTGAATGCAGATGCAGAGTCAAATGTTGTACCAGGCAGATGCAAGCTCTTGTGCATCGCGGTTCGAGTAGCACCGGCGGAACCGCATGCGGCCATGTTCAAACACAATGCAACACTTAAAGGCGATATGAAACAATTTTGACCAGGCTGACTGTCCGAAATCCTTTGATAAAGAGCGAGCCCGAACGCATTGGCGGATGTTGCTGCTTGCAACGCGGCTGGTGATGGTCCCTCATAAGCACAATTGCCCGGAAGCGCATTCCATAGATTTGCGATCAGCGTAAGCGAAGTTGCGACGACCGCAAAACGAAACGATTTTTTGTGCACTGGACTCTCCCGTAAGCTCATAATTCACGGTAACATCCAACCGTAATTACATGCTTGCGCGAGTCTCGAAAAGCCCAAACAGGCTGCCTCTAGCGCATATCTACCTTGTTATCAGGCTTGTTTACTGAGCCCATGAACAACAATGTTCCAGTTTTCGTGTCACGAATCGCAAAAACAAATGGTCTATTGACGATCATTTCAAATGACTTTTCTGGTGCGTGAAACATCGCTTTTGACACCATCATTCCAGTGACTGCCGTCGCCACAGTGCCCTCCTCATCTACGTCAAGCGTAGTCTTGTGAACGACCTTACTTACCTTCATGGATGGTGGTGGGGTATGCATCTTCGAGAAATCAGCACCCTCTGAAAACATATTGCCAAAGCCCAATGAGACCAAAGCGTCGTTTAGCGTTTCCGAATAATCGATGTGGAAGCGAGGAAGCACGACGCTACCATCTCTGTGCGATGCAAATTCGGTCATCCACTTAGCCCAATTTTCCTTCGTGAATCGTTTGCGAAACTCGTTTAGTTCGATTGCTTTACTCGGCAAAAATACAATCGCTTCGAATCGCTCAGTGCCATAGGGAAGCTGCACAGCCTGGAAATCCGCCTCTTCAAAGTAATCGAATTTGCCATGCCTACTCATATATTTTACTTTCAAGGCATCCCCACCGGGTTGCGCAAAGTCACCATCAATGGTGTCACTCTTCGGAAAAGAATTAGTCCACTTTCCTTTAAAGTAAATCGCATTCAGCAGCATGGTCAGGTCATTCGTACTGACACTTCTGATGATGCTCGGAATATGTCCTTTAGTTTTTTCGCTGCACCAACCGTTGATTTTGCTCACGGTCCCCTGGCTATCAGCAAAGTTCTCATTCCGAATCTCAGATTTAAACGCAGCTCCGACGTTATTCGCGTAGCTGGGATTCAAGGGCGTTTTGTTATTAACAAAAATTGCATTCGCTATATTCATTTCCACTTTTGGGTCGTCTGACTCCAAAGCTTTTATCAGCTCGCCGAAAGCGGATGACGAGTCCGCGGCAGAATCAGGAAGGCGCAAACCCGTCGCCATCGCCTGGTGAGTTGCGCCGGAAGCGCCCGCCAACGCCATGTTAATACAAATTGCGATGCTTGCCGGTGAGATAAAGCAGTTTTGATTCACGCGGCTATCAGAAAGCTTTTGATACAGGTCCAGACCAAACTCTTCCGTGGATGACACCGCATCTTTCATAGTCAATGGCATAGCTGATCCTTTTTTACCGTTGTTCGCAGCAATCATTATCGGGGCAGTCTTTGTCGGCGCTATCTTCGCCCGCGCAGTAGTTGTCGACGCCACTATTGTCGGCGCTATCTTAGTCCGCGCACTAGTTGTCGACGCCATTATTGTCGGCGCTATCTTAGTCCGCGCAATAGTTGTCGGCGCACTATTTGTCGGAGCGACGGACAGGAGAGTTGTCACCAGACTTATTGAGGCTGCAGTGACAACGAAATCGAGAAATCTTCTTCTCATCAATACACCATTTGAGTCATGCAATACACACTACCACCAGACTTCATGAATTCGCTCGTATCCACCTCGTGCGGCACGAATTGCAAACGTCCCAACTCTTCGCAAGTAGAAATTGAGCCGCGTTGCAAGATTACGTTTCGGTCTAGAGCGAAAGCATTTCCTGCAAAGTTATTGGCATCAGATTCAGATATCTCGACCACATTCTTGAAGTAAAACCGAATCAGTTCCAAACCAGTCCTGTCGAAAGCACCGGGATAAACCAAGACAGACTGACTATCCAGCACGGCGAAAGCAGTGTCGAGATGATAGAACTTTGGGCTCACCAATTTCAATTTCACTACCGGAACTTCTAGGATGCGAGCAAGTTCATCACAAGATTTTTCGCTGGTTCGTTGCCCGACACCAACCCAGAGCAATCCTAAATCCGCATGCCAAATGCCGTCTCCGCCGCCCTCGAATCGCTCGCAATCTGCGGGAATCGACAACAAGTTATAGCCATGAGCTTGAAACCACTTTTCAAAAAACGGAACTTCGCGTTGACGCGTCGGAAACGCCATTTGCCCAACTATAACTGAAGGCTCTCCACCGAATTTCGCAAAGGGCAGGACCTGATTAGCGGTGAAAACCATATCCTCAAATCCCGCGATTGGTTCGATTATCTCGACAGGAAAGCCGCAGTTCTCTATGGTCTCTTTCAATTTCGACCACTGTTGTTGCGCCTTGTCCCAATCAACGCCACCTATGTTGTCAGCCATGAATGCGTTGTTTGCATCTTTGACTTCGAAATAAGTTGGCGGGCACATCAACACTCTACGGGGCACTACTCGTGGTGCCAGTGAAGCATGCGGTACAACATCTTGGAGTGACGTTATCGTCTTAAATCGAATTTCTGGTGTCATCATTCACGCCCTTCAAAAGCAAGCATCAGCGTATGTCTACCTTGTTGTCGGACTTGTTAACGGATCCAATGAACAGCAAAGCATACATTACCACCCAACTTCAGAAATTAAGTCGCATCAGGTAGTCGATTCCAGTCGCTTCTCTATAGTTAATGAGCAAATCAATCAATGGTCGAGGCTTCGGCACAGACACACAAATGCAACATCCCAACTCAAAAACAGCAACTGCCACTGTATACGGTGCAAACAAAAGCAACCGCATCAGTGAAGACGCGGTTGCTTCTGCGAAAAGTCAGGTTGCTTGATTGGCGTGCTTAGTTGGCGTACTTTACAGAACAGCCGTAAGACTTAGTGGCAGCAACTTTCACTTGCTTGCCTTCCAAGACTTCATCCAATGCTTCCTTTACGTAGTTCTTAGACTTAGCGATATCTGATTGATCTGGGCTAGCGTGATCGTCGATTGCGCCTGCGTAGACGAGTGTTCCTTTTTTATCGATGACAAACATGTCTGGAGTAGTTTTTGCTCCGTACATCTTGCCCACTTTGCCGTCGTGATCGAGAAGGAATGCAGTTGGAGCAGCTTTCCAATCATTCAGAATTTTGTCGTACTCAGGTCCCTTGTGATTGCCGGGCTTGCCATCAGCAGATGAATTGATTGTGTACCAGACAACGCCTTTGCCTGTGAATTCCTTCTGCAATTTCTGCATGTTGTCAGACTTGTAGTGCTTCTGCACGAACGGACACTCTTCGTTGAACCACTCAAGCACAACAGTCTTACCGCGCAATTTGGATAGTTCATGCGCTTTTCCACTTGAATCTTGGAGCGTGAAATCAGGAGCAGTTTTTCCGACTTCAGCATCAGCAAAAGCTGGAACCGACATAATTCCGGCGCTTACGGCGGCAACAGCCACCAGAGCCATGTTCTTGAAAGAAAATTGTTTGTACATAAAGACGACACCATTTGATGTGAGGACGAGAGCCATTCTAGCCCTCATTCAAACGGAATACATTTAAACAGACGTTCCGTTAAGCAGCGTGTAATACGCTTCGACATCCAGATCATGTCAACAAGGAGATCCGCTTGTCATGCGCCTTTTGGTATTCCTTATATATAGGAATAGGAATTGCCGCCACTTGTGAACCGTTCGATCTATAATTATTCCAGTGACCTGGGGATATAGCTCAGTTGGTAGAGTGCACGGATCGCACCCGTGAGGTCAGGGGTTCGAATCCCCTTATCTCCAAATTTTCAAATGACGGCTAAAACAAGAAACTTGCTCTGGTTCACGTACCTGGCGGTTATTCTCTGCTGGCAACTGAACGCGTTCGGCTCGGTGCTGCAAATGATGAATAGCCGCGAGCTGTACATCAACGAGACGAAAGATCCGCCAGGAGTTTCTGATTTTCTCTATTTCTACACAGCGGGCGCGATCGCACGCTCACCGCAACGCGCTCAGGCATACAATCCCGAACTACAACATCAGGTCTATGAACAAGTAGTGCAACGCAAAATCGAACAGATCGCGTTCATTCAATACACGCCGTTCATGTTCATCTTCACGTCGCCATTTACATTTTTGCCCTTGAACTGGGCGTGGCTACTCTGGTCGCTCATCGGAATTGCATGCGCCATCTGCGGACTTGCTGTGTTGCTGTCTGACTCCGAGAAGTCGCGACCGAAAATTATCGGATTGCTCATTGCTTTTATCGCAACTTGCCCAGATTGGAGCGCATTCAGAAGTGGACAGTTTGCCTGGTTCTTGATGGCAATCTACAGCATTTATGCGTTCTCATTTTTAAAACGCCAAGACATTCTTTGCGGAGTCATGCTCGCTCTTAGCACTGCAAAACCGCAATACACGATGCTTATGGCAATTCCTGTGCTGGCGCGGCGTCGATTCAAAACGATTATTGCAGCGGCGGTTACCGAACTTGTGTTGCTCGTTGGAGCTGGGCTTGTGTTGGGATTTCCTACGATCGTCAACTATCCGGCTGCAGTTCTGCATGCAGAATCAAATCCCCATGTCTACGGTGCAGACCCGCAGTTGATGACTTCCATCCGCGGACTTCTGACTACGTTCCAAATTCCGCAGCCCCAGATTTTGACTGTCTGCTTCGCACTCTCACTAGTTTTATGTTGCGCGATTATGTGGATCGGAACAGAGACATATCGGACGAAAGCAATGGTTGAATCCGATAGCTCTAGTGAAGATGCCGATAGATGGCTACTCTCTCTAGCAATCATCGGAGCGCTAACGCTCAGCCCGCACGCCCATATGTATGATTTGACGCTGATCTCTGTCATTGGAGCACTGACAGTACCGCCGTGCCTCGCGCACTGGAAGCGGCTACCAGCCAGAATTTTGGCTGTAATTATTCTTGCGTATCCAATAATTAGTTGGCTTTTGTTCCTGATTGCGCCGATAACATTCACTGCTTTCGCCCTGCTGAACCTAGTGTTGCTGATTGTCGCAATCTATTTCAACCGGTATCCACTGGGCTTGAAGGCGCAACTGGAGTAGTTTTTGCTCACCTTTGCGTTGACATTCTGAAAAGACTTGCGCATCTCATATCCACTAAACACACAGTTGATGGTAGTATGTTCAATCTTGAGGGCTATTAGCTCAGGTGGCTAGAGCGCACCCCTGATAAGGGTGAGGTCCCTGGTTCGAGTCCAGGATGGCCCATATTTTTCAAACCGCACACGGAAAATCCAGGAACGAGAGATTCCTTCCTGAATCGAATTCGAAGTAAACGCGGTCCTCAAACAAGATTCGGTTCATCGTAGCAGGCGCAAAATGCACCAAATACGGTGGCTTTCGCGTTTGTTCTATTTTGAACTTGCCGTAGTGTTTCAATCGAAACCCATTTTGAATGTGCCGTTGTATTGCAATCGAAAGCACGTGCGTTGTACACGTACATACTTGCATACGTAGCATATTGGATTCACGCAGAGCGCACGCCCGTGAGGATTTTGACAGATTTGGCTACTCGTATAACGAGCCCCACATCCCCAGAACAAGCAGGATGCCACCAACAACTATGACGATTTTGTTGGCAATCGAAAACTTGCTGTTGATGCAGTTCCCCTTACCTTGCGCACTATTGATCTCGATTAGCTGGTCGTTTAGCGGTGACAGACACGCGAACGAGAACATACAGACCCAGCCGAGCAATCCGGGAAGTTTCCATGTAGCGTTCAGGACGAATGCGCCTATAGCCAGAAAAGCGGCGTTGTAGGTCGGTTTAGCCAATCCCAGTTCCGATTTGATTTCCCCAATGAATGTGGAAAGCGACGGAATAAACAAGATGTTGAAGAACGCACGTGCGATGGGCAGAACTTTTGCACCACGTTTATTTTTCAGATATGACCAGTTTTTCCAATGCCAGAAAAACCCATAAAGATTGAACGTAGTAATGTTCATCAGAATCCACTTCGTCGACGCAACTGGAAACATGATGGCATCATCGGCAGAGCCGCTTTGATTGACACCAGGTGCGAGCGCGGCATCACAGACTTTGCAATTTCCGGCATTGGTCATTTGCGGCGTGCTGCAATTCGGGCACTTCACTTGTTCCATGAGTTTCTCCTGATGGTCGATCGGATTTCTCTGCACAAACGATCTATTTATATGACTGCGGACAACGTATTTTTAGAACTGTTTGATGTTAGCGCAAAACGAAACGCATGACTGCAAGCCCAATGACAACGCACCAGAGCGCCAGAAAAACCACGTCTTCAGTTGTAAAACCGCTTTGCACCTGCCTGTCGGCCTTCCAATTTATATTGTCGATCTCCTGCACCACGGGCAAGAGCGGAATGAAAGACAAAGCCGGAAGCAAATAAAGCGGTGCGAAAAACCTACCTAATTGCGCACCAATAACTATCAACGCGAATCCAACACCGATAACGCGCGGATTGACAGTGGATGCGACATCAAATTTCCTTGCCATGATTCGCACTTCGTCTGCCAGGGAATACATAAATAGGAACGAGAATAGAGCGCGCAACGCAGCACTGACGTTACGCCTTCTTTCGACCTGCACGTAGCGCCAGTTTCGGTACGACCAGTAAACTGCGTACCAGCCGAGCGTAACGATAACAAGCAAGATAAATTTGGCGCGAGACACCGGATAGAAGATTGGCGCATCTGCATCGCTGTAGAATGCACCGTCTTGCACGGTTGTCAGTTCGGCACCAGATTCGGTGATCAGCGCGCGGCTGCAATTTCTGCAACTACCGTTTGATGCGGGTTGCGGCGTATTGCAATGCTGACAAGTCACTTCTTTCACTCGGAATATTCCATATAAGATGATCGCGGAGCATCATCGCACCATTTTCGAAGTCCGCGAAGAAGCGCATTCCATCAGGGTTTTAGTGGACATCAAAACCAGTTTCTTAACGCGAACAAATTGACTGTTAAAACTTTGTTTTCATCCCCCCGCTTCGGAGATCATGTTGTATTATAGAGAAGTAGTCGTCACGGGGCTTTCAAATCGCGCGTCAGCCGATTGAGTTCAAAGCCGGATCGTGATGTGTGAAGAAAGTTCAAAATGTACGCTCGATGCTAACGAGCTTAGACAGTGAGTCTAGTACAATGAGAACCCGCATGGATGGGGGCTTGGCTCAGCTGGTAGAGCGTCTCCTTTGCACGGAGAAGGTCAGCGGTTCGACTCCGCTAGCCTCCAAATTTCAGTCGGACAGCGCTTCTTCAAGAAGATCAAGTCCGTAAGCGGACAAGAAAAACTCTGAACTAACATTCAGAAAAAACCTTGTAAAAGCGCTGAGCAATCTGATAGAATTGATGACCGCATCGGTTTGGAAAAACCAACTGCGACAGGCCAACCGGAAAAGGCCGCTAACTTTGAACCGGCGATGTACCCTGAAAACTGCATATTGAGGTCCGTATTCTAGAAGTGAATCTTCTAGAATTTCCACAGAATTAATTTGTTTGGATGCTCGACAATGTCCTGTTGTTCGAGAATACATCCAAACTTTGGTCAAGCTACAAAGAGCGCACGGTGGATACCTAGGCGTAAGCAGCCGATGAAGGACGCACTAAACAGCGAAATGCCACGGGAAGCCGTTAGAGGCTAAGATCCGTGGGTGTCCGAATGGGGCAACCCCACCAGAGTTATGTCTGGTGACGCTTATCTGAATACATAGGATAGGACGAGGTAAGTCCGGGAACTGAAACATCTTAGTACCGGGAAGAAAAGAAAACAAAACAGTGATTCCGTTAGTAGCGGCGAGTGAAAGCGGAACAGCCCAAACCTATTTAACGCAAGTTAT
>DATNPY010000055.1:0-40231 GCA_036702955.1 Drouetiella sp. | reverse complement strand
ATAGCACCGGGTGCAAATCATCGGTCGCAGCCAGTGACATTGCGTCGCGGTTATTGCTGGAGTGAGCGCGTATTCCAAAAGCATGTCCGACTTCATGCAAGCAGACTGCCGCGCTTTTTTCCATTGCCCAGGGGAGGTACCCGAGTGGCGTCAGCATATGCTCCTTCACCAGTGAGCGCACAGTCTGCAAAGCCTGGTGTTTTGGAGGAGCCGCGCTGGGCTGTCGGCAGTCCTTTACGAGTCTACATTTCAGGAGTGGTTTCTGAAGCTCGCGATGGTCTGGTCGCAACTGAAATTGTCTCCGCGCTTCGCGAGTGGCGTAACGCATCCAATGGCAAGATCCGTTTCGTGCTCACGGAACGGTATGTTGATGCCGACATTCTCTTTGTTTGCGAAAATACTGTTGAGCACCAGTGGGCAGAGAATATAACCTCATATCACAACAGCATGTTTGATCGCGTCAGGGTGCGCCTTCTGGAAGAAACGCTTTATAAATTGGCTCCCCGCAGGGTGCGCGCAGTCTGCTTGCATGAAGTCGGACATGCTTTTGGAATACGCGCTCACTCCAGCAATAACCGCGACGCAATGTCACTGGCTGCGACCGATGATTTGCACCCGGTGCTATCGCTAACCAGTAACGACAGGAAGTTGCTTGCCAAGCTCTATCCCTGAAGTCAGCTCATTCGACGCATCTGGAGCCGACCGATATCGGTTTACCTTTCTTGTCCCGGTCGAATTGAAGCGATATCGGTTTACCTTTTTTGTCCCGGTCGAATTGAAGCGATATCGGTTTACCTTTTTTGTCCCGGTCGAATTGAAGCGATATCGGTTTACGTTTTGTCCATGTCGAGTTGAAGCGATATCGGTTTACGTTTTGTCCCGGTCGAATTGGAGCGATATCGGTTTACGTTTTGTCCCGGTCGAATTGAAGCGATATCGGTTTAGGTTTTGTCCAGCTCGAATTGAAGCGATATCGGTTTAGTTCGGCACTTCATATTGTAAAGCGATATCGGCTGGCTTACGCAGCGGCGTTGGTCGAAAGTTCGGACTGCCCGTGCAGTAACGGTTTCAGGCGGTTTTCGGATGCGTCGCCGCAATTTTGCTGGCGCTATGTCGAACTGACATTTGCAATATAATTGCTTGAAGCTTCGCAAGGCGCAGGCCGGATTAAGGCACCTTTTGACTTCGCAATTTTCTAAATGAGTTACCCGGCAAATCGCCTGCAAGACAGGAAAATTCTTTACCGGCTTATTGTCCTCGCTTTTATCGTTATCTGGGGGGCCATTCAAGCGTGGAATTCTCGATTCGAACTATATTTCGCAGACTCACAGCAGTATTTCGATAGCGCCGGTTATTTCAGCCGGGGTGACTTTGCCAGAGCTGTATCAACCTATTGGAGTCCGCTCTATCCGGCTCTCTTCGCGCTCGTGCTCAAGTTTGTTCCTGTCTCTGCTTACTGGCAATTTTTCGAGCTGAAAGTCTTCAATCTTGCGTGTCTGGTGGGAACATTTTTTGCTTTTGAATTTTTCTTTGCGCAGTTTCACAGCTACTACGTCAACGCGATTCTCTCTAAAGACCCAGAACGTGCAGCGGTTAGCCAAAGCGTTCTGCATTGGACCGGTTACGCTCTTTTCGTTTACTATGCGCTGGGCTTTGGTGGCGTCAATCAAGACACGCCGGATATGCTTAACGCCGCTTTGATCTTCCTTGCCAGTGGTTTGATGTTGCGCCAGTTGAGCAGCACGCCCACTGCTAAGGGTGCCTGTCTTCTCGGTATCACGCTAGGCTTCGGCTATCTATGCAAAGCAGTCATGGCTAGCATGACTGTAATTTATCTTTCGCTGACATTTATCTTCAACCGCAATATCGCCTGCTTGTTGTCATCCATCGCCTGTTTTGCGCTGGTGGCAGCGCCCTGGGTGATAACGATGTCTGACAGGGCTGGTCACCTCTCGTTCGGAGAAAGCGGCAAGTTTGTTTATATCAACCACGTTGAGGAAATCAACCCAGTCTGGACCGATGGCGTCATCCACCAACCCCGTGTTCTGCACCAGGAGCCACGAGTTGTAGACTATGGCGACAAGATTGCCGGCACAACGCCGATCATGTATGACTACGGTTATTGGGCAGCCGGAGCAATCGTGCATGTGCGCTTTCATCAAGTGCTGAAGGCTCTCAGTTGCAATATCTTCTACTTCATCCGGACGTTTCTGTATTTACCTCTCCTGATTCTGGCTGTCGCGACGATTGGAAGTCGGCGTTGGACGCTGCCCTGGCGTGCTCTATGGGTGTCTGCACCGATCTGGGTTCCGCCATGTGCGCTTATCGTGGCTTACACGGTCGTTGGCAATCTCTACATCGACACTTACATAACGCGCTACTTCATCGCTATCTATCCAATCACCGTTCTGGCTCTGCTCGTCGCCGTGCGACTGCCCGGCGAAAAGGCATCTCTGCTGCGCAAAATATGCTTGCTCACTGCTGCGCTCTGTGTGCTTTTAGCTTTCTCCACGAAATTTGTCGGCGACGTTGCTGATCTTTTTCAGGAAAAGCGCAACGTCTGGTACGCCGCTGCCATGGCGTTAAAGCACGATGGTATCAAATATGGTGATGCCATTGCCCAGGTCGGAGTGAGAGTTCAGAGAAATTATCAGTATGCAGAACCCGAGAAACTGCACGTGGTAGCAAATATCGAAGACGAAAAACAGTTCTGGCAACTGTCGGCGCAAAAGCGTCAGGAAGTGCTTGATGTCGTTAAGCAGACGGGTGCGCGTGTTGTTGTTTACGCACGCATCCCTGACGTTGAAGATCCTGTAATCACTACAGACTTGAAAATTGTACGCGCGCTTTTAAATATAGACTTAAAGCTGCCCTTTAAGCAGTATATGCCGCCTACTGACCTGACCGGCTGGAAGCAAGTGCCGGGCTGCGAAATTTATTACTATCTGCTCGATAAGTGATATCCACTTCTGCTTCTCCCCCATCCAAATAACTGATGTTCAGCTCAGCTGCCTCAGAACACTCAGCTCTGCTACTTTGGAATAATTAGCTCTGCCACTTCGGAATGTTGTAAAGCTTGGTGCAGATAGCATCAAGCTTTATGCCCTCATTGGTAAGTTGCTGCTTGTAGGTGTCTATATCTTCGGGTCGACCCTGCAACTCCGGTGAGACCAGACAGATCTTAAACCCCGCCTCTTTCAAGATCTTGAACTCTTTTGCGTGCAACGGCAGGTGCGTGAAGCAATCAGCCCAAACCCAGTCGACTTTGCCTGCAAACTTCAGGACCGTTTCAATTGTCTCAAACTCCGAGTAGCGCACGGCGATTCGCTTTTCGCCCAGTTTTGACAGCGCAACAATCATCGGAATGGACGAGTCGAGAAACATATAATCGCTGATTTTATACTTCTGCAGCAGCTCGAGGATGCGGTGCTCGATGCGTTCGCTCTTAATATTGAGGATGAGCGTTCCGTGTTTCCATTCTGCGAAAAATGGCTCTGCATCCTCTCCGTCCTTGAAGGGATCGTGGACGAGAATGAGGCGGTCACCCCGATCTCTCAAATCTATTTCAGCCCCATACTGAGCAGGTAGATTTCTAAGATTTTCCAACTCGTTGATGCGGTGTGCGATGTAATGCATGATTCTCCTGAGGCGGATGGTTTATTTGAAAGTCTTCTTCAGTTTGACGCTGAAGTCTAACGTGCGTTTGATAAATTTGACTTTGGAGTTGAAGCCGGTATTCCAGTTCGATTGACCGTGCAAACGCTCTGGAAAAATGACGTCGATGCGAACCAGATTAAGGTTTTCCTGCATGGCGGTGTAGTAAACGTAGAGGTCCAGCGCGAAATCCTGCGGCGGCGCCGTCCACGTTTCATAAAACGATCGATGGAATATGTTGGGCTGGGCGTTGATATCCCACAGGGACGTGCCGAGGTAAAGCGATTCGAAAACACTCATGCCACCTGTGAAAAACGAGTCTGAAAGTGGTCTGCCGCGCCTCTGTCCTTTCACGTACATGTTGGTTGGAAAGTTTGCTTTCTCCAGGACTTCCATCGCTCTGACTATATCCTTGGGATCTGTCTGCATGTCTGCGTGAGTCCAACCAAGATAGTCGGTTTTGCATGCAGCCAGACCCTGTAAGATGCCGTAGCCATAGCCTTGATTAACAGGCACCAGCAAAGATTCTGCAAATGGAAATTTCGGGATTTCGGCAGCCAGCACCTCTGCGCTATCATCTCTGGAGCCGTTGTTGACCAGCAGTAATTTGATGTCACCGCGGGTAGTGACTTCTTGAAAGCGCTTGAGGATAAGCGGAATATTTTTCGCTTCGTTGTAGCAGGGGATTACAATCGTCAGGCGCGTAGATTGGCTCATTACTGGGTCCTGACTCATTAGCGGGTCCTGGCTCATTAGTGGGTCCTGGCTCATTAGTGGGTCCTTGCTCATTAGTGGGTCCTGGCTCATTAGCGGGTCCTCGCTCATTTGCGGGTTCTGGAACCGGCTTCGACTCTTTCTTTCAAACGCCGATCGCTGCCAATCGCGTTTCTGTCCGCCTCGATAGAATACCTGTGCCAGTCGGACTTATGGAAGAATGACTGCCAGTATTCAAATGTCTTCAAGTCGTTGGGCGTGCCAAAACAGATGTAATCATCAACTTCGAACGCCACGCAAGTCAGCCCCAGTCGCACGGCTACTTCCACCATGCTGTCGACGTAAAATTCGCCATTGACTCGAATGTTCTCATCTTTCAGCTTTTCGTAGGCTTTGAGAAAGTCGCTGGTTCGTCTGAAGAAAAATGCACCCACTATGGCATGGTCGGTGCGAGGTGAGTCTGAAATTGCTTTCTTCACCGACACTCCTGAAATTCTGGGGAAATCGGCCACTGTACCATCCACTTTCAACCATCCATACATCTGGGGATTGCGCTCACTGGCTGGATGGTGCCTGAAACTGAGGGCAGCAACGTCGATGCTTGTTTCGTGGAGAAGTGCATTCCATCTTGCCGCATCGTAAATGATGCCGTTGTCGCAGGCACCGATAAGAAGCTGGTCGTTGGGATTTTGAGGCGGTATGGCGCGGCGCAATCCTAACTCGCAGGTTGATGCCTGACCTTCTGTGACTTCGTCGATGGAGACAATACTCACGTTTTTAAATTCAGCCCTAAGCGTTTCTTCGAGATTCGAGTCAGACAGATGTTCTTTCAGGGCGACGAATATGTAACGTCTGGCCGGCGGCAAATTATCGCAAGCTTGTACTACCATCGGCTTGCCGCTGACGCTAATTAGTGGTTTGGGCACGTCGTAGCCGACAGCGGTGAAACGCGCTCCTTTACCCGCCATGGGAATCAGTACCGTATCTGTCAGATTGGCACAGCTGGTTTGATGTTGACCGGCGGTTGCTTTGCCAGATATATCCAGTCCGGCGTTTACTCTACCGGGTTCGCTCTGACCAATGCTACTTTCGCTTGAATGCTCGTGTTCACGGTGCAGCCGCGCGAAATAATCCGACCAGTGTTGATACTCTTCCAGGTCTCTGGGCGTGCCCCACTGCAGCATGTGCTGCACTTCGTAAACCGAGACAGGCAAGCCGTCTTCGACCATGAGGTTGTAAATCATACTCACGTAAAACTCGCCGTTCACCTGTATGTCTCTTTCCATCAGGCGAGCAAAATATTTTTTGACGTACTGACCGCGTGAAAAATAGTACGTGCCATTCGATGCGAACTCAGACATCCTGTCGTCCGTAAAGGGCTTCTTCTCCTGGATTGCTAACAGCTCAAGATCAGGCGTGCTTTTGATAAAGGCGTAGTTGTCCGTGCCCAGCATGTGCGGATGAAAGCCCCGATAAGAAGGCACTGAGCCAGCTGCGCCGCGCTTCCTCGTGGTCGACAAAAAGTCGTCGTAGTGCCAGTATGAATAAAAGTCGCAGTAGTTGACGATCACTTCCTCTTCGTCGCCAATCCGGTCGAAGCACTGCGAGACCGCATAAACAGGACCCTTTTTGTGCGGTGCAATCGAAATAATTTCGCCTGCCGGTGCAATTTCTCTCAGCACGCTGGCTAATTCTGTGTTCGCTAAATGGTCGGAGTTGCAGATGAAAGTGTACCTGTCGTCAGGCGAGAACATGCTTACGACATATTTGATAATTGGAGCACCATCCACATCGATCAGGGGTTTTGGCTTGCTGTAGCCCGCTTTCTTGAAGCGTTCGCCGGTTCCAGACATCGGAATTACAATGTGGGTCATAGATTTTGTCTGTACTTCTCGGCGTCCCAGTTACTTAAATAATCGACTTCGTCATCGGGCAAAAACTGCATGGTTGAAAAGCTTCCACTGTTTTGAAGAATAACGTGAGATTTGAGCACGTCTTCCATTTCTTTGCACTTACGCAAGGATTTTCCGAGCAGGAAAATCCTCAGTTGCCCGCAAGCAGGCATCAGAACCACTTTGGGAGCATGCTTTTTCTCTTTGAGGAATTTTTTGATCGAGACTTTAGCCGCTTCAATATCTTCTGATGGAAGCAGCAATCCTTGCGGTCCACAGTAAACAAGTTGGTCTGGAGTGGCGCAGCGAGCCAATATAGACTCTTTGTTTTTGAAAATGGCATCATTCAAAATCTGGTCGTCGCTCAAGTATGCTAACCATTCCGTGCCACAAACTTCGTTGACCAATTGCGATATCGTGCTGACGGACTTGTATTTCGAAAGGTCGTTTGGATAAATTTTCCCCACTTTCTCGACAACGGCATCGGTGATTTTGATCACTTCCTGGAGTGTATTTCCGGCTACGATTAAACCGTGATTTTGCAAAAATATGACAGCCGGCTTGCCGAGCTGCCAG
This sequence comes from Drouetiella sp., assembly GCA_036702955.1. GTDB lineage: Bacteria > Cyanobacteriota > Vampirovibrionia > Obscuribacterales > Obscuribacteraceae > PALSA-1081. The sequence continues at coordinate 33,395 of DATNPY010000055.1, read as the reverse complement.
TTTCGCTGCTGCAGTTGTTGACGCAATGCCAGTGCTAGAGCCGGACCGGGAGTTTTGTAGTCAACGAAGAATGCATCACCGAATAGCTCTGCCAATTGCTCATTCCAGTCGTTGCGGCAGACCGCCGCTGCCACCGCTACTGGATGTGTGTGAAGGGTCAACTTGCCCAGCGTGCAGTGCAACATCGTCTCGATTGACGGACGCTTGGGACCGGGCTCGCAAGCGTTTTTGACGATCTCTTTAGATTGTGCCTCAAGTTCCGCTCTGTCTGCGTTCACGTCGGCGCCGTCTAGGAAATCCAGCAGGGGTTGCCATCGCACGCAGCAGAAATCACTTTCGCCAACGTCGCTCAGTGCCATGCCGGAGGCTTTGACGAAAAGCCGCCCATCATCGAGCTTGACGGAAGTATTGCCTCCACCCGCTTGTACCAGATCGAAACGCTCGCCTGCATATCGCGACAATATGACCAGGTCTGTGAAATCGAATTTGGACGGGTTTGATTGTTTGGATGCGGCGGATTCGTCGGATTCCATGCCGTGAGCTGCTTTTGTTTCTTGTGTCATTTCATGTCCATCTTCAAATTTTCGTCGCCAGCGTGCTGAAATCACTGAATTCAGTTATGAGATGAGAATTTTCTGCTGCCTGACTATCAGCGCCATCAGCAGCGTTTTTGACGGCATCCGTTTCTTTATAGAAAAAGCACCGCATGCCAAATTTTAGCGCGCCCTGGATGTCGCGTTCCCAACTGTCTCCAATCATGCATAAGACCGCGGGGTCCAGCTGTAGTTTGGCTGCCGCCAGCTCGAAAATGTGCGGGTGGGGCTTTTCGTGACCTGCTTCTTCGCTCGTTACGATGGCCTGGAAAGATGTTGCCAAGTTGAGGTGGGCGATTTTTTGAAACTGTATTCGAGTCGTCAGGTCGGTAACGATTGCTATCGGTTTACCCTTAACGGCGGCGAGGAAGTCAATCACCGACGGTCTCAGCACCATGTGCTTGAAGAAGACTTGCCAGTAAAGGTCTTCCGCTTCAACAGCAATAACGTATGGCGCAACTTGCAACTGCTCGCAAACGCCCTGAAAGTACAGCAGTCGACTGTGCGATGAAGCCAGTCCGTGCAAATCGTGATTTACCTTGCGGCGAGCTTCGGTGTAGCAGTTGCGAACTTGTTCGGAAGGGCGTTGCAATCTGGTTGTAAGCCAGCTCAAAACGGCTTCCAGCGCAGGCTGATGAGCGGCGTTGTAATCGTACAGCGTGTTGTCGAGATCGAGCAAAATGCCGCTGCTACTCATGGCTTTGCTCTTTCTCTTTCATCAAGTCGTTGATCAAAAGCAGGATGATCAGTTGTACGAAGCCTCTAAAACCTTCCTGCCACTCAATGCTCTGGCTGATCAGCTCGTCGATGTTGGGGATCATGTTGTTGGCAATTTTCTGCAGCATCTCGACTGGCATTGGCTCAAGCAAGCTCAGGTCTTGTCTGGACAAATCGTCGTTATAATCCCAGTGTGCAAGCAAACCGCTGCGCATAAGCTCTTGCACCAGGTCTTCAAGCTGGATGCTGGAGCTGAGTGAGAGCTCCAGGGTCAGTTTTGGATCTCCTGCAAAGTCACCATCAGTGGTTCTATTGACTGGTTTATAGCGTATGCTCAAATCTGCGAAATCGCGCTGTGGCTCAATGAACTTGTCCCGGTCAGTTTTGCGCCTGTTCATCTGATCTTCGACTTGCTGTGCGCTGTAGCCGCGCTCGCGCTGGTCTCTCGATGTTTTCCAGTAAGTTTTGAGACTCTGCTCGGGGTCAAGAAAAATTTTCAAATCGATGACCTTGCGCGACTTCGGCAAGTAAAACGTGTGCAGACCGGAAAGGACAATAAAGTCATTAGGCTTAATTACACGAGCGCTTGTAAATGATCCTGTGTCGTGGTCGTAGTCGACTCGTTGCACGCTCTTGCCGCGTTTGAGATTGAAGATGGTGTCTGCTTGCCGGTGCAAGAAGTTGGCTTTGGGATCAAGGTGCGTGTAACCTTTCCAATTCTCGTTGCTTCTTTCCCACTTGTGATCGGCGTCTCCTTCCAGCTCCACAACCCGGCTGTGCAAGAGGGATTTGATATCCTTAAGCAGCGTTGATTTGCCGGCACCGCTGTCGCCACCAATTCCAATCACCACAGCCTTGTCGCGTTTGTAATTGAAGTTGCTGCGCACACCGATGCGATAAAGCAAAACGATATTGGCTAGCAGAGTTACTTCCAGCACAGTGAAAGCAATCGATGCGATATGCTCTCCTGTGATTTTGAAGTGGAATGGCACGTTGAACGCGATCAGATCTGGATAATCAAAATGATGGAAAAGCAGGAAATATGCCAGGTAGAAGAAATAGAGCCCAAAGCACGCCGGCACGATGCGATGATCTCGCTCGCTGTATTTGCACATGAATACAGCTAGAAATGGTGTAATCCAGACATACCAACCCGGCGCCGGCACCACAGTCAAAACGAATAGAGCAAAAACAATGGTCAGGAACGCATCGAGCAGATCTGTGTTGATTTTAGGATAGAGAGCGAATCTTCCATATGCCATGAAGACGGCAAAAATCGGCAGATAAATTTGCATGGTGCCGATGTCGAAGTGCGATTCAAAAATCTGGCTTTGCTTCGGATTATGGAGAACGAGAGCTTGAAAGCCTGGTGAATCCAGATAGGGAAAGAGAAAAGAGAAAAAAGTAACGCCTGCAATTATTGAGAACAGCGCGGCCGACACGGGTTTCTGATTGCGGTAAATATAAACCAGGAATAACGGCAGCGCTGCCGCGACGTGCGTTTTTGTAGCCAGTGCCAGACCCATCAGAGCCGCTGCACGAGCGCTGCTATGTTTGCGCAATAAAAAGGCGGCGCTGAATAGTATCGCAGTTGGTATCAAGTCCAACTGTGAATGCATATAGCAGGCGTAAATAACAATCGGTGAAAGAAAGTAGAACCAGAAAACTTTGTTGACCCGCGTTGGGAACATGGCAATCAAAAGTCGCGCCACCACGCAATCTGCAACGAGCGTCGGCAACTTCATGCATATATTTACGATGAATGGATTGTTCCAGCCCAGAACTTTGAGCGGCAGGCAGCTCAACGTTTCCAGATAGAGCATGAGCGGCGGGTATGGGAACTGGTCGCGCTGGGTGGTGGTGCGAAAGAAGAAATCCCAGGGGTTGTCGAAAGTTTCGACGTAATGTCTCAAAAACGGCACGAACAGCTCGTTCATATAGCCTGATGAGAACACGGACATGATCAAGATTTTGAACGCGACAACCAGTAAGAAGCTGCCCAGACCTATTGGTGCCGCCAGGTCTAGAAACGGCAGACGTACTTCTTCTTGCTTAGATTTATCAGTCGTTTTGACTTCGGTTTCCATGCCCAACTACCATCGCTGATTGATGTATGCCCAGCTGGGTGAGCATATCATCGGCGGTGCGTGATCGAGGGTGTTAAGCCTCAAATCCGTGTTCGACTGGCACGATCAAGCCGCCTATCAGCCATCCTGCAGCAGAAGAGACAAAGTGATATCAGCCACCGGCGAGCAGTCCACACAAAGTGATATCAGCCACCGGCGAGCAGTCCGCACAAAGTGATATCAGCCACCGGCGAGCAGTCCACACAAAGTCACTATCAGCCACCGGCGAGTAATCGACACAACGTGCGCAAGTAAGTGTAGATGAATTTAGCCGTCTCCCGCTTGGACTTGCCGGTGACACGCTCTTGAAAAATGTAAGGAACTTCGAGAATTTTGAGCCGCGGGTTTTTGCGCCGCGCCTTGATGAGAATTTCTTCGATGATGTCGAAGTTTTCGCACTGCAGTTCAAGCGGCTTCAACACGCTCGCTTTGTAGAGTTTGAAGCTGTTGGAAAGGTCGGCATAGTGAAGATTGAAGATAATTCCGTATGTCGCATTCAACATTCGTGACATGACAATTGCTTTGGTCGTGGCTCGGCTGGCCCCACCTTTGGCATATCGTGACGCGATGACGATGTCGTAGTTATCCTGCTCCGTCAGAAGTTTGTGAATGAACTCCGGCTCGTGCGATCCGTCGGCGTCCATAATCAGGATGTGATGCCCTCTGGCTGCTTTAATACCTGTACGGTTGGCGCTGCCGTAACTGTTGTTGGGCGAACGATTCAAATAGGTGGCGGCGTTTTTCTGACAGACTTCCTGCGTCGGCAGGTCGGTCTCGACTGTATCGATAATGAGAATCTCATACTCAAGCCCGGTTTCAGTCAGCACCGAGTTCAATCGAGGCAAGACGAAGTCGAGATTTTTCGACTCGTTCAGAGACGGAATGACAACACTCAGCTCCACCACATGGATCTCCTGCTCTTATATCGACGCGTTGATCATAGTGCAATCAACTGACTCGATGTTGATTGTGATTTGATCTTCAGGAAAGGTCGATGTGCTCAGCCGGCGCCTTTATTCGCTTGTACCATCAGCTTCTTGTCTTGATATGTGATTGGCATTTCAAATTCTTTTTTCACCGACGCAATCTGCTCCCCTTTGATATCGATCTGCGATTCATCCGTATTACCGATTACCTTTCCCGCCATTCTCAGATAAAGCAATCGTTCTATCGGAATCTCCATCGTCCGCGCGCAGGTGGCATCAACGGCAGCCAGGTCGCTTCCCAGAACCATGAAACCCATTGGTTTAGCCGTTCCCATGATCGGACCGTCGCCTTCCATGGCGATGATGCCGTCGACAAAACCGATTTGCGGTTTGATCATGTGCACCAGATCCAGAATACTGTGAGGAATTCCATTAATGTGCAGAATGTTTTTCGGCCAGCCGTACTTGCGCCCTGGCACCGTGCCGAATAAATTCTTCATCGACGCAGTCATACCGACCCAGTGGTGCGTTTTCATTTTCGGCACGCTGATTACAGCGTCAGCTTCCATGATCGTCTTGGGCAGATAGATTTCTTTCATCTTCGTGAAACCATCTACGTTTTCAACTTTTTCCAGATCGTCGAGATTCAAGTCGACGTATCTCAACTTGTGCTTTTTGCACATTGCGCCTATACCGGAAGCTTCCAGAAGAAACTCTGTATCGCGCATGTGTCCTGGACCTTCGCCGATGATAATTTCCCTGGCACCGAGATAATTGGCCAGCTCGACAGCTGCCAAGATAGCAGCAGGGTTTGTTGTGATTGGCGAGATCGGGTGAAATTCAACCATGTTCGGCTTGATCACGACTGTTTTGTTAGTCAAATCTGGAAGATCCAGTGACTTCAAGAATGGCTTGACCGCCTTGAAAATATCTTCTTCATAAGATGGACACGGTAATATGCCCACCGTTGAACGTCCCTGTTTCTTGCGCGCCAGTTGGGCCGGAGTCGCTTCCTGCAAATCGACGTTGAGCTTTGGACCTCCGCATCCACCCAGAGCAACCGCTGTCACTGCACCGGCTGCTGAAACGAGAAAGTCGCGGCGCTTGATCTTATGTTCAGATGTTGTGGAATCAGAAACTTGCGATGAAGTTTGCGGCACGGCAGATTGTTGCGCATGCTTCATGGCGCTGTACTTGCAGGGATAATTTTTTTTGTGGTCCATTTTTTATGCCGGTTCTTTGTCGCTGTGCGACTTACTGTTGCCTGTATCGCTCTCTGTCTTACTGTCACCTGTCTTACTGCCTGGCTTGCCGTTGCCTGTCTTCATCTTGAACGGATTGACTGCATCGGTTGTATTCAAAGCCATAGAGGCAAGCGCCGTCACCATCATGTTTGGTCCAAAACTGCCGTCCTCTTTCTGGATGGAAATAAGTTTCGTCAGCGTCTTTGCAGTATCGCGTCCATAGGCATGATATGCCAGGGTCATCCACGCCAGTCCCATGGCGGAATTTTTTTGTCCTGCTTCTGCAGCTTCGCTGTTGGCATCGAGGAAATCAAAAGCTCGCCCAATCTCTTTGTGGTCTGAAAAATCTTGCAAAGCCAGAAGCGCTTCTGCTGTTGTCACTATATATGGAGGCAAGTTGGTGCCCAGGCTGAAGTGGCTGCCGTGATTCCAGCCGCCCACTGAGCATGTGTTTTCAAGCAAAAATTTGTTGGCCCTCAAAATCATTTGATTGAAGCCGCCTTTATATCTGGTGCGCTCCGGAATCTTGAATGCGTAGAGGTTGTAACTGGTGGGCTCGACCCAGTGGTAGCAGCCGCGTGACCAGGGCCAGCCGCGCGCAGATTCTTCCGTCTCCTTCACGCCCTGGACGGCGCCAAGCAGCATGCGGGCAGCCAGGTTGTAAAGCTCGGTGGGCAGCTCAGAGAGAAACGCGGCACCTTTTTCGTAGGCGGCAGTGGCTTGTTTGCTGGGATGCGACTCTGCCACCGTGCGTAGTGCAAACAGAGCCGGACCCGTGCACCAGTCAGATTTACCCTCGGCGGGTCCGGTCGGCCACCCGCCATCTTGATTTTGAGACCTGACCAGATAATCCAGTGCTTTCAGGCGCAAAGGGTCTTTCTCGCTAAGCGAGAGCGCACACCAGGCAGTGGCTTCGGTAGAGGCTGTCTGTCCCGGAGCGTACGGCCACCACCCTTCTTTTCCATACCTATATATGTAATTCTGAACCTGTCTCTTTGCGGTCTCAACGGGCGCCTGTGAGGCTTTAGAATCTGGCTTGCTCAAATGAGGTTATTCCGAAGAAAAAAATTGGACGTATTTGAGAATACTCTAACGAACTAATTATGCCATGTCGCCAAGCGGGCGGACAATTTCGAAGTTTTTTGCAACGCTCTGCCAGAACATTTAATTTGACAACCACTAGGCAACTTTCGGGTATGAGCTATGATAGAAAAGTAAGCTGAAAGAAAGCGGTTGATTAATCGACCGAAAAGCGACGGCGGATAGAAAGCGAGGAGGTTTTTCGTAAAATAGTCTTTCAATCTATTCAGTTGTTGTTGTGTTGTTGTTGCTCAAAGTAATACATTACTAAAATATAGATCTTGCATATTACTGATGCTTTGGGAGTAAAATCTCATCTGCATAGGTATACGAGTGGAGATCGACTAAGGAGGTTCTCACATGGTTAATCGCTTCATTACTGACGAGTCAGGACAAGGTATTACAGAATACGGCGCCATCTTGGCATTCGTCGCGATTCTCGTAGCCCTAGTGTTCGGTATCACCAAGGGTGCTTTGACTGGTGCTATCTCGCAAGCATTCAGCGCAGTTGTTTCACAATTGAACAACCTGTCGAGTGCTGCTGCTAGCGCGTCCTAATCGCAGTATCGAAAAATTGAAAACGGGAGGGCTAGCGGAAAGGCCCTCCCGTTTTTGCTTGTACAGGGAGTGTGTAGACAACGGGTCGACGCACTCCCTGTTGATTTGCTCCTGGCTCGGGTTAATTGCGAGTGTCAATTCAACAGCGTCGATTTCAATGTAAGCGAGCTGGTGTAATAGTCTTCATGACATCGACAGGTGAGAAGTTTATCTGCTCTTTGTAACCCTGCTTTGACGAAATCGTTTAGAAATCACGCTTTTGCGGGTAAAACATTTTTGGTAAGGCACAGGACAAGCGTTGTTCTTGCGTCACCAATGTGCGTTAATAGTAATTGGTTAATCTTTCTCAAGAGATAGATAGAAGGGGGAACCGTAATGAATCCATTACGAGCTTTGTTTTTAAGCCTTTCCCGAATGCCTCCAGCAGTAATGCTGCTCATCATCATCGGCTTAGCCGTTGTGGTGACAATGATGGTGACGGGTAAGGTTTCTGAACAAGAAAAGACATTCCAAAGCAAACAGGCCGAACTCGAGTCGAAAATGAATGCTAAGGGCAAAGTTGTCTACACCATCAAGGACATCCCTGAAGGTCAGACAATTCCAACCGAAGCTTTAGAAGAGCGCGAGATCGAGCAGAGCAAAATCCCGCAAGATGCAATCACATCTGCGAGCCTTGCGGCTGGACGCGTAGCCAAATACGGTATTTCGACTGGACAAATCGTGTCACAGCACGACTTGGCACCACAAGGAATTTCCCTTGGTTTCGAAGCCAGACTCAAGGAAGGATATCGCGCTGTAACTTTTGCAGTGGATAACAACTCTGGTGTAGCCGGTTTCGTCACACCAGAATCTCACGTAGACATCATCGCCATGGTTGGCTCCGGTCCTGATACTAAGGCTCAACCAATCCTGTCAGACGTCGAAGTGATCGCAGTTGGTCAGATGTACCAGAAGACCCCAGGCGCAGCCACCGCTGTTCCTGCAAGCTCTGTAACAGTAGCCGTCTCTCCAGAAGATGCCGGCAAACTGATCAAGGGCATCGTCGCGGGTAAGCTTTATCTAACGCTCAGAAACGATAAAGATCACACACCCGTGGCAACAGTTGATGTAACGTCACTGTTTGCTAAGCCACCTACGCCTAAGAGCGAAATTTCAGCGCTCCCACCACCATCCGCTCTTCCTCCACCTCCACTTCCAGGAGCACCAGGAGATGCAGGCGGCATGCCAGGCGCGATGCCTTCAGCACCACCACCACCACCACCACTACACGAAATCGAAATATGGTCCGGAAGCAAGAAGGATGTACTCTCAGTGCCCAAGAGCTAATTCTTGGGAAATGTGATCATCTCTTGGCTAGTGGGTATACCCCTAGTTAAGGCTTACGGAAGGAGGAGAACGCTTAGACTATGAAACTGACCACACTTCTTGTTTGCGATGCGGGTTTGGACAAACGCCAAACCATCGAAGATTTGATCCATAGCCAACCCTCGTTGGCTCTGGTGAGTACCGTCTCTGGTTCCATGGCGCGCGAGCAAATTGGCAGCCTACACCCGAAGTTGGTCTGGATCGAGCTGAGCCCAGCTCCTGTCCGTGGACTATCACTTCTAGCAGAGTTGCGGGAAACTTTCCCGCAACTCTACTTTTTCGTTAGTTACGAAGTTCCAGACCCTGAGTTGATCCGCACCGCGTATCGACTCGGGGCTTCTGACTTCCTCGACGCAGAGCGTTGGCGTACAGACTTGCCTGCTGCAGTGCAGAGTATTCAGCTCAAGCACCAGTCAGAGTCAGTCTCCACGGCAGCCGGCAAAGTGGTCGCGATATTCAGCCCGACTGGCGGTATCGGAGCCACTACTATCTGTACTAACCTGGCTGGTTATCTTGGCAAATACGGTGAGTCATGCATTGTCGACCTCGACTTGCAGTTCGGCATGATCTCTCACTATCTGAACCTCGAGCCATCATTCAGCTTGAGTACAATCGACTTTTCACACACTAACTTTGATGCCACTTACTTGCGCAACCTGATGACCAGGTACGACGATAAGTTGAGCATCCTGGCTGCACCACCTGAACTTGAAGATATTGGCGATATCTACGCCGCTCAAGTACAGGAAATTTTGTATACAGCCAAACAGGAATTCAGGTTTACCGTCGTTGATCTTCCCAAGAACTTGCTAGACGAGCGAGCAATCGCAACTCTCGACCTTGCCGATCACGTGCTTGTGATTACCGAGTACAACTGGGCAGCCATCTTGAATGCCCGTAAGTGTCTCGATACCTTTAAGGCTCACTACAACCAAGAGAAGCTTCTCCTTGTGATAAACCGCTCGGAGTGGCTGCCTCAGGACGTATTGAGCGAATGTCGGGCCAATCTCAACTACCCTGTGTTCCATGAAATCCCGAACGATACGAAGACAGCCAAGTGGGTTAATAACCAGGGGCAAATCGCTCCCGGACACACCGCGCTCGGCAAAGCCCTCGACTCGTTGGCGCGCAGAGTAGCAGGTGGCGAACAACTTCTCTTAACTACAAAAGATGGCGATAAGGGCAGCGGTTTCAAACTGCCTGCAATTTTCGGCAAGAAGAGATAAGTCGGCAGCTCGAGGAGTCGAGCAGCTTGCTGCCTGGACCCACTTGTATGTATCAGACTGTCCCAGGATAAAAGGTGGTTCTAAATGGGCGACGAAAGAAAAGACCAAAATTTGCCGGCACGGCCTACATCCTCACTAATGGGGCAGCTGGTTAAACAAAGGCAGGCATCAGATGTGGTGCCTGCTGCTCAGCAAAGTACGGGTGTCGCTGGAGCTCAGCAACAGACCGGCGTAGGCGGAGCACGCACAGGAGGGCCACAGCAGGGACAGAGCGGTATGGCTCGACCAGGCGGTGGCGGTCCAGCCACTGGCGTAGCTGGTGGCGCCAAGCCCGGTACCATGCCAGCCAGTGAAGCTGGTCCATCCAGAGCTGACATCGAGCGCATCGATGCAAAAGATGAATTCGGGGGACACGGTGGCGGTCACGGCGGCGGCGGCATGGAAGTCGGTCCTGCACCCGGTGACCTCGGCGCCAAATTCTCTGCCAACCAGCAGCTGATTCGTGAACGAGAAAAATTGATTATCGACCAGCTCAGAAGAGAGTTGGATACATCGCGTTTGACCAATATTTCCGAAGACACACAAGCTCAAGTCAGAGCCCGTATCAGAGAAATCGTAAACTCAGACCCAGCGCCTTTGACGATGATGGAGAAAGGTATTCTTCTCCAGAACGTACTTGACGAAGTATTCGGATTCGGACCACTGGGTCCACTTCTGAGAGACCCAAGCGTAGGCGACATATGCGTCAACGGTTGCAACTCCATCTTCGTTGAACGTCACGGTCGTCTTGAAAAAACAAACATTCAGTTTGAAAACGAAAGACACTTGAGACAGACAATCGACAAAATCATTCAGCCTCTGGGCAGAAGACTTGACGATAACTCGCCGATGGTAGACGCCCGTCTTCCAAACGGTTCACGTGTAAACGCAACGATTCCTCCGGTCACCATCGACGGTCCGACGATCACAATTCGATGCTTTGGTACATCGATTATGTCTCTAGGACAACTGGTGGAAAAAGGCGCCATGTCGGTGCAGATGGCTGAAGTAATGAAGGCTTGCGTCAAGGGCAGAATCAACATCATCATCTCCGGTGGTACAGGTTCTGGTAAAACAACTCTGCTCAACGCCCTTTCCGCCCACATCAACCCCCGCGAACGCATCATCACGATTGAGGACGCGGCGGAATTGAGATTGCAACATGAGCACTGGGTGCGAATGGAAACAAGACCTGAGAACACTGAAGGTAAGGGTCGTATCACACAGCGCATGCTCGTTATCAACTGCTTGCGTATGAGACCTGACCGAATCATCCTGGGAGAATGCCGCGGAGAAGAAGCGTTCGACATGCTCCAGGCCATGAACACAGGTCACGGTGGTTCAATGACCACAATCCACGCCAACACACCGAGAGACTGCACAAAGCGTCTTGAAAACATGATTCTCATGTCTGGTGTGGAAATGCCTGCTAAAGCCGCCAGAGAGTTGATCTCTTCAGCTATTCAAATGATCATTCAGATCAGGCGACTTGAAGACGGTACAAGACGCGTCACAGAAATTTCCGAGATAACCGGGATGGAAGGTGACACGATCGCCATCTCCACAATGTTCCACCTTGAGCGTGAAGGTCGAGACCCACGCGGCTTCTTTAAATGCCGTCACGTTGGTTCAGGCTTGCCGCCTAAGTTCCTCGATCAACTTGAACAGGAAGCAGTTCCGTTCAAACTGGAATGGCTCCGTTAAGCGCTCAGCAGGATAGATAAAGAAATGCCAGTAAGCATCATTGTTTTCGCAGCAATTGTTGGTATTGGGCTTGCCGTAATGGCGATGACCCGCAGCCAGTGGTCAGATGAACTCAGTCGGCTGGGTAAACATCAGCGCCGCATGGCTGAGAAACACAACGATGAGTCTGAAGTCAGCATCTTTTTGACCCAGAGACAGGGCTACCTGGCTCGCACACTTGCTCTTGCCGGTCTGGAAGCAAAATATGACCAGATGCGTATGACATGGATTTGCGTGTCAATCGCAGCAGGATTGGTCTTCGGATTGATCGCATATTTGATGGTTCCAGACCTGGCAATTGTCGGATTCATTCTCGGAATTCCTGCAGGTGCTGCGGGCTTTATCGCCTACATTGGTCACATGGCAAAGAAACGCCAGGACAAGATGACCGAGCAGTTGCCACAGGTTCTGGAAACGATGGTGTCATCGCTTCGAGCAGGTTCTCCTGTAATGGAAGTCTTTAAGGTTCTGGCAGAAACGGCACCAGATCCAATTCGTGCCGAATTCAAGCGCGGACTGGTATCACTGCAGTTAGGTAAGCCGTTCAGAGACGTTATGAACGAAATGTCTTATAGAATCCGCACTCCCGACTTCAGATTGTTGACCCAGGCAATCTTTATCAGTCAGGACGTAGGGGGCAACCTCGCTGACGTTGTGGCTGTAATCGCAGATGCAATTCGTGAACGATTCAAATTGCGCGACTTTCTTAACGCTCTCACATCACAAGGTAAAGCCACTGCCATGTTCATCGGCTGCTTGCCGTACGGCATTACACTGATGACATATCTGGCTACACCTGGATACATCATCCCGTTCTTGAACAATTTCTACGCACGTATCATCGTTACGCTCCTCGTGCTCTGGGAACTGCTCGGGTTCTGGATTCTTATGAAAATGACAACTTTCGAGGTCTAATCGTTCAATGCCAACGTACTTTCTTGGAATACTGACCTTTGTGGTTGTGATTGGCGCTGGACTGCTGCTCATGCAGCCTGTCTTCACGCAGTATGTCGATACTTACGCAGTACGCGTCAGACCGCGCAAAGAGAAGGAAGACACTGGTGCAGACCAGCCGAAAGATTCGGCCATGCTGGCTTTCTTACGTACAGTGGGCGAGCTTGTTCTGAGCGTCTTGCCAGGTCTCGCTGATAAGAGAACCCTGCAACTGCTCACTCAGGCTAACTACAGAACTCAAGCTCACCTTGCCATTTACATAGGAATCAAATCGGTCGTAGCTGGTATGACCATTATGATGGGCTTGCTGAACGCCGCCGGCAACCCGATCATGCTCTTGCTGACTCCGTTTTCAGCCTTCCTCGGCTGGATCATGCCGAACTTCTTCCTCGGCGGTCGAGTCAAGAAGCGTCAGACCCAGATTCTCAAAGAGCTTCCGACAATCATCGACTTGTTGATCGTTTGCGCTCAAGCCGGTTTGGGCTTGTTGATGGCTGTCGACAAAGTATCGAAAGAAGTTATCGATACCTGCCCGATCCTCTGCGTCGAGATGCAACAGCTGATTCAAGACGTAAAAATCTTCGCCAAATCAGTACCAATCGCGATGCGCGAAATGGGAGAACGATGCGGTGTGGATGAATTGATCTCCATGGCATCAGCCCTTATCGCTGCTGAACAAAAGGGTGCGGACATCAGCTACCCGCTCAGACAGCAAGCAGAGGCACTGCGCGAAAGATTGAAGAGAAAGAAAGAAGAAGAAGCGGCGAAAGTGCCGGTAAAGATGGTTCCGGTTATCATGCTTTTCGTTATGCCTTTGATTCTGGCTCCGATGCTCGGTCCAGCCGTCGTCACAATTATCAATGCGCTCGGTCCGATTATGGGCAGCTCCTAAGCTAGATCAGGGGTTGAACGGTGGGACTTTGTTTCAAGAATCAGACCCGGGGCACGACCCTGGCGACTGATGCTCGGGTCGCTGACAGTTTCGCCAGTCGCCTGCGCGGGCTGCTTTACAGCAAGCCGATAGTAGCGGGGCAGGGGCTGTTGCTCAAACCCTGCAACTCTATTCATATGATAGGCATGGCTTATGCCATTGATGCAATCTTTCTCGATGATGACTACAAAGTCGTTGGACTCGTGAACGACATACAGCCCATGCAGGTTTCAAAAGTGTACAGACAAGCTACGGCCTGTCTTGAGCTGCCCGCTGGCACCATATCCAGTACCGGCACCGAACTGGGGGATCAGCTCGTTAATGCCATCGAGTTGAAAGGTTAACGGCTATGATTTTGCCTTGTCGAGAAGATATAGTTATTCGACCTAATCCAGTATCGGTGACCCTTATCTCGCCGATTGAGCAAAATGGAGTCGCTCTATGATTCAAGTTATTGCCACTAAGCATGCGCCGAAGGCGATTGGTCCATACTCGCAGGCCCTGGTTCACAATGGCTTGGTTTATGTTTCCGGTCAGATTCCTTTCAATCCGGAAACCGGGGAGCTTGTGACCGGTTCCATCGCTGAACAAACGCACCAGGTGCTCTCCAACATCGCCGCTATTTTGAAAGAAGCCGGTACTGAGCTGAACAACGTGGTCAAGACAACCGTCTATCTTAAGGATATGAACGACTTTGACGAAATGAACAAAACCTACGCGGAGCATTTTTCAAATAACAAACCAGCTCGCGCTACCGTGCAGGTTGCCAGGCTGCCAAAAGACGTTAGTATTGAAATAGACGCAATTTCTGCAATCTAAATGACAGCCGAAACTTTTCTGATCGTCATAAAAGTGTTGTGCATGGTGGTAGTAATCACCGGCATGGTTATCGACTTTCGCACGATGACAATTCCTAATAAGTTGACGTTTCCAGCTGCGGCGCTGGGCATTATCTTGAACGCCGTTTACGGATACATGCTCTACGGTACCGGCACAGGAGCAGGTGGTCAGGCTCTGGATGCGTTTCTTGGCTGGTGTCTGGGCGCGGGTATCACTGTCGTCTTCTCGCTTTTGCCAATCGGCTCGGCTAAAGACAAAGAAAAGTTGGGCATGGGTGACGCCAAGCTGATGGCGGCAGTTGGTGCATTTCTTGGCTGGAAGCTAGCCTTGATCACATTCTTCTATTTCTGCCTCTCATTCGGTGTCATTTCGGTTATCGTTCTTTTCAAAGTCGTGCCCTGGAATGCCCTCTATTTCTTGCTCATGTCGACGTTCATGGGAGGAGGCGCTAAGGCGGCTCCAAACATCGATGCCACCAAGCTTAACGAGCAGCGCAAAAAGCCCATACCCGCTGGTGTGGCGATCGCTGCCGGTGCACTGTTGGCGATTATTTTCGAAAAGCAGACGCTTCAATATTTTGTCGGCTCTTAGAGCTAAGTTATCCGAGCTGCCAGTGATCCGCCCTGCCAGTGGTCAGAGCCGCTAGTGCTCAGAGCTGCCACTGATCCGAGCTGCCAGTGGACCGAGTCACCGGTTTACCAAGTGGGATCATTATGAGTTCCGTTGTCTGATCGACCCGGTTCCTGGATGCACTACAGGCAGTGGCAACCGTAGTTCGTTTTGATCGAACACGGCTTCGCTCTCACTCTTCTGATACTTCACCGGCTTGTTTGTGAAACCAGTCTCTTTCAAGGTTTCGGTGCACGTGAAAGTTCACATTAGACCGGACACCGCGAGGTAACCTATCGCCGCTATAAAAGCACCATGCAATAATTTACTCGGCAATTACACCAATCGGATGATGCCTGGAGTCTTTCCAAGCGAATAACCTGAGACTCGGTTTGAGAACATCGGCATGTCGCACGTGCAGTATGCAGTCAGCAAAAAATCATCATTGATTCAAACCCGCATCACTATGCGGTTAAACAAGCTTGGTGATTGGCCGCAATGGAGTTGCGATTCGTACCTGTTTTTTTCCTGGTGGTTACTTTTATTCGCTCATTCCGGGGTTAGATTGATCGACTAAAACTTATATCAGTCCTTCTTTCTCTTTCGTTCTATCCATAACTCGTGATTAAGGCATCTGACGCAGCGATGCTGGCGGCGTTTGCTGGTTTCGTTCGCATTGCAAACATAGGAGACAGTGACATTGAAAAATTCGACAGCCCCGAAGGCTTTGTTAGCGATTATTGCCGCATCCGTTCTGGCACAAAGCGCGCCCCCGGCTGTCTGGGCTGATGGTGCGGTGCTGCGAGAAGAAGCTCAAGTCTCGCATTCCATCGATTCTTCGCAATCATCGGTTGAGCAGATCGATGAACAGATTTTAAAAAAGGAAATCAGTCTGCTTCGATTGAACACGAATTTCCGCACCCACTACATGAAGCCGGAGCGAAATAGAAAAAGGCGTCTGAAAGTGTTTGATTTGATTGGAGGAGGCATCGCCAACGCTGGTGACATCACCTTAATCGACCAGTTTCGTCGCTATCAAAATAAGCCTTTAGAAGGGTTGGCTCACAAAGGTCGTTTGCAATCTGGAGCAATCACAGTTCTGGTTGCCTATTTAACGATGGGAAGTCTGTACGCTGGAGAAGGTGTTTGGGATCTGTACACAGATTACAAAGGCAAAAAGGAAGGCTTCGGTGCCAGGTCGATTCTCAAGCAAGCAACTGCTTTGAAAACAGAAATTGATGCTCTTTTAGAAAGTAGAAAACGCGCCGTCGAGGCAATGAGTTTGTCTGGCACTCAGCGAGATATTTTCGGTGCCGAAGACAAAGTTTTGCAGGAAAGTCGTGACCTTGCCCTTCTGGAGTTTTGTCGGCTCTACATTGATTCTCGCAAAAGACACACTGCCAGAGACATGACGACAATCGGCACCCTGCTGGTTTGCGGAACAGGAGCATTCCCGGGTGCTTACGGCGTAATCAACGGTTTGAAAAACGTTAATCTGAAACAAGTCGGCGGTGGTGGCATCGGCTTTTTGATTTCCGGTTCGACGTTGACTGTAGCTCCAGCCTTAATACACGGAAGTGCTGCTATCACCGGCAAATTGAGCGCCGACAAACTGCTTAAAACAATTGGCAGCCAGCAATGTAAGACAACAGCGGCGCTCAGTGCAGATGCATCTCATTTGAACCAATTGCTCACAGCATCTGAAGGTGGCACGGGCGGTGGATTGTCGGAGCGAGCCAGGCAGTACAACGTTCTTGCTGATCTCTTGAAAGACCGTGAAGCATACCTTGACGCCGAGGCAAGACGGCAGAAGAGAGAAGTTCTTGAAAGTTTCATCTCGTACATGGCGGTCGGTGGTCCACAAATCGCCTGGGGTGCTACTTTGACACGAGCTGGTTACAGGCTGAACAACAGTCCAGTCAGAGCGTTTCATGGCGTAGCCTCTGGAGCGGTGGTCAACGAAACATCCTGGGCAATGTGGCTTGTAAACACATTGCAGAAAGGGACTCGTGATGAGCTGAGCGCCAGAAAACGTCAGGCAGAGGCTGAGCCGTTCAACACAACTAACGCGAAGCTGGTTCGGCTGGAATCTGTGAACAAGTAGTCGAAATCGACAGTCGGCTTCAGTTACCCGCCGTTGAAGCGCCGTGGATTGTTCATTCCAGGTGAGCGGATGACAGTGCCGTTTCGTCCAACGCCGCCCGGACCAGTCTGTAAATCACCTCGACCTTGTGTCGGGGCTGGCTGGGATGTTGGGTTTTGATTGGGATTATTGCTGGCAGGGTCACCGGTTCGAATCGACTGGTCTTGAACATATTGCGGCGTCTGGGTTGGATTTCCTCTACCGGCGCCAGACATGCTCCATTCATTGCCAGTGAATTCATCTGCACCCCAGGCATCTGGCAAGTAACTACCATGTCCTGTCGTCAGCCCTCTGCGGCGAGTGTCATAAATGCCGGCGTTGATGCGGTGAATGGGATCGAAATAATCATATGGAGGAATGTCGACTACGCCTTCGTCGCCATAGATCAAGTCCGCATTGCCAGCCGCTTGTCTGACAAAACTGTCCATGCTTGTTGGCGGCAGACCCATTTTGTTTTTTCCCTGCGCGTTACCCGGCAGAGTGGCAGAAACGGAGAGTATTAGAGCGAGGAGAAAATATTTTTTCATGATTCTGCTTTTCAGCTCCCAGTTAATAGCCAAAGACAGGGGCTAACCAGTGGTTGCCTGCTCTGATATCCAGCTTAGGATCCCACAGGCTCGAATTATTTTGACTGGTAGGTCTCATCGGCACCTGACCTTGATAGCTACGCGTTGGCCCATTACTGTGAGTTTGTTCTCCGGTGTCACCGCTGGAACCCAGCGTGCCACCGCCTATGCCACCACTGGTTGAGCCGTTGGAATAAGAGCCTCCTACTCCAACCTGCACACCGGTGTTATTCCATGAGCCGTTCAGACCGCCGGGACCGTTAAAGGTGCCGCCACCACTGGTGTTGAATGTGCCGTTGAGACCGCCGGGTCCGCCGAAAGTGCCGCCACCATTGGTGTTGAATGTCCCACCGAAGCCGCTGTCTGTTCCTACTGAAATGCCATTGTTATTAAAACTGCCGCCGTAGCCGTTGCCGCCAAAGTTGCCGTTGATACCACCTGGTCCGATGTTAGCGTTGACGTCAACCGCGCCACCACCTGTGTTCAGCGTCACTCCTTGCGAGTTGACTCCAACCAGACCGCTGCCGAGGAAACTGTTGCTATCAAATGATTCGAACATCTGCGCTCTGGCTGGTGCTGCAAGAGCTGTGGTTATCGAACAAGCAATAAGAAGTTGTTTCAACATTTTGTTTTCCCGCTGTGTTTTGTTTTTAGCTGACGTTGACACGGAAACAGGGATCAGGGTCCGAAGAATGTGTTCTGAAGCCAGTTTAGAGTTGATTGGGTGTTGGCAGTGGGGCTGGGCATGGTCACCACTGGTCGACCAATCGGAGATGCCATGCCTCTTCCTGGGGAAATCATGCCGACCGGCGCGACGCCGCTTGTGTCAACAGTGTTGAAGTCGACTGAGCCCAGTGACACATTGGGCAGCATGCTGCCTATCGCGCCTCTGCCTGTGCGGTATGCTCCGGTGTATGGTCGGATCGGCGCCTGGGCGGCAGAATTGAAGCCGTAATTGAATTGTCCGGATGGGAATGGAGCATTGTCTATGCTGGTGCTGCCTGTCGCCATAGGAGCTGTGCTGACCTGGTTAAGACCGCCTCGTCCAGCGTTCATCATCGGAGTGACTAGAGGACGTTGAGCATGGGAATGGTCGTTAATTCCTGGATTGGCTGTGTCCGGGCTCATGTAGTCCTGTACATCAGGTTTCTGGAATGCCTGTCTGCCGGTATTCAGATAGTCGGTCTGTCCCATGTTGCCTGTGTCGGCACTCGACGAGTAGGTGTCGCCAGAAGCTGGCGCACCACCGATTTGAGCCAGTGCGCTGCTCGGAGCAAGAGCTGCACAGGCAATAGCCAGACTGACAACAACGTTTTTGCTTTTCATATATATGACCTATGCCGGTTTGACCCAGGGTTTGGTTCGCGAAAGGAGCATTTAGTAAGTTTATGAAGCCGGGCGGCTCCATTGATGAAATCTATTCAGTGAGAATCCGGAAAAGTGGGCACTAAATAGACTATTAGATGGGTTGAATGTTACTCTCGGAAAACCTCCTTGTCAATAGTCCGCTGCGGGTCTGAGAGGTTAATTCTGGCGGGTTTTCGGCGATCCGGGCGATGAGGCGGCGTGCGAAATGTTTACGAACTGCTGATTCGGAAAACTCGCTGCCTTCCCGCTCCTGCCATAATTGAGAGGCGCTCATTTGCGGAAACCATGACCAGCTCAATTTATTTAGCAATCGAGACAAGTTGCGATGAAACTGCCGCCGCAGTCGTTGCCGATGGACGTCGAGTACTTTCCAGCCATATTGTCTCTCAAACAGCTATCCATCAGGTTTTTGGCGGTGTGGTTCCAGAGGTGGCGGCGCGACAGCATGTTGAAACCGTTAATCAGGTAGTCGACCTCGCTCTGAAATCAGCTCAGGTCAAGCCTTCCGAGCTTTCTGGAATCGCTTGCACAAATGGTCCCGGGTTAATAGGCACTTTGTTGGTGGGGCTCTCAGCGGCTAAAGCTCTGAGTTGGGCGTGGGACGTGCCGCTGATCACCATCGATCATTTGCTTGCGCATGTTTGCGCCAATTATCTCGACACAGATCTCGAGCCACCTTTTATCGCATTGCTTGTCAGCGGCGGTCATACTCAGATTATTCATTTCGATTCGTACAGTCACGGAAGTATACTCGGGCAGACACTTGACGATGCGGCCGGTGAGGCCTTTGATAAAGTGGCCCGGCTCCTGGGTCTGGAATATCCAGGTGGACCAGCCATTGATAAAGCTGCAAAACTCGGTGATTGCAAGGCTTTCCGGTTTCCCGAAGGTGTCGTCTCGGGCTATGATTTCAGCTTTAGTGGATTGAAAACGGCGGTGCTCAGAACCGTTGAAAAGCTTCCAAAACCCTTGCCAGTTGAGGATCTGGCGGCTTCGTTCCAGGAAGCGGTGACACGTGTTCTGGTAAAGAAGACATTGCTCGCACAGCAAGAATTTAGTGTGCCGAGACTCGTTTTGGCAGGTGGGGTAGCGGCTAACAGCGATTTACGCAGTAAGCTGAAGGCGCAGTCTCCCGTGCAAGTTTACTTTCCTGATCTAGAATTTTGTACTGATAATGCTGCTATGGTTGGGGCCGCCGCTCACTTTTGCGGAGTTCAGGCCACTCTGGATGCTCGAGTCTATTCGCGCAATTAAGTTAGTGCATTTTCTCTGCAGCTTATCTTGAAATGCTTGAATCGCCTTGTTTTCGAGCGTTTCTGCAGGCTTTGATACTACTACGGGTGAATGCCATATTCTTATAGTACTTCCCACAGACACAGGCACTTATTTGTTCGTTGGTATTGTGCGCGTGATAGCATGGGTTTGATCGCTCATTACAGACGGTCGCATCCAGATCCAAAGTTTCCTCCTAAAAAAACAGAAAGTGGAGTCTAGATGTTTGGGAACGCTTGAAGAGTTAGTAGGTATCTCACGATGGCATTTGAAGACAAAGATTTGACCTGCCGGGACTGTAACAAGACCTTTGTTTTTTCCGGTGGTGAACAGGATTTTTTCAGCGCAAAGGGTTTGGTTAACGAACCGAAGCGCTGCCCGAATTGCCGCATTCTCATGAGAGTGCAGCGCAACGGTGAAGATCCAAGTCGCACAGCCGAAGTGAACTGCGCCGAATGTGGCTCTCCAACAAGAGTTCCATTTCAGCCTAAAGGCTATAGACCTGTTTACTGCAGCTACTGCTTCCGCACCAAAAAGTTGGAGCAGCCTGAAGTCAAAGAAGAAGATCAAGGTATAGATTCGGCTGCTGCCGTGTAGCCCTGAATGTTTTCGAAGGCTTTTTGTCAGGTCCCTTCTCTCCTTGCGATTTCCTTGCTGTGGCTGGGCTCTTCGTCATGCCTGGCTGAAAGTAGTGAAGCTAAAGCGATATCGGTTCAAACTGTTCCAGTTACTGAGCCTGGCAAAGCGCAGCTCGTCGAGTCTGTTGTTGTCACAGCTGGTCCCTTCGACATCCATAGAAAGTATCGCTCAATGGAAGGACCTTACGTCACGGAGTCTTTCAAGATATCGGACTTGCTTGCCAGGAAAAACAGCTATATCGGAGAAGACCAGGTCAAATTCGTCGAAAACGGTCAACAAGCCAGTATGGCTGGCAGCGCGCAGCCGCCCGAGCATGAACTTGCCGGTGCCAGTGCGGCAAAAGAGTTGCTCTGGATAGTTGGCGCAAAACTTGTTGTTCTCGATGAGAATGACCGGGTGCTGCCCACTGCTGAATTCATCTGCCATTTCAATCTCGACCTGGAGCGGCGCGATCGCATATTTCCACAGATTCATGCGGGCAGCAACCGTCTCATCACAATCACGCAAGGTCAGACGGACGTTCACTTTCCTCCAGGTTGCGGTGTTCCGGTAGCTAGCAATGAGTACATACACCTCAAATTTCAGGCTGCAAACCGCACAACTGAAGAACATCGACGACTGAAGCATCGTTGTACGGTTGACATAGTTCGCGATTCTGATCTGAAAACTCCGATGACGGCTTTATCGTGGTACACCCCTTTTATGGCGATTGAAGTCGACAAGAATTCAAAGATTACCTCCACTGTGCCGCATTCACCGGATTGTCTGGCACTCTCCAGTGGAGAAAATGCACCAAATGCGATACCGGGCACGGTCATAGATTATGGTGTCAACAGTAAAGTCAGCAGTCACTGGAAAGTCTTGCCTGGCAAACACCTGTACACATGTCCTTTGCCTGCTGAGCGCGATGCCGGCTTCAACCAGGAAAATAGAACCGTGAGAGCAATCTGGACGCACTGCCATCCACTATGCCAAAAAGTTGTGATGCTTGTATGTGATGGCAAGAAGAAAACGCCTCTCTGGTCGGTTGATGTCAGCAATAAACTCGATCATGGTATGGAAATCGAAAAGATTAGCGATTTCGACTTCGGTCGGGGGGTGTTATTGCCGAAAGGCAAGCAGCTTGAAATAGATGCGATATACAACAACACGACCGGCGAGCCGCAAGATTCAATGGTTTCGCAAGGCGTGTTTTTTGAAGTGCCGAATTTTACCAAACCAGATTGGAGCAAGGCTCCAGAGCCAACTGCTGAGGGCGTTCAAGGTGACGATCGGTTCTGCGGAATTCGCCCCATGGCAAGCCCCCATGCCCCGAGGTGACTGGGGGACGGATTTAAGAGTCATTGCTAACTATTTGATTAAAACGTGATCGGCCTGCCGATCCCGGGCATGAACTTTTGTAATGGCTCTACCGCTGAATAATGCCCGCATTCCGCCGGGCACCCGAGCTACGTAACCATGTCCAGGCAATGCGTTTTTTCGTGCCTGTCATCATCACAGAGGTTCCCGGCTTATCAAGAGAGTTTTGCCAACTCGGCGGAGATTGTCATTCCCGTATAATATTGCTCAGACTGATTCTTCAGTAGATTCACTAATCTGTTAGAGGTCGAATGCCCGACGAAACGGAACCATGTCCAAGCTGCGGTCGTCCCACACCGACCGGGCAACGATGCGTCTATTGCTCCACCGTCACCGATCTGGACTTGAAGAGCCTGCAGCTCGATTACATGAAGTCCCAGGAATCAGACGTGCCAGACGTGCCGGTGCCGTCATCTGTCGCTATCGTTGTCCAAAAAACGGGGCAGAAATTTACCCTTAAAAATAGTAAGGTGAAGATCGGTCGAGATCCCTCTAACCAGGTAGTCATTCCCGATGACACCTTTACTTCCAGACATCACGCCTGGATCACCTTCGAAGAAGGCGATTTCTGGTTGGAAGACCTGGGCTCCACCAACGGCACCTTGTTGAACGGCCATCCGGTGGTGAAGAGACAAGTTCTTTCTGCTGGTGATAAAGTTCGTGTTGGCCATACCGAGCTGACGTTCGAAGTTGAAAAGAATTAGATCCTGTTAGGTGAGTGGCGATGTTGGATGTGAGGCAGTAGGAACCACAAATGGCTGATGTCAACTCAGGTGGTGCGAACCGTATCGAACTGGAGAGCCAGATTCTCTGTTCGGCGCTGCGTTTGAGCTGGGCTGATTCAGACAATGTCGGCGTGGTCAAATCTGCCCGCGAGCTTTACCAGCTCTTTCCCGACTTGATGCCACCACCTAAAACAGACATTCCTGAGCGTCCTGAAAATTATTACGAGCTGCTCGGACTGCGCTGCGATGTTCCACAAAGTCTCGTAGTTGCAGGATATTTGCGCGCTGCCAAAAAGTTTTTACGCACTCAGAATGTAAAAGATAGTCGACAGGATTATTACAAAATCCTCACCGCAGGATTTGTGCTGCGTAAGCCGCGTCTGAGACTGAGTCATGATTTGATCACCGGCAGGGAATGGTTGATCAACACAAAGACTATTCCAGACGATGGAACTCTCGAGCCGATCACTGCCACTCCATCGCGTGAACCAGAGCCAGTTCAAATGGTTCGCACTCAGCCGATTGTGGCTACACAATTGCCAACGCTGATCGAGCTCCTCAAATATGCTCAGATCATTGGGCCGGCAGAAGTGCAAGCTCTTACCAATCAAATGAGCATCGCTCCAGAAATCCCGGTCAAGGAGCTAATCTTGAGCGCCGGCTATGTTACCGATCAGGAAATGAATTCACTCTGGTTAGCTGAAACTTTACTCAGCCAGAGCAAAATTACCATGGCTCAATTTGCCGTAGCCATGTACGACGAGCGTACACAGGGCATCCGCATGGCAGAATCGCTTCAAGTCAGGGGCTGGCTCTGACCCACTTTCTGACCGGTGCACGGGATTCCAAGAAACGTTTTTCGATGTTACTATTGACGAGCGGTTGGGGGAATGCGGCCAGGCTGTCGGGTGTTCCGACGGTTAAACGCGGCAAATAATCCAGCTAAGAGAGCCGGATGGACATCAACGGTTGGCCACGTCACCAACTTCGAGCACAGGGTCGCCTCCGGGGTGATCCTCGCACAGGCTATCGAAAAGCTGGCGTACCCGAACTGGTTGCTCATGCGCCTTTGCGCCGAACTGACAGCAACGATACGGCGACTCGCTCAGCCCTTTTGCTGAACTTCCTTTCAAAAACGGCTTCTCATCTAGAGCGCGAGCTTTTGCACAATGCAGCTGTGCCCGATTTTGCTCTGGTAAAAAATTCCATCAAACCTGAAATCGACGTCAACGATCTGGTGGCACGCAAAAGGCGGTCTATGATTCCTGATGTTGCCATCGGCAGCACTGTGGTTGTGCCTGAAATCGCTGCCGAAGGGCTTCTTGGGCGTCTGGCTGATACCATCGCCGATGCCGCGATGAGTTTGAGCAGCGTCAGTTCTAGAGATAAAAGTGCGGTCGATTCACCAGTCGAAGTGCCGAACTATGTCACCAGTTCTGGTATCAGTCAGTTAGTGGAAGAACGCGATGAACCTCAGTCAGAATGTGACTTTTCCTCCCATATCGATTACGAGGTCGAGCAATCTCTTTTCACGCCCCTTTCCATTGAGCCTGCTTCATCATCATCATCATCATTCGAATTGAATGACTGGTTCAACTGCTTGTTTGATCCTGCAGACTCTGATTTGTCTCTGGCGTTTGACGAAGAAACACCCCGCGTCTCAACAGCTCTGTTGCCGGCAGCTTTGCCGCCAGTCGAACCGACATTCGATACGGAAAATTTAGAGACGGTGACGCCGCAAGACGTTCCCAAACCTCTGCTACTCCGTCACAGACACAACCGCAGTCGGCGCGACCGCGGCAGACTTTTCAAACGGCTCGTCATCGAAAAGCCGCGCATCGCAAGTTTGCCTGCTGGTGAGCGCCTCGAGCGTTTCGATAATGGCGCCGAGCTGAAAAAGGATGCGCTCGGTCGGGTCAGGCACATCAAATCAGGGCTGGGTGTGTCGATTGCTATCGCTTATGACAGTGAAGGGCAACCCCAATCATTCGTGCGTTCCGACCGTAACGGCCAGATGCATTCAGTTGGTGAACGTGATCGGCACGGCGTCGTCGTGCGAGATCTTGAAGGTCGTGTGCGTGCCGCCGGCGAATCGATGAGCGTGGACCCGCGTGGTTGCTTGAGTGTGCGCAGGGTTGACGGTCAGTTCTGGAGTATCGATCTGGTCAAGCAATTGCACATCGAACGGCGCAGCATCGTCGGTCGAGATGGCAACTGGAACTTCTTGACTGCAGTTTTCACTTCAGACGGATTCCGCATGATGACTCGTTTCCAGAGCCTGCATGACGATGGACCGGCTGGTGATCGCTTTCACTGGCTGGCCTCGGAACCCTCGGGAACCTTCCGTTTTTATGGCAGGGACGGCTCTGTAATTGAATTCGAAGGTGAAGACCATTTAACTCAGATGAAACCGCATCACGTCTGGGCTCCCGGCAGTCGCGCCATCGATTCGAATTTTAGAGGGCATCATCAAGCAGGAACTGCATGGGACTCTGTGCAAGAATACGTAACTAGTTATCTTTCGGCTTGAGCCTGTTGGGAGCATATATACATGTCTGATGTAATCAGTTTCGGCACAGATGGCTGGAGAGCGATCATCGCCGAGGACTTCACTATAGCCAATGTGGAGAAGGTTGCATATGCGATGGGCGTGTATGTGCGTGAAACATATCACCGTGGCAACGGTCCCAAAGTGCCGCTTCTGATCGGCTATGACACGCGTTTTATGGCTGACAGATTTGCATTGCGTTGTGCGCAGACTTTGATCACCATGGGAATTCCTGCCCGGGTTGTAGAGCGCGATGTGCCCACACCATGCATTGCACACGCCACTCAGCACGAACCAACCGCGGGCGCGCTGCAGTTCACCGCCAGCCACAACCCGCCTGAATATTGCGGAATCAAATACATTCCGCATTTCGCCGGTCCAGCGACAGATGATATTACCGCTCAAATCGTTTCCCACCTCAACGACAAGCCTGATGATTTCCATGTCGAGGATGTTGAAGTGCCGCGCTTCGATCCGACTGCACCATATCTGGCGTCATTGAAAGAGCTTATTGATTTCAAAAAAATCAAGGGCGCTCGATTGAGAATCGGCTACGATGCGCTTTACAGCACAAGCCGCGGCTATCTGGACAAGATGCTTAAAGAAGCCGGCGTCAATGTAACTGTTTTGCACGACTGGCGCGACCCACTTTTTGGTGGCGGAATGCCTGAACCGAAGTATCAATATCTGCAGGATCTGGTCAAGACCGTCCGCACCGAAAAACTGGACGCAGGACTGGCGACAGACGGCGATGCTGACCGTTTCGCGGCTATCGACGAGGGTGGTAACTACTTATCACCGAATCATTTGCTCTGTCTTCTCACTCGTCACCTCGTCAAAAATCATGGCAAAAAGGGAACAGTGGTGCGCACTGTAGCCACCACGCACTTGCTGGACAAACTCTGTCAGATGTACGGTCTCGATTACGTCGAGACTGCTGTCGGCTTTAAGTATGTAGGCGAACAGATGCGCCAGTTGAACGGCTTGATTGGTGGCGAAGAATCCGGCGGAGTGACTGTAATGGGTCACATTCCGGAAAAAGACGGCATCATGGCTAATCTCTTGATTGTGGAAATGATGGCGGCTGAAGGCAAACCAATCTCTGAAATCTGGAAAGACATGGTCAGAGAGGCCGGCCTTGAGCTGATTTATCGCCGCGCTGATTTGAAACTGACGATGCGCACTCAGAAAGGTTTGATGGATCGATTGAGAGAGTCTCCGATGTCGACACTGGCTGGTTTGCCAGTCACTGAAGTGGGACGCAAAGATGGACTGAAGTTGTACATCGACCACCACAACTGGGTTCTCATTCGTCCAAGTGGCACAGAACCTCTTGTGCGACTCTATTTCGAAGGCACTTCCGTTGAGCAGGTGGAAAAAGTTATGGCCGATTTCAACCAGCAAGTAGACAAAATACTGGCCGAGTTCGACTCCAAGCCGGTTATGGAAGCAGCAGCACGGCATTAAACACTGTAATCACTGTCACTAACAACGGAAATCATTGATGACTAAAGCAAGAGCAGCCCGTGAATTTTTCATTTTAGCCGTCACCTGCCTGGCGCTATACCATGCAGGGCGGTCGATTTACGGGTCCATCGATCGTCAGATTTTCTTGCACAAACAAGCTATCGCTTTAAAATCTGGACAAGCTCAGTCTCAGGAAATCAATAAGGAATTGCGCGAAGGACTTTCGAGTTATCGCTCTTCCACTGGCATTGAGCGCCTCGCCCGGGAACGTCTCAATCTGGCAGGACAGGACGAAATCATCGTTCGTCTGGGTAAATAGCCAACATTATCAAAGAGATTGCGCGATCGACTTTGCTCCTGTAAAGTCTTGTCAAACCCGTCTTAAGATTTACGCTCTGGCTCTCTACAGTTTGCCTGGAATCGAGATTCTCTGTGCTTTCTTTTTTGAGAGCGGCACTCTCTGGTATGAACCCGGTATCAATTTGGGTTCCGGCGTCAGTGCTGGTTGCGGCTCTCACTGCGATTATGGCTCTGGCTGTGCTCCTGGCAGTCGCAAAGTTTGTTTTGGCGCGGGTCCGGAAGAGCCGACGGCGTCGAAGTCGCAAAAATATTATGCGACGCATTGATACTATGAGTGGTGCCCAGTTTGAACTGCTCCTGGCTGACTACTTCAGGGATCAAGGTTACCGCGTTGAGCTAACGCAGACCACAGGCGACTTTGGTGCAGACCTGATACTGCGGAAGGGCAAGCAGCGAATTGTTGTACAGGCGAAACGGTGGAGGCGCAGCGTTGGAGTTTCGTCTGTGCAAGAGGTAATTGCTGCCAGGCAATATTACAAAGCCACCGACGCACTGCTCGTCACTAATTCTGCTCTCACCCGCAACGCCATCAAGCTTGCTGCTGGTACCGACGTTACTGTTTGGAACCGAAGCTGCCTGATCGAAAAATTCTCCGGGGCTTCCTTGACTGTCGGTTCCTCATCCCCGACGCACCGCAGGCAGTGATATCCAGAATGTCGAGCCCCGTCCCAGCGCAGTATCGACGGCGACACTGCCACCGTGTGATTCAGCGATGAGCTTACAAATCGCCAGACCTAAACCAAAACCTTTACTCTTTTTCTCACCCTCAGATTGAAAGAATTTATCGAAAACCTGCGCTGCCGTTTTCGCGTCCATGCCGGGTCCATTATCTTCCACACCTATGGATACGTCTTTTGGAGTAACTCTGGAAATTACTTTTATAGTGGCACCTTTGCTGGAAAATTTGATGGCATTGCTGATCAGGTTTGATAACACTTGATTGAGCCGCGGCGCGTCAGCTTCGATAACTGCGCTTTCGCATTCGTTCAGCAGTGTCATGCCGGCTTGCGCCGCCAGTCCTCCTACCGTAGATATCGCTTCCTCCGCCAGTTGATGCAGATCGCACGGGGCTATATCGAGTTCCAGCTTGCCAGCTTCCAGTTTGTCTAACGTCAGTAGATCATTGACCAGATGCAAAATGCGGTCGATGTTCTTTTCGGCTGACGGCAGATGCCTGCGCCCTACCGCCGGTAAAGACTCGCCGTGAACAGCGTTGAGCAGTTCGATCGAGGCTTGTGCTGCCATCATCGGTGAACGCATGTCGTGAGCAACCATCTGCATGACGGCACGACGGTGCTCTGATGATTCGATCAGGCGTTCACTTGTGTGCTGCAGAACGGTATCCAGATATGCAAGTTCGTCGATGCCGGAAACGGTCGCTTCTAGCGGTTCTCGCTTTGGCAGTTTGCGCGCGTGGTCGACGAGCACATTCAATCTTTTGGTGACACTCTGACTGAATACGACAATCAAAATTGTTGCAAACAGCAAGTTCGCTGCAATGCCCAGGTAGATCTTGGTTTGTACATCTGTTCGTTTGGCCAGCTCCTCTTTGCTCAGGCGCAGAAGCTCTGCTTGATTGGCAACAATGTCGCGCCTTGTCAGCCTTTCCTGTTCCTCGAAATTAATCTCTTTGTTGTGTTCGGTCATCAAGGTCGACAGCTCGTGCAAGTTGTCGAAGCGCTCAGGTTTGGGATTTTTAGCCAGATCCTGCAGTTTTTTAAGCAGCACGAGCGTGCTCTGGCAGTTCTTCAACGCATTATCAGATGTCTGGTCGTGTGTTTTGAGGCTCTGAAATTCGGCCAGTTTTTCGCCAACTTTGTCAAAATCGTGCAAGGCAAGGTCTCTATCTTTAGTGCGATTAGTGAGGAAATATCTGAGCAGGCGCATATCTCCAACTGAGATTGCTGATACGGTGTAGTTTACGCAGTGCATCGCAACGTAATGGTCACGTGCTTTGTCGCTGAGATTTTCAGTTTCGATCATGCTGTAACTGATCCACCCGAGCATGCCGGCTTCGAACAGAAGTGGTAGAAGTGAGCAAAGGAGGACCTTTTCCAGAATTCGCGGATGTACGAAATCGAGCCAGTGATCTCGCGCTTTGAAAATACTGACCTGATGCTGCAGGTAATCGATTGAATTAGTTTTGATTGCCGTCGCGCCTTCAGGCTGGGAGATTGGCACTCTCAGCCAGAATGTCGAACCCTGACCTGGATCGCTTTCTGCGCCCACCTGGCCTCCGTGCGATTCGATTAACAGTCTGCAAATAGCCAGACCCAGTCCGTATCCTTGTTTCTGACGACCTTCGGAAGTCTGGAAATAGCGGTCAAATACCTTTCGACAGGTGGCCTTGCTCATGCCCTTGCCCTGGTCTTTGACGAAAATTCGCACCTGGTCGTGGATTGTGTCGTTTGAAATTTCTATCTCGGAATTTTCTTTTGAAAATTTGATTGCATTCGAGACGAAGTTTGTGAGCACTTGTTCGATGCGTCTGCGGTCAGCGTTAATTTCAATTGCACTGCATGAGTTGATAAGTTTGATGTTGCGATTCGCTGCCAGTTGGCTAAGAGAATGGATGCAATCATCGACTGCTTCCTTGACAGAAAACTTTCCAAAACTCAGTTCGATGTCGCCTGCCTCCAACTTTTCGATCGAGAGCAATTCCTCGATAAATTGCAGAACGCGCTCTAGATTTCTCTGCGCCATGGAAAGTCCTTGCTTGAAATTTTCAGGTAAGCTGTCGCTTTGTTTCTCGACAATTTCCAGCGAAACTTGTGACGCCATCAGCGGTGAGCGCATATCGTGAGCGACCATTTCCATCAATGATTTTCGATGTTCTTCAACTGACTTGAGCTCGCTGTCCGCTTCGAGCAAAATCGAGTTGAGATAGGAGAGTTCGTCTGTGCCTCGAACCTGGTTCAAGATGCTGCTGCGATTGCCGACCAGTTCTGCATTCACCATCAGTATGTTAAGCCGCTTGAGCACGTCGGAACTGAATTGAGCGATCAGGGCGATCGCTACTGCGAAGATTGCCAGAAAAAGCAGAAGCACCGTCCACTTGACGCGCTGCCTGACTTCGTCCTGCTGCTGCTTTTTCGCTGCCACGTCCTGGTCCATCGATTCATCCAGGGCGGTGCCGATTTCTGCAACGTTAGTGCCTCGAAAGATTACTTTTGAGGCGGCGAAAAGATCGTCAAGCTTCATATCCTTGGCGCGAAGGTGGTCCATCATGGTCTTCGGATCTTTGCCCCACAAATCGGACAACGTTTTTGTTTGAGCCTGATTGAGCTTCTCGATCAGATCGAGGGTGTTTTGCGAAGCACCACTTTCGGCAGCAGTCTGTTTGACAAGATCAAGCTCTGCCTTCGCCAGGGCTCGTTCCTTCCGATTGACCTCTAAGGGCAGCCCATCGCGGGCGCCCATTGTTACCTCTTTCGCATGTTCCATGTTGAAAAATTCGTGGGCGACGCTTTCGTAATTTTTGCCTTGCTGACGCGCGATCAGACTTTCGTTTGCCCACTGCTGATTGAGATACAGCAAAAGAGCACTGCTGAGCAGAGCCGGAACGAGAACCATGAACAGTGCTCGTCGTGCAATGGCTGGTTTATACTGAAGCTGGGCAGGTGTGTTCGATGTCTCCACACAGTGTATATGCCACCTCAGGCGCCATCTGCTACTTTGTCGGTTCATAATCTTTGCCATCCGATTTGCTAGACTCCTGCGAGCACTTTCAGGAGGTCTATTGATGGGCTCAACCGCATCTGACATGCCGTACAGGCAACTCGGCAGTACTGGAATTTCTGTTTCCTGTATTGGTATTGGCGGCTGGCATCTCGGGCTCAAGACCGTTGATGAACAGACGGCAATAAAGATCGTGCATGCCGCAATGGATCGCGGCATAAACTTCATGGACAATTGCTGGGATTACAACGAAGGTAAAAGTGAAGAGCGCATGGGTAAGGCGCTCAAAGACCGCCGCGACAAAGCCTTCTTGATGACGAAAATTGATGGCAGATCGCGTAAGGCTGTTAATGAGCAGCTGGAACAATCGCTGAAGCGATTGCAAGTCGATTGCATAGATTTGGTTCAGCATCATGAAGTGGTGCGCTTCGAAGATCCGCATCGCATCTTCGATGCTGAAGGTGCAAATGCTGCTCTGGAAGATGCAAAGAAAGCTGGAAAAATTCGCTTTATCGGTTTTACCGGTCACAAAGATCCCCACATTCATTTGCACATGCTTGCAGTTGCGAAAGATAACGGCTTTCGGTTTGACGCAGTGCAGATGCCCCTGAACGTTATGGATGCCCACTATCGCAGCTTCGAAAAGCTGGTTTTGCCTGAACTCAATAAAGAAAACATCGCCGTACTGGCAATGAAAAGCATGGCAAACGGAATTTTGCTTAAATCGAAAACTGCAACGCCACTTGAATGTTTGCAGTACGCTTTGAATCTTCCTGTTTCGGTGGTCATAGCCGGCATTGATAGCTTAAAAATTTTAGACCAGGCTTTTGAGGCGGCTCAGACACACAAGTCACTTGATGCAGCAAAAACTGAAGCTCTTCTCGCCCGCACAAAGGCAGCCGCGATGACTGGTGAATTTGAACCGTTCAAAACGAGCTCAATATTCGATGGCACTGCGCAAAATCCTGAGTGGCTTGGCGAAGAGCCGCAACGCATCAAAGAGTTGATGCCGCAGTAAGTAAAGATGCCACTCGAAAACCCGAGCAAAAATTATCATGGTGCTCTTCCCACTGATACCCACCGCCCGTGGGCGGGGGCGCGTATTATAGGTGGGTCAAACAGGTAACCTATATGCATCACGGCGGTGGCGGCGGAGCAGGATTCGGGCACGGTGGTCATCACGGTGGAGGTCACCACGGTGGTCACGGAGCGCATCACGCTCATCACGGCGGCGCACCATCAAGTTCTGCCAGCTGGAATATGGCGATGCAAGCTGACTCATTCTGGGTCAATATGCTCAAAGCGAACTCCAAACCGCTCCTTGTCGTACTTGTTGTCGTCGGTTCGTTGTACGGCTGGCTCTGTTTGCTCCACTATCTACACCAGAAAGACAGCCCGGATCATGTGGTTTCAAGTTCTGTTTGGAATCAGCAGCTGACGGCGATCAACCCGCGCCAAATGCCAGCACAATCGGCACCTGAGACATCGCAAGCTGAGAGCGACTCACAATCCTCTGCTCCGGCGGCCTTTGGCTCACCCATAGGATCGGATTCGGCTCGATCAGCAACCGACAACACAGGCTTTCAAAGCCAGTCTCGTCCATCACTGGCGCCCTTAATGTTCTCGTCTTTCATGCCGGGAGGCTATCAACCGCAACCCCAGCCTCAGTCCGCACCACCTCAAATGCAGCAGCCGATGCAGGCGCAAGACGGTCAGATCTCCACTGCTTCTCTTTATGCACCAGCCTCCTACGGGGCTCCAGCCATCAGAGTGCCTCTAAATCCACAGCAATTGTTTCCAGCCAGAACGCACAGCAACGAGCGCTACAGAATGGTTGTGAACCGCTAGAAGCGGATTCTTGGTCTGCTTCAGTGACGGCTGCGACATGGCGTGCTGTCGCCTCATTTGTCTGCCAGATTATTTCCCATCATGGTTGCGATCAAATCGCTTGATAGGGTGAGTAAATTATTTTGCGTATTCGCTACAATCCTAGGCTAGGATGATGCCTTTTACGACCTGTAACCACCGAGGTGGCTAGCTTTTCGCTGCTTATGTCGAATCGAATCAAAGTCCTGATTGTCGAGGACCACGAAATTATCCGTCTAGGCCTTAAGATTGCGCTCAGTCAAGAGCCGCGTCTTCAGGTCGTTGGTGTCGCAGGCGATGGCTTTACGGGTGTTTCTGCGGCAATAGATTTGCGACCCGACGTTGTTCTTATGGACATCGGTTTGCCTGGCATTGATGGCATCGAGGCGTCAAGACGCATCAAACTGGCTGCTCCCTCGATGCACTTGATTATGTTCACGTCGCATTTAGACG
>DATNPY010000049.1:0-117339 GCA_036702955.1 Drouetiella sp. | reverse complement strand
GTTGCATACGCAACAACAGAATCAAGTCTCGCTAATTCTGCAGTTGCGATCGGTCCATTAGCAGTGGGTTGCATGCGCTCCCAGGAGAATGGTACGCGGATAACAGTCAGACCTTTCGATGCGAAATAATCTATCTCTGAATTCGAGGGATAGATATAGTTCGTGTTGTAGACGCCAGGTACTGTCGTAAGATTGAATTCGCCACCAGAGATGTTGACGCCTTGCATCGTCATTCCACCTCCGCCGGCGAACGCTGGTAAGCTGAGTCCGAATGTTGCTGCTAACAGCATTCCTGCGCATGACAGAGTAGTCAGACGCAAGTTCTGTCGTAACGAAGGCGCCGCCTTCTTGCGATTAACACGTTTTCGAATTGACATTGCATTTACTCCCGGAATGAGTATGTCGCGCGCATGCGATTCGGCGCACGCAACAGTCAATTGAATTGAGCAGGCAATTCAATAGACACGGAATTTCTTTTCCAGGAGTTATGTATTCCTTACGCCCGAAAAAATTCGATCTCTAACGCTTTTAGCGGGAGTGTGTAGAATTCCGCAAAGTTAGTCCTGCATGGACTCTCGGGCGCCGTCTATTGCGAAACCTATACGGATTTATGGGATGACGTGATGAAATTTTTGAGCTCAGGGGCATTTACGTAATTTCCCCAATGTAAAAGGAATCGATTTGCATAATTATTGAAGGACTTCCAGTGTCGAATAAGGAATGCAGCGTTGGGAATTGAACGGTTGCCTGCATCGTCAAAAGTGCAAGGCGGCGAAACGACTCACAATTGGACCGACACAGCTTCTCAGATCTGGAGCGAGGTTAGCAGCGTTGCACGGGAGCATCCCGTCATTGCGACTTCCGCTGCGGTTATAGGATCAGCTGCTGCTGTTGCAGCTTTCAAGGGCAGAGCTGGCGCTCTCATGGACGCCTTCATGAGTTCAGAGAAGGCCGCTAAGGGTGGCGAATCGCTTCTGGCAGCAAGTGAATCAGTCTTGGGCGGAAGCAAGTCAATTTTGGCAGCAAGCGAATCAGTCCTGGGCGGAAGCAAGTCCATTTTGGCAGCAAGCGAATCAGTATTGCCCGGCAGCGAATCAGCGCTTGCCGCTTCAAGCGCGCGCGTCGGTGAGGCGGCTAATATAGGCGGTAAGCTCTCCCCAGTCTGGATTAGCGGACCCGAGAAGATCATATCGCCGTCAGGAATTCAAATTATCACAACGGACCTTGGTGGTCTCAATCTCGGCGCTGCAGTCGACGCTTTCCCGCAAATTCCAAAATTGGTTGTTTCTGATCCACTTTTCCGAGCTGGTGGTCTGATTACGGACTTCAAGGGTAATCTGCCCGGACTCTATGAAACTGCAGCGAATAGCGTCGTAAGATTGCAGGTTACGAGAACAATGGATGCAGCGACCTATGCAAAACTTGGCTCGGGATACTTTAATCCCGAGGGATATATCGTCACTGCTCATCATGTCGTTAGTGGCGGTGAGGAGATTACCGTTTTTGGAAAATCTTTCGACGCGCCTCTGCGTGCCATGGTTCATTCGGCAGATCCCGAACATGACCTGGCTGTGTTGAAGCTGGTCGATCCGCCGTCAAGCATTTTGAGAAACATTCGACCATTTGGCTACCGCCCCGCCAGTGAATTACTGAAACCTTCAGAGCAGGTGGTCGGTTTTGGTTTTCCCAATGGAGTAGAAACTCTGACCGCAATGCCGGGCAATTTTTCAAATTGGAAAAATATCCAACTCGGCGTTGCCACTGACATGACTGGTAACGCTATGCGCTCTTTCATGGAAACAGGACCGGGCGCTTCTGGCGGAGCGATGGTAGATGCTCAAGGACGCCTGCTCGGCACGATTGTTCAAATGAATAAAGGTGATCATGCTAGTTGGTCGGTACCGTATACGGTGATTCACGCGCTTTAGCTTGTCCTTTTAGTACCGCTGATTCAATACCGGTGTTCAAGATCGTCGATTTATAATCGCTGATAAATACGGCGTGCTCAATGTCACTGATTCAATAGCACTGAAGTTCAACCCAAACGTTGCTGAAATCATGTTTTCGCAAAGCGCGCTCATCGATGCAAAAATAGAGCATGCCACTATCTCCCCACATGAAATTCAATTCCGCATCGGAATCAAGCTGCAAAAGCAATTTCCAGCGACGAGAATCATCGAACAGTTTCTTTTTCTTCTTTTCGTCTGTGCGGATTTTTTCATAATTTATGCCACTTTCGACGATTTCAATTGATTCTCTGAAGTCGCCTTGAATCAGGTGTGCATGTCCTAATAGTTGATGCATCGGCGGCTCTTCATAGCAATTCTCAATGAAGCGCTCATACTCTGGCTGCGCCTGTTCCGGCAATTCAGAGTGTTCGTCTGACGCCAGATCAGGATAGGAAGGCTCTTCGATCCAGTCGATCGAAAAAGATTCTTCGTTGGCGCCGTTTTCGTCTGGATAGATTTCCAGAGCCGTTTTTTTCGGGAAATAACATACTTTCCACCCATCTTTATCTGACAAAGATGAGCCCCAGGGCTGATCATCGGTGTCATAAAAGAATGACAACATACCGCTCTGTGGAAAGTAATCTTGAATGCTTTCAAAATTTGCTATTTCTTCCAGATCGATTTGAGCAAGGAATGTGAGGCGAGTACCATCTGCGCGCACCGGCCATTCAAAATGTTTTGGCAGCAGCGGATCTCCCTTAACCCTTGAATTTGAGCCGTTCTTAAACACCGGTCGCAGCCGCAGCGATGGAAATTTGTATTTTTGTGCAAACGCTTTTGCAGCTGTCCCTTTAATCGCTGCTTCCTTGTGCTCCGCTATTTCCTCTCTAAACTTCTGGGTTTCGTGTTCTTTCTCCGCTGCCAGTGCTTCGCAGTCCGCAAGAAACGAGGTCAATTCAAGTTTGATTTCGACGTCTGCATCGGTGCATGCATCAAGTCCAAGTTCTGTTTCACGAATCGCCCTGGCAATGTCGTTTTTCTTAGTCTGAGCCTTCGCTTTGAGGAAGTAGGCTTTCGGTTTTCTCGCATAGCTGAGGCTCATAGAAAGGTGTTTCAACGCGGCGTCGTAGTCGCCCTCTTCCAGTGCCTTTTCTCCAGCACAGAAAAGTCTTTCGGCTTCTTTCTCTGTTGTCAATGTAGCTCAGCCTCTGTCGTGAAACTGAACAATTATACATTGGTCGTGGTCGGGAGATCGGTCTCGAGCACTGCGTTTAATCGAGGACGAGTTTCTCAATTTACGCAGCGGCTGGGTGCAGGAAAGTAGATAAAGAGAGTCGCCCGGGCTCCTGGACCTGGACGACTCTGAGTACTTCAGCGTTGGGCTGAATTCTAATCGATCGCAATGTGTTTGGTCGTGCTCGCCTGATGCATCTGAGCGCGAGCGCGTTTGATGTTGTCTATTGTTTGCAGCGCGCGTGCTGCAACGAACACATTCGTGTCATCACTCAGCTGACGGAGAATGCATATGGGAACGGTTGGATCTTCAGCCAACGCGTAACGAACATCACCTGATTCGTCATGTGCAAGCCACTTGAGCAGGTCCATAGTTACATTGGGATTGCTGGCAACACTCGCACGTACTGAAGGATCGTTATCCCAGGTCAACGAGGATAAAAGTGTCAGAGGGCTACGGGGGTTCTCGGCTACTCGGCTGCGAACCTCAGCTTCAGTGTGTTCTGCCAGCGCTTTCAATTGGACGGTAACTGTTTGTGGGTTGCTTGCTCTAAGATGATTCTCGTTAATCATTTTCGAAGTTCCTCCAGAATGAGCGGCTTCGCCCGTCTCTCACGAGACGCACCATATGGTTATTGCGAATTTGTTTAATTAAGTGGAGGGAGAGGTGACATCGATTGTGTTTCCAAAACCCGCTCGAGATTTCCGATCAACGTTCGTGGTTTTGTTTGATGTCTCTCCCGCCCCCGACCATTTCATCTTAGATCTCAGCTTTCGGACCGTCCAATATCGAACTGACTATCACATTGATTACGATTCATAATCGATGAGCTTGGCACGGTGCTGAAATGGGCTCAGCAGCACGCTCTCAGTGAAATGGAACTTTCCCTTAAGGCACTGCGTCCTGACGGTAGTTCAACAAAGTATTCATAATTAGAGGGAGATGGAGCAATGGGTAAAGCAGCAATTCTGTGGTTTATGGGCGTACCAACTGGCGTAATTGCCCTTCTCTGGTTGTTCGGATTCCTTCACTAATCTGCATCCATTGACCAAGATGTGAGGCACCGCCTGCGACGGCAATAGCGTCGGCGGTGCCTTTTGTTGTGTATGTTTTGTGGAGTGGTCCTCTAGCGAAGTCTTTCCATAAAAAGAGAGCCGACCGGGCTCCTGGACCCGGCCGACTCTAACTTGTTGGTCGTCCGATAAGCAAACTGTGCAGGCACACAGAACGCGCGCTTAGCGGCGAACCAAATCTTTTGTTTTTTGCACCAATCAGACTGTACGTGCCATCGATTGCGTTCTGAGGACCCGCTCTATCCGGGGATCGATCAGCGTTCAATTAATCAGGATTCCAATCAGCGTGCGATTAATCAGGATGACCAATCAGATGCAGGCGTACATCAAAAGTTTTGATGGATCGGTTAGATTTGGACATGCGTGAACGGTTCATTTCCATGGGAAAGATGGATAGCGGACTATTTAATCTGCCTCAGCATTCCAATCAAGCTGCAATCTGGGCATAAGCCCTTGTGTGTGAAAGTTCCATTTTTAGTGATTGCAGTGTCTTTCGCGCTCTTTCAGCTACATAGGTGTTACTGTCGAAACTTAATTTTCGCAGTAGTGTCGCAGGCAGTGCCGGGTCTTCAGCCAGAGAGAAACGCACATCCGCACATTCGTCGTTAGCGAGCCAGTTAAGCATGTCCATTGTCACATTTGGATTGTTCGCCACGCTCAATCTGACTTCTGGTTCTCTATCCCACAAGAACGCGGCGAGTAGCGTCTGAGGAATACTGGGATTCTCAGCCACGCGGCTGCGTATTGACGGAAAGACGCTGTAAGCCAACAAGTCTAAATGAGATGAAGCAGTATTTGGATTGGATGCATACAGTTTATCTCGATTAAACATGGTCTTTGACTTCCTCTCGAATGCGCACGCCCGAGTTCGCCTCTGTTAAAGGCGCACCATTGGCGGTGGTCTGGGTTGTAATGTTATGGGAGGGACAGGTTTGTCGAACTACTCAAGGGAATTAATCCGCTTTTCATTTCGACTGCCTTGATCGCCCTCGGCTTCCATATCTCTATGATAGTCTTCGTGCCCTGGACCGTCCAATACATGGTTCTTATGGGATTCATTGAAAATCCTAATGAATCGGGGCGAACTATTTCTAAGCCCGCAGCCGCTGCAAGAGTGACATAATTCCGGGTTATAGAGACCCTGCCGGAGTTGCCGTGAGATATATAGTAGCCATCTATGTAATGGGAGCGGTCGTGCTGGGCGTTCTTCTGCCGTTTTATGCCCCTGCCGCCCTGGCTGAGAGCGCCACTGTGCGGGGTACGCGCGTCCAGGTGGAGGCGCCTGCCGGGTTCAAGCCTGCCGCCAACTTTTCCGGATATACCAATGGCGACCACTCTGCTTCAGTGATGGTTACCGAGATGCCGATTCCCTTTGACGCCGCCACCGGTGGGTTTAATCAAGCCGGGCTGGAATCAAAGGGGATGAAACTAATTTCCAAGACCCCGGCTACGAGCGGCGACTATAAAGGGTTCATTATTGAGGTTAAGCAGTCCGCGTACGGCGTCGACTTTTATAAATGGATCAATGTTTTTGGCGACGCCTCAATGACTGTTCTTGTAACAGCCACTTTTCCTGCGACTCAAGATGATGCGCTTTCAGAAAAATTGAAGTCGACCGTTCTTTCAGCGCGTTTCGATGCTGGTGCGAAGACACCGGAACCAATGGATGATCTACCGTTCACCGTAACTGGTACTACATCGCTCAAAATTGCCGGTCGTGTGCAAAATACATTGCTGCTGACACCGTCGGGCAAGATGACTCCGTCGGAAGAAGCTGATAACAAGTCTGTTTTCGTTGTCGGGCAAGCCCTCTCCGACATAGAAATTCCCGACAAGAACGGTTTTGCGCGTGCCCGACTGCAAAAGACCGACAATTTGAGCGATATCAAAATTCTTGATGAAAAGGATACGACCGTTGGTGGCATGCCCGCCCGCGAGATTTTAGCCAGTGCGAAAGGCAAAAAAGGCGAACAGCTTTTTATTCTTCAGACCATCGCCTATGGGCGTGGCAGTTATTTCATCATGCAAGGAATTTCTGAAATGTCGACGAGAACACGCATGGAGTACGAATTCCGCACCGTCGTCAACTCTCTCAAACTCAAAACTACTGCGACGTAGGAGTGTCTCATGGAGCTTCGTCATCTCGGTTATTTTGTTCGAGCCGCTGAACTGCTTCACTTCACGCGTGCAGCGGAGTCGCTCTACATTTCTCAGCCGACGCTTTCGGTGCACATCCAGCAGCTCGAAGAAGAATTCGGCTCGCCGCTCTTTGCTCGCATCGGGCGAAATGTTCGCTTGACCGAAGCCGGTCAAATTCTTCTCGATCGCTCACGCAACGTCATTCGCGAACTCGAGCTCGCTCAGCAGGAAATCACCAGCTTGCAGGGGTTGATGCGGGGAACACTGCGCATTGGTGCCTTGCTTGCGTTCAGTCTTGAAATGGTGCCTATCTGGTTGGGAGTTTTCACAAAAGCTTACCCCGAGGTGCATGTAGTAGTTAGCACAGGTACGCACCACGACCTGGAGCGCGGGATTTTAGATGGTAACTTCGAGATGGCATTTTCGTTTTTGCCTCTTGAATCAGACGATATTGCACACACAAGACTTTTTGAAGAAGAGGTTGTTGCTGTCGTTTCCGAGGACCATCCCTACAGCAAACATGAACATATAACTATCCGCGACCTCGAACACATTCCCCTGGTTTTGCCCAGCCGTCAAACTAACACGCGCCGAAAGTTGGATGAGTTCCTGGTCGAATACAAAGTTCGTCCCAAAATTATTGCCGAAGTCGATGATCTTCACGCCCTTCTGACCATGGTGAAGATAGGCCATGTTGCCACCGTTTTGACGCGGATGGCAGTCGCCGGAACACGCGATCTGAGGGCTATTCCTTTTGGTAAAGCGACCGAGAAACTTGTCGCTGTAGCGATGTGGGATCGCAGAGCTCAAATAACACCTGCTGGTGAAGCGTTTCTGGAAGTGGTGAGAACCCACTGTGGGGTGGAATTATCGACATCGACATAAACCAACCGCTGGTTGGAATCACGTTGCTCTTATCCACTGTAATGATGATTATCCTGGCCAGGAAGTCTCAACTGCTTTATGGACCCCGGTCAAAACCAGGAAAAGTCTCGGCTAAGAACATCGGCGAGCTGGAGGTAAAAATCAAGTTGGGCACCGGCGCCGCGGTGTTAGACGACATGCTCAGTCTGATTCGAATATATAGGAAGGCAAATCGTTTCGAAGATGCCGAACGATATTGCAATCAAGCGGTGCAAGTTGCCGAGGCGGAGAAAGGCAAGGAAGGCGAGATTCTGGTGCCTGTTCTCATGGAATACGCCAGCGTCTTAACGGGTATGCGGCGTAAGGTCGAGGCAGACAAAATGAAAGAACGCGCGCGACAGATCAGCAAGAACAAATCGACCTGAATATCGAACAAATCAACCTGGATGTCGAACAAAGCGACCTAGATTATCGAACAAGTCGACCTGGATATCGAACAAGTCAACCTGGATATCGAACAAATCAACCTGGATATTTTCAGGCAGATTGTTCCAGGTCCTGCAGCACTCCAGGATAGATTTCGAAGGCTGGTTTTAGCACCGGCAGAAGTGCCAGCGCTTTGTTAACCTGTCCTTTCGAACTCATTTTTCCTGTCAGCAAAGCTAAGGCCGGATTCTCTTTTCCGAGCCAGAAGTGATGTGCGACATCGGCTTTCATGAACATCTCAACGTCTGGTTTGAGTTCGTTCAGTCCGATGCTGACTTTGATTTCTTTGCCATCACTGCCGTCAACAGTGACCCAACCGTCTGGGTCTTTGTAGTGGAAACGGACAATCAGCCTTGATTGCAGCAATCTGTTCGACATCTCGGTATCAGCTTTGATGCGAGTCCAAAGTTCTTGCATGACGTCATAAAGGTGTTGTGTATTAGTAAATATGGACATGTTGCGACCCCCCTTATTCTCTACACTATCACAACAACGCAATCTGAGTAATGTCGGAAAGGCTGTCCTGGGTGCCTTTAGAAGACGAAGAGGTTGTCGGATCGATCCCTTTAACTGTCGAGGGATCAAAAATTAGGACTCCATGGCAGTAGAGACGCTAAGTCCGCCGGGTTTGTTGCCGGCTTGCTGCCTTCATGCTGTATCGTTGGCGGATTGGCAGCCGCACTCAAATTGCCAGCCGTGTTTGCCTGCCGTATTTGTTGTGATGACCCTTGCCACCACTGGCGGTCAGCAGTTCGCCTGAGCTTTAGTGACTTCTTCCTGCAACAGGTTGAGCATCGGATGGTTCGGGCTGAGCAGTCTCGCTCGCTCGATAGCGGCTTTCGCCTCTTCGATCTTTTTAGACTTCAAGTAAGCCTGAGCTTGTCCGAGCGGGAACATTGGGTCATTGGGGCTTAAACTTTCGCCTGCAGAAAACTGTGTGATTGCTTTATCGGGATCGTTTTCCAGATAGAAAAGTCCCATACCGAAGCGGGATGCAGCAAAATTTGGAAACTTGTTAACGACTTCCTGGTAAAGGTTTTCGACCTTCTCAGCGCTGTTGCCTCCAGATAAGCGAGCGATGTCGCAAAGCATAAGCTCAGCTTCTTGCCAGTCTTTTCGACCGCTGGTCGAGAGGGCTCGAGTCACTATTTGTTCTGCTTCCCTGACCAGATTGACAGCTGAAGGCGGTCCGACGCGATATTTATGCAGCAGTAACTCGGCTTTGCAAAGCAAACCTGGCGGGTCACCGGGACGTTGATCGAGATGTCCGTCGATAATCGCCTCGCAGACTTCAGCTTTGTTTCCGGCGAGCAGTCCACTAATAACCGACAGCAACTTGGGCTCGCCACTGAATTGCTGCAACGCGAGCCTGGCTGCGGCGGCCGCATCTTCAAAATTTCCGGCGGCGGTGTATCCGTTAATCGAGCGAACAAAGTAGTCGGCGTCGACTTTATCTTCGTCTCGGATATCCTCTTGTGAAACGACGCGATAGTCTTTTCCATCAAACCATAGTAATGAATAGCGCTTGTTCGGATCGAAGCCGAAAGTAAGGCTGCGCACTATCAGGTCTTCGCCTGACTCTTTTACGAAATGGTGGTAGTCGATGAAAAGCATCTCCAGTGGTGACCCGCACAAGGAGCATTTTTCATCGCTGCTCTGCACCGATGATGACGAGAGAAGCGCCCAGGCTATGAAATCCCAGACCGTTCTGTAAAACTTGACGCCCTCCAGACCGATCAAAGTTTTATCCGTTGAATTATCGCCGCAACTTTGACACTTGGATGTGCGGATTAGCATGTCCACAAGTGGTTCGCCAGACCTTGCCAGTGCGAGAGTTTTGCCACGCACTTCCAGGCTCGTTTTGTTTGCAGGCACGATTAAAGTGGGGGTGGTGCGATCTGAATTTGTAAGAAAGACTTTTCTGATCCAGTAAATTGCCTTTGCGGCGCTGCCTGGATTATTGTCTGACATGTAAGCGATGGCTGCGTCTAACTGTGCGTTTACATCGCCTTCCTGCGCCTCCAGCTCGATTCTTGCCAGAGTTTCGGCGCCGTCGTTCATCTTATTGCCCCTTCAGTCGCGTTGGTCCGATACAAGTTAAGTTACACCTTTGAGATTTGAGTTGGAGGTTCCATAACAATAAGTCAACTTTCGACAGGGGTGAGGTGTATCGAGGCAAGTGGATTCACCGGTTGCGGGATGCCATCGGAGGCAGTTCGAACTTACCGGTTGCGGGATGCCATCGGAGGCAGTTCGAACTTACGGTTGCGGTGATGCCAATCGGAGGCAGTTCGAACTTACCGGTCGCGGCCGCACCAGTACACCCAGGCGATGAAGACGAACTGGAACGGCAGCCGCCACCATAAAAACTCGTGTGGCAGCCCGAAGTCTATGCTGTTAACTGCCATGTTGATATTTGCAGGGAAGACCGCAACGAGCAGCGCAATCAAACCGTAAGAGGCGAGC
The DNA here is from genome assembly GCA_036702955.1 of Drouetiella sp. GTDB lineage: Bacteria > Cyanobacteriota > Vampirovibrionia > Obscuribacterales > Obscuribacteraceae > PALSA-1081. Next base: position 107,128 of record DATNPY010000049.1, on the reverse strand, counting down.
TTTCGTAGTTTTGGAATCAGCAACCCGATGCCCCCTGCAATTTCGCAGACCCCGCTTAAATAGACGAGGAACATTGGGAAGGGAAGACACTCCGGAACGATTTCAACATAGAGGTCAGGGCGCTGGAAGTGCATCCATCCGGCGAAGACGAAAAATATTGCGCACAAAACCGTAGCGATGTTTTTCAGCGCTATCATCAATTTTTTCGGAGTAGACTTTTTCTCTTCCATGTACTTCAACTGAACGATTTCCCGTGCGCTCCAATCATACCTGCTTTTGCCTTTGACGAATGACGTCTGTTTTTAATGGGGTAGAAAAACTACTATGTAGTTCAGTCCAAAAATGTTGGATCACTATCGAAAGCGAAATAGCATTAGCGATATGCCACCACATCCGGTGCCACCACCGGCAGTGCTGCTGCTACTGCTGAGTTGCGGCGAAAGTAGTAAGACCATTATCAAAGTCTGATCTTTTCCTTCTCAGCAGCTTCGCGGCTGTTACACTGAGTCCACGTTGAAGGAACAGTGATTGCTAGTTCTGAACGGGAAAATTTTGTGGCGTCGGCGCTGCAGTATTTCGTACTTCATAAGGAGAGAACAATGAAACGTAAAGCATCAGCAGTTTGGCAAGGTGGATTGAAGGACGGAAAAGGAACGATTTCAACTGACAGCGGCGTGTTGTCAAACACCCAGTATTCGTTCGGTACACGCTTCGAAGAGGGCAAAGGCACAAATCCTGAAGAGCTGATCGCTGCTGCACATGCCGGTTGCTTCTCAATGGCTTTGTCCGCTCAGCTCGGCGAAGTTAAGTTGACCGCTGAAAGCATCAACACAACTTCCACAGTCACTCTCGAAAAAGACGACAAAGGATTCGCCGTAACCGAAGTGCACCTGGATGTTGTCTGCAGAATTCCTGGAGCCGACGAGAAGGCTTTCATGACTGCTGCAGAAAACGCTAAGTCTGGTTGCCCTATTTCCCGCTTGTTCAACGCCAAAATCACGATGAACGCTCGTTTGGAAGCTAAAGCTGCTGTTTAAGCAGATCGATACAATTTGAGGCAAAAGCTCGTCTGGGAGCGTTTGCTGTAAATGTTCAAGGGGTCGCTACGGCGGCCCCTTTTTACGCTATCCGCCTGGGACTTTCGAGCATCCGAACCTTTTCTCGTCATACCATCACCGGACCACTCAATGTGGCGTGGACCACATGACGACCAGTCCCATTACAACCTCTCCACATAAACCTTTCCGTGTAAATAGGAACCGGGCAACTGTGGAAAAGCACAACTGGCGGCAACCGCTCAGCATGTCAGGCGGGGTACCCCTCAGGTGAGGTATGGCGTATGGATGAGTCCATAGCTATGCTGTTTGGGTAACCTTCGGAGTTCTCAATGAATAGAATCGTCGCTCAGTCAGGCGTACTCAGCAGCACCTTGAAAGAAGAAGCCCAGCTGGCTCGGAAAATCAAGATTGCCTTCCGAGAGAATGGGCCTGAACACGTCGATGCTGCGCTCGCTCTGTTGGAGTTGGGTGATTTCTATTTTGCTGAAGAACGCTTTGTCGATAGCGCCGAGTCGTTCAAACGTGCTCTCGACATTTATGAATCGCTGGGTGAAGGGCATCAATTATTAGTCGCTCTTGCAATGCGCAGTTTATCCGCCGCTCTAGTTCAGCAAGGTAAATATGTTGAAGGAGCAGCGATGAGTAAAAGTGCGCGCAGTTTGATGCAGCAGTATCAATAAACCATCAAGTCAGTGCAAAGGTTTCTGGTGATACGTTCAAGTAACACCAGGAAAAATTTTGATGCGAATTTATTGCATCTGATCGGTTTAGTTTGAAATTGCGTATAGAATATTAGGTAGGCAAACAGTGCTGTATCTGAGGTCACATACATGCAGCGAGCTGCACGAGCACTAACACTCAACCAGGGCATCGGCTTTCTAATGCGTCTTTTCGCATTGCTGATGTTGGTTGTTTCAGTGTTTCCAGAGTCGGCTAGTTGTGCTGTGCGCGCCGACGCGAGTTTGATGCCTGCACATAGTTGTTGTGCGACATCGACGCCGTCATGCGACACCTTAGTAATTTCCGATGGATGCTGTTGCAAAGCTGCCCCTGTCGACCGCGCTTCGACTCCCGGGTTAATTGCACCGTCTACAACACCATTCTTTGCAGTGGCAGCGTTACCGGAGACTCCGCTACCGACGCGGTTTTACGCACAGTCGGTGCTGTCGCGCGATAGCGCAGTCTCTCATGCACCGCCGCCCAAGATATACATTTTCTATCGTGCACTTTTGATTTAAAGAGCGCTTTGAATTCAGGAAATCAATTACTGGTTTGCGAACAGCGAGCTGTGTTTGTTCGCAGAAATTCAAGGAGTATTTAACTATGAAAGCTGTTACGACAAAATTTTTGATGTTTGCACTTATGGTTCTGTCTTTCGTGTCATTTGTGAATGTCTCGCCCGCCTTTGCCGGAATGCCCGGCATGGAAGCGTGCGTGAAAAACTGCGGAGACTGTTCTGCAGCCTGCGACAGGGCGCTTGCGGCTGAACAGGCTAAGGGGAAGTCGGCAAACGTCGAATTGACTAAGGCGCTGACCGACTGTGCTGCAATTTGCAAAACCAGCGAAGGAATGCTCAAGCGTGGTTCTGAGTTCCATCCAAAGGTCTGCAAAGTGTGCGCTGACATCTGTGCCAAATGCGCTGAACTTTGCGAAAAATCCAAGGATAAAGCACTTCAGGATTGCGCAAAAGAGTGCCGCAAGTGCGAAGAGTCATGCAAGAAAATGGCTAGCTGAGCGATCTATTGAACGTGCTCCTGTGTTGAATTGACAATTTTCTGACACTTCAGCATTGGTCATAAGATTAGATTGGGGTGGGGCGCGGAAAACCGCGCTCCATCTTTGCTACGATCAATCCATGAAGCTAGCCGCCTTTCTTACTGCATCGGTTCTTTTTTTGCCAACAGCCACCTTTGCGTTTGCAGATGAAATAAAGCCGCTGCCGCCTCATGCTGTCTCGGATGCGATGGAAATTCGTGCGCTTCCTGGCAAGCTCAATAACATTCCAATGTTCAACAGCAACAGTCCTGAAGTTGTCCAGAACGAAGGAATTCTGCTATCGACATTTCCCGCGAGAGATATGAAGTTTCCTGCGGCGCATTTGCATCATGCGTTGAAAGGAAATTTCAGCATTTTCTTTCACCATATATCCAACGGTTTGTTGACGAAATCCAACAAGACGATTTTTATCGGCGTGATTGCGCACAATCCAAACAATGTCAGCGCGATTCTGAAGATCAATCGCGCTGCTGCCTATTTGAGTCAGCCCGACGCTCCTTTTAAGGTTTTGCCGTCCAGCTCAGACAACGCCCAGGGTGACGTATACGCTGGTCCTGGCGACCGTGTTATGTCGGATTTTTTGCATGAAAGGAAGAGTGACCCGATCTGGCCGGAGACCATTAGCATTCCGCCGCATCAAACCAGGGTGATCGCGGCGCTGCCTATTCCAATCAAGACACTGGTGCCGCCAATCAATGGACTGTCAGGAATGATATCTGTAAACTCCAGCCAGTCGCTATATCTTGCATCGCTTGCGCTTTATGGAAAGCGAGATGGAGACATTGATGATGTGCCGGAGTTGTCAGATTGGGAAAGGGCTTTGCATTTCGACGATCTTGTTCATCCACGAGAGAAGTCGCCGACGGAACCAGGTACGAAAAACAGTATCGTGTACGGCAGAGTGGCGGGAATTTCTACAGGTACAGTTTGGGAAGGAACAATCACTGATGGTGCGGACGAGAAATTTTTGTCGGTGAAGCCAGGCACCAAAATTTCGTACCCGATCAGCTCGATTGAGCAGGGCACTTTCGGCACCGGGCAGATACAAAGTGCTGCGATGGCCAGACGATATTCCGATACCGCTCATCAATCTCACGGAAACTATGGTGTGCACTATGCGTTGCAGATTCCGTTGCGAAACGAAAATACGATGGAAACAGTCGTGACTATCCACCTGCAAACACCTTTGAAATCAGACGAGCACAGGAGCGAATTGCAGTTTTACGAATCGCCGCCGACGCGCGTGTTTTATCGTGGCACCGTCCGGGCTCGGTACAAAGATGACAACGACCAAAATTGCGACAAATTTATTCACCTGGTGGAAAACCGAGGCGAACGAAGCGGCCCTCTTGTGCAGCTGCTTTTGAAGGCGGGCGAGCGCCGCAAGGTTACTCTCGATCTGTACTATCCGCCAGATGCGACACCACCCCAGGTGCTAACGGTGAAGGCGTTTCCGCTGGTGCACTGAGCTTTCCGATAGCTTCAATCAAAGAATAGATGCAAAGACTTGGTTATGACAGTCACATCAGTACAAATCCAGCGCGAGGGAGCGAGCGGGTTGCGTCATTATGGATAAATTCGAACTGACAAGCATTTAGGTCTTGTTCGAAATTGCAACGTTCACTTAACTGATTCTGGAAATTGAGTAACAGGAAGCCGTTTTGCCCAATCTGGGTAACTGCTGCTATTTGGACTTTCTTTTGCTTTCTTGAACCACACCGCCGCTAAATCTTTTTCGCCATGACGTAAGTACAGGTTGGCGCGAATAACGTAATTCTCCGGACTAGCAGGTGACAATCTGATTGCTTCGGTTAGATGCTTTTGTGCGTCTTCAATTTTGTTGCGTTCAATCAGGCAAATGGTGATCAATCCATAACAGCGCGACAACCAAATCATGTCTGATGGAGACCGACCATGCTCGGTCAGGTCTTGCAGTATGAGCGTGAGGCATTTCGAGTAATGAGGATGTGCAGAAAAATAGTCTTTCTTTTGCGCGAACTCATTGCCGCGTTTGTACACAGCCTGCGCTTCGGGATGGAGTTTCGCAAACGTTTTATCGTCTAGCTGCAAGTGCTGCGCCCCCGATGTAGCCACTGACGGTTGCTTCAAGACCGCAAGAAGTGCTGCGTCGTCAGCTCTAGCACTGTCCGTAGATACTTCAGGGTTCGCATTTGCCGAAGGTGTTTTGTTTACCTGAAGAGGTGATGCGACAGACGAGTTCAATTTGCTTTCCTCTCGAACTGTATGATCGCCTGCAAAGAATGCTCCAGTGTTATGGTTCGAGAGAAGTGTGACAGATGCTGCAACTGCCAGTACTACCGCGCCTGCAGCGGCCGCTACAAAAGATTTTCGATTGGTATCATTGACGTTCACACCACCATTGCGCTGAGGAGTCGCTTGATTCAGTTGTTTCAAATCATGTGCAACTTCTGCTAACGAGGAATAACGCATGTTTGGATTTCGAGCCAGCATCTTCGACTGGATCTCCTCTAGCCTTGTATTGAAATTAACTCCCAGTGAAGCTTCTTTCAGCGACGGCGCATCGGCTGATTGGTGTAGCATCATGGTGCGCAGCGCGTTTGTCCCCACATGTGGTGGCGTGCCAGTCAGCATTTCGAAGAATACACAACCAAGACTATAAATATCAGTTCGCTGATCAATCTGATCGCCGCTGCACTGCTCGGGGCTCATGTAAAGCGGACTGCCAAAAATGTCACCCGTAGCGGTGATCTGTTCCTGATCTTCTGGGTTGAGGGCGTACAATTTAGCGATACCAAAATCCAAAATTTTGATTTGCTTGATGTCGCCTCCAACCAGCATGATATTGGCGGGTTTGATGTCTCGGTGGATGACGCCGCGTTCGTGAGCGTGATCCAGCGCAGCACACGTTTGCTTCATGAATATCTCGCACTCGGCCCACGGTCTCGGTGCGCGGTTTGTTTTCAAATATTCTGAAAGAGTGATGCCATCGACCAACTCCATCGTGAAATATGGAACGCTGTCCGGTGTCACACCCATGTCGAATACCTTAACCAGGTTTGCGTGGTTAAGTGAGAATCCGGTATTCGCTTCCAACTGAAACCGTCTTGCCAGGTTTCCGGCATTTTTTTCTGTGCTGCGAAGGATTTTAAGAGCTAATTCGCTTTTCAAAAGCAAATGTTTGACTTTATAGACTGTTCCCATGCCGCCTGAGCTTATGTAGGAAACGATCTCGTATTTGTCAGCGAAAACGTCGCCCGCGGCAAGCTGATCATTTCCGCTAGCCGGGCGTGTTTTCGTGTCCTCGTGCTCGTTCATTGGCGATGTGACCCTTTATCCAGATATACCCACATCTCGATGTCTTTTTTTTTGCTCACTCAGGAGTCGCTGCCAAGCTTGCTGGTTTGCAGGCGCAGCGAATTCGCTATTACAGATACAGAACTCAGGCTCATTGCGGCGCTTGCGATCATCGGGTTGAGCAGTATTCCCAGCGCGGGATAGAGTACGCCAGCGGCAAGGGGAATTGCCAGAGCGTTGTAGACAAACGCGAGGAAAAGATTTTGCCTGATGTTGGAGAGCAGCAAGTGGCTGAGCGTGACGGCGCGCTGTAGCCCTCTCAAATCGCCATTGACCAGAACAATGCCGGCTGCTTCCAGTGCGATGTCGGAACCCGCGTCCATAGCTATGCCAACATCGGCGGCGCTCAGGGCTGGTGCATCGTTGATACCATCTCCTGCCATCGCCACAATGTGTTTGTTCGCTTGCAGCGATTTTATATAGTCTGCTTTGGCTACGGGAGTCAGACCCGATTGAGCTTCGTCGATGCCTGCCTGCTTTGCGATGAAATCGACCGCCTGCTTTTGATCGCCGCTCAGCATGATCGTTTTGATGCCGCGTTCTCTCAGTTCATCTGTTGAGTGTTTTGCTGATGCCTTTATTTTGTCGCCTGCTGCCAAAACTGCGATCAGTTTATTCTCGGCTTTCAAGTACATGAGAGTCGCGCCCTGAGCTGTTGCAGCTTCGATTCGCGATCTGACGGCTGAACCAGTGATTTCGGACTCGGCATCACCTTTGCCAAGAAAGTAGTCAACACCGTCTATAGTACCGGTGACACCAAATCCGGTCAGGGCTTTAAATTCTTTTGGAGGCGATAGTTGTTGCCCGAGTTTTTGTGACTCTTTCAGAATCGCGTGGGCAAGCGGGTGTTCGCTTCCCTGTTCAAGAGAAGCGGCGATGCGCAATGCCTCAGTTTCTGATCCTTCAATTGCAATCGTTTCGAGCAAGGTAGGCTTGCCTTCCGTGACCGTTCCAGTTTTGTCGACAATGAGTGTGTCGACTTTCGCCAGTCGCTGCAAAACTTCAGCGTTGCGCACGAGCAATCCGCTCGATGCGCCGCGGCCGACGGCGGCGATAACAGCCATGGGCGCTGCTAATCCGAGAGCGCAGGGGCAGGCAACGATCAAGACTGCAATGGAATTCATTACTGCGTTGGTCAGTGAGTGAGCAACTAATAACCAGTATGCAAATGTCACGCAAGAGATAACGATCACGGCGGGCACAAAGTATTCAGCTACTTTATCGACATCTTTCTGCATGGGCAAACGGCTGCGCTGCCCTTCATTCACAGCCTGGATGATGCGCGCTAGAACTGTGTTGGCACCGATTTCGCGCGCGGTGATGATGCTGCTACCAGTGAGGTTGATGGTGCCTGTGGTGACTGGATCCCCAACAGTTTTGTCTACTGGCAGAGGTTCTCCCGAGAGCATCGACTCATCCACACTGGTGTCTCCCTTCGAGACAGTGCCATCGACTGGAATTTTTTCGCCAGGCCGCACTCGCACCAGGTCTCCGACGCGAATGGAATCTATAGGCACATCGATTTCGCTGCCGTCATCGCGAACGACTCGTGCCGTTTTTGGTGCCAGCGATAATAGTTTTCGAATTGCGTTTCCGGTTTGTTCCCGCGCGCGCAGTTCTAAGACTTGTCCCAGCAACACCAGTGTGGTGATTGTTGCTCCTGATTCGAAGTAGACCATCGAGTGATCGTGTGTGACTGCGGAATGCAAGAGCTGAGGAAATAAAGTCACCAGGCTGCTGTAAACAAACGAAATGCCAATACCCATGCCGATCAAAGTGAACATGTTTGGGCTGCGATTGATAATTGAATCCCAGGCGCGACGAAAGAAAGGCGCGCCACCGTAAATCAAAACGGGGATGGACAGCACCATTTCAATCCAGGAGCTTGTAGTTTGATCGAATGGAGAATGAACTGATGGAATCATGTCGGGCATGCTCAGTGCGAATAAGATCGCTGTGAAAACGGCGCTGACCAGAAAACGCCGTTTCATGTCGATCAGCTCTTCATCAGCGCCATGTGCCTCGATGGCGCTGATATCTTTCGGCTCCAGAGCCATTCCACACTTCGGGCATGGCCCGGGTTTCGATGACAGAATCTCCGGATGCATCGGGCATGTCCATTCGGTGCCGGGTTTCGCCTCTGCCACCACTATTGGTTGCGGCTGAAGATATTTCTCAGGGTCGCTGTTAAACTTGTCCCGGCAGCCAGGATGGCAAAAGTAGTAGCGGGTCCCATCCAGATCAGCAGTGGGTGTGCCCTCTGCTGGTATCACATCCATTCCGCAGACAGGGTCGTGCATGGCGACAGATTCGTCTTTTGTGGACGTGGAAAGGTGGTCTTTCATATACTACGTTGATTGGTCATTGCTCGTTTCAGGCGTGAGCATGCTAATAAGATAGTACATGGAGTTTTATGCGTAGACCTACTTTCAAGCGAACTTTTCTGGCGGTGATACTTCTAGTTGGATGTGCCCGGTCGACTTGTGCAGCTACTGAGCCCGGCGGCAGCTACAAAGGTCTGGAATATTTTGGTTCGTCGCAGCTCACCACGATGGAACTGGAAAAGATCCTGGCGCTCAAGCCCGGTGCCGCCCTTCAGCAAGTTCAGAAGGCTCTCGATAGGCTAGATAAGGCGCTCGAGGCGCGTCACATCCCCAACAACTTAGAGGTAGTAGCTGGTGAGCCCGGCTCGGTGTACATCAGCGTCGACATACTGGACAGTTCCAATGAGACTGTGCCCACGCGAAAGTTGAAAAATCCGCGGCACGTCTTAGTGCGAAGTGAAAAGCCCTTTCTCGTTCTTGATGAATTGACCAAACGTCTCGAAAAACTGACGGAGGAAGGTCGTACCTGGTCGGAGAGCTACCGCGACGGCTCCAAATATTACTCGGATGAGCCTGCTAATCAGTATGTAGCTGAGATAGAACGCTTTGCTCCTGACATGCGTGATGAGCTTCTGGCAGTCGTGGAAAGCGATCCCGACGCTACCAGGCGTAAAAAGGCTATTGAGTTGTTGGGATGGTCAGGCGAGGTCCCGTATACAGCTAATCGGCTCACTGATGCCTTTGACGACAGTGATCCGAAAGTACGAGTGGCCGCAATCAAATACATCTTCCCGCGCCTGTCTTTACTGCCTGAAGAATATCCATACATACGACTGGTGCGAGCTGCGTCGAGGGAGCTGAGTCGCCCGTCTCATCAGGATCGTTCGAAAGCCCTGTACGTCTTGCTCTGGTTGGCAAAAAGGAACGTGCTCTTCGTTCGTGACATAAAAGAATTGGATGAAGCGCGACTGAAGCAATTAGCCAGCGATAGTGTCTTGCCGACTGTGAAAGTGCCTGCCCAGCAGCTTCTTGCCATTATTGCGCAGTGGGATAAGGGACCACTGGTTCCAGGCACCAACGCATCACCGATTGGCAATCCTGTCGTTCCACCGGCTGGTGGCGCCCCGACTGGATTCCCGGGCGTCGCGCCCAGTGGCGCCCCGACTCGATTCCCGGGCGTCGCGCCCAGTGGCTCGCCGACTGGATTCCCAGGCATGTTGCCCGGTGGCTCGCCCGGAGGAATTCCTCAATCTGGCGGTTCTGGCTTTTAACAACCTCGTATCCAGAGGGCTGAACTGGGATCGCCCAGTCTAACGATAGTTGCAGAAATTCGTCTGATAAATAATGTTTAGAGGCGTTATGTTGCCAAGCATGCGGGTATTAACAATGTAGCCGGTGGGAGTGGTTGCAGCCTCTTTAATAGACCACATGTCGTGAGGGCGCCCCATCCACCGGCGCCCTTTCTTTTTGTCTATCACACTGTGGCACTGTCTGTGGTGCTGGTCTTTATCGTAGCGCTAATCCGGATCAATCAAGCGTAGCGCTAATCCGGATCAATCAAGCGTAGCGCTAATCCTGATCAATCGATCGCCGCGCTTATCTGATCACTCGGTCCTGAGACAGCGCTGATAAACGCCGTTCGCGTTTGAAAGACCGATGGAGAGCTGAAAATCACACGCAGGTGACCACAAGTCCAAATTTGGAAGCCTTGTGAAAGCTATTGGATGCTCACTCAGGCAGCGAGCCCATGTCAGATGAGGGAAATAGCTAGAAGACTCGGTTTCCGTTGCAATGCCCAACGTTGCGAGTTTGTCTGACATAACTTGCTGCAATCGCGAGAGCGTGCTCTGGTTGTCCTGAATCGCAAGACCGACCCAGTAAAAGCCTGCATGCTCACCTTTTCCGGGCCTGACGTAGACGTGATCGAATTTCACAGGGAATCTTGCCCCATGATACTCAGACACAGATAACCACACCTTCTCCGGGCTTACATCACTGGTGTACTGGCAAAGTGTCACGTGTGGTTGAGCGCCTATTCCTAACAAGTATTGGTTCGAAATGCTCTGCAAATTCGTCTGAGCAAGTTCGATGCATTTTTGGTTGAACACTTTGTCTGTTGTAACCAGTGCCAAATTGTAATTCGTCATCGCCATAAACTAGTAAGCTACTTTCCATTTCATCGAGGTGCGGCATGAGGAGTTCGATGTTTCTCTGTTACCTGGTGTTGCCCCCATCTAAAATCTAACTTTTTCAATCTTTCGATCTGCTCAATCATGGTAATTGACAATGCTTTCGCACTTATGCTCGGGCATCGTCTTTGAATTTACTTAGAGCAAAAAATTAAAGGCATGACACCTTTTTTTTGAGAGATTTCGCTCTAAACCCTTACTGGTAGCGCTATACCGTGCAGAAAACTGCGAGCCTGTCACGTGCAATTATTTAATCGTTTAGATGTAAGGCCGGAGGACGAAGTGCTTTAGTTGTGTTATTTGACAAGTGCTTCAGTTGTGTTACAGGACAAGTGCTTCAATTGTGTTACAGGACAAGTGCTCTAGCTGGGTTGTAGGACAAGTGCTCGCTACTACACGACGCGTCCCCGACCATCATAAAGCAGCCTTTCGACAGGCTTCCCATCGATCAGATGTTGCTCGACGATTTCTTTGCAGTCGGAAGGTTGCACCTTCGCATACCAGGTCGACTCCGGGTAAACCACGATGAGCGGACCATTTCCGCACTGATCGAAACATCCGGATTTGTTGATGCGAATCTTTTTCTTCAGCCCGCGTTCCGAAATTTCCTTTCGCAACGCATCGCAAACCTCGTTGGCGCCCTCATTTGGACACACCTTTCCTGAGGTGCAAACAAACACATGCTTTTCAAATACATCCATGGTCGAGTTTCCTTTGAGCTGTTTTCTGGCTTGTCGTCTGAATAGTTTAAGAACGTTGAACACCCGGTCTCCTGGCGATCGTCACGATCGGCGATTGTCTAATTAGTCGGGCGAAGATTGATTGGGTAGCGGCGAGCCGGATTGCAGCTGGTTCTTGGCAGCCGCTACCGTCTCCCACCACTTCCATCATTCTATAAACTATCGCGCCAGGACTCTTAAGAAAGTCTTACAGGTGCTTATTGAACCGCCATGAAGGCTTGACGCATATACCCGTTACTGGCAGAATGACCCATTGCGCTTATGCGTAGACCGCAGACAGCACGGTGCCTGATTCGTTCGCGAATCGGACCTAAGGACCCTCACAGGTCGCCGGCTCGAGGTCACAAACGACAGCAACAGTCGAAAGACAGCAATAGTCGAAGGGAGAATACTCCCTTATTTGTGATCCCGGCGGAAAATCGTTTCCCCTGGGATTTTTCTTTGGGGACTCACTCAAAGTACTCACGAGTACAGGAGACGTTCGATGGCCACCAAAGCACGCAAGCAGGAAATCGTTTCCGAATTGCATCAATTTTTTGATAATGGCAAGGTCGCTGTCGTAGCTGACGTGAGTGGACTTACGGTTGCCGAACTGACACAACTTCGTCGCAAATTGGACAAAGACAATGCCAAATGCCGAGTTGCTAAGAATACTTTGGTCAAGATTGCTACCAACTCGAAAGATTTCGAAGCGATCAAAACCCTGGCTAAAGGACCGTCAGCCATCATCGTTGGTTATGATGACCCAGCCCAACCCGCAAAAACTACAGTCGATTTCTTCAAGAACTTGAAGAAAGGCACTGTGCGCGGCGGCGTTCTTGAAGGCAAACAAATTTCTGTTGAAGAAGTTAAAGGTCTTGCAGAACTTCCGTCCAAAGAAGTCTTGCTGTCCAGCATCATGGGCGGTTTGGACTCCGGCGCAAGAGGTGTTGCTGGAATACTTGAATCACTCATTCGCGATATCGCTCTCCTCGCTGAGGAAGTGGCGAAGAAGAATGATTCAGGCGCACCCGCTCCTGCTGCCAAGGCAGAAGCTCCCATAGAAGAGGCTCCAAAAGCTGCTCCCGAAGCTGCTGCTCCAGAAGCTGCTAAAGCTCCTGAAGCTGCCGCACCAGAAGTCGCTGCCGAAGCCCCGCCCGAAACGCCTGAAGCTTAAGCTGCAGGATTTTAGTTGCAGCTTGCTGCATTTGACACGTGATTTGAATTGAACAAAGGAGTTTAATCATGGCTACTGCTGTTAACGTCGATGAATTGCTCGAACAGATCGGCAATTTGACACTTCTTCAAGCTGCAGACTTGAAAAAGAAGATGGAAGAAAAATTTGGCGTCACCGCCGCTGCACCTGTCGCTTTTGCTGCTGCTCCAGGCGGCGCTGGCGGCGGAGCTGCTGCTGCTGAAGAAAAGACTGATTTCGACGTAATCTTGACTTCAGTTGGCGACAAGAAGATCGAAGTTCTGAAGGTCGTTCGCGAAGTAACAGGACTTGGTTTGAAAGAAGCCAAAGACCTCGTTGACTCTGCTCCTAAGCCATTGAAGGAAAAGGTCAAAAAGGAAGACGCTCAGCAGATGAAAGAAAAGCTCGAAGCTGCTGGCGCCAAGATCGAAATCAAGTAGTTCGTACATTTGCCGACCGAATAAGGTATTCTCTGATCATGATCATGAGACGCGCCTGCTAAGGAACGCAAAGTATGAAATGCCCTGGATGCGGACTTTATCACCCGCCACAGTATGAGAAATGTGTCTCATGCGGTGCCAAACTGAAAGACCAGGAACAACCAAAAAATCAAGAAGTGGCGGGACCGTCGGTAGTTACTACTGAACGACCCGCCACTCGCGATAATGCGGCATCTTCCGCCCGCGACGATCGAGGACTAACCGCTCGCGATAGTGGGGTATCTTCTGCTCGCGATAGTGAACCATCGGGCGGCGGCGGAATTTTCGGGCGGGGTCGCCGTCCCGAGAAGAAAAGCCGGGCGGAACTGGAAGCAGAATTAGAATTTCAAGACCATGAGCGCGCACCTGAAAATCGCAGCGGCAATAGCAATCCGCGCGGCAAACAGGATAAGTCTGCGAAAAACAGCATGCCCGTGAATCGCTACGACCGGCAGGGGCGCGATAGGGACGGGGCTGGTAGATCGTCTGGCGAAAGCCAAAACGCAAACCGCGAGGAAGTTCAGTCTGTCGATGAACATCAGCGCAGCGACGATCGGTACGCCCATGATGTTCGTTATTCAAACGATGATTATTACAAGAAGTCTGATCGAACCGAGAGCGGCGCGTCATACCGAAATGATGCGGCTTACGGAAACGATGCGGCTTACGACGATGCGGCTTACGACGATTCGGCTTACCGAAACGATGCGAGTTACGGACACGATGCCGCCTACGGAAGCGACGTATACGGAACCGCCGCTAACGACTCAAACTCGCTTAATGAAAATCCTGCCGGAAGTGAAGTTTACGAAGACGATTCTCGATTCAGCGGCAGTTCAAGAGCCAGAGGAGGAGCACGTCGCCATACCTCTGAGAACGAATTCGACATGTCGGAGCGCCCACCAGATTCGGTGCGTCGTTCGAAGCACGTGAAGGGTAATTACAAGAGTGGTGTTCCAACTTCTATGGGGATACTACTGGCGGTGACTGTTATGCTCGTCTCTGCTGGTGCCGTGTTTTTCTTCGTTACAAAACAGCCTGATGATGAGCGTCTGCTTGAGCAAGGGCAAAAAGAACTTCAGAACGGACAATATGCTTTTGCTGTAACAACTTTGAATCAGGCGCTCAAAATACGCAAGAAAGACGGCAAGGTCTATCTTGCTCTTGCACGTGCTTACGTCGGTGTTGACCAGGTTGAGAAAGCGTGGGATTGCATTAGTCAGGCGCAGCAGCTTGGCTTGGGAGTCATCGCAGAACCAGCTCTGGCATCTGACCTGGCAAATTTTTATCGCCAGAGAGGTAAATACGAACGAGCCGTCGAATTGCTTCGTCCGCTAGCCAAAGGTGGTATCGCCGGCAAGAAAGCCGAACTCGCTGACCTCGATGCGCTGTGGGGTGACGAGGCTTTGCGCTCAGGCAATCTCGATCAAGCTCTGAAGTGCTGGGAAGAGGTTCGCGATCTACGTGAAGGCTCTCGATATGGCGAAGCTGATGCACGTCTGGCAACAATCTATCAAAAGTGCGCCAATACAGCAGCCAACGACAACGACGATGCGAAGGCTCTCGTCTATTTGAGCAAGCTCAATAACATTGCGCAGAACTCTCGCAACTACGAGATGGCATCGGACATCTATGTGCGCACAGGCGAGTTGGAACTGGCAATCGATCAGCTTCGCAAAGCGATCAAAATGAGCTCTCGCAATCCGGTGCTGGAAAAGAAATTGTCGTTGCTTCTTTCTAAGCGTGGCAAGGAGCTTCTAGACCAGGGTAATACCGACGCTGGTTACGGCTATTTGCAGCAAGCAAAAGAAATGAACGGCGACAGCAAAGTGCCTGAGATCGCGTTGCGCAATGTCGAAACTTCTTTTGAAGGACACTATCCAAAAATCAGCGGAGAAGTTTGGAACCCGTCCGAAAAGGCTATCAATTCTCTCAATCTGAAAGTTGAGTTGTACGACAATCCAAGTTCGCGCGTGGTCTGGTTCAAAGATCAGAAAGTTGTCGATGAATTTGTGCCACCACTTGGTGCCAAAGACGCGAAGCCTTTTGACTTTCTTGCCGGTGAGTCTGTGAAGGCTAACGGTTCTTCCGAATTCAGAATCTATCTGGACGGCACGCTCTACAAGTCCTATCCAATCGGCAAGAAAGAGCGCGGTGCGAAAACTGACGACGACGAGCCGATGAAGATGACTATCTCCACTCCCCTCAAGCCGATACCGAGTGAAAAGCCTAAACCGAGGTCGAAACCAGCGGCGCCAGCGGCAGACTTGCAAAAATCTGAAACTGCGCCATCCGTGGCACCGAGTGTGGTGCCTACGGAACCGACACCGCCTCCAACCAAAGGCTCGAGTTCGGAAGAGAAGACGATGAAGGATCTGGAGCCTTAGAGCCTTTGATCCGAGCTGAGAATCTGGCTCTGTAGCTAAGCTGCATTTGTTGCTGATTAAGATTCAGGCTCGCAGTTTACGCTGCGTAAGCGCTTCTCGATTTCTTGCTGGATTTCTTCTGCACTGATTTTATGAGCCAGCATCGTCTCTTCGCAGAGAACACGCCATTTTGCACCGGTCAAACCGATGCGCACGATCACTTCAAAAATTTGTTCGCGTGTCAGCGAACCATCGGGCGGTATGGTAGTTTTTGGCTTGGGTTCTACTTTCGCCAGTATTTCAGTTGCTGAAACTTCCGGCTTGATCGATTTTTCCTTTTCTGGTTGTGAAACTGGCGCAACTTTCGTTACCGGAACATTGACTGCCTTCGCCGGCGGCGGCAGCTCCGCGTTCGATAGTTGCTTCTTCTTGCGCTTTTCTACTTCATCTCTTTCTTCCGCTGCTCTGGTTTCACGCTCGACAATCGTTTCGATTTCAGCACGCACTTTCTCCATGAAGTCGTGCTGCGCATCTTCGAAAGAATCTTGATGCTGCACTGTTCGCGCCGTGATGCAAAACGCCAGGTCGACATTCAACTTGAAAGTGAGGCTTACACACAGGTTCAGCGCTAGGTTAGCTGCTGTAGTTGGTGCATTCTCTCGCTGTCTGGCTTTGTCAAAACGCTGCACCCAATTGTCGTCGAGTGCCTTCACGTCGTAGATATACAGGCATTTGCTCGTGCACATGTCACAGGCAGCCATTGGTCCCATGTCACGACTGAGCAGTTTGACCAGGCGATTCTTCCACGCCTTTATCACCGAAATGTCGAGAGAGCGGTTGTAATCGCCTGGTATGAACCCGGGCGCAATCAAGCCAAACCAATCCTGTTGTGCTTCTTCGCGTTCTTCGTCGGTCCAGGCGTAGTCCAGAGCCTTTTCGTTGAAGTATTTTTCAGTGGCCAGGCTGAGGGAACACCACACAGTCTTGATAATCGATGCCTGCGGCGCCAGAGACTGCACTTCATTGACGATGGAACTGCGCGCGTGCACCAACTGGGTTGGGTCAAGCAAGGTTTTCAGGAAGTATGAGACGAATGTGCGATAAAATCGCTTGTCGTTGACGATTTTACTCGCCAATTCGTAGATCCCGGGGTCGAAAGCCTCTGGATAGTACTTATAGCCCGCAGCAGAGTGCACGTTCTCGCTCATTGCACTATTTTAGCTTTGCTGAGGGCTGTTTGGGGCGTTTGCTGCGAAATGGTGAGGCACTCGCGGGCTTGTCAACACCAACGAGATTTTGTCGACCCACGAGAATATCTTGCCGCATTTGTTTGCCTGCCTACTTGAATAGTGCAAGAGCGCCACCAGTGGCAGTATCATAACGGTTACTTAGCGATTGAACTCTGCAGTTGCATCGACGTAGTCAATTGTCGTCACGTAGCCAATAGATGCGATTGGAAACCTTAGTATCCAGCGGCGGTTTTGAGAAAATAATGTGGGCTAAATCCGAAAAGCTTATATTCACGGCTTTTCCCGTGCCAGAATATGTTTTTTAGCGCTCAAAAAGTCAGGCATATGAAATCCAAAATAATCCCAGTTTTTCTCGCAATAGGTTGCACATTCATGGCTACTTCATCCAGCTTACCTGCGCAGGCGGCTGCGCTCGAATTTCCTGCCGCAAGTCCTACCAGCACCGTGAAACAACGCGTTGGGCTCACCGACATCGAAGTCGTCTACTCACGCCCTGGAGTCAAGAATCGTGAGATTTTCGGCAATGTAGTTCCTTATGGAAAGGTCTGGCGCACCGGCGCAAACGCCGCTACCAAGCTCGTCTTCAGCACTCCAGTCAAACTGAACGGAACCGAAATTCCAGCCGGAACATATGCTCTCATGACCATTCCTGGAAAAGACGAGTGGACGATCATCATTAACAAGGGCTCCGAGCAATGGGGTGCTTACAAGTATGATGAGAAATCAGATATTGCGCGAATCAAAGCAAAGCCCGTAAAGATTGATTGGAAGATGGAAAGTTTTGCTATCGAATTCAACAATCTCAAAGAAGACTCAGCCGACATGTGCTTGATGTGGTCTGATGTTGAAGTTCCGGTCGCGATAAAAGTTGATTTTGTTGATAAGCTGCACGCTGATATCGAGAAGGTTATGGCATCGGATGAGCCCAAGAAACCTTATTTCCAGGCCGCGTCCTTCTATTACAATCACGGCTTTGACTTGAAGAAAGCTAGAGAATGGGTTGATAAGGCGATTGCAGAACGCGACGCGTTCTTCATGGTCTATTTGAAAGCTCAGATTCTTGCAAAAGAAGGCGATAAAGCCGGTGCGATTGCAGCTGCCGAGCACTCAAAAGAGTTGGCGATAAAAGCCGACGATGGTGCCTACATACGCATGAATGACGAGTTGCTCAAGACTCTCAAGTAGTGAGTATCGCGCCTGCCAAGATCGTCGGGTTGCTCAAACGGCTGCAACGTACTGCAGTGCCGTATGTGGCTATGTTGGCTTTGTTCTTCGCAGCGTCGTCTTTTTTCAATTCGGCTTCAGGAGTGGAAATGAAATCAGATTCTACGCATACAACCAGAGCTGACACAGGACCGGCGATTTTGCATGAGCTGGAAAGTTTTCGTCAATTGGGAAGCGCGCTGTACATCGCCGCGCATCCCGATGATGAGAACACCGAGTTGCTGGCTTATCTGGCGCGAGGCAGGAAGTACCGCACCGCTTATCTATCGTTAACACGTGGTGATGGCGGTCAAAACGTGTTGGGCCCTGAGTTCGGCGAGAAGCTCGGCATCGCGCGCACTCAGGAACTGCTGGCGGCAAGAAAAATCGATGGTGCGCACCAATATTTTTCGCGTGCTGTCGATTTTGGATTCAGCAAAGATTACAAAGAGACATTGAATAACTGGGACCGACAGCAAGTGTTGTCGGATATTGTGCGAGTGATTCGCCAATTTCATCCCGATATTTTGATTACCCGATTTGCGCCCAGCCCGGGTGGAACGCACGGTCACCACACGGCATCGACGGTACTCGCTCTGGAGGCGTTCAAGCTAGCTGGTGATCCAAAAGCTTTTCCCGAGCAGGGACTTGCACCGTGGCAGCCAAAGCGCATTTTTTGGAATGTATCCAAATTCCAGAAAGACAAATTTGATGGCACGAAGGTCACCAGAGTGGTCACCGCCGGTGAAGACTCAGTGTCAGGTGAATCATTTGTTGAATTGGCTGAAAGAAGCCGCGGCATGCATAAAACGCAGGGGTTCGATACCTTTCGAATCGCCAACGCCAATGAGCCTCGCGAAGAGTTGTTTCAATTGCTGGATGGACCTGCGCCGACCGGTGACATCATGGATGGTGTCGATACCACATGGGGCCGCTTTTCTGGTGGCGCTGCGATCGGTGAAGCCGTAGACAAAATCATTGCTGAATTCAAAGTGAGCGACGTTCAGGCCTGCGTTCCTGCCTTGTTGAAACTGCGTGCTCAATTGAATGATTTGATTAAGAGTAAAGCAAACCAGACTGAGAAGAAATCAGACCAGGGTAATAACGAGCCAGTCCATCTGCCAGATCTGTCGAACGGTTCAGATCCCGTGTTGGTCGAGAAACGCAGTCAACTCGATCATATCCTGCAAGAATGCCTCGGACTGAAAGTCGAGACTACAATCTCGAATTTTAGTGTTGTTCCTGGTGAAACCATCACCCTTCACCATTCAGCCACAGTGCGCGCAAACGTGCCTGTTCGTTGGCTTTCGGTGAATTATCCAGGTTTGAAAAAATCCGAAACTAAGGACTTATTGGTGAAGAATACTGGACCAACGGTTTGGGAATCCAGTGAAACTATTCCGAAGACGGCACCGCTCGCGCAACCATATTGGCTTGTTACCGATGGTACTGCAGGTATGTTTCGCGTTGATGATGCCAGGCTGATCGGCTCTGCAGAAAATCAGTCTGCTTTGCCTATTGAAAATGTCTTCGATGTGGACGGGCAGAAGCTCGTAATTGTGGACGAGCCGGTACAGGTGACTGAGGTGGCGGGCTCGAAAATCCGTCGTCGGTTAAACGTGATCTCTCCTGTGTGGCTGCGATTCACGTCAGATGTTGCGCTGCTTTCTCAAGGTGGCAATAGGGCTGTCGAAGTAGAAGTAACCGCAGCTCGTGCTAATTCTTCCGGTTCAGTCGAGCTGGAGGCACCAGCTGGTTGGAAAATCTCTCCGCCGATGCAATCTTTTCATCTGACCAACGCCGGCGAACATGTGACATTCAAATTCAATATAACAGCACCTGGTAAAGCTGACGTCGCAAAAATCGTCGCCAGCGCGGTCATGAACGGGCTGCGTTATAAAAACAAGCGCGAAGAAGTAAATTATCCACACATCCCGCCACAGTTGCTTCAATCACTGGCAAGTATGAAAGCCGTCAGTTTTGACCTCGCCACGCGTGGACACACAATCGGCTACTTGCCAGGCGCTGGCGACAGTCTGGCGCTCAATTTGCAAGAGATGGGATACAAAGTCAGAGTTTTAGATGACGCCCATCTGCAACCTGAGCAACTGCACGACCTTGATGCTGTCGTGATCGGAGTGCGAGCTTTCAATGTACGCGAACACCTTGCCAGCGAGTTGCAGACGCTTTTCACTTACGTCGAAAATGGTGGCACTGTGATTGCACAATACAATCTCTCTGATAAGTTGAAAGCAAGTAAAATCGCCCCCTATGATTTGCACCTCTCCAGAGACCGGGTCACCGATGAGAAGGCGAGTATGACGTTTCTCGATCCGGAAAATCCCGTCTTAAATGTTCCGAACAAAATCACGAAAAAAGATTTTGATGGTTGGGTGCAAGAGCGCGGACTGTATTTCCCGGACAAGTGGGACGACCACTTCACCGCTGTTCTCGAATGCAAAGATCCCGAAGAGAAACCCACTAGAGGCGCTTTGCTCGTTGCGAAATATGGCAAAGGGTATTTCGTTTACACCGGGCTGTCGTTCTTCCGGCAGCTTCCTGCCGGCGTGCCGGGCGCCTATCGCTTGCTCGCTAATCTGCTCGCTCTAGGCAAATGACAGACAATAACGGCAACCCCACAGCACTCGAAGATTCAAACGACGACCAAAGGTCGCTCGATGATTCAGAGATGACCGGCTTGCCCTGGTTAAAAACCTGGAAGAGCGCTTATGTTTTCGTTCTGTGTAGCTTCGTTCTCTGGCTGGTTCTGCTCATCGCATTGACGGAGTTGAGTGCATGAACTGGCTGGACTATGTCGTTTTGATCGGTACGATACTCGGCATTGCTGGCTACGGAATCTGGCAGACTCGATTTAGAACTAGTTTGCACGATTATTTGAAAGGCAGTGCACACACGCCCTGGTTTGTAATTGGTATATCAGTGATGGCCACTCAGGCGAGCGCCATCACCTTTCTCTCGACACCTGGTCAAGGTTACATGGGCGGGTTGAGCTTCGTGCAGGTCTATTTTGGAGTGCCTCTGGCGCTGACCATTATTGCTGTATTTTTCCTTCCAATGTTTCAAAAATTGGATGTTTATACAGCGTATGAATATCTGGAAAAACGTTTCGATGGAAAGACCAGATCGCTTGGCGCCGCTTTATTTCTGCTTCAACGAGGTCTTGGAGCGGGTTTGACGATCTATGCGCCAGCGATAGTAATGACCACAGTTTTTGGTTGGCCGCTCAATGCCACTATAATCAGTGCAGGGCTTCTCGTCATTATTTACACCGTAATTGGTGGCAGCGATGCGGTAACTGTGACGCAGAAATACCAGATGACGATCATTTTTGTCGGCATGATGACCGCAACGGCGCTGTTGATTTCCAAACTTCCTGCAAATCTGGAGCTTGGCGATACACTCAAGCTAGCGGGCAATTTCCATAAGGTAAATGCTGTGGATTTTTCTACAAGCCTCAACCAGCGCTACACCTTCTGGTCTGGGCTGCTGGGTGGAACATTTTTGATGTTGTCTTACTTTGGCACCGACCAGTCCCAGGTTCAACGCTATATCTCTGGTTCGTCTCTGCGCGAGAGTCGGCTGGGCTTGTTGTTCAACGCAGTCTTAAAAATTCCGATGCAAGTTTCAATTCTAATGCTTGGTGTTCTTATTTTTGTCTTTTATCAATTTCAACCGCCACCGTTGTTCTTTGACGCGGCGTCGCGGCATTACCTGGAAAGTCATCAGTCTGACCCTGAGTTAGCCGCCTACGTGACTGACTTCAGCAACGCTCAAACAGAGATCCATAAATACTTGAACAATTGGCTCGAATCTCGTCATCACGGCGATAGCAACTCTGCCAATTCGGCGTTCGTTGCCGCCGCTCTGGAGGAGCAGAAAGCGGAGCAGATTCGAAAAGCTGCTGCTAAAGAGCTGTCGGCAAGAGATCCAGAGGCGAAAGCGAATGACGCTGACTATGTGTTCATCACTTTTATATTGCAAGAGCTTCCGCACGGTGTGATTGGTTTGCTTGTGGCGGCGTTCTTCGCAGCTACGTTTTCCTCAAAAGCGGCTGAGTTAAATGCGCTTGGAACCAGCACGACCATAGACTTTTACCGTCGATTCATCAGGAAAGACGCCGGTGACGCTGAGTGTTTGACTGCAACTAAATGGTTCACCGCTGCATGGGGCGCCATTGCCATCACCTTTGCGCTTTATGCGCATCTAGCCGAAAATCTGATTCAGGCTGTAAATATCCTCGGGTCGATATTTTATGGAGTAATGCTGGCACTGTTTCTGGTTGCGTTCTTCATACGCAGCGTCAAGGGCGATGCGATTTTCTGGGGTGCTTTGACTGCTCAGATTCTTGTTTTTATTCTCTATTTCACGTTGTCTATCTCATATCTGTGGTATCCGTTAATTGGTTGCGCTGCATGCATCCTTTTCAGCCTCACCATTCAACAGATCGCTCGAAGAAAACCGGAATTACTGGAAGGATAAGCCATGAGTTCACCGATAATTTGTTTTGGACAACAACCGTGCGGATTTTTTCCAAAGCGGTTTCTAGTTTCCAAGTTCGAGACAGCGCGGCGTTTGCAACGCGAGATTGGGGGCGAAATTGTATTTTTCTATCACGACAGCGATCACGATCCGCGAGAGACGCGGACTGTCTTGAGACATCGAAAAACTGACGAACCGGCGCAACTCAATTTTGTTTATGAAAACAAGTGGCAGCGTAAATTCTCGCCGCTTTATCTCAAAAGAATTCCTGCTGGTTGGCAAGATAAGACAATATTGCAATTACCGAATTACATTGGTCATCCGCTGATCGACGTGTTCAAGGGCGTGCACGAGGCTAATGTCGCAGACTTCTGTCTCCAGATGTATCGCGACATGGGCTTAATCGATGGCATGAAAATCGTTCGCTCAAGCGACCCAGAGGTGCGCCGCGCTGCTTGTGAGATTGACGATTTCTTTGTCGACATGCCTTATGAGGGTGAAATTGTGCGGGCACGGCATTCGAATGGCACATTCAAATTGCACGAAGGTGGCGACTTGTTCGTCGATGTCCCCGCCGCACCGTTTTCGAAGGAGCAGATCAGTCCAACCCGGGATAGTCGTTTGCGCTGGATGCAATCGATCGTTCATTGCACCCATTACGTTTCGGGCGCAGGTGAGCAGGGATATCTGAATAAGGATGATGCTCCCGACATTACTTTCGTCACTCGTGATGAAATCGACCGATCAGATGAAGCATATACGGAACTCGAACCTGTTCCGGCAGCTAAAAATGATTGAAGTGGTGCGGTACTATTGATGACGATCAGAGGAACCTGGATATTAACGACGACGTAAAATCACTTTTGATTTTTGGCGCCCACCCCGATGACATTGAGTTCGGTTGTGGTGGCATTGTGGCGCAAGCGACGCAAGCAGGATGCCGCGCAGATTTTATTGTGACTTCACTGGGCGAAGCTGCCAGCAATGGAACTCCCGACCAGCGAAGAGTTGAGGCAGAGACTGCGGCAAATATTTTAGGCGCGTCGATTGAGTTTATTGAACTCGATGGTGATTCCCATCTCGAGCTTCGCACTCAGCATTCTTTGAGAGTCGCTGGAATAATTCGTCGTCATCGTCCCTCAATTTTGCTTGCCCCTAGCTGTGTTGAAAATCAACATCCAGATCATTCCAGACTTGGAAAAATAGTTCGTGATGCAGCCAGGTTGGCTCGATATGGCGGTTTGAAAGAATTGAGTGAGCATGGACCTCATGCGATTCAGCAGCTTTTCTATTATGCCGTTACACCTGATGGTGAGCCGCGCGATATCAGCCCTGTGTTGATAGACA
The DNA here is from genome assembly GCA_036702955.1 of Drouetiella sp. Classification (GTDB taxonomy): domain Bacteria; phylum Cyanobacteriota; class Vampirovibrionia; order Obscuribacterales; family Obscuribacteraceae; genus PALSA-1081. The sequence continues at coordinate 83,386 of DATNPY010000049.1, read as the reverse complement.
TCTCAGCACCAACAGTCGTCTCTGCGTGGACGGATGCAATGAATGCTCACGTTTCGCAAGCCTCGACTCGTAATTATGTTGAACTCCAGTTGACCCGGGCAAAGTTACTTGGCACGCGCGCTGGCGTTGAATTTGCTATGGCTGTTTATCCAAATGATCCGATGTTTTTTGCGTCCATAGCCGATGCAGGAAGGGGAGCGAGAAAATTTTGACAGACCTCGAAAACAGAATGCGCATCGGAATTACGTGCTATCCATCGGTTGGAGGCAGCGGCATTATCGCAACAACGCTGGGTAAAGAGCTAGCGAAACGTGGGCACGAAGTGCATTTCATCAGCTACGACCGACCTTTCAGATTGCCTACAGATGAACCTCGCATCAAATATCATGAGGTGAAAGTCAACGATTATGGATTGTTCAAATATCCCGATTACACGTTGCCACTGTCTGTCAAAATGGCGGAAGTGAGTCGCGATTACCGTCTGGATGTACTGCACGTGCACTATGCGGTGCCTCATGCAACGGCTGCGCTTCTTTCGCGATGTATGTTGCCTGTTGAATTGCATCCCAGAATCGTTACCACTCTGCATGGAACTGATACCACTTTGCTCGGTAACGACCCTGGCTATGGACCGGCTATTCATCACGCTCTCAGTCAGTCGAACGGTGTTACTGCTGTTTCTGAGTTCCTGAAAAAAGAAACTCGGCGAGTGCTCAATTATGACTGCCCTATTGAAGTCATATACAACTTTTTCAAACCTGGTGTTCCGTCAAAATCTCGTGCGCAAGTGCGTCATGAACTTGGAGTGCATGATGATGATGTCTTGATTCTGCATTCGTCAAATCTTCGCCCGGTTAAACGCATTGATCTATTGCTCGAAACAGCAGCTAGAATTCGTGCTCGACAGGCGTTTAAACTACTTATTCTTGCTGGTGGCAGCTTTGCGCCGTTCGTAGACGAGGTAAAAAGGCTGGGCCTGGAGGACCGAGTTATAGTGCGCGAAAACATTCTCGATATCGAAGATTATTTGCAAGCTGCGGATCTGGGTTTGATTACTTCTGACTCTGAGAGCTTCTGTATGAGTATCTTAGAAGCGATGTTCTTTGAATGTCCGAGCGTTGCAACCAGTGTCGGTGGCATCCCTGAAGTAGTCGAGAATGGTGTCAGTGGAATTATCGTTCCGCCCGGAGATGCCGATAAATTGGCTCAAGCGATTGATGAGTTGATTGAACATCCCGAAAAGCGCAAAGCGCTCGGTTACGCCGCAAAAGTGCAAGCACAGGAGAAGTTTTCAGCAGATCGGATAGTTACGCGCTATGAAACGCTATATCAGTCGGTCAGCGCCCAGGTCATTCCGTGCTCATAGGTTCGTTTAATCTTTCGACCGTTCAGTCGTTCTAACGGTCAGATGGTCAGTCGTCCATCAGTCGGTCTATCATCCAGTCGTAACCGTCAGCCGTTCCGCCGGGAGTTGCTTTACGGTCGTTCCAGAGCCGCCCATGGCGCTTTCAACCTTGAGTCGTACCATTTTGGTCAGCCATAATATCGGTCAGCCGTTGTGAACCCTGTCGCCACCTTCGTTTTGGGCGATCCGCAGATATTCCAGGGCGCGATTGAGCAAATCCTGCTCGTCGCGGGCATGGGTGGGGAACGAAACTACTCCGACGCTGGCGGTAACTCTCAACTGGCGGAGATCCTCATTGATTTGAGTGCCCTTCACCTTGTCTCTGATCCGCTCTCCAACGACGATGGCGCGGGAGGAGTAAGTCTCTGGAAAGATAATTGCAAGTTTGTCCGGGCTGCAACGTGCGGCCACATCGACGTCTCGAATCGCCCCTCGGCAAATTCCGGCGAGTGAACGCATCGTATCGTCGATGGCCAGTTGCCCGTAAGCTCGACTGACCTGATCAAGGTCGTCAATGGCAACGACCAGCAATGACAGTGGGCGCTTGTATCGTTTAGCCCGGCGCAGCTCATACTGGAGCTTTTTACCAAAGGCGCGCGGGTTACACAAGTCGGTGAGCTTGTCTCTCAGACCGACTCGCTCGAATTCTTCTATTTTCTCTTCAGTCAGCGGGTGGCGGCTTTTATCCAGGATATGCTGCTGCTTGGTTTCTTTGAACTTTTGCCGATTGTGGCGCATGTCCAGAACCATTTTGGTAAACATGGACTCTCTGCCGAACAAGGCCCAGCCTTGATCGATCACCTTCGGGTCGTAGTTTGATTCGAATTGATCCATCTTGTCCTCTGAAGTCAGCTTTATGCTGCACAATGAATGGTTCCGGGCGGATAGTTTTGATATTCCCAATACCGACCAGATTTGTCAATTCTCGCCGACATCAACGCTAAATTGAACGCTTAGCATCCCTCGCCAGTACTCTGGCGATCCAGAATTTTTCATACGTATGGCATCTGCGGGCGATAGGGGTTTTGATAAGTTGCGAAATCTGAATTGGGATGGTTGTTTGAATGTTCGCGATCTGGGTGGATTGAAAACCGAAGATGGGCGGGAGACAACTTTTGGTCAGTTTGTCCGAGCTGATGGACTGGATCAGTTAAACGCCAGTGGCGTTGCACAGATGCAGGAATATGGAATTAGCACCATCATCGATATGCGCGACTCTAGAGAACGCAATGCCGACCTGGAGTATGCGGGTGTCCGACGTCTTCACGTGCCGCTGGAGGACCAGTCTGATGAGGAGTTTTGGCAGGAGTGGCGCGCCTTCAATTGTACTCCTTTGTACTACAAGCCTTTTCTCGAACATTGCCCAGAGCGGGTGATGTCTGTATTTGCTGCTATCGCTGAGGCTGGTCCAGGCGGAATCGTATTTCATTGCGGCGCGGGGCGAGACCGAACCGGGTTGATATCGATGCTCTTGCTTCGTCTCGTCGGTGTGACACCGGCCGAGGTCTGGGGAGACTATCTTCTCAGTCAGAACAATCTTAAACCGCTCAATCGAGTCAAGGAAGAGCAAGCGATTGCGGCTGCGTTCGTTAAGTTCGAGACGGATGTCGAAACGACTTTATACGCGCTGAGCAAAGATTTGGATGTGCGGAAATATCTGTCTGATTGTGGAATATCGGATGCACAAATCGAGCGTATTAAAGCGCGGTTGCTCTGCACGATTTAGTAGCGACGATTAGTATAAGCGATTTTGTCTTCATTGCCGTTTCGACCGCAATTGGTAAAGTGTCAGTCTTTCGCAGCGTATAAATTCGCGACGGTGTAAATGCGGGGTTCTGAGTCGGAATTTGTCTCCCCACTCTCATAAACGGGAACCAATATGCGCTCATATTCAGGGCCTTCGAAATCATCCACCTCTTTCCAGCCTTGTGGCAGCGCATCCGAGCGCAGTACTTTGATCTTCAATATCGTACCGCCTGTTCTCGGTCTGAATGCTGGATAGCCGAGCGTCGCACCCCATCCGGTTTCTTGCAAGTCGCCTTCAATCAGTCCGTCAGTCCATTCGCCTCCAAGCGGCTCAACGATGTGATAGTTTTCGCGTCCAGGAGCTAGAGTACCGTAAACGGCCAACGCGCGGTCTGTTCCAAAAATCTCATTCAGTCGTTGCTCAGCACTCCATCCAGCACTGGCACCAGAGCTTGGGGCAGCACTGGCACCAGCACCAGCGCTTGAGACCGCACCACTAGCAGTGCGTGCTTTGTTCACCGTGTCGATTAATTGTGTCACTTCGATCAGTGATAGCTCAATCTTAGCCATTCTTTTTTAAGTTCTCCAAAATCTCAGCAATGCTATTTAATTCGCCTCGAAGCTTTTCCAGTGAGTCTTTCTGACTCTCTTCAGACACTGCTTTTCGTTGACTTGCACGTTCCATGACCGAAGCAATCTCTGCAATGAATTGATTCGTTTCATTCTTGAAATCAGCTAAAAATGCTCGTGCGCTTTTCTCGATTCGCTCTTGCATATCCGCCCGCAGTCGCCCGGCGTTGCGCTGCATTTCTTCCCGAACGGATTCTAAAAACCGTTCGCGGATGATGTTTTTGGCCAGGAATCCAGGCAAAAGCAAAGGCATCATTTGCATTGAAAGTGTAAATGGATTGTCGACAGCAAAATAGTGACTGCTCTTTTTTGTTAGCGATTCCACTTCAAATGATTTCTCGAATTTTAGATCGAACAAATCGTAAGTGACGCCGTTGATTGTTTCGACGATGCTATTCGCGACTTTTGCAAAGCGTGCCGTGATCTCGTTCAATTGTTTTGATACAAGCTCTTCTTCAGTGCTGCGCCAGGCGGCAAATGCGGTGGCGATCTCTTTACGTAATCTCGTTTGAAGCGCCTTAATCAACTGATCTTTGGATAAATTCTGATGGGCTGTAAATTCATCTGTAATAGCATGCTGAATTTGCTCGATATTTTTCTCCACGAGAGGATACAAATCCGTTTCGACCGATTTGATCAAACGCCTTGTCTCGCCCAAAACAATGTGTTCGACATCATTTTGCTGATCGATAATGCTCTTCTCGCAGACCCGAAATACACTCATGGCATTATGTAGCGTTTCGGTAGGAAGTTGAGCAGTTTTGATTTCCAGCTCCAGCAGTTGTCTTGCTTCCAGAGCTAGCCGCTGAATCTTTGCACTGACACTGGCAGCGAATATTCGTGATTTTTCGTTGGCCAGAAATCCAAAGATTGCTTGTTCGAGCGTTTTGAAATCCTGGTCTTCTGAATTCTCAAGCTTGCAAGCAAGCGCTCTGCGTGCCGAGATTGGATAGATGGTTGGAGCCGTTCCCAAATGCTCCGTTAAAGTGCGTGTCAAAAACTCAAGTGCTTCCGCGCGTTCAGCATCCGTCAAAATGTCGATTTTATTCTGGACGAAAAAGAATTTGTCGATCAAATCTTTTGCGTCATCCATAAACTTGAGTTCGTTGATACTGGCTGGCTGATCGGCTGATAGAACGAACAGCGCTGCATCAGCTTCCGGCAGGAATTTGTATGTAGTTTCGGTGTTGTGCTGATTTATCGATCCTGTTCCAGGCGTGTCGACAATCCTCACGCTGCCCTTCAGCAGGAGCGAGGGATACTGCACCTCGACCAGCTCGACGGCGAGTGCATTCTTTGGATTTTTTCGCTCAGTGACGAAATTTTCCAGCTGCGAAACCTCCATCTGCTCATTTCTTCCGTCTTGAAAAAGAACTGAAATTTGTGGATTTTCGCCGTGGCGAATTATTGTCGTTATCGAGGTCAGGGGAATTACCCCGGTCGGCAAGACGTTGGCACCCAGAAGGGCATTTACAAGGGTCGATTTGCCTCGTTTGAATTCCCCGAGGATGACGAGATTGAAGGCGTAGGACTCCACCTTGTCATGCAACGCTATCGCCGATTTGTGCAGGCGCAGATTCTCATCGACGATTGGCAGCGCTATGAGCTGCTCTAAATTCTTGGCTATTTCTTGCTTTCGGTCGGCAATCCGTCCTGTAGTCGATGCCGATGCGCCAGTTTCGGTCAAAGTGAGTTCCTGATTTGCAACCCTATCTTAAACGAAAAGGACGGAGCAAACACTCCGTCCTTCCATGATGATTTCGGCTAAAACCTACCAGTTGCCGCGGCGTGGCGCTGCTTCTCTAGGCTTGGATTCGTTGACAACGATCTGGCGTCCATCGAGCGATTGACCGTTGTAATCCTTGACGGCCGCTTCAGCCATTTCTTTGGTTTCCATTTCAACGAAACCAAATCCACGCTTTCTGCCAGTTTCACGATCTGTTGGAATCGCTACTGAAACCACGGTGCCGCTTTTGGAGAAAGCTTCTTCCAATTGTGCTTCTGTGGTTTTGAATGAAAGGTTGCCGACAAACAGTTTTGTATTAGTCATATTCTCAAATATCCCGTTCAGGTTGACAGCGCCCAGAGAACTCAGAAAGTGGCGCTGAGAGCGTAAGCCCCGCGTAAGTATGGCAGATTTAAGGACTGACAACGCTTGCCAGGCCTTAAATTAGAATAAATCCTTGATTTTGCAGGTTATTTCTTTTGACCGGGCGACTTGAATGTGCCGGACGCCGAAATCGTCAACTGGTCGGGCTGGAAGTACTTTCTGATCGCCGCATTGACTTCTTCGGCAGTGACGGCGTTGAGCAATTTTGCATAGTCGTCCATATATTTTGCGCCTACTCCCAGTATCTCGTACTCGCAGAGGCGGTTCGCGATCTGCCTTGGTGAGCGCATCCCTACGTAGAATGCTCCCGCCAGGTGAGACTTCTCGCTCGACAGTTCACGAGGTGTGATACCACTTTTGACGTATTCTTTGAGCAATTTGTCGACCAGGCTGACTGTCTTGTCGTAATTTTCGGGGTTGACCGAGAAAGCAATTGCCCATGGGGCGAACTTCTCGGCAGGGCTGGTCAGGGCTGAATTGATGGAGTAGGTGAGTCCGTACTGGTCTCGGACGGGCGCCAGCCTGCAGGCAAAGCTATCGTAGCCGAAGGCTGCGTTTCCAATTGCGGTGGCGGCATAGTCTTTCGATTGGAGGCTAACAGGGATGGGATGACCCATCACAACATCGATGTTGGCTTTGTCAGGCAGCGGCACGCTCAACCTGGTTGCTTTCGTCGAGAGCACGTCTGTCTGCGAGATTTTGAGGGGCTGGCGCTCTCCGCCGTTCCAATCTTGAAACTGTCTGGAGATGACTGAAATGGCGTCGTCAGGGTTTATATCGCCGACAACAGTCAAAACTGTGTTGGAAGGAATGAAATGCGCTTGATGGAAAGCGCGCAGATCGCCGACGTCCATTTTTTCCAGTTCGACAATCTGTTCTTCGAATTTTTTGTCGTAGTAGACGCTTTCAGGCTTGTACTGCGAGCGAACGAAGGCGTTCCAGCTCTGGTCTGATGTGCTCGAAATGTGGTCTTTGAGAATGCTGTGCTTTTGCTTTTTCGTTTTTGCTAACTCGCTTCCCAGGAATTTTGGTTTGCGTATGCAATCAGACGCGAGTGCCATCATCGACGGAAAGTCTTCTGTTATCACCTCTGTGTCGAATGACACCCAGAAGTCGTCTTCTGCAAATGCGAGACTCGAGCCCAATTCTTCGAGGCGTTTGGCTAAACTCTCTTTGGAATATGAGGCGGAACCTTTGGTGAGCATGTCAGCGACGAACTCGGGCACTTGCGTTTGATTGATGTCTCTGAAAATTGTTCCTGCTTGAATTTTTCCAGAAATTGCAACTGTTCCTATGCCCGGAACAGGCATGACTACGATGGTTAGACCGTTTGGAAGAACTTTTTTCTTGACTCGACCAGCGAAATTTGGAGCGTAAGCTGCAGACGCGGATGCTGGATGGATCTTCGGTAAATTTTCCGATGCCACTACAGGTGGTTCGGCAGTGGATGAGTCTTCCGAGCCGGATGAGCTAGATGTGCTTGATGAGTTTGCAGAACTTGATGAATTCGTAGAACTTGATGAATTTGTAGAACTTGATGGATTTGCAGAACTTGATGGATTTGCAGAACTTGATGAGTCGGTGGAACTGGCTGCTGGGCCCGGCTCCGCAACTACTTCTGTGGTCGCGCTGGTTTTGGGCAAGTAATACCCTACGGTCCGATTGTCCTCTCCGAAATACTTGTTGGCGACGCGGGTGATGTCTGCCTGCGTAACTTGTTGAATGTTCTTCGAGAAGCTAAGCCACCAGTTCAAATTAGAGCTGGCGATTACTTCCGTCAGTTGGTCGGCCAGACCGACAGGGTCGGAAAGTTCGAGTTTCATTCGTTTGACTATTGATTGCTTGACGCGATTCAATTCATCGATTGGTACCGGCTCTGTTTTCAGGCGATCGATTTCTTTGATTGCCTCTTTCTCGACCTTTTCGAGAGGGACGTTTGGCGAGGCGGCTGCTGTTACCGAAAACAATCCTGGATCGTGCATTTGATAGTTGTAGCTATTGACGTCAGACGCTAGCGAAGTATCCATCAGTCTCTTGTACAGACGGCTGGAACGTTTGCTTTCATCACCGAGTAAGTTCTCGATGATTGTCAACGCATATTGGTCCTTGCTCAGTGCATTGGGCGAATGGTACGCGATCATCAACTTGGGCGATTCGCTGCCGCGCTTGACCGTGTATCGTCGCTCACCTTCTTGTGGCGGTTCCGTTGTGTAGACCTTTGGATAGGGTTTAGGAGCTTTCGGAATCGATCCAAAATATTGCTGGATCATTTTCAATGCCGCCTCGGTTTTGAAATCGCCTACGAGGATCAAAGTGGCGTTGTCTGGATAGTAGAAGTCTTTGTAGAACTGGCGCAATCTCTGGATTGGCACACCTTCGACATCGGAGCGCCAACCGATCACCGGGTGATGATATGGATGCTCTTTGAAGGCGGCGGCGAAGGTATTATTTTCCAGCAATTCACGGGGATCGTCTTCGCCTCGCTCGAGTTCATTGCGCACAACAGTCATTTCTGAATCGTGATCCGACTGGCGAAGCAACAGATGCTGCATGCGGTCCGCTTCTATTTCGAGCGTGACAGGCAGACTTTTTGCCGGAACTATTTCAAAGTAGTTGGTTCTGTCTTGGGAGGTAGTTGCGTTGTTGTAACCGCCCAGAGGTTTGAGCATGTCATCGAAGCCGGATTTCTTAAGCGGGTCGTGCTTCTGCGTTCCCTTGAACATCATGTGTTCCAGGAAGTGCGTCGAGCCGGTGTATCCGACCGCCTCGTTGCGTGAGCCGATGTGATAGACGACCATAGTGGTGACAATAGGAGTCGCGTGACGCTCGCATAAAATCACATCCAGACCGTTTGATTTGAGACGATACTGGCGAAGGTTTTGCGGGTTGGGCGTGTTGGCCGGCAACTTAATCTGTTCGAAGGCACTGTTGCCTGGCGCCGCCTCGACTGAATCGATCGTACAAAATGCCGAGCGAAAGACCGAACAAAAGAAAACTATCGCCGCGAGTCGGGCGATAGTCTTCACAGTGTTCTTTCTTCCACTTTGTATTTGCGTTTGGTTATTCGAAACCACGTTTTGCTAACTCCGAATCACCTTGACGCATGACTACTACGCATGACTACTTAGCAGCGTCTGCTGGGGCGTCAGTTGTCGTTGTTGTAGTGGTTGTAGTTTTGGCAGCTTTGCCGTGGTGTCCTGGAATCAGCTTGCTCAAGCTGTGGCCTGTGCCGGTCACGATTTTCTTGGTTTCGGTTCCAACTTTTTTGATGCCTTTGCCAGTGTCTTTGACGACAGTTTCGGTGCCGTGCTCAACTGCTGTAACACCTTTTTTGGCGTCGTTGCCTACAGCGTCAGCGCCTTTTACAACTACGTTTTTCTTTTTGGTCGTAGTTTTGGTAGCAGCGTCTGTGGTCGTGGTTGTTGAAGTGGTGGTTGTGTCATCAGCCATCGCTGCTGTCATTGACAAGCCTGCGACTACTGAAAGAGTTAAAATTCCCAGCGTCCTTTTCATGATTGCTCCTTATGAATTCGTGCTCGGACATTTTGGCAAATTTGCTCAGTTTCTTCTACAAATTGCCATCGGTATTACATTGTATTCTTTACGGATTCTAAAAGCTTCGAGGACTGTTGACATGCGAATAAATTCACAGCGGGTTATCATGCTCTTTACAGCGCTGTGTTTGCCCTTATTCTCTGGAGCAGCCAGGGCTGCCTCTGACGCAGACATTAAGGCTCAGCCCGAGTCCGTTCAGATGCTCGCCGATTATCTCAAGATTGATACAACCAATCCGCCTGGCAACGAAAAATTGGGGGCGGAATATCTAGCAGGTATATTGCGCAAGAACGGGATCGAAGCTGAAATATTTGATACGGCGCCGAATCGTTCATGCGTATATGCTCGGCTTAAGGGCAATGGCAAGAAGAAAGCTATTGTCTTGCTGAACCATATCGACGTTGTTCCTGCCCGCGCCGAAGATTGGAAATACCCTCCGTTCGGCGGAGAGATCCACGACGGCGAATTATGGGGACGCGGCGCGCTCGACATGAAAGGCATGGGCATCATAGAGCTGGAAGCGATGCTCAGACTGAAGCGGTCGGGCGTCGTGCTGGATCGCGACATCATATTTCTGGCTACTCCAGATGAAGAAGTTGGTGGCGATCAGGGAGCTAAATGGTTTAAGGACCATAAGGCAGATCTTTTGAAGGATGCGGAATTTTTGCTCAACGAAGGATTTCACATCGACACTGATAAGAATGGAAAGGTCCTCTACTGGGGCGTAAATGTCGCAGAGAAGTCACTGATCTGGCTGAAAGTAACGGCTAAAGGTGATGCAGGTCATGCTTCTATGCCTATCGCTAACTCAGCGCCCAATCGGTTGGTGCGTGGTTTGACCCGCTTGATTGATAGTGCTCCGAATCCGGTGGTGCTGCCAATGGTGCAGGATTATTTTGCCAAGATCAGTGTCAACGAATCAGGCAAAACGAAACAAGCGTTTGCCGATGTCAAAAAAGCTCTCAACGATCCTTCACTGCGCGACATTTTGTTGAAGGATAAGATGAAGGGCTCAATGCTCTTGAACACCGTCTCTCTGACTGTTCTGAAAGCAGGTTACAAGACTAACGTGATTCCAGCGGAGGCTTATGCTGAACTCGATTGTCGGCTGCTTCCTGGAACAGACCACGCGAAGTTTGCCGACGATGTGCGGGCGAAGTTGGGCGATCCCTCCTTGGAAGTGACTGTGCTCGAATCTGAGTATGCCGTTCCATCAAGCCCTGACACTGATTTGTTCGCAGCGATTAAAGCAGTGGCTCAAGAAGAAAAGCCGGGCGTGCCTGTGGTACCGGTCGTGGTGCAGTGGTTTACTGATTCGCATTGGTTCCGCGAACTTGGTCTGACTGCTTATGGTTGGGAACCAGTCGAGCAGGACCCTGAGCATATTGCGACCGTGCATGGTAAGAACGAACGAGTTTCCCTCAAGGGACTCGAAGATGGTGCCAATCGCATCGAAAAGGTTTTGCTGAAGCTCTCGAAGTCGCAGTAAGTTAGGGTTTTACTGCACTACCAGCTTGGTCATTCGCAAAATCGGCAATGTCAACCCGTTTTCTAGCGGCACTTCCATGTCACCCGCCGGCACATAGCCCCGCGCTGAATACAGGGCAATACCAGTTAGAGTCGAGCCCATTTCGAGTCGACGGAAACCGGCTTCGATAGCGGCATCCTCGCACGCCTGCAGAATACGCGTACCGATTCCCATTCGCACCCACTCGGGATGAATGAAGAAAGCTCGAATTTTTGCTGCATCTGTTTCAGGGTCTAGCAGAGAGTCTTGCCGTCCATGAAATTGATCGCCGCCATACAACGTTTTCCGTTTGCTCCAACCACCGCATCCGACAATCTGCGATTCGTTATGTTCGTGGGTAGCTTCGGCAACAAAATATGTTCCGTCTGCAATTAGTTGCGAATCTACGCCGTAAACTGTTCTCAACGCACTATCGATTTGTGCTGACGAGTAGTCGCTTTGCTGCAATCCGCGCACTGAACTATCGATTAATCTGGTGAGTACAGGAACGTCGTTCTCTTTTGCAAGGCGCAAGACAATCTGGTATTTGCTCTTTTGCATCGCTGTATCTGACATGGTTCGGCACCTGATCCTTTTCACTGAGCGCCAGCATCAATCAAGAGAAAATAAACTAGAGAAAGTGTTTTAGTCAACCGGATCAATTCGCCGTAACTTTGTATTTTGCTTCTACTTGTTTAGCCGCGGCAGTCTTTCCTAACCTTTCTAACGCAGTTGCGTATTCGGAAGCAGCTTTGATCAGCAACTCTTGATAGTTTAGCTCTTCGCATTTTTCGATAGCCAATTTAAGTTCTGGCTCTGCTTCGCTAAACTTCGCGGCGCGCATCGAATTCAGCCCCATATTGTAGTGCACGGTGGCAATATTGTGTTTGGCGGCATTGCTGTTTGGATTCAATGCCAGAGCTTCCTGAAATGTAGACAGCGCTTTGCCGAACTGTCTGGCGTTCATCGCCATCAATCCTTTATTGTTGAGAGCCGCGCCGAGATTGTGTTTAAGCGAGACCGAGTCTGGATATTTTGCCACTCCCGCTTGCAAAACTTCAGCGGCTTTGTCGTAGTCTTTTGAATTCATCGCATCTGTGGCACGTTGAGTGATGGCAACCAGATCCGATGAATTCGCGACGTCAGAAGTAGACAGCAGTCCCTGTGCGTTTATTGATGCGTGGGGTATTGACGCCAAATCGATCGTGTAAAGTTTGCGGAGCGTTCTTGCGTCGCGGTCGCTTATCTTCAATCGCTCATAGTCGAGAGGAAGACTACTATACATGATGTCTGATGGCGATGGACTGTGCCCCGCTATTCCCAGTGCGTGCCCGAGCTCATGAGTGCATATCAGTCGAATCAACTGATCGTTGAGATGCATTCCCTGGTCGATATCTATAGTTAGCACTGTGATTTTTACTGCCGCCATGGTATTGCCCATGGGGCGCAGTAATGCCTCACCGCCTTCTGCAGGGTTTGAGACATCTTTCGGATTGTCAGACCAGACAAAAACGATGGAGGCCTGGTCTGGCGAGTTTACTTGCGCAAATTTTACCAGACCATTACTGGCATCCTCCCAGGCCTTCAACGCATCTTGCAGTTGATTTGCATAGCTTGATTTGTAGCCTCTGGCTTTCGATCCATCTGAGATATAGATTTTGATCGGCATGCTATCTTTAGCCCAACGAATGGGATTGTTGCCAATCGCTTCGTCGAAATAATTGTCTGGATTGTGCGACGTTACCGGGTGACTGTGCCCGCTGCCCATCAAATCTATGAATGCTTTTGCTTGTGCAGCGCGAGCATTAGTTGGATATTTAGCCAGGAATTCTTTGAACGAATTGAGGGCTTCATCTGTGCGCCCCGCTGATTGTAGTGTCGCGGCAAGACTCCATAACGAATCGGGCTGATCTGGATTAAGTGTCAACGCTTTTCTGAATGAGGAAATGGCGTCGTCAGACAAGCCTGATCTGGCCTGGCACACGCCTAAAGCGGATACCGCATAGTAAAAGTCAGGTGATAACTCGACCGCGTCCTGGGCTAGCTTCAGTGCACTTTTGACGTTCCCACTTTCCAGGGTCTGCATCGAATCTTTGACTAGATTTGCAGCTTGTGCTTCTTTCGCGGAAATCGGCTTGCCATCCATCATGTAACCTTGCGCGAAGGCACTTTTGGCGGTTACACCTAACAATATAGTTAGCAAGACGGCCAGGATTTTATGTTGTTTCGGGGTTCTGAATTTTTTGTGGTTCATGAAGGTTTCATTTCCGAGCTGTTCGCCAGTATCCTATGTTGGAATCATCCCTTGTTGTCTGTGAGTTGCTCCAAATAATCCTTCTGAGTTGTATAGACGATGTTGTTCCCTGGCATCGCACCGAACGCTCTGCGAATCTTTTCGGCGTCCTCCAGCTTTTGTCGCACTTCTTTATCAGGTGAGCCGATCAGATTCTCGAATCCTCGTGTGATTTCGTTTCTTTTTGCTATTTGCCAGTTCAGGATTTTTATGGCACCCAATCGCAAGAGTGGCACTACTACAAACATAGTTCCGTAAATTGCAAAGAATAGAAAAAGGGCCGGTGGTTTGCTGACGCGATGCGTGTAAAGGCATAGCCACCAGAACAGCATTGAGCCCAGGAAATTTCCGATTGCCAGCGCAATGACTGGCCTGAGAGCATGTTGAGTCATCTTAGAAAATTGCCACGGCTTCTCTTCTATATATTCGGGCATGAAGGTGTAGGAGCTGTTTGTGCTACGCTGCTGCATGTTTGGAAATATATAAATCAGTTGTCCAGACTCTGACAATCGAGGATAGCCGCTGAACTTTGATAGTACCTCGAACAGCGCCGGCTCGTCATCTGCGGGACGCCCCGTATATGGTGGCAGATGTTCTGCGATGATTATTCCTTCGTTGAGGCGAATGACCTGAGCTAAAAGTTTCCAACGTTCTTCGGCAAGGTGTTCATTGGGATCGCCCTCGCCGAACAAAAACGAGTAGCAGTCAAGCAAAAATCCCTGTCGCGATTTCCCCGAAGGTAATGTCTCTTCCGAAGGATCGTGTTTTCTCCAGAGAACGATGTCCTGCATGGCGACGCGTTTCACCAGGTAGGCAAAGTCAGACCACATGACGCCGACGTCTTGTGAGGCTCCCATTCCAGCTGCGATCAGTGTTTGTACAAGTAAGATGGTGCCGAAAATAAAGAGGAAGGACAGCAGTAAAGTGATACCAAATGAGATGCGGAAGAGAAAGAACAGAACATTGAAGATGCCGTTCCAGGCGTTCAATAAAACGCGTTTCGCGCCCTGGGCGTAGTAAGCCATGGCGAAGTTGGACGGGAAGTTGTAGAAGACCTCTCCCACGTCGGTGACTTCGAGAGTTGCCTGACTTTGCGCGGCGACGGAGTTAAGCTCTTCTGTGACGTCGTTGAGCGAAAGTCCCGTTGTCGACACAACATCTGCAACCGTGACGCGGTTGCTGAGTTCTTTGATGGCTCTTATTACCGTTCGCTTGTTGGCTGAAGTGCTCACTGGCGTCTCTTACTGAGCGCGACTGGTGCCTGACGTCCTCTGGGCATCCGATTAATATGTGCCCGGTGCGCGCTTGAATACTCAGATTGATTTTTGCCGATCCTGGCTAAAAGAGCACGGTGTTTTTTACCGATACAGAGATAAATTATGCGAACTTTTACCGATATCGGAATAAAGGGTGAACTCTTGCCGATATCGGAATAAATTCGGTGAACTTTTGCCGATATCGGAATAAATTCGGTGAACTTTTGCCGATATCGGAATAAATCCGGTGAACTTTTGCCGATATCGGAATAAATCCAGTGAACTTTTACCGATATCGGAATAAATCCGGTGAACTTATACCGATATCGGAATAAATCCGGTGAACTTTTACCGATATCGGAATAAATCCCGTGAACTTTTGCCGATATCGGAATAAATTCAGTGAACTTTTGCCGATATCGGAATAAAACCAGTGAACTTATACCGATATCGGAATAAATCCGGTGAACTTTTACCGATATCGGAATAAATTCCTGACTATCAATCCAAGAGATAAATGGTTAGAAGCCCGTGCCAAAGGCGCTGGCGCCGATTCCTGCCATCCATCGTGTTGCCAGTGAGTGCTGAGCGCCTGCAAGTGGCTCGACCCAGATTGGCGCAGTCCACATACGGTCTAGATTGGATGTCTTCGGGTCGGTCCTGCCTACTTCCACGTAATACGCTGAGCTCTGCCCGACTTTGCTGGTGACAGGATCGAAAGCGACCGTCTGGTTGGCGCTCAAAAGTTGGCTGCCTGTCATCTTCTGCTCCTGTACGACCTCGGCTAACTTGCCGTCGCCGATCTTCTTATCGCCCCACAGTTTGACTGAATACTGCGCTTCTGGGTCAATTTTTCCTTCGATTCTCATTTTTAGAGCAAGCGAGTCGACGGCACTCTGGTCGAGAATGCTGCCCATCACGAATTTGTCGTTTGCAGTCAGAACTCCGCTGAGATTCTCGCTGCTTGTAGTGGCGATAGTGCGGCGCTCCCTGAGAGCGTCGAGAATATCTACCTTGTTCAGACCTTTGGCATATATGCCTGTAGCGCCTGGATTTCCAACTGGATCGCCGAAGTGGAAATCTCTTCCAAAGGTGGGGCTGGCATGTACGCCCTTATCGAGATAGCCTGCGAAGCTTGTCGGGTCGAGGTTGCCGGTCGGCACTTTATCTACCGGATTAGGGTTGAGCGCGCCGCCTTTGATTAACTCAATTTGGCGGACGTACGGATCAACAAAGCGGCGCAGCCACTCATCCTGGTTTTTGAACGATTTCTGTCCGTAATCTCTTCCACGTTGATCCGCTGGCGTGTTTGGATTTTCATCGGCAAGATAGCGAGGATGGTTAAGCTGAATAACTGGAGTTTTACCGGTCGTGTCTTTCAGTTGATCGAGATGATCGACCATGGATTTGTAGTCGCCGTCATTGTATTTAATGACGTCTGGCGCTTTGACGACAGGTGCAGGGTCTCGCCCGGTCAAACGTGACATGAACTGGTCCAGAAGACCTGGCGCCTTCTTCTGGCTCAGGAAAAACTGAGGTACTTCGAAAAGATTGATATGGTTGACGCCGCCTATGTGAGCAGCTGCGTTCGACTCTGCTCTTGCTTCGGCCAGGTTAAAGGCGCCGCCAGGATTAGTTTCACCGATTGCCTCAGCTCCCTGCATGCCGTGGGTGTGGCTGTGTTCCATCAATCCGGCTTCGCCCGACCCGGCTTCTCCACCTTCGACACCATGGCCGCCGTGTCCACCACCGACTTTACCGATGGTTCCCATCTCAACACCAACCAGCGAGAGGTGTTGCGGGTTTGTGGTCGCTGCTGCATCAGCGAATGTTTGCGAATATTCGATTGGATTGTCTGCGACTACTGGCGTTCCTGACTGGTCTGCTGTACGTGGATCGTCTGGTGCGACGCCACCACGTGCCGCCGCGTGATTGTGGTCAGTGATAGTGGTGACCTGTTGACCTTCCTGCTGGGCGCGCTCATAAAGCTGTTTTGGAAGTCCCATGCCGTCTGAGTAGCGTGAGTGTCCGTGCAGAGAGCCGTAATACATGGTCAGGTCGTCAGTTGCACCGGTCAACGAGCGCTCTACGTTTTGATTGGCGATGCCGTACTGCTGCAAGCGGCGTCCGAGTGCAGTGGTAGGTTCTGGTTTACCGAGCAGCGACTCAGGGGTGACACTCGTGCCTGCGCCATCAAGATTTGTGTTGAGGATGCCTCGAGATTTTGCCTTAACCGCGTTTACATCAAGGGCGATGCCGCCTCCTGGTGTTTCTGCGACTGGTGCAATTTCCGATTTCGATACTTTGTTCTTCAGGCTGCTTATCCAGGAATCGGCAGCCATCATGCCTTCGTTCTCGCCTTTGAGTACGAAGCGTTGCGACTTCTGAGCAAAATCGCCGAACACTGTGTCGCTGGTCGCGACCTTGTGCCCAAACGAAGCGCCTGCAAAACCGCCGGCCAGGTTGAGTCCCAGGTCGACAGTGCCGGCCACTGTGCTTTTGGCTAAATCTCTGGCTGCTGCATTGAGGCTGCCAGTTGGACTGTTGGCTTCTTCTTCAGCTGTCCTGACTCTGTTCACTGCACCGATAACCATTGGTATCGTGAAGGCGGCTCCGATAATCATTCCAGCAGGTCCCCTGGCGGGAATCATATAACCGAGAGCTGAACCCATTACCGCTGATGTGGCGAGAGTTTTCCCCGCAACTATGGCTGTGTCGACCGGATGTTCGTAAGCTTCTTTGACAAACTGCGCGCTGGCATTGGGCAATTCTTGCGCTGCAGCGAGTGTAACATCGAGGGTACCGACTTTGTCTGCCATTTGGGCGTCCTCATCAGGTTAGCGAGGTTATTCTCACAGTAAATGAAGACAACATCATTGGGGAAATTACGCATACGGCTCACTTCTAATAAATAGGGGAAGTGATTGGCGTACTTTTGTGTTTTCAGGATGGTTGAGCGTTCTCGACGTGCGACAATGAATGTTTCGGTCAGGAGATGAAGTGGTGCTTGGAAATCGTTGGCAGCTGTTAGTCGGTTCGTTAGTAGCAATTCTTTTGTCGGTCGCTGCACCATACACGGTGCTTTCACAAGACGATTCACCAGACGATAACGTCAAATTATCTCCAGAGAAACCGCAAGCTGCACCAATGCCCGCCCCCACTCCAGCTCCGGCACCTGTGACTCAGGCACCACCAGAGGTGCCTGCAGGGGAAAAGAATTCTTATCCGAATGGGAATTACTCTGCTCCTCCAGCCGCTGCCAGTCCCGGTTCTGGGTATCCGGTGCAAACGCGTGAAGCGTATCCGACTGAGTCGTATACGTCAGAGCAATCCGGGTATGAACCGGAGTCTTCCAATCAACCCTTTCAGTATCCGCGATATCAAAACTATCCAGCTTACGGTGGATATCCTCCTCAGCCCCAGTATGGTGAGCCTTACACGCGCCCTGGCTACTATCCTTCCGGGTCGCCTGACTATGAGCCGACATACAATCCAACTTACAATCAGCCTGAGTACAGCGGACCTGCACAGACCCCGCTATATCGAGGCGGGATCACCGTTGTGCCGCAGGGGCTCGTCATTCCAATCGACCTGCGCACGGCAATTTCCACTCAGGTAGCAAAAGCGGGTGACTTCATCGAAGCAACTGTTAATCAGAACGTTCCGCTGAATGGTACTGGTTATTTGCCGGCTGGTTCAGTGATAAGCGGGCAGGTGACTGAATCTAAAGCGGGTCGCAGACTGAGCAGATCGGGGTCGTTAAGCATCGCCTTCAATAATTTGAGATTGCCCAGCGGAGCCAGTTTTCCTATGAGTGCGCATCTGGTTGGCACGATTGGAAGATACAAGGATGTGAACGGAGTCGAGCGCGGAGAAGGCTGGAAAGCCAAGCTAGGGCAGCTCGCCTTGCGAGGCGGTGGCGGAGCCGGGCTCGGAGCTGCACTCGGCACAGGCCTGGGTGCGATTGTCGGTGGCGGACATGGCGCTGGAACTGGCGCCTGGGCTGGCGCTGCGTTCGGAGGTGGGCTTGGCGCGATGGACATGCTTTTGCGAAAAGGGCGTGATGTCATCATTCCGTCGGGAACTGAGATGAAGTTGCAGATGGATGAGCCGCTCAATTTGCCTGCCAGCGGCGCAGGCGGTCCATAATCTTACTGATTACGTCCTTCTAATGTCGTAGGCCAGGTCGGGGCGGTGGGCATAATACCCGTGTGACCGTCGGACGCCAGCATGCCGAAACCTAAAAAAATTGCACAGCTAAAGACGATTGCTTATCGTTCAGTGCCAGGTGCAAACTTCAGAACGAAATTAAGAGAGTTTGACACCGGCTCGCAAACCGCAATTTACGGACTGCTTCTGCTCATGGGTGCGGTCGGCTTTGTAATTTGCAGTTTCATGCACTTTCTTGTGCCGTTTTGTTTGCCTCTGCTGTTGTTGTTTGCCGGGTTGGCACTCTTGTGCGTAGCTAGCGATTTGATCAGTATTGGAGAGCGCGGAGTTGCGTTTCCTATCGCGACAGGAATTGGTCTGGGCGGTCGCACAATCCGTCTCTGGTCAGACGTTGAATCGATTGAGATTCTGTCTGCTCGTGGCAAACTTGACACTCAAATCCAGAGAGGTGGCAGTGCTTTTCGACTGGTTTTCAAATCTGGTGGGACGATTGTCCTGCCACTGCAAAACTTCACTCGTGAGAGCGTTGGCTCATTCGTTGCCGCTCTGCAGGAGTGGGCTCGAGAAGATTCACAAGTTGACCGCCAACTTGAGCACGTGCCGCGTTTGTGGGAACTTGAAAATGGCGATCTGAGTGAGGCGAAAGAACTTTCTTACACGAAGTTCTGGGAGGAAGAACTCGCCAACAATTACAGTTTTACTGCCTTCGTGCCTCTGCAAATGGGGCAAAAGGTGCGCAATGATTCGCTCGTCGTGCTGAAGCAAATTGCAGCTGGCGGTTTTTCCGCTATCTACACAGTGCAAGACGAACAGAAAAAAATGTTCGTGTTGAAAGAGTCTGTCATTCCGAATACCACAGACGAGAAAACGAAAGAGAAAGCGAAGGAGCACTTCAAGCGTGAAGCGGAAATTCTTATCAAGCTGAATCATCC
This sequence comes from Drouetiella sp., assembly GCA_036702955.1. Classification (GTDB taxonomy): domain Bacteria; phylum Cyanobacteriota; class Vampirovibrionia; order Obscuribacterales; family Obscuribacteraceae; genus PALSA-1081. Next base: position 63,782 of record DATNPY010000049.1, on the reverse strand, counting down.
GAATATCGCCAAAGTGGTCGACCACTTTGTTGATGCTGCTCGCGATTACCTCTTGCTGGAATACATTGAAGGACCTGATGCGCGCGATCTGGCTCGACGTCAGGGCAAACAATCAGTCGAATCTGTTTTGAAGTGGACGCAACAGATGACAGATGTTTTGCAATATTTGCACAATCAGGTTCCGCCCGTGATTCATCGAGACATTTCGCCCGACAACATTGTCATCAGTCAAAAGGGCGATGCAGTTTTGATTGACTTCGGCGCTGCCAACGAGTTTGTAGGGGAGGCAACCGGAACGCTCGTAGGCAAACAAGCCTACATGTCGCCTGAGCAAATTCGGGGCAAGGTGACACCACAAAGCGACATCTATTCTCTGGGTGCCACCATGTATTTTCTCCTGACGGCTAAAGATCCTGAGCCGCTCACGTCGTCACATCCGCGGAAGATTGATGACACTGTGCCAGTCGAATTGGATGAACTCGTCAACCTTTGTACCAGACTGGAACTGGCCGAACGTATCGCAGACGCGGCTGATTTGCGCGCCCGATTGCAAGAGATTTCAGGAAAAATGCCTGCAGCAGCCGGTGCCGAGCGGAGTCGCGGAAATGTCTGAGCCGAATTTGATTATTCAAGATGAGGCGCCCGTGCTCACAATTGTCGGCGGCGCTGATGCGAGTCTTGCGATAGTGGAAGGTGCCGAAGTTGAACCCGCCGAAGTTAAACCCGCCGTCGACTCTGTATCGGTCGAATCCACGGTCGAATCCAATACCAATATCGACGATGTCACTCCTGAATCCAATCCGAGTTTGCACGATGCCACCGCCGGATCCCTTCAATCTGTCGAGATAGCTATAGCCGAATCCAAACCGGTGACAGAGCAGAATACTGTCGCGCCTGGAGCCTTTGCTGAGGCTGATTATGCTGCACTGTCACCATATCAACAGACTGAAATCCTTATTCAATACGGACACCTTGAAGAAGATTTGCAGCAACTGTCGATGGCTACGCATCGACAAAAGGAAAGAGCGCAGGAATTTCAACTGGCGATGATGTTTGGAATCGCTGCGCCGTTTGTCACCATTGAAAGTATTTTTGCCGCCAGCAAAGTAATCTGTCCATGGTTGTTAATAGCTGTTAGCAAGTCGTTCATTTCTTTGTCGCCTCATTCCGACGAATTCTATTTCGAGCAGTTTCACGGACTGATGTACGCTTTTGGTGGACCCCTGCTGATTCTATGTTTGTTCGTCTACGCTCTTCATCGCTTGCATGCACTTGGACCCTGGGGTCCGTTCTCACCCACACACATCGGATTGTTGCCGTCAGGGATTCGACGCCATTGGAAGAGTCTCTTTCTTGCCTGGACTCCAGGGCTGAGACCGTGGAATGAGGTAAGGTCGGTTGAAATCAGAGAATACGGCAGGAAAAACCAACGTAAGCGGATTACGTTGCGTTATGATAAGCGTCGACCTCTGTCGATCGAAGTGACAGCGATTCGCCGCACTCCGGAAAAAGAGACTCTGGCAAATGCGCTTAGATATTATCTGCCCTCTCATCTTCAAGGAGAGCTAAATTCGCTTCTGGAGAAAACACTGCCGAAGCAGAATCGTTATACAGAAATTTGGACACAGGCTCTTTTGAACAGACCGCAACGCTTGTTGCTTACTGCTCTGGCTCCGCAAACTGTTTTGCACGAGGGTCGCTACACCATTAAGGAGCAAATTGGCGCTGGTGGTCAGGGCACTGCGTACCTGGCTAGTGCTGACGGTTTGACACCGGAAGTGGTGCTAAAGGAATATGTTTTGCCAGACCATAATAATGTTCACGATCGTCGTCGTGCTCTTAAACGCCTCGAAGACGAAGTACAAATTCTCAGTCGGCTCAATCATCAGCAAATAGTCAGTCTTCACGATGTATTCATTGAAGACCACAGAGCCTATCTCGTCCTTGATTACATAGATGGTCCGTCTCTCAAGTCCATTGTCGCCAGAGAAGGAAAATTTGACGTCGCTCGCACACTGGAGTTGTCTTTGCAAATGTGCTCAATGTTGACGTACCTTCATTCTTTGTCACCGCCGCTGGTGCATCAAGATTTTACGCCAGACAATTTATTGCTCACTAAAAGTGGTCTACTCAAGCTTGTAGATTTTAACGTCGCCAAGGAGAGCGCGACCACTAAAACCAGTCTGGTTGTGGGAAAACAGGCTTACATGCCGCCCGAGCAATTTCGAGGCAAGACCAGTGTTCAAAGCGATATTTACGCGATGGGAGCGACCCTGTATTTCCTTCTTCTCGGAACCGAACCTGAACCGTTGACATGTTCGCACCCATCAACAGTGCGCGATGATGTGCCTGGAGAGCTGGACCGCATCATCGCGAAAGCGACAGCTCTGGATCCCGAAAGCCGCTATGTGTCTGCTGCTGAACTGGAGGCTGATTTGCGCAAAGTTTTTGAGGCTTCATCGACATGAGCGAAGAAGTTCTCGACTTATCGGCTGACACCCGAAAGTTCATTCATTATCCTTTCTACACGACTCACGCTGAGCAGCCGCATCGGCTCTATCCGATTGTTGATATCGGCATACAAATATTTCATCTCGGTTTGATAATCGTCCTCGTCGAATTTATGATGGTCGTTACAGTGCCTGCGAAGGGTCCTGCGGAAGCAAGCATTTATATAGCTTTGCTGATACCATTTGTGGTCGCATTCTTTAGAATCTTGTCGCGTAGTGCGCGACTGTCTGTTTCAAGCAGCGGCATCTCCTTTCCATTTCTTATGGCGCCAAATCTCAATGGAAAGCTGTTCCGTCCCTGGTCTGATATACAGTCAGTTGATTTGCACGAAGCGAAAGACAATCTCAACTACGTCCGCGGCAATGTTTTGACAATGACATTTGGATCCGGTGGTACTGTTGACATTGATACCACCCGAATTCCGCGAGATGACCTCCGCATTCTTCAGGACTGCCTGGTCAAATATACGCATCTGGGAAATTCTGTTCCTGCACTGGCTGAGCTCGTATCACGAAATGATGTGGAGATAGGCGATTCTCAGATGTTTGTGTTTGCAAAAAAACATCGAAATTTGCTGAGCGATTCTTTTGGATTAAGCAATCACAGTCTTCTAGCAAGAGGTGATGTGGTTCTAGATGGTGATTACATTGTTCAGGAAATTGTCGCATCCTCGGGTGCACGCAGTTCTTACCTGGCAGATGATGTCAGCGCTTCTCGCCTCGTCTGTTTAACTGAGTATGATCTTTTACTGGTGGATGCTGAGGTGCGCGCGCAAGCGGCTGGGGAGTTGCTGCAGCTCGGCGAGCGTTACAAAAATCTGCAGGTTCCAGGACTTTTAGATCTGCACGATATTCGAGTAACCGGCGACAAATTTTACACGGTTACGGAGCCGAAACCTGAGAGTTTGCGCTCGTTTGTTCAGAGCGAAGGCAGTTTAAGCGAGAACAGAGTGTGTTCGCTTGCGTTGAAGCTGGCTGAGACAGTTGAACAATTGCAGTGCCGCCACGCTGATTTGAGCCATGGAGGAATAAAGCCAGATTCAATTATTTACAAGAAAACAGGTGTCGTTCTGGTGAGCGAATTTGGTTTTGTCGATGACATATTAATGAAGCACTCTAACCTGGTTCTAGTAGACGCAGCATATGCGGCACCGGAACGAATAGCAGGATGTTCTCAGGCTGAGAGCGATCTATACTCGATTGGTGCCGTCATGTATTTTGCCTTGACCGGGCAAGATCCAATCGCGTATGCGAGTTCAGAAGTGCGCGCGCGACAAACAAATGTTTCCATCGAAACGTCTCGGTTGGTTGAGCGATTGCTCAGCGTGGACCCGGCGAATCGTGGAACTGTCCGAGACCTCATTCACGACCTCGGTGGTTTTGTGGCAGATCAATCGTCAGGCACCACGGATCTTGAGGCGAAAATCGGACGTGGGTAATGAACTTGTTCCGAGCAGTGGAGCTGAATGCGAGAGAGTACTAAGCGAAGTTGCTTTACCGCTTTTTGATTTGCGCGATACATCTCTGCAAGCGTTGGACCAGTGCAACTCTACGGCCGGCGATTTGCAGAGCCAACTGCTTCTTGCATATCGGGGAAGTGAGACACCTGCTCGCGTTTTTTCAAGATCGTTTTTCACGTCCAACAGTCTCGGGCTATTCAAATGTATTCAGGCGTACCTTCCCATTCCCGTTTTTGTCGGTACGATAGCCGGTTTCGAATTGCCTGCGATATTAGCTGCGTGCCATTTCGAAGGCATTTTCATGCAGATGCTGCTGTTTTACATTTTTATCAGCATATCGTCGTTTCTATCAATCGTGCTCGCGAGCGTCTTGCGACATCGTCGTCGAAGTGTGCGGATGCGTAATGATGAACAATCTTCAATGGCAAATGTATTTGAACCAGATCATATTGCTATCTCTCCGCAGGGCATTAATTTGCAGTGGTCGGCGAAATACTTTTCATACATGGGTCTTGTTCTGCCATGGAAACGTATAGCTCTCGCCTACGTCGAAGAGCATGTCGACTCGCTCACAGGGGAGGCTTACGAAATACTCTGCATCCGAGATAACGTCGGAAAAGCCTTGCGCCTCGATTGTCGAGCTTTTGCAAGCGGAGTTTTGATTAAGGCGCTGCAGAAACGTGCACCTTGGGCAGTGAAAGCACCGCCAATGGTGTTGGCACTGCAACCAGTTCAACTTTTTCGATGGCAGTATCTGGTCAAATGGTCCTATAGCATTTCTAGAAATCTTTCCAACAGAACCTCTGCCCTTACTGAACTCGCACAGGGTGTCTTGCTGAAAAAGGGCAAATACAAAATTATCGAAACGCTGCCGGTTCGTAAGTTTGGCACAGAGCATCTAGCTGAGGTCATGACCGAGGGCACGGGAGAATCCAATCTTGTTGCTGTTAAGGGACTGAATCTACATGACCAAACTGCAAGCTCGTGCTCTACAAAGGTAAGAATTCAGCAGTTTATTTTGCCTCCGCGTCAGAAATTTTCCCAGTGGTATTGGACCATCAGTCACTTTGAGCACGAAGTTCGCAGGCTGAGTTACGTCAATAGCAACAACATTACGCGTTGGCTAGACGTTTTTATTGAGAATGGCTCTGCATTTGTCGTCACCGAATATGATGCGTCAAAATCATTGCGGCAGATTGTTCGAGAGTCTGGTCGCCTGTCTGAATCGCGAGTGCGTGAAATTGCACTGGAGTTGTGCGAAATACTAATTCACCTGCATCAATTGGATCCACCGTTTGTGCACAAAGCTCTCACCCCAGATGTTCTTGTCCAGGCGAAAGAGGGTTTCGTGAAACTGAATCACTTCGCCGTTGGGCAGCAGCTTGTGCCTTCTCAGATTTTCGCTTCGTATTTCGATCGACGCTACATGTCGCTTGAGCTTTTGCGCGATCGTCCAAGTCACCAGTCGGACATATATTCACTCGGTTGTATTCTGTTCTTTCTTTTGACTGGTGAAGATCCCAAACCATTTCAGCAGTCAAATCCTAGAAACATGCATCCTGAAATTTCCGAACGTTTTAACGAGATAGTTTTGAGATCGACTCAACCTGCTGCGAGTCAGAGATTTGAATCTGCTCAAGAAATTAAGGAACTGATTTTGGATCTGGCAAATTCAGAAACTAGATTGGCACTGCTTTAGCCATTTAATCTTTGCATCTTTATCTATCCGCGAATTGCTTTCGCGCGCCCTCTCATTTTGGCCGCTTCAGATTTGTGATTTGTTTTTTCAAGAACGTCTGCATAGCTGTCCAAGATCGGCGATAGCGAAGCGTGCTGTGGCCCGTTCAGTTTTTCGGAAACTTTGACTGCGTCACTTAAAAGAGGAGCCGCCTCTGCGTATCGTCCTTGTTTTGCCAGCAGTGAACTTAAGGCTAACTGACAGCTCAATAGATATCCGCTATTTTTTCCATATGCTTTTTCAAACACTTCCAGACCGTGATGATAGAGCGATTCTGCTTCTTGCGGATTACCCATTTTGATCAGGCACTGCGCCAGGTTGTCTGTGCGCGTCAAAGTTTCTGGCTTTTGTTCGCCCAGCACCTTCCGCGATATCTCCAGAGCACGACGATAAAGTGGTTCAGCCTGTGCAGCTTTACCCTGCTGCAAATAAAGCTTGGCTAGATTTTCACAGCTAGAAGCGATGGCGATGTGCGATGGAGAGAGAATTGCCTCGCGAATCTGCAATGAGCGTCTATAGAACTGTTCGCCATACGCTAGTTTTCCGGCGCCTGCATATGAGCCGCCCAGACCGTCGAGCAAAGTCGCAAGTTCCAGGTCGCCCTCGGTGCCTCGTTTTTCCGTCATCTCCTGAGCTTGCTTCACCAGCACTTCAGCAGATTCTAATTCTTTATGCGATTGATAGAAAGCGGATAGCTTCGAGAAACTCGAAGAAACGTTGGTGCGATCTTTCATCATTTTGTCAGCGTACGCGAGAATTTTGTTGCTCAGCGCATCTGCTTTGGCACCATTTCCAGCTTTTAAATAGAAGTGGCACATTTTGCCAACGCTTGCCACCACTTCTGGGTTGTCTGCTCCCATTGCCTTTTGCTTGATGGCGATGGCGCGTTCAAACAGAGGCTCAGCCTTGGCTGATTGTCCGCGGAAATTGTAGAGAACGCCCAGGTTTGTCAGACTCGACGCTAATCGCAAATCCTTGTCGCCGAAACCTTCGGCTTCCTTAAGAGCTTGCTTGAACGAGCGTTCGGCTTGCCCCCAGTTCGCTTGTTCGTAGGCTCTGGCGCCTTCGGTGCTGTATTTGGTCCACTCCTCTTCGCCCCCGAAGGCAGCTTGAGCGGTGAGCGCACAAAGTGCAGCAACAAATGTTGATTGGATATACAAGAATGGCTTATTCACGGCATTTGCTCCTGCGCTAATTCTAGCGCGTTCTGCATGACATCGCATTACGACTTTGCCATTTATTGCCCGGGCTCGCGCAGCCCCGCTCGAATAGATTCTTCATTCAGCTCTATATGCGGAACAAGGTCTGACGGCAGCATCTCGGAATCTGCCAGCGGTTGACTGATTCCCTCTGAGAGCATTCTGATTTGCGCAAAAGCGGTGAGCGGATTGCGCAGTGATTTTTCTGACGCTGCCGCTATCATGTAGTGTGCGACTGCAGGCATCGGTAGAACCAGTACGGGCTTTTTCATAACTTTTGAAACGCGTTTGACGGCTTTCGATAATGTGATTTCTTCCGGACCTAGCACCGCACACGTCTGGCGTGACAGGCGATTGTCGACGAGCGCTGCGATCATCACGCGCACCATGTCTTCGACAGCGATTGGACTGATTTTCTTTTCGAGTAATCCGACTGAAGGAAACACAGCTATGCCAGGCACCATATCGAGAGTGCGCTTGATACTTGTGAGCATGCTGTCTCCAGAGCCGTAAATGATTCCGGGCTTGAAAATGGTGTAGTCAAGTCCACTGTTGCGGATTAACTCTTCAGCTTCCCATTTTGACTTGTAATAGGCAGAGAAAGCGCGTGGTCGAGCTCTCAAATAGCTGACGTAGACAATCTTTTTGATGCCCGCACGCAAAGCAGCGTTGATGACGTTTTTGGTGGCTTCGACGTGGATTCGCTGGAAATCTCCTCGCTCAGTTTCACGATTGATGCCAACAAGATGCGCGACTGCATCACAGCCCTGAAAAGCGGCGAACAGTTTCTTTTCGTCGCCGTACTGAATTGGCGTGAACGCCGCGTTGGCAGTTTTGCGAATCTCCAGATCTCGATTATTGATGCCTCGCGCCAACACTTTCGCGTAATGTCCATTGGCAACTAGCGTTCTTGCCAGATGTGCGCCCAGGAAACCGGTTCCGCCTGTAATTGCAACGATCATAATTGCACCTGAGATATCAGTTTCACGAACTAGCCTAGCGCAGGGACGTCAGAGCGGCAAGATGGCATGGCTCTGTCGCCCGCTTTCGGTTACTTTAGCAGTATATTTCGGGCTTGGCGGCGTTTTTTGTTTCCTGACAACCGCAGCCTCCGTAATGTAATGTTCGAGAGCGGCGAAAACACTGTGATCTCGTGTTCCGATGCTGTATCGTTACTGTTTCTGCCAGATCTCGGAGCCAACAGCGAGAAAATGATTAACACAATTAACGAAACTGAGCCGTCTAATCAAGTCGCGATCACCAAAGTTTCAGAGGACAAAAATGTCGTTGAGTATCGCTTGCCCAACGGGTTAAAAGTTCTTCTCCTGGAAAATCACACTGCGCCAGTCGTCACTGTGTTGGTCCTCTACAAAGTTGGCAGCCGCAACGAAGGCGTTGGCTACACAGGTTCCACGCATTTCCTCGAGCATATGTTGTTCAAGGGCACCAAAAAACACAATCCAGACAAAGGAAATGGCATCGACGATCTGCTCACTCAAATCGGAGCGTATTGGAATGCCACCACCTGGTTCGATCGCACCAGCTATTTCGAAGTTGTGCCAGCAGAATATCTCGAGCTTTGTGTCGAGTTAGAAGCCGATCGCATGCGCAATTTGTTGCTGCGTCAAATAGATCACGACTCCGAAATGTCTGTGGTGCGTAATGAGCTTGAGCGCGGTGAAAATTATCCTGAAGAAGCGCTGGAGAAAGATTTGTATGCGCTGGCGTTCAGAGAGCATCCATATCACCATCCAACCATTGGCTGGCGCACTGACGTCGAAGGCGTGCCGATGGATCGCCTGCGCGAGTTCTACAACACGTTCTACTGGCCGGACAATGCCACCGTTGTGCTCGTTGGTGACTTCAAAACAGAAGAGGCACTATCAGTAGTTTCGAAGCACTATGGAAAAATACCGGCGGCACCGCATCCGATTCCACAGGTATACACAACTGAGCCGCCACAAGAAGGAGAACGAAGATTCGAGATCAATCGCGCTGGTGACCTGGCTCGTATATTGATTGGATACCACGTGCCGGAAGCGACGCACCGAGACAACTATGCTCTCGCGGCTCTCCGTCACATTCTGGGTAGCACATATGAAAGGTCAAGTTGCCTCTATAAAATCTTGATCGATACCAGCCTCGCTGCTGAAACTTTTGCTCGTCACGATGATTTGCGCGATCCTGGTTTGTTTATCATCGGCGCTACCGTGACAGAAGACATTGAAGTGAAACAAGTCGAGGACGCGATTTATGCCGAACTGGAAAGGCTCAGTCACGAGCTTGTTTCCGAAGACGAATTGAATCGAGCCAAAAGCTCCAATCGCAAAGGCACCATTCTTGCAAAAGCTGATCCGAGCAGCCTCGCCTTTATGTTGGGAGAAGCGGAATCAAAAGCTGATTGGCACTGGCTTATGGATTATGACGATAAGTTTGACCAGGTCACACCTGAAGACGTTCGTCGAGTTGTTGCAACTTACTTCAATCGCACCAATCGCACGGTCGGCACTTTCATTCCCAAAGAAATCGAAATGAGCCCTGAGCAGATGCAGGCTGCAATGGAAGCGGCTGAAGCGCAAGCCGAGCTTGAAAGCGTTCTGGATGCGAAGCATGATCTTGCCGAATTGATGGCAGACAAACCTGTGGTGGCAAAAGCGAAAGTGAAAAAGCCAAAAATTCACACTTCGTCTTTTGCATCGCGTTTGGTGAAAAAGGTATTGCCCAACGGCTTGACTGTCTTATTAATGCAGAACTCAGGTACCGAATCTGTTGGTATTTGCGGCATTCTGAAAGCTGGGAAGTATTTCACGACAGACGGCAACAAGAATAGCAATCTGGCTGAGTTGGTGGCAGATTTGCTACCGAAAGGCTCGCTCAGATACAGCAAAATGCAGATCGCGCAGGCTCTCGAGAGCATGGGAATAGCTGGCGGTCTGGAATTTTCAGTAGACAACTATAGACTCAGTTTCGGCACACACGTCGTTTCAGATGACCTGCCGATGTATCTGGATTTGCTTGCAGATCTGATTCGAAATCCCGAGCTATCGTCTGAAGAACTTGCCAAAACAAAGATTGAGTGGCGCTCGCGCTTCACTGAAGCGCTGAATAACACGCGCAGCATGGCATGGAACAAAATGCGACGCACCATATTCGATGAGTCGCATCCGTTCTTCGAGAAAACGTTCGAGGAACAGATGATCGATCTCGAAGAGGTTTCACTCGAGACTGTTCACGAAGCTCACAAGCGGCTTTTCACGCCTAAAGGCATGATTATCACTGTGGTTGGCGATACTGATCTAGAAGAAGCCTTCCAGCATATTTCAGATAAGTTTGGTGACTGGCAAGGTGCCGACCCGCCTTCGGTAAACATTCCTCAAGCGCCTTTGCCGAAGAAGAGCACAAGAATCGATGTCGCAATTCCTGAAAAGAAAAGCACCGACATCGTGATTGCGCATCCGACCGATCTGCAGCGCACTGGAAAAGACTTCTACGCGGCAAAGCTGGCTAACGCTGCTCTCGGGCAAGACACGATCACATCCAGATTAGGTAATGTAGTTCGAGATCGCGCCGGTTTGACCTACGGTATCTATTCAGCATTCTCCGATACCGCATTTGGTAGTGCACCATGGTCGGTGAGTTTGTCGGTCAATCCGAAGAATGTTGAAAAGTCACTGGATTTGGTATCGCAAGTTTTATCGGACTATATTGAAAACGGTATCTCCGCCGAGGAGTTATCCAAGGAGACTGGACGCGCAGTCGGCGCCTTTACCGTCGGTCTGGCTTCGTCTCTCGGGGTGGCTCGTGCGCTAACTGAGTTTGAGTTTTTGAATCTCGGACCCGAAGAGCTGGATAACATGGCCAAGAATTACGCTGCCGTTACGAAAGCTCAGGTCGATGAGGCGATGAAGAAATACTTCCATCCAGAAAAGGCCGTCACCGTTGTCAGCGGCACATTTGATAAATAGCCTGCAAGCTGAGTGGCGGTTGCCTAAGTCTGGTGAGTCACCACTGCTGACACCATATCGTCAGGACATATTTTATGTGCAACTGGTGTTTAATCCGGTACTATGAGTGTACGCACTAGAAAGCGAGTCGGTATGTCCGCAGTTCGTAAACCCTCATTATCAGACCCTTTAAGTCTGGATGGATTAGAACCGCTGTTGGATCAAATTTTTGCGCCCTCCGTGCAAAACGAATTTGCGCCGGGCATCAGCACATTCAATCGCACTCTCGACATGCAGAACAACGACGCCAACTGGCAGGCCAATACCGTCAACTTGCACAACCATACCGCTAATAGTCAGACTGCAGGTGTCGTTCGAGCCATCGACGCTACTCCGGTACAACCGAGTTTCGCTCCTTCTGAGCATGCAGATTTTTACGGGAATGAAGGTCTCATATCAGATGCAACTCGCAACGAACTTCTGAGTAAGCAGCTGACCGAACTTAAACGCGAGTTGCAAGACTTTCAGTTTGACTATCGTCACTTGCAACTGGAACTGGCAACAAAAGAGGACCAGCTGCATTACATGCCCGAACTTTTCAGTAAAGTGCTGGAGCTTTCGTCAATGGAAGCTGAAAATGCGGAGCTGAAGATCGAAAATGCCGCTCTTCTGAAAACGATTGAGCGTCTGACTCCAAAACCTCACGAGCCCTCGATGGGTCGGCGAATTATTAACCGTTTTTTTGGCACCTGATTGACTTTCAGGCTTCGCCTGTTGTCAATGAGAGCATTCCAATATAGGCTTTCTGGCGTCATAGTACAATTCTCAGCCGCACTACTCCATGGGCTGTATATGCGCTCTGCGCTGCTTTCTAGCACAATTGCGATATTACTTGCGGTCTGTCAGGCTGCTGAGGCGAATTCTCAGCTTGATTCCGCGACGCTGAAACAGCTGACGATGCTGGAGCAAAAGTTCTTCGGTCACACTTACGCCAATGAGACTGACGACGAAAGAACCGAGCGTATTGAAAAGCTGATTTTAGGCAGTGCCAGTGAAGGCCCAGCCACCAGTCGCATCAAGAAGCTGGCTTCGATAACCTATTTGGATACCAGACCGGATCCCGTTGAGGCTCCTGCAGCGCAGAGCAATCCACCGGTTGCCGCACCTCCCGCTGCGGCTGCCTCTCATCCCGCGTCACCAGCAGTACCAGCACCGGTCGCCTCTCATCCCGTATCACCAGCAGCACCAGCACCGGTCGCCTCTCATCCCGTATCGCCAGCAGCACCGACACCGACTGTATCGCACCCCGTAACTGCAGCACCGACACCGGTTGCCTCGCATCCCTCATCCCCGGCAGTACCGTCGCGCTCCGTTCAGCGCCAACCGGTCGATGATGATTCGAGCGATGTTCCTCCGAGTAAGCCGGGCGCTGACGATTATCCGCACGTAACATCTCTCGAAAAGGACATTCTCGGCGCAACCTACGTAGGTCAACCACTGACAGCACGCATTGTGCGAATGGAAACGAAGGCATTTGGTGCACCTTCGAAAAGTGCAGATCTGGGTGAGCGCACTGACAATCTTGAATTGTTTGCTGAGCAGAAGCTGCACAAAAAGCCATTCCTGTCTGATGAGATGACCGACGCGACCATTGAAGAGACACCGTCTCCAGAGCGCTCTCAGTCTGATGGAGGCTCAACGAGCCTGCAGAGCGATTATCCGCATATCACAGCTTTGGAAAATGCCATTCTTGGACAAGCTTCGCCGTCACTGCCGTTAGAAAAGCGAATCAGCAATCTGGAAGTGAAAGCTTTTGGCACAGTCTCTAAGTCCGATGATTTAAGCAGTAGAACTGATGCTCTCGAACGATATGCGGAAAAGACCCTCCACAAAAAGCCCTATGGTTCTGACCTTGCATACGACGCCGCAGACGGCTCAGGAACAGGCAAAACATCCGATAAGAAAGGCATGAAATTGCTGAACATGGTCGGAAACTCATTGCTAGGTATGGGCATGAACACCATGGGCGGTGGTATGGGCATGATGCCCGGCATGGGAATGGGTATGCCCGGAATGGGAATGATGGGACCAGGCGGAAGCGGATTTGGTGGCATAAGAGTTCGTAGACGGCAAGCACCTGCAGAAGATGCGTCAGCGGCCGATGAGCCAACTGGTCCAGTCGAAGATCCGATGGTGCGTGCGAAAGATCCGCCTCCAGCCAGTGCGCGTCTTGCTACGCGAGTGGGCTGGTGCGAAATGCACGTGTTCGGGAAGACTTCGCCAAACTTACATTTGGCTGAACGTCTGACGCTATTGAATCGTGAACTTAAGTTCGAGCCTGGAAAAGGCGCGATGGAACTTATGGATCACATCGACGGTTTGGTTAAGTCTGCTCAGGCGTACAAAGCACCCGCCATCGGTGCCCAGCCGGGCGCTACAGTTAACTAAAAGGCAACCCGGTTGAGGGTTGCCTTTTGCTTGAACGTTTTGCTAGCGTTTTGTTTGAACGTTTTGCTTGAGCGTTTTGTTTGAACGTCCGTTTACTAGTTTCAGAGACTAAATGGTGATACCACCATCAACACCAATCACTTTGCCTGTGATCCAGCGAGCTTCTCCGGAAGCGAGCCAGGCCACTACATCAGCGATATCTTCCGGCGTGCCGATTCTTCCGAGAGCGGTTTTTTCAGCCATCGCAGTTCTTGCTTCAGGCGGAATCGCTGCTTCGAACATATCGGTTTGAGTTGTTCCCGGCGAAACTGTGTTGACCGTGATCTGGCGTTTGCCGAGGTCTTGAGCCCAGATTCGAGTCAAGGTATCGACAGCTGCTTTTGATGCCGAGTAGATGCTGAATCCAGCCATAGTCATCGTTGCCGCGCCAGACGAAATGTTGATGATGCGACCGCCATCATTGAATTGTGGCAATGCAGCAATTGTCGTGGCAATCAAGCCTTTGACGTTGACATCGAATATTTTGTCGTACTGCTTCAGTTCGACTGCGTCGATTGGACCACCATCAAAAACGCCTGCGTTATTTACGAGGATGTCTATTTTGCCGAAAGCTTTGCTGACTTCTTTGACCAGATTCGCATTGTCTGATTCAGTGCCAACATTTGCTTTGACTGCGAGCGCTCTGGAGCCCAACTCCTCGATCTGTTTAACTAACTTCTCGGCAGAATCTTTGCTGTTGGCGTAAGTCAACGCCACGGTTGCTCCATCAGCCGCCAGTCGAAGCGCGATCGCTGCTCCGATTCCACGCGATCCACCCGTTACGATCGCTACCTTGCCTTCTAAGCGCTTAGCGCTATTTGCTTTTGTTTGTGTTTGAACTAATGTCATATGTCCTCCTGGACTTCTTCAAAAAATTCGCTGCCACAATATTAGACCGGTCGGTCAAAATTCGTCAACCACAACAATAAGCTCTCAAATGACCCACCAGTTTAGCCATGGAAGGTTTTTGAGCTGCGCCGAAATAATTAAGATCGGTGCTCAAAATCTTAAAAACGAACTCAATTAGCTGTGACAAAAGCCTCTAGTCCGATGGATTGGTCATCAGTTCACCCTTTCCGCGTTTTATGTCTATAAATATAGGAGGCGATTCGGCATGACCTTGCCACAACGGTTCTTTGGGTCGGGCTTCTCCAGTCGACCAATCGCCCGTGTTCGAATAGGTCGCGATGAACTCGTAACGACTACCCCAACTTTGGTCAAGGGCAAAAATTTGACCGCAACCGAAATATTTCGATGGCAGATCGCTGGCTTTTGATGCAGACTTGCTGAATCCAGTAAATCCTGCCTCTCCATGTTTTTGAAAAACCAGACGTTTGTCCGTGGTAATGTATGCGCTGAATTTGCGAACAAACGATTGTTTTGGATTTATGAAACGTCGCACGCCGGGACGCAGCCCCGGTTTGAGCGTATGACCTGCAGAACAGGGTAAGCGACGACATTCTGCATTGTTTGCCTTGTTAGATACTTTCAGGTCACTGCCGTAACCGCACTCATCGTCGATTATTTGGATCCGCTCGTTGCCTATGTTTGTAAATGTCTCAATGAATTCAATTTCGCTTTTGGGATAGTAAATCGGCTGATCGGTGCGTAAATTGATTTCGAGTTGATTTTTAGCCGACACCGGTGATGGTGTAAGTAGAGGTAGGGAAAAAAGGATAAGTGGCAGAAGCCCGCCTAAAAAAAGCCTCCTCAAGATCATAGTCGCAATAGTTTTCACGATTTCAGTCGTCGCCGCCGAAGTCGTCATCACCGGCTCTGTCTTCACTTTCATCATCATCTTGTTCGAAGTCATACTCGTCTTCATCGTCTTCGAATTTGCTCGACGATTCTTCAATTCCTATTTCAATGTCGTCGTCGTTTACGTTCACCGGATATGATGTCACGCCTCCGCCGCACGGCCCGGCAGTGCCGTTGCCCGAAGCCAGATCGAACGAGGCCCCGTGCCACGGACAGGTCACGTCAGTCTGGCTCAGATAGCCGCCTGCAAGCGGTGCTCCTTTGTGCGGGCAGAAATCGTCGAGGGCATAAAAATTGCCATCGACGTTGAACAGAGCAATGCTCTTTCGCCCCACTTTTACGCAAATGCCCTTGCCCTGCGCTACTTCATCCACTTTTGCAACCGAGACGTATGCCATTCTTTTCGATCCAATGTGTGTTGTGCTTAAACCCTGAATCGTTTCTAGACCTTCGCTTGTACGAGAGCTTGATGCTTCGAGTAGTCGCCAATGACTTCCAGAGCCTGTCTGAATGTTTCGAAAAGTATTTTACATTGAGTCCAGTTCTTTTCCAGGCAGACACGTTGCAAACATTCGCCAACGGTCACTAACTCGTCGGCGCCAACGGAATTGGATGCTAATGTCAGTTCGTATGCTACAGAGCGAATCTTGATGGGATCGTGATCTTGTATTGCGGTGTTGAGATTTTTCATCAATCTTTCTGCGCTCGTCATGAACATTTCAATCATGCGGCTGGGGTCGCTGTCTTCCGGACACAGCGCTTTTAATTTTTTGAGATCAAGCGGCGGCTCGGCATTAGGGTCCCAGTGACGATGCGGAATGTAAGCTTCTTTTGCAGCTTGATCAGGTTGTGGAATCTGAACTTCCAACCACTTCTCAATTATTTCGCTTAGGACGGTGGGGTTCACTGGCTTACTAATGTAGTCGTCCATACCTTCGGCGATGCACTTGTCGCGGTCGCCTTCCATGGCATGTGCCGTCATCGCTACAATCGGAACGCGGCGCCCGGTGCGAATCTCCGCTTTGCGAATTTCCCGTGTGGCCTGGAAACCGTCCATCACAGGCATCTGGCAATCCATGAAAATCAGATCGTAATTGACTTTGCCTGCTGCGCTCACTGCCTCTTCGCCATTGGCAGCAACATCGGCGTGGAAGCCAATTTGTTGCAGCTGTAGCACTGCCACTCGTTGATTAACGTGGTTGTCTTCCGCTATCAAGATTCGCCGTGCTGAAGAATCAACGCGCTCGGTGATAGCATGACTGGCGGTGTCTGCGTGCGGCTGCTCGACTTCCTTTGCGGTGGTGACTTTCAAAATGCTCTCCAGTAGCATTGATTGTCTGAGGGGTGCCGTCAGATAACCCGAAAAATTGTGGAATGATTTGGGAGCCGCTACAGGACTTGTCGAGTTGAACAGAATTATTTTGGTATCGCCGGCATATTTCTCGTTGAGGAATTTGGCTGCGAAGTCTTCAGCACTGGCATCTGGAAGTGAGCTCTCCACGACTACAATGTTATATGGCTGCCCCTTCTCATGTGCTGATTTGAGCAGGGCGTGCGCCAACCCACTGCTTTCCGCGGTATCACATTTGATGCCCCAGTTTTTGGCATAAGCGTTTACAACTTTTGTCGAACTGGCTGGCCCATCCACTATCAACATTCTAATTTCTGAAATATTGTCTGGAACTTCCAGTTTCGTTTGCTCGTTGGCTTTTTCCAATGGGAATGTGAACCAGATCGACGTTCCTTTGCCTTCCTGGCTTTCCAAGCCGATTTTGCCGCCCATCAGTTCCACCAGCTTATGGCAGATTGAAAGTCCTAAACCAGTGCCACCAAATTTGCGGCTGACGGAATTGTCTGCTTGCGTGAATGGACTGAAGATTTGCTTTTGCACTTCCGGAGACATCCCAATGCCTGAGTCTTTGACGACGACTTTGACGTAGTCGGTTCCGTCGATTGACTCAGACATGGCGTGAACAAACACTTCACCGGTTTCCGTAAATTTGATGGCATTGCTAATCAAATTCAAAATGATTTGTCGCAGTCTGGTTGGATCTCCTCGCAGTGAGCGTTCGAGCTGCGGTTGGATGAACGTCATCAGAGATAGTCCTTTCTGCTGGGCTTTTTCTGCATGAAGTTCTGCTGCGCCTTCCACCAATTGAACTAAGTCCAGATCGCACAGCTCGAGCTGAACTTTTCCAGCTTCGACTTTGGAAAAATCCAGGATATCGTTGACGATAGCAAGCAGTGCTGCTGCTGAATCGCGAATCATGTGAGCATACTCTTGCTGTTCGCGAGACAGGTGAGTGCGCAGCATCAAGTCGCTCACGCCTATCAATGCGTTCATCGGAGTGCGAATTTCATGACTCATGTTGGCGAGGAACTGCGACTTGAATTTCGACGCTTCCACAGCCTGGTCACGAGCTTTCACCAGACGCTGGCTAGACGCCTTCAATTCTGCAGTCAAAACATGCAACTGCGTGACCTGATTTTCAACGCGCTTGTGACTGGCGATGGTCCGTTCTTGTTCTAGAATGCGCGCTTCTAGTTCGGCGATTCGCTGCCTGAGTTTGTGGTTCTCGTGTTCTTGGTTTTGGTCTTGCTGGTCCATAGCCATCTGCCAGGGTTAACGCCCGCAGGAACGAATGTTCCAGGCATTGGGTGTCGCCGGTCGGTCTAGTAAGTATGTACCCGTTGCTGAATAGTTGCCCAATCTGCACCCGTCCAGTATCGCTTTGAGATTTACTATTCCCAGGAAATACTCAGTACCGTAGGCTTTTGGGAGCTTTAATCAAGCGAATTTGATGCCCGAAAATTCATCTGGTTATGGCAAAAATTATTGCATTTCCGCGGAACCAAAAGCCACAGAATCACGACATAGCAGAAGCCAGGGCTTTGTGAGTGCAGTGCCAGGCATCGGAGATTTCGCCATGAAAAGACTAGCTATCGCATTAATCCTTATCGCAGCCGCGCCGGCTGTAGTTACTGCTAGTTCCAGTCTGTTGAGTGAAGTGACGGGGCGAAACGAACTGGTTGCTGAAAGTATGCCCTCAACTGAGACCGACCTGACAGGAAGCGCCAAATCCAGTCGACCACAATCGCATTATCGATATACAAATTCAGTCACACAGCCCATGGATAGCAAGTTGAGCGCCGGTTGGCTCTGATTTCTCGCAAGTGCTTATCCCGTCAGAAGTGTTTGGACCACGAGCGGTCACGACTTATTTACGGGGCCTGAAAGTTTCGCGAATCTGCGGAAGCTGCCGCACGCGATTGGGGCGGGTACTGTTCGTAAAGTCTGACCAGGGTAGCTTTATCCCGCTTGGATAGAACGGGCCAGACAGTCGGCGACACAGAGTAAAACATGATGTCGTGATTGTTGCTCGAGTGACCGCGCAGGCCAAGCGCGTGACCCAACTCGTGCAAGCAAGTCTTTTTCATATCGTCGTCACCTAGAGGATTAGACGTCTCGCGGTCGATTGTGCAAATTCGCAATCTTGCCGTGGCAATGTATTCGTCTTCTGCTCGCTGTCGCTTGCCGCCCAGCGATTGCATGAAGCACACTCCCTGCTCAACGTCAGATCCGCTCTGCCGTACTTCATAGGGGTTCGCGGTCCAATCTGCTGCGATGTCCGCCCCGACAGGACCTGGCACCAACACAAATGTCAGCCTGTTTTGCGATGCTGTCGACCACGCGCTGAGAGCCTCCAGGAAACCGGTACGATACGCTTCTTTAAAGTTCGGGACGCTGGCGCCGCTGTCGACGAAGACTTTGATAGGCAGCCGGTTCATCGGCCAGCGGTAAAACTTGCCGTTCTCCCTGATGGATTCTAGATAATCTGATGTATGCTGATCTGCGCTCAACTGTGGGCCTTTCTCGCGCAATTTTGCGATCATGTTTTCGATCGTTAAGCGGTCTGGTGCATTCGGCTCAGCCACCAGATATTTCTCAAACCAGGCGACAGCCTCATTGGTTCTGCCCAGTGTCTGATAGCATCCGGCTGTGTTGAAGATGGCAGGCGAGAAGTCTGGTTTCAGGCGCAGACACGTACCGTACTCGCGAATGGCTCGTTCCGTGTCACCCAACTCGTCACAAGCTCCGGCAAGCTTGAAGTGCATCGCGTACGATGTTGGATTGATCTGGCAAGCCTGCTCCAGCAGTGTTTTGGCTTCGTAAAAATGCTTTGCTTTCGATGCTTTTGCTGCTTGCGCCTTTAGCATCTGCGATTTCACCTCGACCGAATTTGGCGCGCCAGGATTTTCACGAAGATACCTGTTGAACCACGGCATTGCTGCATCGTACTGTTCAGCGTAAACGTATGCATAAGCGGTGTTTAGCACTGCACCTGCAAAGTGTGGTTGAATCCGGAGCGTTTGTGCGTATTCTGCGATAGCAGCAGGATAATTTTTTGCATCGCAATAGCCGTTGCCGATTTGAAAATGAATCGCTGCTGACTGAGGGTAATCAACGCTGGCTCGTTGCAGGTAATTTACAGCTTCCATTGAGCGACCGCTTTTCAGCATTTGAATGGAATTGTCGAGAATCTGGCTGAGCTGCTGAGGCTGGTTCTGCGATGCTCCCTGTGACAAGCTTTGCTGCGGGCTTTGGCTCGTATATTGTGCCAAAATATGTTGCGTCTCTTGTCTCGTATCCTGCGCGCAAACCGGCGAGCCCGTTGGCAGGACATTCAAAGAAGCGATTACGGCAGCTAGTTTGATTGAGCGATGCATATAACAACAGGTGGTAACTTTCAAAACTTACCCGTGGCCAATTGGCGCTTAACACTTAACCCGCAGAAAGTGGTAAAAACTAAGTGGAGGTCATCATGGGCGGTTTGAAACTAAAGATTTTTCTCATTTCTCTTGCCATTATATGTGGTGCAGGACAGGCTCGCGCCGATGGTGACTGGGAGCAGACTAGCTCTGATGCACAGGAAGCGTATGACCGCGGAGAACTTGATGATGCTCAGTCTAAATGGGAGGAAGCCCTGAAGCAGGCTGAATCCAGCAAGGCGGTTGAACCAGGTATGGTGACTTGTTTGTGCAAGCTTGCTCTGGTTAATGACCGGAAGCACAACTCGTTTGAAGCCGAGCGCCTGTACGAACTGGCAATGCGAACAATGGAGGGTCTTGCTGGACCAAACAGTACGCGATTTGCGGACTGGATGCCAGATCTGGCCTGGATGTATCAGGGGCATGGACGTCCTGATAAAGCCGAAGTTCTGTTTAAGAGGGCGCTCAAGATAAAGGAAACCACATACGGTGGCGATGATGAGCGCGTCGCTCGAGCTCTGGATGACTATGCGCGTTTCTTGCGGAAAGAAAATCGAAGCACCGAGGCGTCGTCACTGGAGCAGCGAGCCAGGACGATACGAAGTAAGATTGGTTCTTAGGAACATATTGTTCCGTCCTTATTACTCGTTGTGTAATTTCGATAAGTTGTCTAACACAGGAAGCAATTCTTTGGCCCGACTGCGGGGTCCGAGACACGAGATTTTAAATACCTGATCGCAAATAACTCTGCAAATTTCTTTGTGGATTTCTTTGTTATCTTTTTTGTGAGTTCTAATTATTTGTTCCAGTTGCTTGGAGAACGTCAAGGATTTGTCATTCTCGGAGGGGATAGTCAGCGCCAATACTTCTAAGCTCAGAAGTGCGTCGAGGTAAGCCGGCACCAAGGCGATGTCATATTTAATAGCAAGATCACTTAAATCAAATTTTTCTACTCTTTCGATGATATCCAGACATTCTCTGAATGCTTTACCTTGCACACATTGAGCCGCGAGACAGGCTAACAATGGCAACAATGTCGGTGAGTGCTCGCCTTCGACTGACTCACGCTTGGCGATTATGGATTGCCAGAAATCGGCTAATTGCCGATTAGTGAGTTGCTTTTTAAAATGATTTGATATTTTGACGTAATATTGAACTGATTGTGGTGCAGCGCCACCGAGCAGTTCTTCAGTCATCAATGCCAGGGGTTGAATGTAGCTACCAAAAATTTTTGTTGCTGATACCTCATAAGCTCCTGCCCACAGTAAGTCAAAAATTCCGATCAGATAATCTTTTTCGACGCGTGATTTGAGTAACTCTTTCACATCAGGCAATATATCCACAAAATACGGTGAGCCAGCAGAACTTTTGCAATGATCAATTAATTTCTTAAGTGTTAGAAGTGCTGGTAAGTCAAGGTTTGAGTTAGGCTCAGCAAGTTTTAAAAGCAAGTTTTCTAATGCTTCCACTTCTGTTTGAAGAGTTTCGACCTGCATGGGTTGCGATTTTTGAAGTTCGAGGGTGCGGTTCATGCGATTAAATTTCTCAGTCCAATTGCTGTACTTGCGTGTGATTACTGCATAAATAGCGATTTCATACAGTTCGGATATGAGAACCTCGCCAAAATCCTTGGCGAAGATTTTTGCAATATTGACTGCAAAGAAAAATTCAGATGCTTTTCCTCGCTGGTCTCGGGTACAGAGTTTGTAAGCCAGGTCAGACAAATGATTGAGCGTATCGGAATCGCTAATTCTGCCGAGTTTCACAGTGTTCGTACTTATCAGCAAAATTTGATTACACACAAGATTTGCTTCCTCAATTTTTTTCTTATCGAACAATTCAATAGCTAACTGAGCGAGCAAGTTGATTGCATCGTTTGGTTCTGCCTGGGAGATGGAGTAGTCGCAGATTTGATCTAACGCGTTTATTGCCTCTAAATCAGTTTGTGGCTGTGGAGAAGTTACAGAGCTTTCTTTTTTATTGATGAAATTAGTCCTGTAAGATTGAATCAGTTGAAAAAGTTGGTCTGTACGCTTCAGGCATTGGTAGTCGTTAATCACGTCATAAAATGATGATTTCTTGATCAAGTCTAGAGCCTCAGTGACCGACAATTTGTCATCATTGAATTGCGTTGTGACTGCAACTGCTGTTTGGGTCAAATATTTCTGAACCGAACCCTTATTTTCGATCTCAGGTACTGTTTCTTCAATTTCACCCATCACCGAGCAAAGAATTCGAATAAAGCTGAGTATGTCGTCATTGGAGAACTCTTTGAGATACGGTGTGACGCACTCAAGAGTTTCTAAGCAATCACCGTGTTTACCGGCTAACGCATATGAGCGAATTAGCGCAAGATAGTTGCCCATAGCTGTGCGCATACGTCCGGAGTTCAGGTCTTGCGTTCCTCGACGCCAGGAACGCATTGGTTCCCAGCTTCGCGCTTGTGCGAAAGCACGCTCTAACTCATTTTTAGGCTGAAGTTCTTCCTCAATCACAAATTGCTCGTGACCGTGCTACTAATGGGGGTGCCGCCATTTCCATCCTACAACCGGGACAAATACTTGGCAATCTTATGTATGCTGTTGGGTTGTCGTCTAAATTCGACGTCTGGAACATTAAACGTGAGCTTCAGTGGTTCTAAATTTGCGACTTTGTTATTGCTGTTCGCTCAATCAATTTAATACCGCATGTGGTATCAGATATGCCACAACTGACTTTCGAAATTTAAATAGCCTATTAGCACCATCTGCGGTGTAAATGACAAGTGATGTCAGTATATTGCGGCAATGGTGCAACTCTTGAGTTAAATTGCTATGCTTACGCAATTAATTTCCGACCCATGGCGCTTTATGGTGACAAATAAACGTTCTCCCAAGATTCTTATCGGCGACTTGCTAGTCAAATCTGGCTTAATTGAGCTCGCGGACCTGGCAGATGCCATTCCGATTTCGACTAAGACAGGGCTGCCAGTGGGTCGAGTGCTTGTCGGGTCCGGATTCCTGACTGATGAGAAGCTGCAGTCTGCGCTCAGCGCACAGTCTCTCATTCGCGACAATTTTCTGACCGTTGACATGGCGATAAAGGCACTACAGAAGGTAGCTAAAAGCGATTTGTCGCTTGACGATGCTCTGAGCGATCTGGGATGGCGTTCTGAATATTACGAGCTCACCAATCGCCTTGGACAGCTGCTGCGTGACTCGGGATTGGTGAACGGCGACACCATCGACGAAGCCCTCCAGACATGCTTTTCCACCGGACTGCCTCTGGGGCGCATCCTGGTGCTGAAGGGAGTGATTTCAGATTCAGTAGCTAACGCTGCTGTTTCGTCCCAGATTCTGGTGCGCGATAAAAAGATCAATCGAGATCAGGCTGTTGCTGCGCTTAAGTCTGCTGCGGAACGTCACACCAGCATCGAAGAGTCACTCGACTTTCATGGATTCTTGCAACAAAAAACTGCAAAGACTGTCCGCCTGGGTGAACTTTTGATGATGGCGGAAATGGTGTCAGATATCGATTTGCTTTCCTCAGTCGAGAAGGGTCTGGTCGACGATATTCCGATCGGTCAGGTTCTAGTCGATGCACGACTGATTACGCAAGCCACTCTCGATCAGGCTTTGCAAATGCAAGCTCTGGTCAACTCGTTTGAAATTACGCCCAAGCAAGGCGCTGAAGTAGTGAAGATGCTGCGTTTGCACGATATTCCTATCGCAAAGGCTCTTGCCGATGTGAAAAAGAAAGACGAGGTCGAAGCGCCGCCTCCGACGCTGGAATTTGCGGAGCTTATCAGGCTGGTTGGCATCGTTCCCGGTAAAGAGATGACCATCGCTCGGGCTCTCAGCCACAGTACTGGCAATCCTTTGCCGCAAGTGTTGCTCTCTAAAAACTTGATAGACAAGCCAACGCTGGCTGCTGTCGAGCGCACTCTAGCTTTGCTCGGTGAGCAGAAAATGAGCGCAGAGCAGGCAATCTTCGCTCTCCACAGTTGGTTGTGGACGAGAGGCGACTTCAACGAGATGTTGAAGAATCTGGGCTGGATGTAAGTTCTAGTCTACTGTTCCAGTTCAGACAAGGAGTAGGTGTTTCCGCCACGTCGAATTGCATCGTGCAGCGCATTCGTGGCAGATCTGAATAACTCATCTTCCTTTTGACCGCTGACAGGATAGGCAGCAAGTCCCATGCTGACTGTGACTGTCCAGTTCTGACCGATGTCTGAAATTCTTTCGGTGAAGATTTTGGAGCGGATACGTTCTGCTAGCACCGATGCGCCAGCCAGGTCAGTCTGCGGACAGATGACGACGAGCGTGTTTCCGTCGTAGCGACCTGGGATATCAACGTCGCGGATGGTGTTCATCAAGAAATTAGCAGTTCCCTTGAGAACTCCGTTGGATGCCAGGTGTCCAAAGCGACCGGCAATCTCGTCAAAACCATCGACTCGCAGCATGAGAACTGTCGTGCCGTACTTATAACGGCGTGAGCGCTTAAGCTCATCTTTGATAATTCTCATAATCGACTTGTGATTGTAGAGTTCTGTAACCTGGTCGAGGAGGGTGAGGCGGTCCATCTCGACTGGATCGGTCTGAATCAAGGTGTTGTGCAGGTTGTCGAGATAATTGCTCTTCTCGAGTTCACGAGTGCGGCGGGCACTGTCAGATGAAGGGAGTGCATTCAAATGTCCGTCGGTCCGAAGCTGGTTGAGCTTCTTGCGGAAAATTGACTCTCTGCCCATCACGGGCTGGTCTTGATCTCTAGGGCCGGGTGCCATCAGATGTGCCTCGCTGCTTCCATGGTGTTGGTCGAATTATACTCCAGCTTCCCCAGAAAACGTAGCCCCGGCAGTCTCTCGTGTAGTCTTCATTGCGAAATCCCAAAATTTCTTGCCGCTTTAATTAACACGATTTGAGGAAAAGGTATCATTGGTCGTCGTTCAACGGTTTGCAGAACGGTTTGTTCTGCGGATCATCAACTTTCGCCAAAGGCGAAGGTAACTACTCTGGAGAAATGAAATGACTCGATTGAAACCAGTAGACCCAGCGACCGCGTCGGGTCCTACAAAGGAAGCGTTGGACAAGATCCAGGCGAAGATGGGCAGAGTGCCCAACATTTTCACGTTGATGGGAAATTCGTCGGCAGCCGTCAATGCATACTTAGGCATGAGTGATGCATTGTCCAAAGGTGCTCTGGATGCTCAGATGCGTGAGCGTATCGCGATCAGCGCTGCAGAAATTCATCACTGTGAATATTGCTTGTCTGCTCATACAGCGATCGCAAAGAGCGTTGGAATGAGCGAAGACGAACAGCTCAAAGCCCGTCAGTCGCAGTCTGCGGATGCAAAAGCTGACGTTGGTTTGACATTTGTGCGAAATATTTTGCTGAGAAGAGCTGAAATTCAAGACTCAGACATCGCCGATTTGCATGCAGCCGGTTATACCGATGGTGAAATCGCCGAACTGATCGCAAACACTGCGTTGAACGTGTTCACAAACTATTTCAACTTGATTGCGAAAACTGAAAATGACTTTCCAAAAGTACCTTTGCTGTTTCCAGCTTAGATACTGACCGGACACTCACCGAGAATCTCTCTGAGGGATGCTGACGGAAAGGTCATGTATCCCTCGCCCTCCATGCAGCATGCATTCCGGTTGGAGATGCATTTCATGTGTCTTATCTTCTGCAGCTAGAATTGAAGTTGATAGCGCCTGCACGGTCAGTGCCTGCGCCGTTTATGCCCGCGCCTTGAAGCATGCCGCACTGCCGCTGGTGCAGGTGATGCCATTGTGATCAACACGGGGCCGCTAACGTCTGAAGTGGGAAGTTCTGTCACTTCAGGCTTTCCTGGCTCTTTTATCGTGATTGTCTTAATGCGTCCGACAATATTCACCAGCTCACCGACTGCTGCGCGCAAATCTTTTATCGACGGTGTGTGGTTGTTGACCATAATTGTCACCGCCAGATTTTGTCCACCAGCAGTTGTGACAACACCCGTGATTGACCGGGCGGTGTCCATTGAGCCGGTTTTGTAGCGGAAATTGTCTCCATTTTTCAGCAGTGATAAGTATGGGCCAGTAACAGTCGGCCCAGCCATGTGTTTCAGCACCAAATTTAGTGCATGAGGAGTCAAACCATTTTTACGAGTCAATCCGCAGCCGTCTAGAATTACCGATTCTTGCTGGGGCACTCCAGCTGAAGAGAGCCAATTCATGAGGCGGTAGAGACCTCGCTGTTCGAGAGTCGTTTCGTCCTCTTTATTTTTTGTCTTTTCCATTTGCTCTGGCGTCAACATTCCCAGCGTTCTGAGAAGTTGCTGCGCATATAAATTGTCACTTTCGTGCAGCGTGATAGTGCAAATTTTTGAAAGCGGATTCGAAATGTGCTCAGCCAGTAAAGTGGTAGCACCATCACTGGTATTGCTTTTATCGCGTGACATGAGCGCCGATTTTTCGACGTGAATGCCCTTTTCTGCAAGTGCTTGCTCGACCAGCGCAACGTTGTATTCATCAGGGTCGGCAATCATAAGTGGGCTTTTTTGATTAGTGCCCTCGCCGCAATAGGTGCGGATAGTTTTATTTCCTGGATCGTAGGTGAGCCAGGCGGATGCGACATCAGACTTCATCAGACTGCGTGTCATAGCATTAATTTCGTAGGTGGAACTCATGTCGAAAACGCGCGCACCTTTCATGCCGCTGACACCTTGAGCGATGTTGTGATCGACCACAAAATTGGAGCACACAGGCATGTAAATCTGCCCGAAGTCCTCAACCAACCAGCCGGGTAGATATTGTTCAAACCCGCCAGGCGTCTTCGCCAATCGCACACGACCATCTACCGAATTTAGTTTCTTTGTGTCGATTTTGGAAACAAGCTGGCGAATATCATCGCGTGACAAACTGGGGTCCTGCGACGAATTTATGACGATGTCGCCGTGCAGTTTTCCGTCAGTAATGGTTCCTGCTGACAATAGTTGGGTTTTGTACGTGTAGTTGCCGCCCAGTGTTTCGAAAGCGCACGCTGTCGTAAACACTTTAGCTGTGGAGGCTGGAACGAAGCGCTTTCTTCCGTTGTATGAGTATAAAACCTTGCCTGACGGCAATTCCATGACTTCGACGCCGACATTTGAATGTTGCAAGGTCTGCGCTTTCAGCCAGCCGCCTATCACCCCTTCCAGGGTCTGAGGTGCCGCGGTGACCGCATGGCATGGGGCGATGCCGACAGCCATCATGATTATCGAAACTGCAAGAGCGAGGCGCTTGGCGTTGATGGTTTCCAATGTTTTCTGCACTTTAAACGGTCTGTTTAAGTATGTCACGGCCGACAGAATCTGTCCGTTTTAGAGCCCAGATTTTATCAATCCTACACTGATGAGATGGGCATCAGGCTTGGCTTTCGGCTGCTGCCTTCGCCTGCCTGAATTTCTCTATAACAACAGTTGGAGTGCGCCGCGGTTTCATCGTTTCGCTATCGACAAAAACGCCGGTATGCGTAGCTCTGGTGGTAAGTTGATCGTCAACATAGATTTCGCCATAAAATTTGATGCTTGCGGCGCGAATTTCCGTCAGGTACATGTATCCGACTGGTTGATCGAAGAGCTTTATGGCGCGTTTGTATTCAATGCTTGAGGCTGAGATTACGGGCGTATAGCCGGCATCAACAAACTCTTGAAATGAAAAATTCTCTTCGAAAAGCTGCAGGCGCAGGTCTTCGAGCCAGCGAAAATAGACAATATTCGAAACATGACCGGCAGAATCGATGTCATATGTTCGAACCTTGATTTTCATTTGAATACCAAGGTAGCCGGCTGTTTCCATGTATGATCCCTCGACAAGCATTAGGTTTGGGTCTTACAGTCTACATGGCCGGAAGCCAGTGCGATATGATAATCGCGTCTGTGTAACGTCTGCGGCATCGGTGCCGTCACCGCTGGAGGTTTCAATTTGTGAAAGTTGTGATTGGAGCCGATCACGGTGGTTATGAATTAAAAGATGTTGTGCGTGACTATCTAGAGCAACAGAAATACGAGATTCTTGACGTGGGCACATTCAGCGCTGATTCCGTCGATTATCCCGATTATGCTGCGAAGGTTGGTCAAACAATCATCGACGGAAACGCAGATCTCGGAATTATGATATGTGGTAGCGGTGTTGGTGCCTGTGTTGCCATCAACAAGATGCCTGGAATACGTGCAGGTCTTTGCCACGACACATTCTCCGCTCATCAGGGCAGAGAAGATGATAATACTAACGTGCTCTGCCTGGGCGCTCGAGTGATAGGACATCAGTTAGCGCTGGAGATCGTCAGAACTTTTTTGAACGCTAAATTTTCTGGATTGGAAAGGCACGTTCGCCGTCTTGCAAAAGTGCACGAACTTGAGTTGAAATATTCGGGTCAACCGAAATAGTACTCAGCAAAGCGCACTCAGCAAAAGAGCGGCGTTTGATTGCGCCGCTCCCAACTTCTTACGCTGAATATTCCACCTATGCTGGACCGCAGCTCATTGCTGGATGTGTTGCCTGTGCCGACATTGCTGCCTAAGCTGGATTCGCTTTCTGGGCTTGTTCTGCTACAGGGCCAGTTAATGCGATAGCAGTTTCGACTAACTCCTCAATGCGGGTTTTCACTAAGGCGTCACTAACTGTAGTGTCATCAAATGAAGAACCATCGGCGTAAACGAATCTTGGAATTATCAGCGATCTAAAATCCAGCATTAAACTGTTTGCAATCGACATAACGGACATGTAGCTTGACTTTCCACCCGCTGCGCATAAGAAGCCGACAACTTTTTCTGTCCATGCGCGACCCGTCAATTCGATCACGTTCTTAGCGGCTGCGTTTACATCGTAGTTGTAGATCGGCACTCCTAAAAGAATGCACTTAGCGTCTCTGATTTTTTGTGCCACCACTTCCACGTGTTTGTGACCGTATGCGGCGCCACCATCGCATAGTGGCAGTTCGTATTCGCGCAGGTCGAGCCACTCTGCACCGCCGTGTTGGTTGAGAATGTCAAATGCACCTTTAGCCATCTTGCGGCTGTTGCTCTCAGGATTGAGGCTGCAACTGATAACGAGATAATCGGACTTCATGATTGTTCCTCCGCTAGTTATGAGGCTTTGGCTGAGACTTCTGTACTTGAGTTAGATTGAACTTTCTCAAGAGCCTTCTGATATTTAGTGGCGTGATACTTTTCCACCAGGGTCAAAGCTTTGAAGCGCTTTGCTGCTTGTTCGAAAATTTTGGCGTGTTCGGCTGACTCTGCGCCTTGTTCCACAAACTCCGCTGCAGCATCTAATCTTCCTTCTTCGAGAGCAGTTTTCTCGAATCCTGGATACATCTGATTTGTTTCGTAGAGTTCTCCTTCGATCGCCAGTTCGAGAAGGCGCTCAACTGTTAGATCTTTTGGTGGATACAACAGTTCAAGATGCGAAAACGCATGTCCGGTTTCCTGATGAGCGGTCTCTTCGAAAAGTTTGGCAATCTCTTCGTTTCCGAGTTTTCTTGCGACTTTGGCGAAGTATAGATATTTTCTGTTTGCCATTGATTCGCCGGCAAAAGCCGAGTGCAGGTTTTCCGCTGTTTTAGAGTTGTCGAGTCTATTCATTGAATTTCTCCAGTATTCTTTGTCTACAATTAGAATTAATCTAATTGATGGGCAAAAAATTTTGTTGGGTGGACTATTTTTTGACTTCGCCGAAGATCGTCACGTGATAGCTGTTGACTGAAAATTCAGGTGCCAGGTCGAGTTTCAGTTGAGAAACTTTTTGTGCGTCGATGTCGTACACCTGTCCGGTCTTTACGTCTACAAAGTGATGGTGTTCGGTCACGTTAGCGTCATACCTGACCCTACCAGGGTCGGTAAAGACTTCTTTGATTACTCCCGCTTCGACCAGGGCGTTCAGAGTGTTATAGACCGTCGCTCTTGATAGAGAGACTGGCAGTTTTGAGGACACAGCCTGAAAGACTTCGTCAGCAGTCGGGTGGCAATCTGTTCCGACCAGGTATTCCGCAATCACAGCTCGTTGAGCGGTAGGCTTGACGCCGTGCGTGGTTAATAGCTCTTCTATGTGACTGGTCATATCCGGTTGGACTCCTTCTGTACTTAGAATAAGTCTAAGTTGCGACTTTGTCAACAGTTATCGCGAAAAATCTTTGTTTTCCTTATTTTAGCCCCAATCTCTGCACTTCATGTACGGCAGAGATTCAATATATTGATTCGGCAGCTTCAACTGCGATACGCTTTTCACAATTTGGCAGCCGAAGAGTTTTTCGGTCTGCTAGTTCGAGATACAGAATCGGAGGTTGCATGTCACTGACGACTATTAAACAAGCGATTGCGGACAAGAAAATGCTTTGTCCCGAGTGTAAGAAGCCAATCAAAGAGTTTGAGAAGTTTGTTGAGATGACTGCTTCGGTCTGGGATGGTGCTGGTGACTCGGGTCATGAAACTAAAGGCTCCAAGGTTACACTCATTTGTGGCAACAAGCCCTGCGCGTGGAAAGAACGCACAGAGTTCTGGTCGAATTACATCGAAGAGTAACTCCCGACGCACTGATGTCGACGAAGCACTTCTGTCGACGACGCATTGGATATAGAACCTATCCATCCAACTCCTCACGCCATCAGGACCACCAGGGCGGAGTTTGCCACAGCTGGCAGTTACTCAGTTTTAGTCTTAGGCTCTTCGCTTGCTTCTACGTAGCGAATTCGCTTATCTTCAGCGGTTTTGTTTTCCGTAGCTGCGGAAGTTGAGACTGTTTCTGGCGTTCCGATTTTCTCTATCGCATCTTTCTCTTTGCGAATCTTTTCAGGTTCGGTCAGCGGCACTGTCTCGTGTAAAGACAGCGCATGATTGGCGATTTGCTCCGATTCAGTTTTTGCTGTTGGTGCATATTTCGCTTCGATTGCATGAGCGCGCTT
Source organism: Drouetiella sp. (assembly GCA_036702955.1). Classification (GTDB taxonomy): domain Bacteria; phylum Cyanobacteriota; class Vampirovibrionia; order Obscuribacterales; family Obscuribacteraceae; genus PALSA-1081. The sequence continues at coordinate 33,011 of DATNPY010000049.1, read as the reverse complement.
CAAATAATTTGCAGCTTCGACGGAATTTCCGTTCATCTGATAAAGTTCGGCTAAACTGCGCAACGCGTCTGCAACTTGCGGGTTCTCCGCTCCATAAAGCTTCTCGCGAGCCGCCAGTGATTTTTTCAAGAGCGGCTCTGCAAGCGTTGATTGACCCTGCAGTTTGTAGACCTCTCCAAGTTTGCTCAAACTGTGCATGTAATCTTGATCGCCGTCTGGTGCTGAGGCTTTGTTCTGTATTGCTTGCTGATACTCAGCCTGGATTGCAGTCAGCTTAGTCTCACGCGCCGCCAGACTTTCAAGCGCATCTGACAGCGCTTTGGTGGCGATGCCTCTTTCGTGCGCATTTCCATTTTCGACCATTGATTGCAAAGCAGACACAGTGCCTGTGCTGGCAAAAATGTTGGCGAATTTACCAGCTAATTCGGGATTCGTGAGTTGAGACATAGCGAGAATTGCAGCTTTCTTGCTTTGCTCGCTGCCCATCAAGTGCGGAATAAATTTCTCAATGGTTTGAATTTCTTGCAGTCGCAACTGTTGCTGGTTGAACGCGTAGGTGAAGTAGCCCCCCATCAAGAAGATCAGCATACCTGAGATGATTGGCGCTACGGCTGCGATTTTGTCCCAGTTATCTTTGACTGGTCTTATTGTTGAGTTGGCATTGTCTGAGGCGTTAGCAGCGGCTGCCAGTTGCGCGGCATGTGGCTTTGACGGTAAAGGTTGCTTTTCTTTGACTGAAAGATTTCTATCGTCGATTATTAAAGTGGCTGGTTTGCTTCTTTCAGAATCAGTGCGTGAGCTGTTCTCTGCAATCTTTGTTACCGTTTCGACACCCATTAAATTGTCACCTCTGCGAAGAGCCGCTTGCACTCTGTATTCGGCACTGTTCACGTAAAAAGTATAGATCTCTGCTGACATCAGTGCAAACAAAAATTTGGATCTATCGAGTGTTGAATTCCGCTATTCAAGGCTGCGTTTGTCGATGCGCAAGTATTTAAATGTATGAAGTGATCGCATCGTTCAGACCGTGTAAACTTTGCGATCGGTTCGTTAAAGTTGAGACTTGGAGGCTTTTCTATGCGGGCGATTGTGATTTCTAAACCGGGCGGTCCGGAAGTTCTTCAATATGTTGAAGCCGCTGATCCTGTGCCGCAGCGCGGTGAGGTGCGCGTGCGCGTTCATGCCACCGCCGTCAACCGTGCAGACCTGGTGCAGTGTCAAGGCCGCTATCCTGCACCGCTGGGCGTACCAGCAGATATTCCCGGGCTAGAGTACGCAGGCGAGGTGGAGTCAGTTGGTGACGGCGTCACTGAACTGCATGTCGGAGACCGGGTGTTCGGGCTCGTAGGTGGTGGCGCATATGCTGAGTACATCGTCGTGCACGCGCGAGCAACCAGCAAGATACCTGCACACATATCCTATGAAGAAGCGGCAGCTTATCCAGAAGCTTTTATCACCGCATATGATGCCATGATAACTCAATGCCGTCTCAGCGCGGGCGAGTCTGTTTTAATCAGTGCCGCCGCCAGTGGTGTCGGCACTGCTGCAATTCAAATTGCTCACGCGATTGGCGCTCGACCGATTGGAACGACGAGAACCGCATCGAAAGCCGAACGCCTGAAAGAATTCGGCTTGAAGGACGTTATTGTAGCCAGTGATACCACATTCGCTGAATCTGTTCTCGCTCTTACGAATGGAGCAGGAGTCGATGTGGCTCTGGAGTTGGTCGGGGGCGATTACATCGCTCAAAATCTCAAATGCGTCGCGGCCCGGGGCCGAATCGTTCTGGTCGGGTTGGTCGGCGGTGCCTCGTGTCAATTCAATCTGGGGCTGCTGCTCAGCAAACGCCTGGAAGTGCGGGGAACGTCGTTGCGCGCGCGTCCACTCGAAGAGAAGATAGCAGTCGCTCAGACGTTCAGTCGCTGTCTGGTTCCTTTGATTCAAGAAGGTAAGCTCAAAGCTGTTGTCGACAAAACATTCCCGCTTAAAGATGCCGCGTTAGCGCATGAATTTCTAGCTCGCAATGAGAATTTCGGCAAGGCTGTTTTGACTCTGTAAAAGTGAACCGCGCTTATACAGGGAAATTTGGATCGACCTTCTGAAGCTTTTGAGCCAGACGCTCATAGTGCGATTGAAGCCATTTGCCCACTATGGCTTGTTCTTCAGACGAGGCTGCATCGGTGCGGCCAGGGCTGTGTTCAGGCGACTGTTTGAAGCGCCGGGCGCGCTCTTGATTTTTGCTCGAGCGCATATTCTGCAGGTTAGCCAGTTGAGGGTAACGCTGCTGAAGCTGTTCGAGGCTGGCCGTAATCGCGGAGTCCGCTAGGTGCTCGTCGCTCATCTATAGGTATATCCCAGGGAAGAATATATGGGACTAATCTAAACGGTTTTCAAGAGTTTGTCACTAGTGCAAATACGCAGGTTTCGAACTTTTCGACACCAGAACTGGTGCGACAGAGTCCCTCTGGATATCCGTAAGACATCTGATGCACAGCGAACTTAATTAGATAAAGCCTAAATTATTCCTGCTTTGAGCAGATCTTTCAGGTGAATCAAGCCGATTGGACGTTCCTTGTCGTCGACTATCAAAAGGTCTGAAATCGCGTGTTTTTCCATGACTCGCAAAGCCTCGACGGCCAGCGACTTTGACGAAATCGTCTTCGGATTTCTGGTCATTATGTGCAGCGCCAGTTTGTCGAAAACGCTGGTGCCGAAGTTGACGAGAGTGCGTCGCAAATCACCATCGGTGATGATGCCCTGCAAAGTTCCACCGTCATCGCAGACAGAAGTGAAGCCAAGGCGGCGTTTGTCGATTTCCGCCAGCACATCGCCGTAAATAGTTGACAGATGAACCGTTGGAACTTCTTGTTCTGGTCGCATCAGGTCGGCAACGGTGATCAGTTGCTGCCCCAGACTTCCGCCCGGGTGGCTGCGTGCGAAATCTTCAGCTCGGAAACCCTTTTGAGACATCAGCACCATAGCCAGTGCATCGCCCATTGCCAGTGCGGCAGTTGTCGATGAGGTCGGCGCCAGATTCAACGGACAAGCTTCTCTTGCCACACCAACATCTAAAATTGCGTTGCTATGTTTAGCCAGAGTCGAAGTTTTGTTCCCGGTCAGGGCAACTATCGGAATGCCGAGGCGTTTAATCGGGTCTAGAGCTAACTTGATCTCGGTAGTTTCTCCCGAGCCTGACAGCGCAACCACGACGTCTTTTTCGTCGAGCATGCCGAAGTCACCGTGGCGTAGTTCAGCGGGATGGACGAAAAACGCCGGTGTGCCGGTCGATGCAAAAGTTGCCGCCAGTTTCGTGGCTATGTGCCCAGATTTACCCATGCCGGTAACTACGACTTTTCCAGCACAGGCGCTGAGCAGTTTCACTGCCAGGTCGAACTGCTCGTCGAGGCGCTGAGCGACTGCGTTGATGGCAAGAGCCTCCATCTCCAGAATGGCTTTACCCTGGGCTCTCAGTTCAGATTCGACCGGAGCATGGCTGGGCTCGAAATCTACCGCAGGCATTGGAATTTCTGGCGTGGACTCTTTAGAATTAGGCATCCCGGGCTCTCTGGTTCTTGACAAGTGTCTTGAATCGACAGAGGCATTTTAGCCTTTATGGCTCACGGTTTTCTTGACAAATGTTCAGGTTGGACTGCCCCGCCGGTACCTCAGCAAGATAATAGGGTATTAAGCCAGTAGTAGTGGACCTTTTCACTGTCCGAAATTGATAAAGGAATTTGAATAACTCCAATGGCGGTCATTTTTTCGCGGGGCGACAAGCTAGAGAACGGACACTACACGGTAGTTAAAGAGCTTGGCGTGGGCGGCATGGGAGTTGTCTACCATTGTCGAGACGAGCAGCTGATGCGTGATGTAGCGATCAAGATGCTGCTTCCGGAGTTGATGACCGACAAGTCGAGTGTAGAGATTTTCCGGCAGGAAGCGAGACTTGCCGCGCAACTGGAACATCCGAACATCGTTACTGTGTACGAAATTGGAGTTGAAGAGCGGCAGAGGAAGCAACATCACTATGTGTCGATGGAGTATCTGCCAGGCGGCAATCTCGCCAATCGGGTCGTGAGTGGACCTTTAGCTGTAGAACATTGTCTCAACTGGATGAAGCAACTGGCTTCGGGGCTGACTTTCGCTCATAAGCGCGGCGTTATCCACCAGGACATCAAAGCTGACAACATTTTCATTACGACTGAGGGCGACCTGAAGATTGGAGACTTCGGTCTGGCCAGACTATTGGTCGGTCGTGTGCACTACAACTCGACTACAAAGGGGATGGGCACACCTGCCTACATGTCACCTGAGTTGTGTCGCGGTGAGCCTCAAGATCATCGGTCAGATATTTACTCGCTCGGGGTGCTGTTCTTCGAGATGGCCACGGGTCAGCTGCCCTTTCGCGCTGGCGGCATGATTGAGATGGCGACGAAGCACTCGTCAGCGCCTATTCCATCAGCTAAACGCATCAACCCGCTCATTCCCGATATTTTGGATAAGGTGATTCGCCGAATGATGGCTAAAACACCGGAAGAGCGTTATTCCAACATGTCGGAAGTGCTGACCATTCTCGATGATTTGATCTTCGAACTGCGCGTGGCTCGACTGGGATTGGGAAATCGTCCACTTTTGCGTTCTGGTCCTGTGCAACTGGACCCGGCTTTGCAGCAGCAGTTCATGCAGGCAAAAGGGAAAGACGTAGAGACCAGTGCTAATCTGAGCCCCATAAACACTTTAGACGGAGCCTGGATGCGCTCACCGGCTGACGTCTCAAAAGCCGAAGCGGCAAGGGTTTCTGAAGCTGCTCAGGTGCGTGCGAACACGCACTTAGCAGGAATTCGCTCTGAATCAGAAGAATTGATGGCGCAGCTTGAAGATAGTGTGGCGGCTCAAGCGCGTCAGGAGCAGCTGACCGGAAAGCCGCATTTTGAGCCGACCCGTCAACCTCGTAAGCCGACTGATTTCGTAGTCTCGCAGAGAATCTCAAAACAACCCAATAGCTCCAGTGTCTCGGCTGGTCCCATAGATCAGCGACGGTCAGAGCAGTCTGGTGCAGACAAGCAATTTGCGGCTGGAGCAAAAGAACCTGCCCCAAATAAGGCACCGGATATTCCGCTGCCGCCAAACAATAAAACATTGAAGATCGAACCGCTTGTAGCAGGGGCAGCAGCTTCGGCGCCATCTGTGCCAAAGGCACCAGAAACTATGCCACCGCCATCAACACCAACTCAATCTCCGGCAGTCGCGGCTGAAAAAGTTGCGACACCATCAGCAGTACCGCTCAGTTCACATCCACGCATATCATCGTCAGGTATCAAAGCCGTTTCACCAGCTGCATTAAAAGCACCGCTGGAGCAAATGTGGTCATTCAAAACCCGGGGACCGATTGGTTGGTCATCGTCACCTGTCATTGACAAAGACAACAAAATAATCTACTGCGCATCAGCTGACAGTAATCTCTACGCACTGGATGCCCATTCAGGAGAGTTGCTCTGGAAGCACGACACGGGTGGTCCGGTTCTTTCAAGCCCGGTTTTCCATACTGATAAAGTGTCGGTCGTTAACGCCAGTGGTAAAGTCGTCACATTAGCAGCTAAAACAGGTGCGAAATTATGGAATTATTCCTGCGAAGACGAGTTGCTCGCTACGGCAGTCACTCATAAAGACTGCTTGCTTGTGCCGACAGCCAAGGGTCGTTTGCTGTGTCTTGATACTGGCAGCGGTGCGGTGCGCTGGCAGCAGCAAATGGCTGAGCCTATCGTGTCATCTCCGCAGCGCCATTCTGATTTGTTGTTGTTTGGAACGAAGAGTGGCTATTTCCATGCCGTTTCGGCCGATTATGGCAAAAGCATCTGGAAATTCGAAACTGGTGCTGCTATCGTCGCGAGCCCTGCCGCATCGGTTGATAGTGTCTATTTCGGCACATCGACTGGAGTGTTCTATGCTCTTGAAGCAGATAATGGCGGGCTGATCTGGGAGTATCCAACCAACAAACCGGTTGTATCGCGTGCGGTTATTTCTTTCACTTCTGTCATTTTTGCCAGTCACGATAAATGGCTGTATTGTTGCGAAAAATACGATGGCAGTTTGAAATGGAAAGGTGCTGTTCGCGGCAAAGTGATTGCTAATTTGATCGTTCACAAAGACCTGGTGATCAGCGCCAGTCATGAAGGATGGCTGCAGGCGTTCTCCACGAAGAGTGGTGAAATTAGATGGCAGAAAGACTTCGAACGCTGTTTGGAATCGACACCACTAGTGGTGAATGACAAGCTGTACATCGGTTCTGTCGAAGGCGAGTTGAGCGCTTTTGCTTTTCAAGATTCATAGGCCACGTGCTCGTCTATTTGTACAAGTTTGATGGACAGTGCTCGTCTAACCGTAAGGGAATCTTGCAAGAACCTTGTAATTGAACAGTTATTTGAACCCGTCTCGTATAATTGCGGTTCGATCATTTCACTTACCAAGGAATTATCATGACAAGACTCGTTGCAGGACTCGGGACTCTCGTGTGCATGCTGGTTAGCTGCTCGGCGGCGCTAGCTGTTGACTATCCTAAAAAAACGTTCGATGCCACTTACGAAGTAACCGGACAGTCGGGAAACTCGACCATGCGTATGTCTTCCGACGGCAAGGGCAAAATGCGCATTGAAAACATCACGCCTGCCGCTAAAGTTGTCACCATCTCGGATTATCCAAATCTCGATGCAATCACGATTCTGGAAGCGCAGAAGATGGCGATGCGTTCCAAGTTGACTGCCGCGAGCTATCAGGGATCAGAAACTGAAGATATGAAGAAGCGCGGTGCGAAAGACCTTGGTTCTAAAGATGTCGCCGGTCATCCCTGTCACGGTTGGGAGTACACGACTCCGGCAGCCAAGTCATCGACGCAAACGTGGATTGGCAACGATATCGGCTGGATGGTTCAATCCTCATCGCAGTTTCCAACTGGAAAGAGCGTGGTCACTTTGAAGAGCTTTTCGAACAAAGCCCCAGACGCTGCGCTGTTCAACATGACTCCACCTGCCGGCTACAAAGTGACTGGACCTTAAGAAGTCATGGGTAACTTTTACTCGAACATAACCTTAAGCACTGATGATCGCGACAAAGTGATCGCATTTTTGATTGAGCAAAAACGGCACACTTTCGTGTATCCGACCGACAGGTTCATCTGCGTCTTTCCAAAGCACGATTCGGCTTTGTTCGAGATGGCTTTGAAGCTTTCAGACGAGTGTAAGTGCGCAGCTTTTGCCGTGATGATTCACGATGACGACGTTCTTGTTTACAAGTTATTCGATTCTGGAAATTTATTGGACGAATACAATTCGTCGCCAGGATATTTCTCCGGGCTGGATCAGGAAAGCACTGGCGGCGATGCCGAAAAGCTGTGCCAGGTCTACTCTGTGCCGGCTGAAAAGGCTGCAATCGAGGAGATTTTGCGGAAGAAGTATACTTTCGAATCTAATCGCCACGACGCCATAATCGCCAAACTGGATTTGCCCTACTGCACCGTCGGTAGTGGCTTTGGATATTTGCAGAAAGACGACGCGCCTGAAGAACTTGTCGTAGCTGATCTGATCGAGACTGCGGCCGATGCCGATGATGCCGCTTTCGCTGATGAATCTTCGGCTTCGTCAGCACCAGGTCGAAATTACCAGGAACTTGATCAAGGCTCGAATTTGGCCAAAAGCGCAGTGACGAATATGCTCAACGATCCAGAGTTGTTGCAGAGGGCCTGGGCGAAAGCCAAAGCCGGGGCGGATGACTATGTCAAAGCGATGATGGAAACCGAGGTCAAGGGTAGTGCTGGTGATGGTGCTGTCGTCATCACAAGTAAAGGAAATTTGCAGTTTACAGGCATCACGATAAGTAAGCAGTCGCTTGCTTTAGAAGATGTCGGCAAGATTGAAGAGCTCGTACTGGCAGCCTTGAACGATGTTGCTCAGCAAACTCGCACTAAGATGGAAGCTACAAAAAGGAAGGTTTTGAATCAGCAGTTGGGGCAACTTGGTCTCTAACGACTGCTGAGAACTACCATGACGAATAACTCTAACGAGAATCCTCTACCGCGAATGCATCAGCTTTTGCTGAAGATCCGGCGAGAATTGGATGCAATTCAGGTCGAGGGCATTGCCGGAGATGGTGCGGTGCGAATCGTTCTTAGCGGTGGAACGAGATTCGAGTCGGTAAAAATCGATCCCTCGCTGGCTTCAGAGTCTAATAAAGAGAAACTCGAAAAGCTCTTGCTGGAAGCGACGCAAGATGCGGTCAATCAGGTTCTGTTACAGGTAAAACTAAAGACAGATGCTTTGCGACAAGAATTTGGTTTTAAATAATGGTGATACTTCTGGTGATATCAGTTTCAAGGCTGGATAATTGAAGTCAAGCGACATGGTAAAATAGCAGCGTTTTGGATTAATGGGAATGATGGATACAAGCGGAGTACATACCTGGCTGGTCTTGTGGAAGGCCTATGATGCCTGCCATAACCAGGCTGAGCGCAGTATTGAGAGTTTCGGTATGTGCTACTCGGACTTCGCCGTGATGGAGTGTCTGTTGCACCGCGGTTCTCAGACAATTAATGCGATTGGCACAAAGGTCTCGTTAACGAGCGGTTCTATCACAACTGCAGTTGACCGCCTCGAGCGTCGCGGCTTTGTCGAACGCGCCAACTCCGACGAAGATCGTCGTGCAAAAGTCGTCAGTCTGACTGAAGAAGGCTCGAAAGTGATTCGAGAGGCTTTTGAGAAGCATCAGGTAGATATGGAGCAAATGGCAGCTCCTCTCAGTGTCGCGGAGCGCCAGACACTGCTCAAGCTTTTGAAAAAGCTTGGCAAATCAGCGGCCTCGTCTGACTAGATATTTGTAAACACGTCTGTGATTGAGTGTGAGAATTGAAGCTGATTGGTGAACAATGAGCTTGAAGGCTTGAGGCAGATGCAGATGGCTAAAAAAGACAATGGTACTGGTAGAGCACCGTCGAGTCGGACGGCTCAAACGAGACGAGCTGGAGCTGGCCCAGGCGCCACCCGCACGAGAAGAAGCTCGAACAGGAAAGCGGAAGCCGCTGTCGTCGAGCAAGCCAGTGCAGAGTTGATGTCTGATAATTCCAAGACAGAAAGAAACGGCGAAGCCAGGACACGTCAATCAAATGGAAAGTCAGGCGCATCAAATGGAAAATCCAGCGCGAAGGCCGAGACCAATGGACACAATGGTGTCAGTCGAAGCAGTTTCGACAAACTAGCTATTAACACTGCCAGTGGCAAAATTAACGCTGACGACCTGGCTAAGGTCAACACGCATCGCGGGTTGATGAAGCTGCTCAAGTCGAAGAACATCAAGCTCAAATCCGTACTCAATGAAATGAATTACGAAGAAGAGCTTGTGCTCTTGCAGATTGAGCTCGTCAAACTGCAGCGCTGGGTTCAAAAATATGGAAAGCGCATTGCCATTCTGTTCGAAGGCCGAGACGCGGCCGGGAAAGGTGGTGCAATTCGAAGGTTCACAGAACATTTGAATCCCCGTTCAATGCGGGTTGTGGCTTTGCCCAAACCAAGTGAAGTTGAAAGAGGGCAGTGGTACTTTCAGCGTTACAGCGTGCAACTGCCGAGCGCCGGTGAGATCGTTTTCTTTGACCGCAGCTGGTACAACCGTGCCGTTGTCGAACCAGTTAACGGTTTTTGCACAAATGAAGAATATGACCGCTTCATGCAGCAAGTGACTGAGTATGAGCACATGCTCTACGAAGACGGCATAATGATTATCAAATTTTGGTTTTCCATAGCCAGAGAAGAGCAGCAGGCCCGTTTTGAGTCACGTCGTGACAATCCTCTAAAACAGTGGAAGTTGAGTCCTATCGATGACAAGGCACAAGAGCTCTGGAACAAATACAGTCATTACAAAGAGCTGATGTTCAGCCGCACGCACACCTCCTTCAGTCCGTGGATCATTGTGCAGGCAAACAACAAGAAAAAGGCTCGATTAGAAAGCATTCGCTACGTTTTGAGCACAGTCGACTATCCGCAAAAGGACACCGCGAAAACAGAGCTCTTTCCTGACCCCAACATCGTTCAGCGATACCATCGCAATAGCGCCAATCAAGACTAGTTTATGCACCGTGCAATGAGATGAGATCGAAAGGCAATTGAACGGCGACGAAATATTCGAACGCATGGCACAGAAGTACGCTGATTGCGGAACTTATTCTGATTCTGGAAGAATCGATACTGCCGCGTCCACAATGACTTTCAGAACATTCTTCGTGCGTCCGAACTTATTCAGATTCGAGTTCGCGCATCAATCTGACGAGCCCGGACACGCCGGAACAATCTGGTCTGATGGCAATCAGTTTTTCACAAGCTATGTCGACGATTTGAATCAAACGCCATGCGACAGTATAGCCAGTCTTTTTAAGGAGATTGGCACGGCCGCTCAGCCAGCATCATATCTGGTGCCAATGTTGTTGCTTTCAGATTTTGCCGGCCCTGAAGCATTATCTAATGCAGCACCGTATACGCCAGCTGAGCATACTTCGATTGCCGATCGGTCGTGCCATCGCATCCGTTCGACCAATGAGGAAATGCCCTATGTGGCTGACTTGTTGATTGACAGCCTGGGTTACAAATTGAGGCGTATGACAATCGAATGCAAATCTGGTATCTGTGCCGAAGTGATTTTTGGTGATGTAAGTTTTGACAGACCTATTTCGGAAGACGTCTTCAATATCAAACATTCATAGCTGCTGGAAGGAAAAAAGCAAAAGCCAAAACAGCACACTCATAGCCGCCGGATCCCAGGTTCTAATGGACCAGACCGGGCCAGTGTCACGACATTCAAGCTCGGAAGTCGGAAAAATTAGAACAATTTGTCCAGCAGAATTGCCAGGAACATAAGAATGCTGACGACTCCATTGACGGTGAAAAAGGCCGCGTTCACGCGTGAAAGGTCATTCGGTTTGACAATACTGTGCTCGTAGATGAGCATGCCTACAACGATTGTGAAACCTAACCAGTAAAAGGCGCCCAGTTGGCAAATCAAACCAACTCCTACCAAGCTCAGCACTGTCACCACATGCAGTGCCGACGAAATATTCAAAGCAGCGGCGACACCAAATTTAGCTGGCATGCTGTGAAGCTTCTCTTTGCGGTCGATGTCGACATCCTGGCAGGCATAAATTATATCGAAACTACCCACCCATGTTGCCACAGCCAGCATCAACACCCAGGCCGCAGGAGCCTGTAATGTGCCACCGGCAGCCACCCATCCACCCAGAGCGGCGCCACCAATAGCAATACCAAGAATAATGTGGCAAAGCCAGGTGAAGCGTTTCGTGAAGGAGTAAACGCTGAGCCAGATAACGGCAACAGGAAGTAATTGCACGCAAAGCACTGGCAATCTGGTGGCAGCAATAGCCATGATTGCGAAAGATCCCACGGAGAAAAGGACCGCTTGTTTGACGCTGATTCGTCCAGCGGGAATAGACCGGTCTTTCGTTCTTGGATTGCGTGCATCGATTTTGGCGTCAATCAACCGATTTAATGTCATCGAGGCTGCTCTTGCACCGGCAAAAGCAGCGATTGTCCAGAAAACTGTTTCCAGCGACGGCCATCCGGTTGACGCCAGTAGTAATCCCGATAACGCGAAGGGCAGCGCGAATACGGTGTGCTCCAGCTTGATCATTTCTGACCATTCGGCGAACAGACCTCGTCTTTGAGGGTTCGCTGGAGGATTGAGAGACTCTGTGGCGTTATTCATTCTGATGACTTATTGCTGCTGGCTAAATTGTAGCCATGAAAGTGACCATATTTTAATTCTTGGATTTCGGCGACTTCAACCGATAGCCAATTCGAGCCACGTTCTCAATCATTGAGTCTGACGGATCATCGCCCGTATCGATCACTTTTCTGATTCTTCTGATTGCAGTTCTTAACCCTTCCGAGGAAGCATCAGAATCGCTGCTCCAGACTCGTGACATGATTGTGGGCACACTGAAGACCTGGTCTGGGTTTCGCATAAAAAATTCCAACAACGCAAAATCTTTGGGCGCCAGGTGAAGATCATTCCCGCCTCGACTGATGGTGTATTTGCCGGGGTCTAGCACCAGATCACCGATGCGTATCTGATTGCTGACATTGCCGCTGGCACGACGCAGCAGAGCGCGTATGCGTGCTTTCAGTTCACGAATGTCGAAGGGTTTGGTCAGGTAATCATCAGCTCCTGACTCCATTCCTTCTTCTTTGTTGTTGATATGGGTTCTGCCAGTTAGCATGATGATCGGCGTGTTTTTACCGGTGGAACGGAATTCTCGCAACAATTCCACGCCAGACTTTCCGGGCAAGTCCCAGTCCAAAATGATTATGTCGAATTCTTCTAGATTCAGTAAGTCGCTGCCTTCATTGCCGTTCAGCGCTGCCTCAACGATAAAGCGTTCGTCACGCAATGCGTCAGCGACCATGGTGGACAGATCATTGTCGTCTTCTACTAATAAAACTTTGGCCAATGGTTAATACGCGAATAGTTGAAGCGCCTATAATTATACTTCGATCTCAACGTAGCGGTCCGATGCGCAGAATTCCCGTAGCGGCGCAAGTACTAATCTTAGCCATTGTTCCTCTTGTGATGCAGTTGCTGTTGCTCGTGTGGATGGCTGATTTGCAGTCCCAGGCTGAGTTTCAGTTGAATCAGGCAGTTCGAGAGAAAGAAATTGCCGACAGTATATCGAAACTGATGGCTCTAGCCTATGACGTCGCCAGGCATACCGGTGACGATAAAGAAGAGCAGATCAAAGGCGCAGAGGAGATGGCAGAGCGCACGCGGCAAGCGTACGTTGAACTTAAATCGATCGTTGAGCCGGGAACGGAGCTGCAGAGGGCAATTGAGCGCTCCGAGGCAGCCAGTGTGGAAGTGCAGAGACTGTTCAAGCAGATTGTGATGACCCCTCAAGGTCCTGCCCAGAAGCCACTCTGGCGCAGCATCCGGACCTCAGTCAGAGACATGGTTTTTGGTGGTTTGTTGACCGCTCAAAAAGAAGTCAAATCAATGGTTGAGCAGGGCATGTTGAAGCAATCTGCTTTGCGAGAGAAGTTTCAGCACGTAGCCTTGTTTGGCAGCGCCGCTACTTTACTAGTGTCGGGAACTCTGGCGCTCATTCTGGCCGGAAATATTTCTCGGCGGTTAAAGCGGCTTGATGACAATAACTTGCGCATGGCCAGCAACAAACCGTTGCTTGAACCGATGAAAGGAAACGACGAGATTGCTCGTATCGATCGCACTTTTCACCAGATGGTCAACGTGCTACAGGAAACGGCCAGCAAGGAGCATCTTGTTATTGAAGGAGCGCGTGACGTTATCTGCTCGCTTGAGAAGACCGGCAGAATTGTTGCCATAAATCCCGCCTGCACGAAGATTTTGGGATTCCTGCCAGAAGACCTGATCGGTGCCCGTTTGATTAACTACCTCGCTGAGGAGTCTGAATCTGCGCAACGATTTTTCAAGCAGTTGCAAGAAGACAACGAACAGGAACCTATCGAAGTAAAGATGAAGCATCTCGACGGCCGCTTCATCGATACATCCTGGTCAGTTCAGTGGTCGAAGGATGAAAATACTGCATTTTGCGTCGTGCACGACATAAGCGAACGCAAGGCCGCAGAGCGGTTGCGTGAGGAAGTTTTGTATATGGTCAGCCATGATTTGCGCACTCCTCTTACAACTTTGAGCCACGTTTTTGAATTCTTGTCTGACGCAGAGGCGGTTACGCTGGAAAGACGGGCTCATTATGTTCGGCTCGGAGAGCGGAATGTAGAAAGATTGATTGGACTGATCAGCGACCTGCTCGACGTTGAGAAAATTCGTTCAGGCAAGATGACTATCGAGAATGAGTCAGTCTATCTGGACGAATGCTTTCAAGCCTGTCTTGAGGCTTTGAACCCGACTGCCGATTCGAAGGGCGTAAAATTGAACTGCGAAGAGACATCACTGGTAGTATCAGGTGATGCCGGCAAAATCGATCGAGTCATCATAAATCTGGTCGGCAACGCCATTAAGTACTCTGAGTCTGGAGATCTCGTCAAAGTGGTCGCTGAGCGCAATGGAAATTATGCAACAGTTATCGTTGGTGACGAAGGACCGGGAATTCCAGAGGATCAGCTGGAGAGGGTTTTCGAGAGATTTCACCAGGTGCGCAGCGGCGATCAGGCAACGGGGTCTGGGCTGGGATTGACCATATGCAAGGCGTTTGTTGAACTGCATGGCGGCAAAATTTGGGCGGAGCGGCGAGAGCCAAGAGGCACCAGATTCTGCTTCACGCTGCCTCTGCTTGGAACCTGAATGCCAGGACGATGCAGAGCTTTTCCTGCCTTCTAAGATTGAATTGTCGAGGAGAATTATGTCGCCGGAAGTGCCCTCTCGCTGAAGGTTCGAGTTGCTCTCGACGTCCAATCAGTGCTCGGCTATTGGCGAGGCCAATCAAATTATCGGCGGCTGTCAGCGTGTTTGTTGCGACTGTAGGCGTAAATGGACTCCATCAGTCCGATTGAAACAAGGTCTACAAGCAGCGCTGTGCCACCGTAACTGAGAAAAGGCAGCGGCACACCAGCGACCGGCATGATTCCAATGGTCATGCCGATGTTGATGAAGACGTGAAAGAGGAACATGCACATCAGACCAATTGCCATTACGCTTCCAGCGGGGTCGCCACGGCTCTGGTAGGCGATAATCAGACCTCGGATGCAAATTACTGCGTACGCCAGAACGACAAATACTGCAATTTTGAAGCCCAGTTCTTCACCCAGCACTGCAAAGATAAAGTCCGTGTGGCGTTCAGGGATGAAGGCACCTTGCGATTGATTTCCCTTGCCTAACCCGGTGCCGTTGATGCCACCACTGCCAATGGCGATCAGGCTCTGCAAAATGTGATAGCCGGAACCTCTAGGATCCTCGTAAGGGTTGACGAAACTGGTCAGTCGCTTTTGTTGATACTCCTTGAGCAGGTTCCACATGTGCGGTCTGGCCAGGCCCGCGCCATAGTTTGCTGCCACGACAATCGCGATAAGGAAAATGCGTATCGCCCAGTGCCAGTTTTTATGCCGCCAGAAAAGCAGTAATATCACCCCAAGAGTGGGCAGGAAATACAGCCACCACTGTGGATTGACGGCGTCCAGCACTAGACTTATCAGGGGGCTGATAAGAATCAGAATGTCGGTAATTGTGCCACCAGACCAAAATACCGTTCCCAAGAAGACAGCGCCGAAAGTTAGCGAGGTGCCGAGGTCGGGCTGCTTGAAGACGAGCACGGCGGGCGGGATGATAATTCCTATGACCTTGAAAATATCGAAAAAACTTTTGATCGGAAATCTTTTCAACCAGGCGGAGATGGTAAAAATGACGACGATTTTTGCGATTTCCGACGGTTGCAACGTAATTGGTCCAAGAGCCAGCCAGCGCTGCGCTCCCTGCGCGCTGTGCCCTTTGATCATGACCGCGAGCAAAAGCCCCAGGTTGGCAACGTAGATAACTGGAACAACCCACTTAGATGTCCAGAAATAGTATGGGATGCGCGCGAAGATAGTGGCCAGAGCCACTCCTGCCCACATGAACTCCATCTGTTTGTTGTAATAGTCCAGCGTGTGCTGCGAGTAATGCAGGATGTTCAGTCCTGTGCAAACCAGAAAGGCGGTAGCAGCAACCAGATACCAATCTACGGCTGACAGGAAGTTGTAAATTGTTCGAATGTAGTAGCCAGCCGGAGAGGCTTGCAAAATCGAGTTCAAATTAGTTCCGATGCGCGCCTGAACGGCTTTATCCTAGCACTTGTGAGCCTTTTGTTGCCCACAGCTCTTCTAATGCGAATGGACCTGGAGCGGTTGCTGACCACTGTAATGCGAGTAAGTAAGCCTTCTAGTGCGGATGCACGCCCTTACAAATGCGAAGCGCACCCCTTTCGGAATGCGCAAAGCAGAGTTGTCGGTCAGGTGAAAGTCAATAAATCAGCATTTGGATCGGAGCAAGCGGAAGTTAGCGACCAGTGAGGCGCGGCGTTCGTAGTGTTCCAGATCAAATTTAGTTGTGTCTTTGTCGAGTTCGAAGTAGCGGGAAACTACAGCGATCAACTCTTCTTCAAGAGATTCTAATCTGCCGGCTGGAAGTTCTAGACGGTCATGCGTGAGCATGTTACGCATGCGGTCTTTGGCTGTGTCACGAGCAGAGTCTGTGTTGGTTCGGAAGAACCAGTTAAATACTTGTTGCACTTATAGGTCCCTCCCTTATACGCGAACTGAGGGATTGAAGAATTTGACCAGACGGGTCATCCAGGTGCCGTTGAGAGCGTCCAGATCCATGAGTGGAACATCTTCGCCGCGAATTCTTCTGGCGATGTTGCGATATGCCAATCCCGATCTGACGTTTTCGGTGCCTGATACAGGCTCGCCTTTATTTGTCGAGATGATGATGTCTTCGTCTTCAGGAACAACTCCGAGAAGTTTGACCGAGAGAATTTCAAGAACGTCTTCAACACTCATCATGTCGCTGTTCTTGACCATGTTCGGACGAAGGCGGTTTATAACCAGGCGATACTGAGTGATTTCGTCTTTGCGAGCTTCGAGCAAGCCGATGATGCGGTCTGCATCTCTGACTGCGGACATTTCAGGAGTCGTGATGACGATTGCTTCTTCGGCACCGGCAACTGCATTTTGAAATCCGCTTTCAATGCCGGCGGGGCTGTCGACAAGCACGAAGTCGAAAATTGCTTTCAACTCGTTGCACAGAGCTTTCATCTGGTCAGAGTTGACGGCTGTTTTGTCGCGAGTCTGGGCAGCAGGCAAAAGACTCAAGTTTGGCAGCTTTTTGTCTTTGACCAGGGCTTGACGCAATTTGCAGCGTTCTTCGATAACATCCACAAGGTTGTATACGACTCGGTTTTCCAAGCCCATAAGGATGTCCAAGTTGCGCAGACCTATGTCCATGTCGACTAGGCATACGCTTGCCCCGGTGTTAGCGAGAGCCACACCGAGATTGGCTGATGCGGTGGTTTTGCCAACGCCGCCTTTTCCGGAAGTGATTACTATTACTCGACCACTCATTCAATTTACCCGTTTGGCTGGAGTGTGATTACTGTCTTTCTAGGTGTGCCGAACGGCTTAGCCGCAGGCATTCTTGTGATCTTCCAACATCGCTGCCAGTTGATCGGTGGGAGATATCAATCAACGCTGCTTTTCGCAATTTTGATTTTGCCATCGATGATTCTGGCCGTTTCGGGACCCGAATTAGCGAAGCGAGAGAACTTGTAACGTGGCTTATCTGGTGAACGCGCGATGGCGTTGGCGATGCGAATCTGAATTGGTTGCAGCTTCAATGCTCTGATTTCAGCATCTGTGTTGCCGCCGATTCCAGCGTGTGCGATGCCTCTTAAGGCACCCCATACGGTGACATCTCCTTCTGCCATCACTTCTGCACCGGGGTTGACATCGCCGATGATCACCAGGTGACCTTTGTGGCTAACGGTTTGACCCGAGCGTAAATGCTGTCGTAGATAAAGGACTGCCGGCACTGGTGGTACGACAGGCTTAGGTGGTTGTTGACGGTCGTCTTCGTCATCATCGAAGTCAGCGTCGGTTTCAGCGTCTATCTCAGCGAGATCAGAGTTTATTTCTTCAGATCCTTCTGATGGAGCTGAAATGTGTTTTTCACCCTGATCACCGTCTGATTCGTTTGATTGACCATCTGAGTCGGCATCAGCATTGAAATCTGAGTTGGCACCGTCTTCAGTTTGATCTAAAGACTGGCGGATAACTTTGACTTTGCCTCTGCTTCTGGCATTGGCACTGGCATCGCCAGTGGTGGCGCCGGCTGATTCTGCGACGGTCGCTTCCGCCGGTATGCTCTCATGAGTGAGAGTCGATGCGAACTCGACGGTGTTGTCTGTTTCATACACAGTCACCGCTTCTTTCTTTTTGCCGGAAGCAACCTGGACATAACCTGATTCTTCTTCTTCTTCGACTAACTCGTGCTGAGTGAGAGCGTCGATTTTGATCTCTGGAAGCTTCATGGGCTTTCCGCGACCGATTCTAACTTGCAGTGAACGAAGTGATGCTCTCGTAGGTTCGTTTTCTGAAAAAACATGTTGCGGAGCAGCACCAACGCCTTTTGCAATGGCAAGGATCTGTGCCACCTGGGGTGGTGTTAGTTCCAGTGTTCCGAGATTAAGCGCAACGTCTACTCCTTTCCAAAACTGGTTGGAAACTTGCAGAGTATTAGAAAGATGCGAGACGGCTTCTTGTATGCTTCCGCAGCCGCCGACGTCGATCAGAACGCCTTGATCCGGTTGACTGATAATAGCGATTTTAGACATGCAGATATCAACTCCGCCCAGAATCTTGTATAGTCGGCGAACTGCTCAGGCAATTTCACCATTGCCACATCGTATGAGCTGTAAACCCGCACGTCAAGCCAATCCAGATAGTGAACGGATATATAACGGCATACTAATTTGATGACATAACAGTAAGGTAGTGTTTTGCTTGGTACTATGCTGCGTTTTGCAAAGATAAGAGTATTTAGAGAAAGCTAGAGATTGATTTTGTTCTGAGAGGTGTTGTGCATGACGACCGGACATTTCAAGCGCGAGATAGGGCTTCTAGATGCCACTGCCGTGGTCGTTGGCTCAATGATCGGCTCCGGCATTTTTATCGTCTCTGCTGAAACTTCTCGGCTGCTCGGTTCTCCCGGTTGGCTGCTACTGGCTTGGGTGGCGGCGTCGCTGATGACTTTCTCTGCGGCCGTTTGCTACGGCGAATTGGCTGCGATGTATCCGCAAGCAGGCGGGCAATATATATTTCTGCGCCAGGCCTATGGTCCGCTCTTCGGATTCTTATATGGATGGACGTTATTTGCCGTCATTCAGTGCGGAACGATTGCGGCGGTGGGCGTAGCATTTGCCAAGTTCCTCGGTGTTTTCGTGCCCTTCGTATCTGCGAAAACCATCCTCTTACAGATTGGAGGTTGGCATTTTACGTCACTGCAGCTGGTGGCATTGCTAGTGATCGCATTGCTGACGTATATCAACTGTCAGGGGGTCAGTACCGCTAAGAAGATACAGACTGTATTTACAGTCACAAAAGTGACGGCAGTATTTCTTTTGATCGCTTGCGGTCTTTGCATGGCGAACTCATGGGCAGGAATTGCGAAAAACTTTGGCGCTGACTTCTGGATGGCACAGAACCTCAAAGGCGAAGCCCTGAGCGGATTTTCTCTGATCGCAGTTTTCTCACTGGCGATGGTGGGTCCGCTTTTTTCAAGTGACGCCTGGAACAATGTCACGTTCGCAGGCGAAGAAGTCAAAGACGCGGAGAAAGTTTTGCCTCGCAGTTTGATGTACGGGACCCTGCTCGTCGGTCTGTTATACGCTTTATGCAACGTTGTATATCTACTGGTGTTACCGCTTCACGGCAACGCAGATCCTGCTCAAAGCAGCGACATCGTTGCAGCGATTGCTGGCCGGGGCATTCAATATGCTGCAGAGGATCGGGTCGGCACAGCGGTCGCACAGATGTTGTTTGGCCCCAGTGGTGCTCAAATCATGGCGGGCGCCATCATGATTTCCACTTTCGGTGCTCTGAACGGTTGCATTCTGTCTGGACCGCGCGCCTATTATGCGATGGCGAAAGACGGGCTTTTCTTCAAAGCTGCGGCGATGTTGCACGCAGAAAAGGGCGTGCCGACTTTCGGATTGCTGATTCAAGGAGTCTGGGCGGCAGTTCTGACTACAACCGGCACATACAGCAACCTGCTTGAATACGTTGTCTTTGCTGCAGTGCTTTTCTACATTTTGACGGTGGCCGCGTTAATGGTTTTGCGTAGGAAAGAGCCGGATCGGGCGCGCCCTTTCAAAGTGCCTGCGTATCCTCTGCTGCCAGTCTTTTACGTGCTCTTTGCAAGTGTAGTCATGATCGGGCAAATGTACTCGTCACCTCAATACAGCGGCTTTGGTCTATTAATAATCCTCTCCGGACTTCCTGCTTATCTCTTCTGGCGCCGTAAAATTAGTGTCGGCACGAGCGACGCGCAGTAGAGGAAGTTCTCAATGGACGATTTGGTTGCCCTGGTGACAGGCGGAGGGTCTGGTATCGGATTTTCGACTGCCAGATTGCTTCTGGAAATGGGCGCCAGAGTGATGATCGTCGGGCGTGACCTGGGCAAGTTGAAACATGCTGCTGAATTGCTGGGTTATCCAACTGAACGGTTGAGAACCACTGCTGGTGATGTTTCCAGCGAAGGCTACGCCAACAAAATTGTTCGCGACACAATTGCCGCTTTCGGACGACTGGACATTCTGGTCAATAACGCTGGCGTTTTTCAATCACAGAGTCTGCTCGACATGAGTGAGGAAGATTTCGATTACATAGTCGATATCAATTTGAAGGGCACCTGGTTTATGTGCAAATTCGCTGCGCGTCCGCTCATCGAGACTGCCGGGTCCATTGTCAATGTGTCCTCGATGCTGGCCATGCAGAGCTTTCATGGCATGCCGTCAAGTGCATATTCGGCGGCTAAAGGTGGGGTTTTGGCGTTGACTCGTGAACTGGCTGTGGAGCTGGCACCACATAAGGTGCGGTGCAATGCTGTTCTGCCTGCGCTGGTTAATACTCCTTTGCTTGAAAACCTCATGGGGCACGAAAATGCCGACCGCATGCTGGAGAAAAGCAAGAAAATCTATCCACTTGGTCGTGCTGGTGAGCCAGAAGACGTGGCGCGCACGATTTGCTTCCTGGCAGATCCCCGCAACGGTTGGATCACTGGTGCTGAGCTCAAAGTCGATGGCGGCATTCATCTGGTCTGAGCTCAAAGTCGTGGCGGCATGCTCTGGTCTAAACCGGCAGTTGTCATTCAGGGTAAATACCATGGTCATCCTTGCCGGGTTTGTACAGAATAGCGGTACTTACTAATTTCCGAATTCACTTTTCGAATTCAATACTTACAGGGCAACAAATTATGAAAATAGCTCCAGTTGCGGCTACGGCTGCTAGTTTTGCGTTGACTCTAACGGTCTCCATTGCATGTATTCATGCCAGTGCGCAGCAGGTGGCCACCCAGTCAGGTGCATATCAGGCACCGCCGGCTGTATCCGCATCGATGGCGGAGGCCCCGTCTGCGCCTGAATTGACGGCGGCCTCGTGCGGATCGATTGGTCCACAGGGTGAGGACACCATGCAAAACCCTTCCAGTCACTGGAGCAATGATTCGATGACCGGTGGAACTTTCGATGCATCTGCCTTTTTGAGAGGACCGGACCTGGCTCAGATGCGGGACAAGCTTACTCAAACAGCAACAGTTTTCATTCAGTCGCTGCAGAAAGCGGTGCGTAGTGATTCACCTGCTGTTGCCGCTCCAAAGAGCATTATCGCTGTTCCAAATGGCTACATACTCAGTCCAAAACCGGTGACGATGGTATCGCCTGTAGTGCTTAATTAAGCTGGCGGAGGCAATCCGATTGGAGCGGGATGGTCTTGACCAACCTGATTGCGACAGATCGGATTCAAGGAGGTGTGCACAGCCTTAGTATTTAAGTGACCGGCTGACCAAAAAGATCGTGCACCAGACCCTGAGCAGCCGTGTGTGGATCTAATTCATGCGAAGCGACCTGATGCAGAATCTTTTGCACTGCCTGGGATTTTTCCATAGAGTTGCGCAGGTTATCGCGCGCAATTGCAGCAACAAGCTCGGAGAGCTCAGCTTGCACCTTGAATTTGCGGCGATCGAGAATCAATCCTGACTCGTCTAGGAAGGCTTTGTGAGCTTTGGCTGACTTCCATATCTGGTCGACGCCTTTGCCAGACTCTGACACAGCAGTAATCACTGGTGGGCGCCAGGCGGTGGAAAACGTCGTCAGTTCGAGACTGCTCGAGATTTCGCTGGCAGACTTGTCAGCGCCAGGCAAATCGCCTTTGTTGACTACAAAAATGTCGCCAACTTCCATAATTCCTGACTTGATGGCTTGAATGTCGTCGCCTGAACCGGGCATGAGCACGAGGATTGTCGTGTCTGCGGTCTGGGTGATAGCAAGCTCTGACTGTCCTACGCCGACGGTTTCTATCAGCACAACGTCGTAACCTGAAGCTTCGAGCATCCGCACTGCGTCGTATGTTGCCAGGGCCACACCGCCTGCATGATTGTGATTCGCCATTGAGCGGATGAAGACGTTCTTGTCTAGTGTGTGTCCTTGCATCCTGATTCTGTCGCCGAGGATAGCGCCGCCTGTGAAGGGGCTGGATGGGTCGATGGCAAGTACTCCCACCTTCAATCCATCCTTGCGAATCTCGGTGATCAAGGCGTCTACAAGGGTCGATTTGCCGACGCCAGGAGAGCCGGTAATGCCTATCAAATGGGCTTTTCCGGAATGTGGGAAGAGTTCTTTGACTAATTTTGTGGCGTCTGGTCCGCCATCTTCGACGACGCTGATGGCGCGTGCCAGCGCTCGGCGGTTTCCTGATAACAGGTCGGTTGATAAGGTGTCCAAGTCCATGTCCAATTTGCCTGACGATAAGGTCATGATCTTAGCAAGCCCGGGTAAGTAGGGAACAATTGGAATTACAAGCTGTCCACAGATCTAGAGCCAAATTGAGGTACATCCCGTGATGAAAGGTTTAAGGATCGCGTTGAGTCTGGCAGTTCTGGTGTCTGTGCACACGGCTGTTCAAGCACGCAGCGGCGGCGGCAATTGGAACATCACAGATGGTTACGGGGATGGATTTGCCGTCCACCACGGACTCTTCGGGTTGACTTCGCAGAAGGGAGTGCAGGACCGACTGGGCGACCGCTTTGTGAAAGAAAAGGGTCTTTTCAGCAACAGTACCGATGTCAATTTCCTTGGCAACAAGTATCAAAGGAAGCATGGTCTAATCGGCGGCACCCAGGTCGGCATGGGAGACATGTTTGGCGACAGCATCTCGTCACGAAAGACATGGTTCGGTTTGGGACGACGCCAGACTAATGTCAATTTAAGCGGTGTCGGCGGACTGGTGCAGGGATTCATAGGCGGAAAGATGGGAGGCGGTAGCAGAGGAACGCTTGGCGGTGTAGACCCTAATAGCCCCAATGCGCAAACTTCGAGCACAACAAACCCTGCAGACTTTGCTGTAGACCCAGCTTTCAACCTTGGCGGCAGTGCTGCCGGGGCTGGCGCTGCTGCTGCCGGTGCGTCCACAGCATCTGCTCCTACGGTTGCTCCGTTTAGCACTCCTTAAGTTCTCAGTTCAATTGAACTCGATCTGCTAGCACCGTATACGGTGCAGCCAGATCTTACTTCTTTGGTTTGAACGGACGCAACCAGCCAGCGTTGTTCTGCTGTTGATCTTTTTCGTTGATGTATGTTTCTTCGGCGCGACGTTGAGCATTTTCTGCTTCATTCAACATGACAGCCAGCAAATCGCGCTCAGATTCACGCATTTTCAGTTGTTGTTGCAATTCCATGACTGCGGCGCGCAACTCTTCCACTTCATTGAGTTTGACGTCAAGCACGCCGGTCACACGTGACAGTTCCTGGTGAAGGTGTTTGTTTTCTCGACTTTTATCAGTCAGTAGGAGCGTCTGGGCGGTAAGTTCGGCTTTCATATCTTCTGCGTCACGCGCCACACGCTCAAGTTCTCTGGTCTGTGCAGACAGCAGAAGATTTTTCTCTTGCGACTGCAAGAGTTCATCTTGGAGCTCAACAACCCGCTCCATGAGATTTCCGTTTTTCTTATCTTCTTCGGGCATTGGCTCCTGAGGCCTTGTTATCACGCCATTTCAAACAGTAATATTCCCAGAGTTCGAACTAACCAATCGAATTGGCACAGGTTACCCACATCCAGCACCGTATCGGTGAAATATTATAGAAATTTCATCGAATTCGCAAGCGAAAAACAACTCAAAACAATGAATTCATTAGCACTTGTTGGCGGCACTATCATCACTCCTGTTGAGGAGCGAATCACTGACATGATTGTAGACGACGGCGTTATACAAAATGTTGGCGCTTTGCACCGAGGTTCAATAAATGTTGAGACCCTCGACGTGTCAGGCTGTTATGTGACGCCGGGATTGATTGACTTGCAGCTCAATGGAGGACCAGCCTGCAACTTCTGGGCTGATCCCACGCATTTAGAACTGGCTGCGTTTTGTCGCGATCAGGTGAGAGCGGGTGTAACCACTTTTTTGCCGACTCTGATCACTGCAGACGTCAAACATATAATGAAGAACGTCAAATTTCTGGAATCTCTTGGAGTCGGCGAAAAGGGCTCGGGAAAAGCTTTTGGAGTGGTGCCGGATTGCCAGGCTCGCATGCCGGCGGTGCACCTGGAAGGTCCCTGCTTATCTCCTCAACGACCTGGTGTTCATCCTCCAGAATGGATACGACCGCTCTCAAAGTCGATTGCCGAGCAACTTAAATCCTCTTCGGTGCGGTTGATGACGGTCGCGCCCGAATCAGATGTAAGTGAAGACGGGCTGAAGTTTCTGTTTTCCAACAATATCGTTCCTTCGCTCGGGCACTCCAACGCCACCTTTGAAGAAGCTCAATTAGCCTTCGATCGCGGCGTGCGTTTGATCACTCATACTTTCAACGCCCTGCCGCCTCTGCATCATAGGGCACCAGGCGCGGTGATAGCTGCTATGCTGGATGACCGAATCACCTGTTGCGTTATCTGCGACGGGTTGCACGTTGATGCATCGGCCGTCAAACTTTTGTTTAAGTTGAAAGGCGCGGAAAAGATGATTCTCGTCACTGACGCTGCGCAAATCGGTACTACGGGCGGTGGTTTGGTCGGCTCTTCAATCACACTTGATGAAGCTGTGAAAAATGTCGTTAATTGGAAGGTCGCCAGCTTCGCCGACGCCATTCGCATGGCGACGTACAATCCTGCTCAGGCGATGGGTTGGCTTGATAGAATCGGCGAATTGTCAGCTGGCAAGTGTGCCGATATCGTCGTCTGGGACAAAGCAACCCTGGCAATCAAACACGTTTTCGTTTCCGGTGTTCGTGTAGCGGGAGTCTAAATTAACCGACGTGTACTCTCGGTCGTTTGCTCGGGTTCGATTCTACCTCACGCAATATTTCGCGCGTCAGAGGTGCTGTCTCGCCTTCGCCGACGAACAAGTACTTCAAAATGTATTTGATCGGGTTGCCTTCTGTCCAACCCAGGTAAACATGCGGTATTTTGTGGGTCTTGTCTCGCAGATAGAGTAAGAATGCTGCCATCGCATTTGGTACCGCAGGGCTTTCGCATCGCAGAATTTTGTACGGTCCTTCCATACAACCGCTGACTGAGAGTATTTCGTCGTCGAAGTCTGACGCATCGCTGACTTTGATTTCCAAGAAGATGATTTGATCTTGCGGAATGTTATGCAGTTTGACGCACTCTGCCGCTTTGGTGGCGTAGTCGGAAGGACCGCCGGGGCGGTGAGCCAGCAGCCTGACTGTCTTTTTGCTTGCTTCGTTGATGAACTCTTCTGCCATCTCATCGAGCACTACCTGCTTGACTCGCAGCTCAGTGGACCGCCTCACCCGTGATACCAGTGAAGTGAGGAGCATGACAGCTATGAAGAACGATGCGATTCTGATTCCGTCGGGTCTTTCGAAAACGTTCATCACGGTCGTGTAGCAGAAGACCACGGTGATAGCCAGGAATAAGACGCGCTGAGTCTTTTTCTTCTTCCAGACACTCAATGTGCAAGCCACCGCAGCTGACGTCATCAGTACCAGCACTCCGGTGGCGTAAGCGCCGGCCTGGGCGCCTACATCAGCGTCGAACAGGCAGGTGAAAACGATCGCCACGCAGGTGAAAAATAAGACCAGCGGACGAGTGGCGCGCGCCCAATCGGGAGCCATCCCATAACGAGGCAAATAACGTGGTACCAGGCTGAGCAGTCCTTCCATGGCGGACGCACCGGCGAACCAGAGAATCAACAAGGTGCTGATGTCGTAAGCGGTTCCAAAGTTGTGTCCCAGATAGATGTGGGCCAGGTACGCCAGAGCCCTGCCATTGGCGGCTTCTCCGGGTTGAAACAATACTTGCGGAATCAAAACGGTGGTGACAAAGCTGCTTGAAATTAAGAACAGACTCATGATTGCCGCGGCCGTTCTCAAAAGCCAGCGGGCGTACCGTATCCTTCCGCGAGGATGATTGGGTTCATCGTCTTTATCGCCCTTGATGTATGGCATGACGGCGACGCCTGTCTCAAACCCTGACATTCCGAGCGCCAGTTTTGGAAAGCACAGGCAGGAAAATCCAAGCATACTGAGGACCGAACCGTGCACCCGATAATCGGTCCAGACAAGGGTTTGCCAGTTCTTCAGAAGCCATGGTTGTCTTGAAACTTCTGCGAAAGCGACTCCTATAACGACGGCGTTCATCAGCAAGTAAATGCTGACAAGCACTACCGAGACACCGATCGCCTCTCGGAATCCTTTCATATAGCCGCCACCAAGAACCGTGAGCATAAAAATTGTCAGTATGACGCGATGCTGCATGTAGATGGGAACCAGTGGATTCTGCAGCAGGTGAACTGTTGCGTCGGCCGCCGAAAGGGTAATTGTAATAATGAAGTCAGTGCAAGCAAAACCCAGCAAGCACAATACAAATACCTTTCCCAGCCAGCCTGGCACAAGGTTTTCGAGCATATTGATAGAGCCCTGTCCCTGCGGACTTTTAGCGGCTACTTTGCTGTAAACCGGCAGAGCGCCCAGCAGTGTCAGCAGCACAAGAAAGACGGTGGCAATGGGTGACAGCACGCCGGCTGCTATGAATGCTATTGCAGGTGCATATCCGAGAGAAGAAAAGTAGTCGACACCGGTCAGGCACATGACTTTGTACCAGCTGTCTTGCTCTTTTACTAATTCCTCAGCTCGGCGTGGAGAGTCCCTCATGCCTTCGAGGAACCAGACGGTGAGACGGTGTTTGATCTTTTTGGTGGACGAAACCACTTGCGGGATGCCTATTAAAACTGAACCTGAGGATCATATCAAGCAGGTCACTGTCAGGATCACTCTCAAGTAATTACGTAATGTCATGTGCCGAATCGTTTTACTGTTTTGGTGAGCCAGTATCAAAAGTATTTCATTGTCTCTGTTTTAACGAATCTCCAGATCCGCTAAACCTTCGCCACATCTCAACAGTCCAAAGTATTTAGTATCGTATTTGGTGATTATAACGGCTCTTAACTAATTCCGCTTGATTCGATATAAAGTTAGACTGCGGTCGTTAAAGGCAGTTCAGGAGCGGGCATGAAGGGTCGAGACCGTCATTTTGCTCAGAGAAATACTTCCATCTATGTATAACGATCCCAAAAAGAATCAGTTTGAAAATAAAGCCAAGGAAGCTCTTTTTCACCAACGTCTGGCTGATTTGCGCAGTAAAAATGCACAGTTCCCCTGGTCTGCTCAGGGCGAGGCTCCGGTCTTTGACATTCCCAGAGAAGAGTCGAAGTTGCTGGCTAATCGTGATGTGGAAGGACCCGGTGTCTCTGACGCTGAACTGGAGCGTCGCGCGCTTCTGGATCTGACCTCGCTTTCATCTAGCTTTAATCTGTTCTACAAAAGACTAAATTACGAAATTCTGCGCGCCCGTCGTTACAAGCGACCGTTGTCGATAATTTTGATTGGAATAGACGATCTCGAAAGAATCGGCTTGAAGAGCAGCAGTGAAACCAAGACGGCGGTTGTCGAGGCAGTGGCGAAGATGCTGCTCGGCTCTATACGAGACGTCGACGTGCCAGGGCGGTGCAGAGAAGATTGCTTTGGCGTGATTCTGCCTGAGACGCCCGTTTCGGGGGCAGAGGTGGCAGCCGAGCGCATTCGCACAAAGATGGAACAATTGGCTGTGCAACAGCAGTGGCAGGCAACATTGATCATCACAGTCAGTGTTGGGGCGGCTTCCTATCCTGATGACGGCGAGGTGGTCGAGGAACTGTTTGCGTCCTGCGTGGAAGCCCTTATGGTGACAATGAATCGCGGCGGTAATGCCGTGAATTTCGCAGGACGTCTGTAGCGGCGTCTGCTACGGTATTACTGAGCCGCTAGCGGGTAAACTAAGAGTAGGCCCGTCCATTACTAATCGGATAGGAGTTTTTGCCATGAGTGAATGGAAAGCGTTGCGTGCAGCCACTTTTAGCTTGTCTATCTCACTTCTGTCAGCGGCTGCGGTGCACGCTCAAGGTATCTCTGAGATGGGTGCTGTGCACTCTATGAGCGCTACTATGGGTGCTGGATTGCACTCTCAGTCGGGAGCGGCTTCAGGCGGGCTGAACAACGTCTACGGCGCGATAAACAAACAACTGGGTGGAGCAGCTGCCGGTACCGGTGGCTCAGGCGGCAATTCATCAATCAGCAGCGCTGGCTCAGGCTCAAGCGATTTCCCCAATGTCGCTGTCGACCCACGTTTGACCGTACTGACAGCAGGTAAAGAGTCCAATCATCTCTATGACCTGGCTGTTCAAAAGCTGAAAGCTGGAAAAAACGGTGAGGCCGAGCAGCTCTTTATTCGTTCAGCGGCCATACGTCAAAGTATTTGGGGCAATAGAGATCCCGCCGTCTGGAAGATCATGGAGAAGATCGGCGAGGTCAAGTCCAAGCGCGGCGACTATGCTGGTGCCGAACAGTGGTACCGGGTGGTTCTGACTGCAGAATTGAAACACTATGGCGCCGGGACTTATGAACTAGTGCCGATTCTGGAGAAAATGGGTCAGGTTTCCTTGCAGCAGAAAAAATATTCTGATGCTCAAAATTATTTGCAGCAGGTTTACACGCAGAAATTGCGCAAGTTTGGGGCTGAAAAACCTGAGACGGTCGCCACGGCTTTAGAACTTTCTCGCGCTTATTCAGAATCGGGGGCTCTTACGGATTCGGCAGATTTGCTCAACAAAACAATCGAGGCAAAGTCGACTGATGCTGGATCGCCGCAAATGGTCAAATTGCTGGAAGCCTACCTGGCGGTTTTGAAAAAGCAAAATAAGGCGGAAGAATCTGCTCGCATTGAAGCCCGATTGAACACGATAAGACCAGCCCCTGCAGCCACATCGACAGTTGACGGTGCTAACCCTGCAAAGGTTTCTGAACTCGATAAGTCGAAGACTGCAAAGGTGGAATCAAAAGTGGGTGCTCAGCCTGGCGCTTCGTCCGGTGGGGCTGAGAATGGTTCTGCCGCCGCTGCCTCTGGTGCGACTGCAACTAAAACCGAGGTGAAAACGAGCGAAACGAAGCTTACGAGCAGCGCTGCAGCGGCATCGAAAAGTTCTGAACCGGTCAAAGAGCCCGTCAAGATCGACGAGTTCAAATAAGCCCGAACAGCGCCTGCAGACTGCGGAAGCGAATCAGTCGCACCGCGTGTAATATCGCGTGGATGCGGCGTTCAGGTCTTTCCAAAAAGCCAATTGATAAATGGCCGGAACCAACCTTTGTTGGTTTGTTTGAGTTGCTGAAAACTTTTGCTTTGCTCTTGACCGCGGCGGCGGGCGCCTAGAATCAGATCATAGGTGATGGGGACGTCTTTCTCTTTGTCAAATTCTGCGCGCAGGACAACATATGCCACCATCGTGGTGCGGCGCCAGTAAGCGAGTCGAAGCGCCTTGCATACGCCACCAGGAGTCTTGCTTTTGCCGTTGCTCCAGGGTGGCACGATATTGCGCAGCTTTTTCTTTTTTCTTACGGTCTCGCCGCTTGACCCCTGGGTTGTCGATTGCTCTTCGGGAGACTCTTCTTCAATTTCTTCGACGGGATCATCCATGCCAGGCACGGTGCTGTTGAATTGAGGCGAACCCCAGACGCCGCTGATTTCCTTGACGAGCAGGTCAAAGCTTTCGCTGAATCTGCGTTCTACGTTTGAAACGTGGCGCGAGGCGGTTTCGATGACGTGTTCGTTTGATTGTATGTTAGATTCGCCGAGCAATCGCTCAATGATAGTGATTGCATTTGTCATGCTCTTTCGCCCCAGAGAAAAGATATCGGCCGCATGTAGTTTAACAAAAGATTGCTTCTAAACCAAATCGCATTACAAAGTGAAACCAGCCTTTTGTGGTACAAAACAATGTCGAGTTTTTTAGGAGTGTCAGTCATGAAATTGCTGCAGATGCTTGCTGCGCTTGTTGTTGTCGCATCTCTGAGTACTCCGGTTTTTGCTGAGGGGCGCCCTTTTCCTGGCAAAGGCGAGGAGGCAAAGTGGACTCAGGCTTGTGTGCCGTTCAACCAGGGAATCAATTTTTATCGCGCTGGAAATTACGCCAAGGCGATCGAGAAATACAAAGAAGCAATTGCAATTTACCCTCACGACTACGACTTTTATAACAACCTCGGTCTGACATACAAAAAGAACAATGAACTTGAACTGGCGGCCGAAGCTTTGAAGAAATCGATTGAACTGAGACCGACTGTCTGGGAGAGCTGGAGCAACCTTGGCAGCGTCTACAAGCATCAGAAAAAAGCGAAAGAAGCAGCCGAGGCATTCACAAAAGCGTTGCAGTACAATCCTCCTGCTAATCGCAAAACTCTCATTCAGCAGAATCTGAATGTGATGAAAGCCGAGGAAACGCAAGAATCGGCTGCGGCGAAAACGACAGCGGCTTCGGCTTCTGCAGCGTCCGCTGGCACGTCTGCGACTGAGTCAAAGTCTGTATCATCTTCTTCTAAATCGGTGCCTGCTTCACCGGGGGCCGCTCCCGCTACAGCACCGACATCAAGCGCGCCCGAACCAACTCCGATTGCTCATTAGCACAGCGCCTGCGCTACGTCTTAGCGCCGTATGCGTCTCGTTCTTGGCACCGTATACGGTGTATGGCTCTTCTGGTGGTTACCCGACTGCGTCTTTTAACGCAGTTCGAGCTGCCAGTTGATTGCGGCTGACCGAGAGAATTTCTACTTCTCGCTTCAGTCGCATTGAAGTGTCTTGTAATTCGAGCAGCTTCTGTTGTTCGGAGGCAAGATCATATAGATTACTTGCCACCCAGAAAGATAGCTTCTGTGCGGCATCTGGGAGATTTTCCGGTAATTCCACTGTCTTGTCAGTCAATTTTGCAAGCAGGTAGGCGATATCTTTTAGAAGTTGCGAAACTTCGTCTGCCAGTGCCGTTGCGTCCGGACCTGGAGGCATGTCGTCAATCCATTCGACCAGACCGATTTTGTATGGTGTTTCCTGGACGTATTGCAGGACTCGAAAGCGCTGACGCCCCACCGTCATAATGTTCAATCGACCGTCATCCAGCCGCCGGAAATCGGTAATTTCCGCACTGCAACCGACTTTTGCCGGTTCGTTGTTGACGGCATCCCAGAGGAGGATGCCGAAGCTTTTGTCGCCGTCGAGGATGGTGTTGACCATAAGCCGATAGCGCGGCTCAAAAATATGAAGCGGCATAGGCCTGTCTGGAAACAGAACCACCTCAGGAAGAGGAAAGAGTGGCAGTTCGCGCACAGAAACTGAGGATGGATTGGCCATACTCACTACTTTACAGCAAGGCGAAGCGTATTAATTAGTTCGTTGCGTAAGAAGAAGTGTGTTACTTTTTTCAAACCCCCTGATGGCGCTTCATGTTTGAGAGGGCTCAGCGGTGGGGATAAATTGTCATGGGACCGTAATGGCGGCGGCTTACGAGTGGAAAGCGACTGGGATCACTATAAGGAATTAGCTGAAAGGTCGATGCAGGCAGGAGACTATCCTGACGCGGAATCTCTGTGGTTTGCCGCCCTGCAGATTGTCGAATTCGATGGAGAGGGCGACCCTCGCCTGGCTACTACGTTAGATGGTCTGGCCGCGGCGTGTTCCGGTCAGCGCAAATACGGGCAGGCTCAGAATCTTTACTGGGACGCTATTAAAATCAAGGAAAAATATGACGGCTACGATAGCCTCAACACCGCGGTTAGCCTCAAAGGCCTGGCTGGTGTGTATTACGAGCAGGGTAAGTACACCGAAGCAGAAGCGCTTGGCAAGCGTGTTCTGAACATATTTGAGCAAACACTTGGACCCACCCACGCCGACGTTGGCGAGATAGTCATGAACCTGGCTGCGCTCTATCACAAGCAGAAAAACGTCGAGCAGGCTCAAAAGTACTACCAGCGAGCCTTAGAAATTAAAGAACAAACTCAAAGCGGCGCTCAGCCAAAGATATCTACACCCTTCAGCCAGCGCACAGCAAAACCGACGTCTGTTTGCCCGGTTTGCGAGCGTACATACGTCGGTGATACTTGCTTGAAATGTACTCAAACCACCTTGAAGGCAATTGAAACACCAAGCGGCAGTTCTTAAGTGTCTTAACCGTTTATGCTAGCTTGTTGCTGCATTGCGGGCTGTTGTTGTACCTGATCTGTTTCTGAAGCAAGGCGAGCAGCACGGCTTCGTCCGCGGCTTTGACCGCCCTTGCGGCCTGCTTCAGCGGCTTCTGCTGAAGTGAATTCGTGTGCGGTGCCGCGTGCATGCGCAGCTTTACCGCCCATGGAGGCAATCTGGCGCTGCTCATCTTTGTTCATCGAAGCAAATCCGCGATTGCTCTTCTTCGGTTTATCAGTTTCGTAAGACATTTTTTGAACCTCATCGAATGTTTCTGTCATATTCCGTACTTCGCTCCGCCAGTCGTATGCACCATATGCGGTGCTCGGTAGTCAGAATCTGAATGTGGGCGTAAAAAACCTTTTTTGTGAACGTGTTGAAAACTAGTAACTAAACTGCTTTCTCGATCGAACTCGATTTTTCACAGTGGTCTTGTAGAGTTCCAGAGATGCTCGTGAATTGGAATAAGTTCCCGAATCTGGATGGAGTTTTTTTAAAGTGCTCCTCATCACTTGGGTACATCATAGTCTACGCTGCTGGCGCCAAATTGGCAAATGTCTGGCACGGACTCCTGAAGAGCTGATTAAGCTTGCGTTTACGGGGTTTTGCTTGTGGGCGCTCGCTGTATCTGTGTCTACTTTAATATACTTTCGCGCACTGTGTTTTATCAATTAATCGAAGCAAGTGATTTGCTCCAAGACAAATTAATGTTGCTCGCTGTCGACAAGATCAGAA
>DATNPY010000035.1:0-175470 GCA_036702955.1 Drouetiella sp. | reverse complement strand
CCCAGTGCGCAGAAGATTAGGATGAGTCCGGCGGGCATGAACTTTCTGGTCTTCTTAGGTTTCAAAATAACGTAAACATCGGAAGCGTAAACGCCCATCGGGTCAGTAGCCAGGTCAGGGCGCCCCGTTCGAGACACGCAGGTTTTGACTTCAGGCAGTTGTTTGATTAACGCCTCGACGTGTGTCGCAACTTCTATTTGCCCCTGCAATGAGATGCTCGAATCACAGATCGCTGGTGCACAATTCAACTTTACTCAGCCAATCGCGATGCGTGTCGATGAGCTGGTCTCCGGCGTGCGTGCTGACGTTGCCGTCAAGCTGTTCGGCGATGATGTCGACTATCTGCAGCAAGAGGCTGCCGCTATTCAAAACGTCATCGCTTCCGTCAAAGGCGCCACAGACCTTCAGGTTGAACGGGTTTTCGGTACAGCTCAGATTCTGATTACGCCCGATCGAGCCAGGCTGGCTCGTTATGGAATCAATGTCGATGACATTCGCCAGATTTCCGAGACGGCGATAATCGGCACTCCAGTATCGCAGGTCTTGAACGGACGAAAGCGTTTCGACTTACGAGTCAAGCTTCCTAAAGGCAGTGATCTCGAGCCTGCCAATGTCGGCGATCTTCTGGTCGAAGCGGCTAACGGTCAGAGAATTCCGCTCAGTCAGCTTGCCGACATTCGCATCGAACAAGGCATGGAGCTGGTCAATCGTGAGTTTGGTCAGCGTCGCATTGTTGTTCAGTGCAACGTTCGTGGGCGCGATGTGGGATCATTCGTGGCTGAGTGCCAGCAGAAATTGAACGCCGAAGTGAAGCTGAAGCCAGGCTATTACATGACCTGGGGAGGGCAGTTCGAGAACCAAGAGAGGGCGATGAAGCGGCTGTCGTATGTCGTGCCTGTGTCTATCTTGATCATATTCATCTTGCTGACGTTCACATTTGGCTCGGTCAAAGAAGCTTTGATAGTTCTACTGAATGTTCCGTTCGCTTTGATTGGCGGGATTCTTGCGCTCTGGATTCGTGGAATGTACCTGAGCGTTCCGGCAACCATCGGATTTGTTGCGCTCTTCGGAGTGGCTGTTTTGAACGGTCTGGTGCTGATTTCTGCCGTCAATAGATCGATTGCAGATGGTGATGATGTGGAGTCGGCGCTGAGAAAGAGTGTTGAAACGCGTCTGCGCCCGGTTCTCATGACTGCTATGGTGGCATCTCTGGGATTCTTGCCGATGGCGATTTCTCAGAGCGCAGGTGCGGAGGTTCAGAAACCCCTTGCAACGGTAGTTATCGGCGGCTTGTGCAGTTCGACAATGCTAACGCTGCTCGTTTTGCCTGCCGTGTACGCGCTCGTTTTTGGGAAGGGCGCAAAGCGCAACGAAGAAGTGCAAGTCGAGAATGTTGCTCCGCACTAAACTGGCGAGGTTGCGAAAGCGATCGCACTTATGACCTGCCCCAGTGCGCAGAAGATTAGGATGAGTCCGGCGGGCATGAACTTTCTGGTCTTCTTCAAGCGTAAAGCGAAAACAGTATCCAACAGCGTGTAAGTGACAAAAGCGCCTACTGTGGCTTCTTTGGGGTGGCCGCTGGAAATTGCAAATATTGCGCCAAGAATAATTCCGCTGATTACTCCTGAAATCAATGAAGCTTTGCTTTGCGCTTTCAAGAAGCCCATTAAGCCGCCGGCTGCAACAAGCACCGCCATGAACAAGGTGTAATAGCGGGAGACTTCCATAAAGTTCATTGATTCACCATCTGCAGTAACCGGCAATAACTTATCATAGTGACATCCTACTTCTTCGTTAATTTGAACTCGTCCAGCGGTGCGCCGTCTTCTGTGATCTGCCGCACTTCCATGGTATCGCCATTGATGTCACATACTGTATACGAATGTGTTTCACCGTTGAATTTATAAACGAATTCAGTCTTATCGGTTTGTTGTTTTTGCGAATAAAGCTGCGCGCCACCGGCACCTGTGACGACATAAATTACGCCTCTGGGAGTTGTAACTGTTTTACCGTTGAACTCTTTGTCGAGCTTGTAAGTGCCAGGCACTGTGCCATCGGGATTGGGCATCGGTTTTCCGTCTTTGTGCAAATTCGCTTTGAAATAAAGTGGGTAGGTGCGCTGATAATTGTGCACGTGCCCTGCCCAAACTACATCGACTCCGGTCTCCTCGAAGATGTCGGAAAGCAGGCGCATGCGCTGTTCCATCGAGTGTTCCACGTCGTCGCTAAAACCGGGCTGATGGAAGGTGACGAATTTCCACCGGGCATTTTTGGCTGCCTTCAAGTCTTTTCGCACCCAGTCTCGCAGTGTCGAGTCCGTCCAGTCCATGTAATAGTTTCCATCCAGGACGGTCCAGTGCGTATTTCCATAGTCGAATGAATAGTTCGCCATAGCCGGAAAATTACTGCCAGCGCTTTTGAAGAATGCCGTTTTGTGTTCTTCGCTTCCAATAATCGGCGTGGCATATTTTGCACCGATTTTTGTCACTGGTCCGTTCAGAGGTTGCGACCAGAGCGTAAAGTAGGCGAGCGCGTCAGGAAATTTGTTCAGGTCGGTGTTGAAGCTGGTGTGCAAGAACGCAATGTCATGATTGCCCAAAACCGGCACCAGTAAGTGAGATCTGGTTAGAGGCGCACCGACGTCTGGGTGCGCTTCTTCGGCGTTGTAGACGGGGAAGAATTTTGAAGTATATTCGCGCAGCAGTCCATATTGGTAGACAATGTCGCCTGGCACCACAATAAGGTCAGGGTTCGATTTGCTGCATTCATAAGCAATCTTGCGCTGCGATCTGGTGCCGGATGCACAGTCGCCGAAGATAACGATGTGCAGCGGCTGTTTTGCTGTTTTGCGAGCTTGCCCGGTGGCGGAGAAAACTTCCTCTTTATTGGCTTTGACGCGATAGTCAAACAGTTGTCCCGGCTTCAATCCAGTCAGTGAGCATGAATATATTTCAAGATTTGGTTGTGCTGCATTTGCAAGCAAGTGATGCGCGATCGGTTTGCGCACTGGCGTCCAGACCTTGCTGTCATGCGCTTTTACATCGACGGACCAGCTTTTTTTCTCTTTGCTTAACCAGAGCAAATCTTCCGATTCCGAAGCGCTGGGATGCGGGTGATTTCCTAATTGCAAATATGGCTTTGCAAAAAATGGCGAAGATGTTTCTACCTTTTCAGCGGCTTGCCCCCCGGCACTGCAAATGCTCATGGACAGACCTGCTGTAACTGCTATGAGTGATGCAAAGTGCGTTTTCCTTGATTTCAACATCTGAGATTCCTCGCCAATCGGTCGCCAATTTGAGCACATTGAATAGCATCATTCGGACCTCATCTGCAAGGATGAATTTGTCGTAACTCCACTTGCTAAGCGATTCGTTTCGGGCTGGGACGTTATGAGCTAGACTTGAATTGTTTACGTCTGCGGTGCCTCATGTTTTTTTGTCCGGACTGTCACGTATCAAATAGAACGGATGCGAAGTTCTGTCGCAAATGCGGTAAATCGCGTTCTGAACTTGAGCGTCCGGGAAAGGTTGTGGCGTTGGTTGAGGAGCCCACGCCGAAAGAGATTGCGGCTGCGCCGATAGACAACGCGCCTGCACTAATTGAAGACACGCCTGCACCAATTGAAGACACGCCTGAGCCGATAGATAACGCGCCCCCACCGCCGCAGGACTCCCTTGCCCCGATTGAAGACGCACCTGCTCCGATTGAAAGTGCGTCTGTTCTTGAGACTGCTAAATCCTCCGAGGACGCCTCTTCGGTCGAAGTCATTGCTGAAATCGAAGCAGAAGAAATTTCGAACAGTGCAACTATCGAGGAAGAAATTTCGGTAACCGCGCAGCCAGACCTCAATACGCCAGAGTGTCCGTCTTGTTGGAAAGCATTGCGAGCCACCGATAAATTTTGCTGCTGGTGCGGAGAGGCTCAACCTAACAGAGTTTTGCCGTTTCTCAAACTCTGTCTGGAGTGCAGCACGTTTCTTCCTGAGAAGGCGAACTATTGCTACTCATGCGGAACTGATGTGGGTTACAGTTCTCGTCGCAAAGTGAAAGTGCCGCATGAACTCTTCAAAGATGAAGAGTCCGAGTTTTTTCCACGCTTTGACGCTTAACTATCGCACTTTTTTGGTTTAGGTTATCAGGCTTGCAGACAGCGAAAAAAGATTCAAAACAAAGCATCTGGAAGACCATGCTCAGCTCCAGGCTCC
Source organism: Drouetiella sp. (assembly GCA_036702955.1). Lineage (GTDB taxonomy): Bacteria > Cyanobacteriota > Vampirovibrionia > Obscuribacterales > Obscuribacteraceae > PALSA-1081. Next base: position 171,266 of record DATNPY010000035.1, on the reverse strand, counting down.
TCAAAGCTTTCCTGATACCATTTTTGGTTGCCGGCATTTTATTTGCTTATATGTTTGGAGCCAATAAGTACAAAGAAATTACTGAGTATCACCCGGAGCAATATCCCAATTTCACGAAGGACGACGCAACAAAAGCCGCCTGGGACGCAGCTTTCACCGCCGGAATCATGGCTGGTTTGTTTTCGGGTATAGCCTGTTTTGGCGTGTGTCTCAGTTTCCGCAAATCCACTCCACGTGACAGCGAGCAATGAGCGGTTAACTTATGCAGATTTGCGTATCCCTGGCGGAGACTTTGCGGATCCCTCAGACTAGCGGTTCTCTCATGGAGATTTGCGATATTGTCTTCTTCGCGTATCCTGGCGTATTTCAAGCAAATCTTGCAAAAGCTGCTTGCGCTCCGGACCATCCCAGCGCTTGAGCCAATCAGCGGTGGCCTGTTGGATCATGCCACTTTTATCCGGAGAATTTGAGCCGTAGAGCTTCTTCAGTTCCAGCCAGATCGACTGCAGGGCTGCCAGTTGTTCAACCGGCAATTTGACTGTGTAGGCAACAAACTTGCGCGAGCCAGTATTGAACGGGTCAACGACGAGGGGAAAATCATCCGATTCAGTCGGTTCATCAGAAGGTTGCGCTTGCTTTACACGTTTCTCTTCTTCGTCTTCATCAACCATCTAATAGTTTCTCAATTGGGCAGCGCTGGACATTATCGCCGGTTCGGCAGCCTTGATTGTAGCGGGTAACGTCTCAGGAGTACAAATTCTGTCGCATTCATGGGAGGATCACTTAGTAGATAGTTGATTTTTGGCGACTTTCGCTCAACAATCAGAGGATGTCAGTGAGTAGCTTAGAGAACGAGCCGGTCGATGCCTCGGGCAATCAAATGCCCCGGCCCCAGCCTGGACCGCCACAAGTGGGGAATCTGTTGATTCAACGCCTTCTGAAGGACAAAATTCTTCTCGGTCTGATTATCGTCGGCGTGCTGACGATCTTTGTTGGCGTTGCGTTCACAGGCGACGACCCGAAGGACAAAAACCCGGCCACGCCGCTACCGGCTGGCGCGGTGATGCCTTCTCAGCCACTTCAGGCTCCGGCGGGCGCTGGCACGCCAACCGCAGCCGCGCCTCAGCAACCAGGCGGGCTTACTCCAGAGCTGGCAACTCAATTTGTGACCTGGTGGCTCTCCCGGTCCATGGACTACAGCCTGGCTACCGGCAAGGCCAGTCATCAAGAAGCGTTTCGCTGGATGACTCCACAAACAGTGCAAGCATTTCAAACCGGATATTGGACTCCTGAAATTGAAAACGCCGTAGTCACAGGCAAAGTCACGGCTGCTTTCCAACCCGTTTCGGTTCAAGCGCAATTCATCAATCCCGACGGAAGCATAGTTGTAGCCATGACCGGTGCGCTTGTCATGCAGCAAGCTGGAACTCAGACCGCCACTCAGCAGCTTTCAGCCGATTTCCTTGTAAAGCAAGAGAAAGATGGGTTGAGAATCGTCGGAATCAATATCCATCCCGCCCCACCGAGCACGGCCGCCCCGTACTAATTATTGTTTTTCAGTTGTTAACCTGCGCCATCAGACAGAATTGGGGTGTGGTATATTGAGTCCTCGCCTCAGTTGAGACCCACTGAGTCGCTCTATGCCGAGGTAGCTCAGTCGGTAGAGCAGAGGACTGAAAATCCTTGTGTCGCCAGTTCAATCCTGGCTCTCGGCACCATCTAAACGCCCAATGGGCTTAAATGACGGGATCACCCACCGGTGATCTCGTCATTTTGATAAAACGGTGCCAGTGGAAGTGCAATGACAACACTGTTCAAGGATCCTGGAACCAGATTGTGAAGTGGGTGGAGCAAACAATCCGGATAGATCGATATTTCTTCTGAACAAGTAAAAGTAGTCGGTGGAATATCAGGTGGATTCCATCCGCCATCAATGCTCCGAAATCCTCGATTTAGACATTTTCCCGGCGAACTCCTTCATGCACCGCCTGGAGTGAGCGTTTTGCCATGCATGTCGTGCCACTACCGGTGGCGGCACTGACATTCATTCTAAAACTCTCAATTAAACAGACGTAGCGGTCGGTGCAACTTAATTTGCAATTTGCAGTCATTGAAGTGATGACAGCCACAAGAAAACCCAGCTATTTATCTTTTGACCACAATTCTTACGCCTGGAAAGCAGGTGTCGACTACCGCAAACACCCTGAGAGATACCGTGTTGGCAAAGGCGAGCAAGGCGTGTTGATTTGTGAGCCCTACAAATCTGAGTTGGTTGCGCACTGGAGATTCAGCACTCCTCAGCTGGCTCGCAAAAGCAGCCGAACCATCTACAAAATGTTTCAGGATTATCTCTCCGGAGATGATTTTGTTGGAGCGGATATGGCGAGAAAATTTTTGCAAATGGGATTTACGCGCGCTCGCCGCTACACAAATTACAAAGGTGGAAAGAAGTACGACAGCAATAATGACTACAGCCTAAACAAGAAGGGTACCGGTGATCCAAAAAAGGCGGAGAGTGCTGAGATCTTTTACAAAGCCTGGAAAAAAGCTGAAGCGGTGACTGAATACTCGACTCAGAAGAAGGAATGGCGAGAAACTTATGGTTAGTCGAATGACGCGAACTACTCCACGTTGTCCACTTCCCCATTTGTTGGCTTAACTCCAAAATTGCAACAACGTCGTCAATTTTGTCGTGGTTCCCTGTGAATTTTTGCTCTCAAATAAGTGTGGGAATTACTAATTAAGCGGCGAGCTGAGCCTTGCGCAGGAACTCCTCTGCACATACTATGCGTTTGGATCCCCCGTACCCTAGTAGAAAAAAATTTGGTGCATAAAATATGATGAAACGTCTGTCGTACGTTGGCGTCCTTGCCTGCGCTGTTGTACTGACTGCGAGCGCTTCCTCTGCGAATGCCGCTCAGGTTCAGGGTTTTGCATGTGATGTGGAAGATCCGGGTGGTGCAACCGCCAGGTTTGTGCAGAAAGGTGCCGGTAAATATCCGCTTGTTGTAACCATTACAAATCCATCTTGCTACGCTGGCGCAATTTTTCCGCAAGGTGTTGCTGGTAAACCAGCCAACAGTCTCAGTTATTACATTACGCCTGATACCGCTAGCGGTACGTTTTATCCGTTGTTGAAATACAACTACAATGGCTATCAACAAACTGTCAGCCTGGGATACAGTTCTTTTGCCTCGCTGCCAAAAGGTGGCAAGCAGATGACGTACAACATGCAAGCGCTTGGTGTGCCAAAAGGTGCCACCATAAATGAGCTTGCCATCTACGTGCAAGAGTACAGCGGCAACGCGAAAGCAGAACTGGACACTTTCTCGGTCAATGGAACGGCAATCACCAATAAAGTATTAGCGACTGCGCCATGCCCCAGCTTTTAGAATTGTTGTAGCTAAACAGCTACAATATGATTCAAAAAGGGGGCCAGAATGGCAGACGTTTTGAGTAAAAAAGGAATCGCCAGCCGTGCAGCTTGGTATCAGAACGTTGATACCAGAAAACACAGGCTTCGAAGTTCTGACTTCCCATCAATGTCTCGACATGAAAAGTAAGGACATTGTCCAGAAAGTGCGCGAGATCGTCGGCGATAGACCTTGCTACGTTTCGTTGGATGTCGATGGCATGGACCCGGCATATGCACCAGGAACTGGCACTCCGGTGCCGGGTGGAATCACGTCAGCGATGCAGCGCGAGATTTTATGGGGATTGGCGGGAATGAACGTTGTTGGATGCGACGTGGTGGAGGTTTCTCCTCCATACGATCCATCGCACATAACTTCAATTCTCGGTGCTACGCTGGCGATTGATATGCTCTACATTCTGTCTGAGTCGCCGTTGCTCAAGAAAGCCAGGCAAGCAAATGCCGCAGTTGCCCAGCCAGGATGATTTAGAGCTGGATATTCCTGGCGGATTGGAACTGGATTTTCCAGGCTTATTTAAAGCTGCTGATTCCTGGCTTATTTAGAGCTGGTGATTTCGGTAATTCTTGTTCAAGCATGCCCTTTCTGGGCTTGCTGTTCCATTACTGAGCATCGTGTGCAGCAGTTTCTTTCTCTGGTTTGAGGTGGTGATAGAGATAGAAGCCAAATCCTGCCGCGCCAATCAACACAATTACCAGGTCGAATTTGTGCCAGAGGTCGCGGAACATTTCCATATTCTCACCGAATTTGATACCAACCCAGGTGAGGAAATAACACCATACAAGCGATCCAATGAAAGTGAACACGCAGAACATAACGAAGTGCGCTTTCAGCACTCCAGCCGGGAAAGAAATGAAAGTGCGAACTACTGGCAACATTCTTGCTACGAAAAAGGTGACGTCGCCATATTTGTCGACCCACTTGTCAGCCAGTTCTAAATCTCTGGTTTTTAGCAAAAAGTATTTGCCGTACTTCTGAAGGAATGGTCTTCCTCCCCACATCCCCAGGAAGTAAGAAGGAATCGACCCGATTACACAGCCGACGGCTCCAGCCAGCGCTGCCAGGTGGATGTTCATTTTTCCTTGCTGCACAAGAATTCCGGCGGTGGGCATAATGGCTTCACTTGGCAATGGTATATTCGCCGATTCGATAGCCATCATCAAGACAACGCCCAGGTATCCCCAAGCTAGAACCCCGTTTTTGATCATTTCCAAAATTGGGTCGATTAAGTGGTGCAGCACAGGTATCACCTATATTACGATTGACGCGAACGAGGGCAATTTTACCGCCGTCGTCGCGTCATGACCTTTAGGAACTCTCACGGGGCGCATATTCACTAGATATGAGCGCAGAAACGAAGCCACTTTACTTTACATTTGCGACAGCCGGTCACGTCGATCACGGCAAAACAAGCCTTTTGCGGGCACTTACGGGAATCGATCCGGATCGTTTGAAGGAAGAAAAGCAACGTCAGATGACCACTGACATTGGCTTTGCACATCTTAATTTCCCTCCCGAGGCTGACGGAACGCAGCTCGTGATTGGTTTTATCGATGTTCCCGGGCATGGCAAGTTTTTAAAGAACATGCTCGCTGGCGTTGGCGGCATTCAGATGGCACTGCTGGTGGTGGCGGCGGATGAAGGTCCTATGCCTCAGACTGTCAGTCACGTAAAGATTCTGAGCTTGCTGGGTGTTCGCAAGGCGATGGTGGTTCTGACTAAAATCGACGCAGCCGATGAGGCTCGCCAGAGCGAGGTCGAGAAGTTGGTTCGCGCTCTGCTGCAGCGCTATGAAATTGAATGTATGGGCATCGCGCACATTTCCAATACCCAGAACACAGGTTTCGAAAATCTGAAAAAGAAATTGAGCGCCGTTGTTAAGAACGTAGAACGTCCTGCAAAAGCTGGTGGCGCCGTGCTGCCAATTGACAGGGTCTTCTCTAAAACCGGCTATGGCGTGGTCATTACAGGCACACTGGTGAGTGGTCAACTAGCTGTCGGCGAAAATATTTCTATCGAGCCCGGTGGAATTCATGGTCGTGTTCGTGGTCTTGAAACATTCAAAAAGCAAATTCAACACGCTGATGCAGGGCAACGGTTGGCAGTGAACATTTCCCTCAAAGAGAATAAGACTCTGGCTCGTGGGCAGGTTGTTGCGAACTGGAATGCACCTGTAGTGTCAACTTTGATAGCACGCATCGAGCAAGTTGGTTTGGCCGATGAGTGGATAAAACCTGCAGACATCGAGAATCAGTCCGTCCGTTTATACCATGGCACGGCTGAATGTTATGGGCACCTCAGGTGGTGCCAGCCCATCGAAACGGGTGAAGCATTGATAGTGCAGATTGTTTTGACAGATCCTCTTGTGGCTGAACCTGGCGATCGTTTCGTAGTGCGCTACGGTGATGAGGGCATTACAGGTGGAGTTGTTCTAGTCACAAATCGCCCTCGCTGGATGACTCGCAATAAGTTAAATGTGTTTGCAGATCAGCTCGTGCGGCATGACTATAATTCCGCTCTAGATTTTTTCCTTGAGCACATGACCCAGCCTGCCGTAAAAAAGGAAGCACTTTCAAGCTTCTTGCCTCTTCCATCTCTCGAACAAACTCTCGAATCATGCACGAAAACTGGAACTGTTTTGCAAGAATCGAATTTTATAATCAGTGCAAAACGAGTACAAGCGGTTAAGCAGCAAATCCAAAAAATGGTGTCTGCTAATACCGAGCCTGATTGTGACCCACCTGAATATTCCATCGAATCTGTTCGCATGAAAGTGTCGAACACGATGGATCGACAGTTGTTTCAGCACTTTCTAAAAGAGCTTTCGGATGCAGGATATCTGTCGCGGAATGGTGACAAAATTTCACTGAAAAGAGAGAAGGCACCGGCGCTTTCACATGCACAGTCGGTACTCGCCGACCAGGTGTTGAGTATTCTGGATGCCACCATCTGTATCGAAATCGACGAAATCTGCAAGACTCTGAAGTCCGACAAAAAGGCGATTCTATCGACTCTGCAGAACCTGACGAAGCAAGAGAAAGCTTACGTTGTCGATCATGACTACGCCAGTTCTGCCGCATCGATACGTAAGGCGCATGAAACATTGGCTCAGATCTGGCAGGCAAAAAAAGAAATTTCACCATCGGAATTTCGCGAAAGTCTTGGCACGTCTCGCAAATATGCGATGGCATTACTCGCTTATTTCGATAACAAGCTAATCACCAGGCGGATTAATAATACTAGAACGTTGATCAAAGCTCCGAAGAGCTAACTCTTTCGATGAGCTGCATCTTTCAAAGAAACGCCTCTTTTCTAAGCCGCCCTGCTAGAGAGCCTATTTTGTCGAACTCTACAGCGAGTGTGGCGAAGAATGCCTGAATTGAGAAGCTAAGAAATGCCGCGATTTCTTACTTGCTGCTGTTGTTGCTGCTGCCAGTAATTCAATTCGATGATATTGGACTTGTACAGCCGTCTCGTGATTTTTTCTGCAAGCCGTAGTAACTCAGCTGCTTTTTCAAGTTGACCGCGGTCAACGTAAGCACTCGCCATCGATGTCAGTTCTTCGATTGCCTTCTGGTCTGCCTCATAGCTCATCATGTACACTTTTGAAGCCCTCTCAAAGTAGACGTGCTGGGTCTGACGCGGCTGTACAAGTTTGGTTGCCCTCTATGTAGGGATGCTGGAGGGATGGTGAATCGGTAGAGCCGCCATGAATCAGCCTTTGCTGAAATGTTAAATGTTGCAGCGGAGTCATTTGGCGTGCGCTATCGCCAGGTCTTCCCAATTGGTTGTGTAGTGTGGTGTTTTATATTCTGCTTTAATTTGCCAGGCTTTTTTCGTGCCTTCCCCCGCGAGAAAGAGCGCCCCGCGTCCGTATTTCTGATTGGTTTGATCGAGCGCCAGCATCATTCGTTTTGATTTGCTGTCATCATCTTGTGAACGAAAGAGAGAGAGTTGCTGCCCGTCGTTTGATACCAGATTGGAGAGTGTTACTCCGGCTTTCTGATATACCAACCCTTCTTTATATATCTGTCGAAGGGCTTCAATAGCGTGTTTGACTAAAGTCATCGTATCGTCAGTCGGGTGCTTCGTTCTGACACTTGCACTTTCTGCATATGCATCCTCCATGTATGGATTAGTGCGTATAAAAACTGTAATTTCGTTTGCCAGTGTTCCGTCTCCACGCAATTTTTCAGCGGCACGGCTGGTGTAGGTCGTCACCGCTTCTTCAAGCTCAAACAGCTCTGTGACGGGGCGTCCGAAGGATCTCGACGATAAGATCTGTTTGCGAGCCTCATTGATATTTTCCATATCGATGCAACTTACACCGCGCAATTCTGTAATTGTGCGTTTCATGACAACACTGAAACGTCGACTCATTTCTTCGGGATCGCTTTCACGCAATGCGTATGCGTTTTTGATTCCAAGTAAATGCAGTCGTTCTGTCAATTTTCGACCGACGCCCCAAACGTCTCCAACATCGAATGTTTGAAGAAGCTTCGATTTGCGTTGATCTGATAGGGCGTTGTAATCTAAAACACCATCTAATTTACTGTAAGACTTGGCGGTTGCGTTGCACAACTTCGCCAGCGTTTTTGTTGGTGCGATGCCCACGCAAACCGGCAAACCGAGCCATTGTTTGACACGTGTCCGTATCTGCGCTCCCACACCGGCCAGGTCACGCATACCGGTTAAATGCAGAAAACTTTCGTCAATTGAATACACTTCTTGTTCCGGTGCAAACTCGCCAATCACCCGCATCACTCGGGCGGACATGTCGCCGTACAGCGCGTAGTTCGAGGAGAGCACCTGAATATCGTGTTGTTTGATGAGCGCGGAAATTTTGAAGAACGGCACGCCCATCCCCACGCCCACCTCTTTTGCTTCGTTCGAGCGCGCCACGACGCAGCCGTCGTTGTTAGAGAGAATTACAACGGGTTTGTTTTGCAGTTTAGGATTGAAAACGCGTTCGCACGAAGCGTAGAAGTTATTGCAGTCGACCAGGGCAAATTGTTTTGTCATTACAGGTGGTGCACAACGCTTGTCGCGACGCCCCAGATTTCCACAGATTCGTTATCGCCCAGATTAATGGGAGCCGAGGAATCATCGGCGATCAGAAATATCTCATCAGTTTGCTTTTGGAATCGTCGCACGAGTAATTCGCCATCAACCGCTGCTACTACGATTTTCCCATTTGAGGCGGTGACGGAACGGTCCACAATCAAGATGTCTCCGTCATGGATGCCGCTCGCTAACATCGCCGTGCCCTTGACTCGCAGGAAGAAAGTGGCTGGGTGATTCCTGATCAGCAGCTGGTTCAGATCGAGCGGCAGTTGAAGATGGTCGTCAGCAGGAGATGGAAAACCCGCCGAGGTTTGTCCGCCGATTTCATGCTTGGGAATGCGGTTCGATTCTTCCATGCCTTAAGTGTAGCGAAACAGGCACAGGTGTTGTAGTGAATCTTCAGTGCTTGGTTGTGCTTGCGCGCACGATTAGTTGGGCAACACGTGGGCGGCGCGAAGTTTTTGTGCGTCTCGGTGTCACCTTATCTGCCACTACTGACTCAATAACTTGTCTATCAACCCAACCTCGGCGCACAAGAATTTCGCCAAGTTTTTCGCCGCAGTGTCTCTGTTCCAAAATCGCCAGCCAGAGTTGGTCCATATCGATGTAGCCGAGACCCATCAGTCGCTCGCCAAGACGGGAACGCATCGGGGGCAAGCATTCTTTCAAACCTGCGTAGGGGAGCCAACCTTTCAGCAGGCAGATTTCGCCGAGCAGCAACCCGGTTTCAGTCTGCAACTGCAGTGCTTCGACAAGCTTTTCTTCCGATAACAGACCAGATTCGAGCAATCTTTGCCCGATCAGACTTGCCTGCAATTTGTCCGGTTGAATCACGCGTTGCCTAATGGTGCCTACGAATCTACCGCAATGACAATGTGGTCCCCTGCAAGGCCTATTCTAGTACCATTTTCGTCTATCGCCCAGGCCCTTCCCTCATATAAACCGAGCCCTTTGAAGTTTTTTCGTTCTAATGTCACCGATCCAACTGGACCGTCTCCCTTCAGTTGAGCGTCTGGATTGACGACTGTGCTTGGTTCCGCGGTGTTTTGCGAACTGAACAAAAGGTTAGTTCTGGTAATTTCAAAAACAATTGATTTGGCATTTTTGATGCCTCTGACGTCGTATGTGATTTTGCACTCGGGTTTATCTGCCCCTAAATGCAGATAGCCCTTTGTGCCCAAATAGTCTGATTTTTCGGAATCAATCACGGGTATCAACTGCCGCGCTGGCACCAACTCGATTGACTTCACCGTCACTTTAGATGCTTCCGGAAAGAGAATGCGCAACTCGTGAACGTTACCACCCAGGGCAAAATCGGGCAGCGCTCGCAGCGGAAACAGAACTGTTTGTTCTTTGTCTTCCAATTTCAGTTCGGAATGGACCCGATTGCTGAAGTCAGTTTCTGGCAAGATGTCGTTAGTGAAAACCAGGTCTGTACCGGGATGTTTGACCGGCCCGTCGTTTTTCAGACCACTCAAGGTGATCTGTACAAAATCTGTGTTAAAGCCGGGCAGGTTGGCTGGTTTGAACAACATGGTCGGTCTGGCGCGCTTATTTTCTGTATTCAGCGTGATGCCACCGTCGGCGGCGTCTATGATTTTGGTCTCACCCGTGCCCGCGGTAGCATTTTGAAGTTCCTTACCTGACCAGATCCTGCCGCTGTTGGTGCTCACAGGCTCTGCTGCCGGTATTGTGACCGGGTCGAATTTCAGCGTCTTTTGATTCCATCTGGCCACTTTGATCGCGTCTCTATGCTTCGACAAAGATTCTTTCAAGAAGCCGAAGGGCAGAATCGGTTCGAACTTATTGACCATCAAGCAGTTGTTTATATTGCGGATAAATTGCGGTTGCATCGTCATGCCTGTGACAGCATTGCGACATACGTATGCTCCGTGATACTCGTCTGGAAGTCCGATCAACATTACTTGCGGATCACCGGGGAATTGACTGTAGAACTCGGCCAGCCCCTTCCTGATTGCATTCGTTTGTTTTCCCGCTTGCGCCCAGGGGGAGTTATTGATGTTCAGAATGATCCCCGCCAACAGCCAAACACCGATGAAGAGCACTCCCTTCACGATGAGCAGCCAGCGTTTTTTGATGTCACCATCTGCAAAGGCAAGTGCCAGACCGGCTGAAATTGGCACTGTGGCAAGGTATGCCAGCCTGCTGCCCTGCAAATCGTCAGCGATGGCAAAAATCTTATAGACCGGAGCCAGACAAAACGCCGTCCAGATTACGAAGAACGCAGCGCAGCGAATCAGCCCTCGATTACGGGCACAGTTGAAAAGACCAAGCGCCAACATGCTCACGACTGAAATAACCCAGCCGATCGTAAAAGCGTTGTGGTCGCCCATCAATGTTCGGTTGACTGGAATGAAAAGCATCCGCAGACCATGCAACCAACCGCCGATGAAGTTGTTCCAGTTGGAAATGAAGAGCAAGCTGTCGTCGTATCCGCCGACGAAAGTTCCTAATGCCCACCTGCGCACACCGAAATAGGCGACAAGTAATAACCAGAATGGGATAGTCGGCTTGATCATATTTATGATCGCAGTCAAGCCGGGCAACTTTTTCCAGTCGTAGGCGATGCATAGCTCATAGAGCAAGAACGTGGCTGGAATCGTCAGCGCCATCTCTTTTGAAAGAAGACCAAGCACCATAAATACGATTGGCAATACGATAGTGCCGCGCTGCTTGCGCCATCGCATGTAGCACCAGAGGCTGGCAAGAAAAAATGTGGTGACGATATCGTCGACTCGACCTGTTATCCAGGCGACTGCTTCTGGATGAAGTGGATAGAGCGCAAAGAGACTGGATGCCATCAGTGGAAACCAGAAACTGGTGCATTCTGTCGTATCTTTCTGGATTTCCCTGACGATGAAGAACAGGAGCATCGATGATGCCAGCAAAAAGAAAAGGTTGGTGAGATGAAAAGAGATGCCATTGGTGCCAGAAACAAGGTAATCGGTGACCATGAACACCGAAATCAGCGGTCGGTAGAACTTTGTCGTTGTGCCGTCTAACCATGAGCTGTGAAAGTTGCGCACGATAAGCTCGGGATTTTTGACCGCATCTTTCAACCAGGCTAGGTGCACGAAGTCGTCTCCCGCAAACCAGTTGAAGAGCACAGACGAATAAGCGATGGTTGCAATCAAACAAACAACTGCCAGAGCCGCGAGGGTGGCTTGCTTCTCTGTCTTGAAATATTTGCTGAATAGATGTTTCGGTTCGTCGACAGTAGTGTTTGTGCCGCCACTAAATACGGTGCTCATCGATGCTTCTTACTCTTTGATTGATTCCAATGCAACCTGGTAGGCGGGGCGGTCTTCCAGGTGACAGCGAACTTCTTCGCGTCTCTTCAATACTTTGGCTGGCGAGCCTGCTGCCACCATTCCTTCCGGCAGGTCTTTCGTCACCACCGATGCTCCGGCGATGACGCAATTCTTTCCGATCTTGACGCGAGGAAGAAGCAGCGCCTTTGCTCCGACGATTGTGCCTGCGCCTATGGTTGGTCCTTCTCGCCCGACCTGGCAGGGTGGATGCAAGCTGTCGACGGTGCAAGACATCGGGTAAAAATGCACGTCGTCTTCGACTGTGGTGTAAGTGGCTATGAATACGTTGTTGTGGAAACGGCAGCGATTGCCGACTTTGATCATCCCGTCAGATTGCGAGAGTGTGCCGAAACTGCAGTTGTCGCCAAAGTGACTTTCTTCGCGAATTACACAGCGATTGCCTGTCTGAAATCCGCGCCCCATGGTCGAACCGGCATAAATAATCGCCCCGGCTCTGATGACGCTGTCTGCGCCGATGCGCAATTCTGGATTGATATAGTCGTCATTTTTCTGGTAGCCGCCCAGCCGCTCGCCAAGAATGCACTGCGCTCCGACGCGAGTGTTGTCGCCCAGATGCACGTTCTCATAGATGATTGTACCGGGCTCGATTGCTACGTTGTCGCCGATCACGCAACCTGCGGCGATGACTACGAATGGACCGACGCTGACATTCTTGCCGATCTTAGCCTGTGGACTTATGGATGTGCAGCTAACATCGACGGGTTGAATCATTTTAGCCAGTGAAGTTTTAGCCAGTGAAGACAGGAGCTATGCTGGCTGCAGGCACAAATGCCGTGCGCTCAGCGATTATGTCTCTCATGGTTGCAACGATGGTTTTCACCTGATCATTCGTCAGCTCTGGATACATCGGCAGCGATACCACTTCTTGAGCGAGGGTCTCGGCTACCGGGAAGTCACCATGCTTGTATCCGAGATACGCGAATGCCTGTTGCACATGCAGAGGCACAGGATAATAGCACATAGAGCCAATTCCACGCTCCGCCAGCTGTTTAACCATTTCGTCGCGGCGGTTGGTATTTGACTTCTGGTCTGACAAAACGCGCACGGTGTACTGATGCCAGACGTGTGTAAGTTGCTCTCTAGCCACTGACGACGGGATTCCTGGTAGTGAAATGGTTGGTGCAACTATTCCCTGAACACCTTTAAACGCCTGTTCGTACATGTCGGCGACTGTTTGACGACCATCATTCCACTTCTTGAGATGTGGCAGTTTCGTCAGCAGCACAGCTGCTTGAATCTCGTCCAGTCGGCTGTTGACGCCAAGTTCTTCGTGATAGTAGCGCTGTTTCGAGCCATGAGCGCGCAAGCACTTCAGTCGTTCAGCTGTTTCAGGGTTGTTTGTCACGAGCATACCGGCATCACCGGCGGCACCAAGGTTTTTAGTTGGATAGAAGCTCGTGCAGGCCACATCGCCAAACGATCCAGTCGGCTTACCTTTATATAGAGCGCCGATTGCTTGAGCGTTGTCTTCAATCACTTTCAGGTTGAAGCGCTTCGCCAGTTCCATGATTGCGTCCATGTCGGCGGGCAGACCGTACAGATGCACCGGCATGATTGCCCTGGTGCGAGGCGTGATTGCTGCTTCGATCAATTTGGGATCGATGTTAAACGTCTGCTCATCTGCGTCGACAAAAACCGGAGTGGCACCACGGAGGGTGATTGCTTCGACCGTCGCCGCGAATGTGAAAGGTGATGTGATTACTTCGTCGCCTGGTCCGATGTCCAGCGCCCACAGTGCCAGGACGAGCGCATCGGTTCCGTTGGCGACACCGATACCGTATTTGCATCCACTTATAGTGGCTATCTCTTGTTCGAGTTTGGCACCGTTCTGTCCGAGGATGTAACTGCCGCTGCGGAGCACATCAAGTACCGCTTGTTCGATCTCGTTGCCAATTGATTTGTACTGCTCTTTTAGGTTTAGCAGAGGAATATTTGTCATGCGTGATTGATACCTGGTAACTACTCATCTGATGGACGGACAGAGTCTAACTGGTCTTGTCACGCGAATAACAGGTGCACAAAATAAGGTTGCGGAGTGGATTTTGATGAGAATGGCTTAATGGCTGGAATTCCTGATCACTGGATGGTTCCCGCATTAGACGGCTCACATATCGAGTCGTTAAAAATTTCTTCGTTTCAATACAGATGTTATCAATAGGAGTTTCCGTTCCTGCGCTATGGTCGGCGGTGCGATTCTGCTTTTGAGCAATGGTTATCTTGGGCAGCAATTTTCTGCGCAGGAGTTTTCTTGCCGAAGCAAGACCGCCAAATGCAAAAAAGGAGACTCACGCGGAATCTCCCTCTTTGAATTTTTTGCTTTCGTGCGGTTGTGACAAGCCATTACTACTGGATGTCTGAGCGCTTCAAAATAGGTTCGAACTATCTCTTCTTGCCGCCAGAAATTGCGACTTTGCTTGAAAGAGCGTTAGTTACGAACAGGTTGAGGCTGACGCCTTCTTTTTCTGCGCGATCAACGAGAGCCTGGTGCAAAGACTTTGGCAAACGCACTGTGAATTTGCCGCTGAACTTTGTGTAATCGCTATCAGACTTAGAAGCCGATGGTGCCTTTGCTTTGCTGGTGTGTTTGGCAGCGCTCTTACGTGGAGCAACCTTGCGAGCCAAGCTCACTTTCTTGTGAGCGGCCTTAGCTGGGCGAGCTGATTTAGCTGCTGATTTAGCTTTAGCTTTCGCAGGTTTGCGGGCATTTCCTGTCATGTCTCTCTCCTTTGGACTGTGGGGATAGTTGCTCAGAAATTTCCGAGCGAGTACGTGCGAGGGCTGTGACTAGCCCTTGCGAGCCGCTCATGGGTTGGTCCGAGCGACCGAGGTTTGGTATGCCACCTACCACCATCTTAGGTGGCAAAACAATTGTATCAAAAGATCTATCCAGTGGCCATGCAATACATATACCAAATGGTGCCCTCTGTTAAACCTGACCGGCGCCTTAATTCGGGAAACGCGCTCCACTGCTGGTGCGGCACCACTTTTAATGGCTGGTATCGCCCATGATTAAAAGTTACAGAGTATTGCTAAAAGTGGTGCCTAACCACCCGTGGGGCCAGATGTGGTGCCCTGAAGAGGTGATAAATTCGGACGCCCATCCCCGCGGTTACCAGAAAAGTGACTTTTTTGCCCCGCAACAAATTGCCCGCACTTGTCAGGGCTGGTTTAGAATAGCTGCGCACTGAGTCGCACCATCTAATCCGCGGGCATGCCCGCCACCAGGACCTTGAAATTCCTTATCGTCAAACTGAGCGCAATCGGCGACGTGATACACGCCCTGCCTGTCGCATCCTTTCTGAAAAGGGCGGTGCCTGGATGCACTGTGACATGGCTTGTGGAAAAGGCATCGGCCGACCTGGTATCAAACAATCCCGCCATTGACGAAGTAATCATCTTTGGTGGCAAGAAGTGGATGCGAGAGCTCGGTAAACCCGGCACCTGGCTGAAAAATTTCTCAGAGGCAGAGGCGTTTTTCAAGGGACTGCGTGATGCCAGATATGATGCCGTGCTGGAACTGCAGGGGCTGCTCAAAAGCAGTCTGCTGGCCCGCGCCACAGGGTCGAAGGTGGTGGCGGGGTTCGACGACACGCGGGAATTTGCCGACCGATTCCTTACTCATAAACTCAACGTTGGAGACTACTTCGGACACGACGTGCCGGTAGTGGAACTCAACCTCAGGGTTGCTGAGTTTGCTCTCACCATTTTGGGCTTAAAACCTCAAGAGCTGCCGATTGAGTTTCCCCTGCCTGTGCTTGATTCTTCTGTTGATGTCAAGATTTCGGCGTTACTTATTTCCCCCACGCCTGCCGCACCAGAGGTGGCATCAGTACCGCAGATGGGGGCAATACCAAATCTGGAGGCAGGGCGATCTGCTCCCATCAATATAGTATTGATTCCGGGCACCACCTGGGTGACTAAAATCTGGCCCGAGGACAAATGGATTGAGCTGGGTGAGAAGCTTGCTGACCAGAATGCTTGCCGGCTTATTCTGGTCGGGGGACCCTCTGAAATCACCTCCAACTACGCCATCGCCCGCGGCATCGAGTCTAAAAGACCTCAGCAAGTGGTGCTAAACCTGACTGGTCAGACGACCCTGCTGGACCTTATCTCGGTGTTCAAGCGCAGCTCACTGGTGATTGGCGCGGACACCGGTCCGCTGCATCTAGCTGCTGCGACCGGGCTTCCAAGAGTCGTTGGAGTATTCGGCAGCACTCCGGGTAAGCGAAATGGTCCTTATGGAAGCCAGTGCAAAACCGTGCATCTAAACCTCGAGTGTCAGCCGTGTTATTCAAAGACCTGCAAATATGGCACTGTTGCCTGCCTGACTGAATTGGCTCCTGCAGAAGTTCTCAAAGCGACTGTGTAGTCGGCGCGCTGCCTGAGCTCATCGCTCTGAGCGATGCTCTTCTTCTTCATGGCGAGCATGAAATTGCCTTTTGTAGGCTTCGGCTTGTGTTTCATACCAGCCTGCATTTTTGATTGGGTCTGGCAACTTCAGCGCTTGCGCTACGGTTTGCATTTTGTATGCAGTTTGAGCCTGGTCCCCAGCCTTCGCCATCTGCTGACATTCCATCCACGTAGGCATAATGGCGTCACCATATCCCTTTTCTCTATAGATGCGGATCATGATTGCCAGGTTGTAGCGCTCGTGCCAGTAAGGACCTTGCTCGGGAATGAGGCGTTCGTCGATATTGTATTTCTGCTTCATGTGCTGCGCGTAGCCCTCAAAAAGACGCAACAGCGGAGCCGTTTCACTCGATGAAGCTAATGTGCTGGCCAGATTAGAGTAGCGGGAGAGAGGAGCGCCGGTGGGGGTGGCACGCGGCGGAGCCGGCCGGGCTGCCATCTTCGTGGTCTTTGGAGGAGCCGCAGCTGCGGCAGCGGCTGCAGACGCTTTGGCGCGCTCACTGAGAATCTTTTCCTGCTCGGCGATGCTATATTCGAGCTGCTCTAGTTTCTCGGAAAGCGGTATCGATTCACCTGCTCTGGCTAACTCGTCAACCGCTTCCAGCTGTGCGAGAAACGGTTTCACCCCGACGCCTTTGGATTTGAGAGCGTTCACTCTCGCTGAGAGTTTTGCTCTCTCGTCTCTCTTGGCGCCCGCGGCTACATCAGGTTCAGGCGCTTTTGCGGAAGATGATTGTTCGCTTACGTCAGATGATTTCGCCTGCTCGCTTGTGCTGCCACCACCAATAGTGCTAACTGGTAATCCGTTCAGTAGTTCTTCTTCGGAGGTGACTCCTGCACTGAACGCTTTGATATCCACTGACCGCACGAGGATCTGCGTGTAGTGCTCAGTGTTTTCCTTCTCGTGGAACTGGACCTCGACCTTCTGCACGTTTTTGTCAGTACTCATCACCGTTTTGGCGATCAGCACCGCTCTAATTTTCAAAGTGCCGGTGGTTTCTTTCGTGTCTTTTTCAGGAAAAATTGAAAAGGTGAGAGTACCTGCCTGAAGCGTCGAGGAAACACGCATGCTGGGGCTGATGATTTTCTGCGTCCGCAGCGACTTCTCCAGGTCAGGCAGGCTCAGACTGCTGCACAGAGCCGGAAAAAGTGCTGAAACAAGTATTGTCAGCACCCCTGCTTTTGCAATCGAGAATCGTCGCAAGTTAAGTAAACCTCGATGCACTGCTCAAGGCCCATTGTACCTCGCTCACAATTCACTTAATCCGAGGTCGGTATCTGGTTCTGCAGCTTCGACCATTTAGAGGCTTCCTGAGATAATTTCACTTTGGGCGGCTTGATTTGATTGGCAACACTGTGAGCCTTGCTGGGTTTGTTTGCCTTCAAATCGTGTGGTTTGGGCACAGCCACTTTCGATTTGATGGTGCGATGCGTGGATCTGCTCTCCGTTTGAGACAATCGATTTGGGGACGGCACTGCATCACTATGATTCGGCCGCGGCAAAGCTGCATGGTTAGAGGTCGGCACAGAGCCACCATGGTCTGAGGGCACCGCAGCTTTGTTCGGGATGACAGCCGTGGGCGCAGTCGTGGTCGTGGGCGCGGTCGGGCTCGGTGTGGCAGTGGTGGTCGCAGTCGCAGCAGTCGTGGTCACAGTCGCAGTCACAGGTTTGCCATCTGGGCTAGCCATTTCCTGCTGTTGCACATTCTTTCCCCCGGTTGCGTCGTTAGCAGAATTGCCATGACTCGGCGCCTGGTCGCTCGCCTTGCCTCGAGGCGGAACGGCAGTTGGTGACTTAAGCCCGCCTAAATTTCCCAGCGCGAGAAAACCGGCTCCCAATCCTACACAAATGAAGGCGACCAGGCCCAGTTTGACGAAACCACTGTGAATCGAGGCAGAATTGACAGGCTCTATGCGCGCCCGGAGATTGAGGGCCTCGTTTTTTCTGGGAACGGACGCCTGCAATTCGGTAGCCAGTTCTTTCATTGTCTGCTGTCTGGAATTTGGCGACTTCGCCAGAGCCTTCATAATGACTGCTTCCAGACGCTCCGGAATATAAATGTCCGGTCTCACTTCCGCGAAAGATGATGGTGCTTGATGTATTTGCTTGTCGATGGTTTCGATAGCGTTCCTGCCTTTGTGCGGAGGCAACCCTGTCAAACACTCATACATCACGGTCGCCAGCGAATAAATGTCTGACCGTCCATCGAGGTCGTGACCAAGACATTGCTCGGGGCTCATGTAAAGCGGACTACCGAATACATCTCCCTTCTGTGTCAGTTCCTGGTCTTCGTCTTTCTCCAGTACTTTTGCGATTCCAAAATCAACTAATTTGACTCCGTCAGCACCGTCAGGAGAGTCGACCAGCATTATGTTTCCTGGTTTCAGGTCTCTGTGCACAATACCGTTGCGATGGGCATGGTCGAGTGCATCGCAGACTTGTGTAACTATGTTGATTGTGCGTTCCACTCCAATCGATCGACGTTCTCGTATCTCCTGAGCCAGGCTTTTCCCATTGATGATGTCCATCACCATGTATATGTAGCCGTCCTCGGTTGAACCGAAATCGTGAAGCGTCACAATGTTGGGATGCGCCAGTCGGCTGGCCGCAATCGCCTCTTGCTGAAAGCGTTTTACGCTGGTCTGGTCCTCAAGGAACTGCTGACGTAATACCTTGACGGCTACCCGGCGTTTTAAATTGTCTTGCCACGCTTTGTAGACAACACCCATTCCCCCTGTGCCAAGCAGGCTTTCAACCTGATAACGCCCCGCCAGAACTTTGCCAATGAAAGCGTCTCGTTTTACTTCCACGAACTCCGTAGCACCGCAGTCCGGGCAAGCACCGGCGCCGCCGAAAAATTCTTTTTTGCAGGCAGTGCATGTTTTGCGGGTGACAGTGAGGGAATTGTCGTCAGGCACCATGATTTTCCATTGCGATGCTAATGTTGGCAGCTCGCAGATATTCAGATTCTATTCTAGATTGTCTGAGGCACGATTGAGATGGTCGATCGTTCAATACTGCTCGGCTGTAAAGTTTGGAAACTGGCTGGCGATTTTGTACAGTTCGGGCGGCAAACCTTCCTGAGGATTTTGCCAGAAACCTGTGACGTGTTGAATCAGAGCTCCAGGGCTGGCGCCGTCTTCACAATCGGCTGGACCGCTCACTCCCAGAGGATCGCCCAGGTTCACTTTGCAGGTAGAGCCAATCGCTTCCATAAATGCATCTACGTGCACCACCCGTGACATCATCCCGGGTGCTTGTGTGATCAGGTGCGCTTTACTGGGACCTGCGATCCGGTAGAGCGTGTCAATTTCTGGCGCAAGCCAGATTACGTGATCATATTGGGAATCCATTTGGGCGAGCAGTGCTAATCCGTCGCGAAACGCTTCGTCTGTCAAATAGCACCATTCAGTGACCTGCAATATTTTGTCGCACGAGGCACTGAGATTCCAGATCATGTAACCATCTTTGTGAATAAACAGGCGCCGCCGCGATCCTGGCGGAAATAAAAGTTGCGTCCATCTGAACTGACTGCGCTCCATGCTCAGGTTGAATCTCTGGATCCATCTTTTGTAAGCGGCTTTCGCTTCGTGATGCTCGCCCAGATCGACTGCCCTGTAATGGCGCGCGTTGCCTTTTACTTTATTCAATTTCGCAGTCAGGGTGTCTATCTTGTAGCGAACATCAGTTATGGCCCAGCCCATCGAAGCGTAGAAGTCATAGTCGAAAGGCCAGAGCGCAGATAACGGCACCTCTCGTTTGTGCAATTGCCGCATACAATCAGTCAGGAGCTTGTTAATAAGCCTCTGACGACGATACTGAGGCTGGGTTGCGACACCAGCTATGCCACCACATCTTACCCATTTATCTCCCAGGTGAGTTGGGAATTCAATTACGGCTGCGACAGCAGCGATGTAGTCACCATCGTAGGCGGCGACAATGTAGTCCATGCCCTGCTGGCACAATGAACTGATTCTGTCGCGGGCTGCGCGTGTGCCTGTGATCGGGTCAGCGTCTTCTATATTGAAGGCGAGTGACCATAGATCGATGATTTGATTGAAATCACTTTTGGGAACTTCTTTGATCGTGTATTGCGTTGTCTCAGTCTTATCCAATTCTTTTTCCGCATTATGGAGCCTGTCGCCAGATCGTACTCGAAATCTGATGTTTTGCGAAAATCGGGCAGATTTACTGCGATATCAAGTTTCTTTGATCTGGTCTTCGTTTTAAGTTGTGCAGCTTTCGTGAATAAGACTGGCGCAGCGCTGGGTTTTATGCATTAATAGGGTTGACAATAGTTCTGCGCGCGAGTAACTCGACATGAAGAGTTGGTCCGTCTTAATCGCCACTTTCTGCATCGCAAGTTCGATACCTGCTCTTGCAGCACCCAGACTTATGTCGGGTAATGTAACTGAGAATAATGTCGCTCAATTGACCCATTAGATCAACTGGCATACATCTTTGTCTCAGGCTGAGTATCAAGCTCAGCGCGAAGGAAAGATGGTTTTCTGGATGCACATGCTGGGCAACCTCAGCGGCGCGACGTGAAGCGCCGGTAACAGCTTGAGAGCCGTGTCGCTCTCGCAGGACCCAGCCTTCACCGCTCTCAAAGACTATTTCGTTTGTGGAACGCAAGACATCACAAATGAACCCTACTGTGGAATTTCAGGACGACATGAGGTTGATGGCAAAGCCATTAACACCACCAATGGTGCGGGACCTCACAACATTCAGATGTTCATGCTCTCTGCTGATGGCACTGTATTGACCTGTTTGCAGGGATACTGGAATCCGGCTGATCTGGTTTCTGAAATGGGTCTCGCCAATCAGTTGAATCAAGTATGGTTGAATCCCAACTTGTCTCGTGCGCAGAAAAATCAAATGTTCTCGCAGATGCACATGGCGCACGCTGCTCAGCATTCTCAGGCGACCCGCATGAGAAGCCATCTTCAAGGATTTGACGCCAAGTACGAAGCGAAGAATCGTTTGCATCATTCAGACGCTATTTTGAATCCGCAGCTTGCTGCGCAGGCAAATATCAAAGGCGCTCAAATTCCCTGGGAAGCGTTCCAGACAACCGATCAACTCATGCACCAGCGCATGGCGCAACGACCTTTCGAACGCTACACGCAGTTTGATGTAGCCAACTATGTTGATTACGGTCGGCAAAAATACGACAAGCATGAAGACGACCGAGATGCGAACGGGCAGGTCGATAAGCAACTTGCGAAAAAGGAGCAGATGATCGGCAATCCGCAAGTCATGGCCCAAAACAAACAACAGCAGCGTAACTCGATGGGCAACCGCGCTATGCAGGGCGGCTTGCGACGCATGCTCAGATACGGAATCCGCGCAGCTCTATAAGAACCGCGCGGACTTCAGAAACGCATTTTTTTTGCGTCAGATTTTTGAGAAGTTCAGGTTATTCGGTAACCCATTTCTGAATCGTACGGTCCCATCCTTCAATCAATTCTTCCTTCTTGAAGAAGATGCCGATTTCGCGTTCTGCGCTGGCTGGGCTGTCTGAACCATGCACGGTGTTGCGTCCCAGGTCGACAGCGAGGTCACCGCGGATGGTGCCAGGGGCGGCATCTTTCGGGTTGGTGGCGCCAATGACGTTACGAGCCAGTCCAGTGGCGTTTTTTCCTTCCCAAACCATGGCAATGATTGGTCCAGAAGTGATGAACTTGATTAAGCCGTCAAAAAACGGTTTGCCTTTGTGCTCGCCATAATGCTCTTGAGCCATCGCTGGTGGCACTTGCATCATCTTCAAACCAACGAGTTTGAGTCCGCGTTTTTCGAATCTGGCGATGATATCGCCTACCAGTCCACGCTCTACGCCGTCTGGCTTGACGGCTACGAATGTACGTTCTTCAGCCACTTTGATACTCCCTAAACTGTGTTAACCTGATGGACGCTGAATTGGTCGAATGTGCGTTGATTAGAGAATCTTCGCGATGCGCAGCGTTTTGCTTCGTTGCGTTAGCTTCGACATCTTGGATTCAGCTGCGGAATGAGTCCGCTTATTTTACGCTCTCGGAAAGCCACTTGGATTCTGAAGTAACGAAGTCGATAACCAGGCAAGCAGGAATAACGTTGCTAAATTGCTCAGCATTCAGTTCTGGCAGCTTAGTTGGCTTCTTGGCAGCTCTGGCTAGAGTTTGATCAGCTTGGCGAATTTAGGATCGAGAAGCCGCTTGCCGGCACCGCCTTCGAATTCGACGTTGTAGAGCTCCTTGCCCTTCTCTCCGATGATCTGAACCACCTTACCGGTTCCAAATTTAACGTGCTGAACTGCGTCTCCGACTGACAATTTCTCGAAAGTTTCAGCGGGGCCAGGTGGTCGCATCGCATCGTTTTCGCGTGGATTGCTTGACGCGTAGCGCGGATCATTTTGCGTCTCGCCGGGTCTGAGAGCGCGTGGACGCTCACCGTTGGGCTGGCGATTCTGGTTGGCATTGTAGTTAGAATGAGCTGGGCTGTTGCTTCCCTGTGTTTGCCCATATCCAGAAGATGGTGTGCCGCCGTTTCGGTTTCCGTAACTGCCGCCGCGATTTCCATAGCCAGAATTGCCGCTGCCGCCATAGCCACCACCGTAACCGCCACGGTTGCCAGAGCCTGAGTTGCTGCCGCGATTCGAATTGCCGTAGCCGCCGCCGTTCCCATAACCGCCGCCGCCACCGCCATACTTGCCGCCACCGCCGCCATAATTGCCCCTGCCGCTGCCGGAGCTGTCACCGTACTTGGAGCCGCCACCGTCATAAGAATTTTCGCGACCACGGTATCCACCACGCGAATCTTCGTAAGTGTCGCTGCTGTACTCGTCCTGATAGCCTCCGCCATTGCGATTGCCGAAGCCACCACGGCCGGTGTTATAGTTGCCGCTGCGACCAAACTCTCCCTGTCTCGAATAATCGCCTGGGTCTGCAGCTGGCGTTGGGTAGTAGCCTTGAATCAAGCCCGGTTTGATCTCTTTCAAGAAACGGCTCGGAATGGTGTATGACGAGCTGAAACTCGCACCGGCACCACGCTGCATCAACATGCGCTTGCGCGAGAGTGTGATGTAGAGGAGGTCCGCAGCTCTGGTCACTCCTACATACATAAGGCGGCGCTCTTCTTCCATCGCTGATGGAGAGTCAAGCGAGCGAATGTGCGGGAACAGACCCTCTTCCAGACCCATCAAGAAAACAACTGAAAACTCCAGACCTTTAGCGCCATGCAGGGTCATCAGCTTGATAGTGTCTTCGTCCATCTTCACCGCGTCGAGATCGCTCACAAGCGAGATGCGTGTCAAAAATGAATCCAGGTCTGGCTCGTCTGCAATGTCTTCAAACTCTTTGGCAACATTGACGAATTCCTGCACGTTCTCGATGCGGCCGAGCGCCAGTTCGTCTTTCGATTCTTTGGCTTCTTGTTCGAGCTTTTCGATGTAGCGAATATCCGCAAGAATCAATTGCAAGAGTTCGGAGACGGCACTGACTGCAGCTGCGTTTTGCCAGCGTCTGACCTGGCTGGAAAAGTCTGTCAGCCCTTGCTGCGCTTTGGGTGAAAGGTCCCGAATTTGCAGCGCAGATTCGCACGCTTCCAACATGCTGATGCCATGCTCTTCTGCAAATGACTGAACCTTTTCCAGCGTCGTTTTGCCGATGCCGCGCTTTGGTGTATTGATAGCGCGATTGAATGCCTGACCGTCTTTCGGGTTGTAGACCAGCTTCAGGTAAGCGATCATATCTTTGATTTCTGTGCGCTCGTAGAATCGTGTCGACCCGACCAGCGTGTACGGCATGTGACTGCGCACGAGAACTTCTTCTATGGCTCGGCTTTGCGCGTTGGTGCGGTAAAGAATGACGCATTCCGAGAGGGTCTTGCCACGTGCTTTCAGGCGTTTTAACTCTTCGACGACATAGTGCGATTCGTCGATTTCATCTTGCGCTTCGTAGCATTGAGCTTTCGCGCCCTGCCCTTTGTTGCAGCGCAGAGTCTTTTCCAGACGTTCCGTATTGTTCTCGATAATGCTGTTCGCTACTTCCAGGATGGTGCTGGTTGACCGGTAGTTCTCTTCCAGTTTGATCATCGTCGCCATTTTGTAATCGTTCTGGAAGCCAAGCAAGATTTTAAAGTCAGCTTTTCGCCATGAATAAATCGATTGGTCGACGTCGCCGACTACCATGAGCGTGCGCTCTTCCCAATTGTTGTGCTCGTCGATTTTTTGATGCGAGGTCGGTCCGGCGATCATCTCGACGAGGTCTGCTTGTGATTTGTTTGTGTCTTGAAACTCATCAACGAGTATGTGACGGAAACGGTTACGCAGTCTTGCTAATACGTTTGGATTGGTCTTCATCAATTCAGTAAAGATCAAGATCAAATCATCGAAGTCCATGGCATTGTTGCGAGCCAGCTCTGATTGATAAGCGGTGTAGATCTCAGAAATGCGTTGCTCTTTGTAAGAGCGTGCGCTGGTTGCATATTTCGACGAGGTGATGCCGTCATTTTTTAATGCCGAGATTTCGTAGCGCGTGCTCTTTGGAACGAAAACTTTTTCGTCCAGGTTCATACGCTTGATCACACCTTTAATGATGTTGACAGTATCCGTTTCGTCGTAAATGACGAAATTGTTGGTCCATTGAAAGCCTTCATGCGTTTGATACTCGTCGATTTCTCGACGAAGGATGCGAGCGCAGACGCTGTGGAATGTACCGATAGTGATGCGGCGAGCCTGGTCGAATCCGACAATCTTCTCGACGCGGGCTTTCATCTCGCCTGCCGCTTTATTCGTAAAGGTCACAGCCAGGATAGTCTCTGGGTCTTGACCAAGTTCGGCGATCAGATAGGCGATTCGGCGGGTCAAAACCGTAGTCTTGCCGCTGCCCGCCCCGGCAATAACAAGAGCGGGACCCCATTTGAGCGACACGGCTTCCGCTTGCTGCGGGTTCAAATTTGCCAGCAGGTTTTCATTTGCCGGGTATGCCGAGTTCGAATTTGCCACGACGCCTGTACTCATATATCTGATGTGTCTCCTCAACGATAGCCGCCGAATAACTGCTCATGACATGCCGCAGTCCGGAATCATGCTATGATTCCGACCGGTAATCCTTCCCAAGTCTGCTTTTGCGCGAATTCAAATAAGAAACTTGCGTAAACTCTTTGATTTCATTGAGACATGCAGTCCGACTTAATTGTGTGACAAGAACAGCTAAGCTGTTGATTAAAACTTGTAAACAGCAGTGACATCGGACAGCCTAAGAGGCGCTAAGACAGGTACTCTAGGGACGGGCTATCAGATAAAATCTTAGCACGGTCACCCATACTGGTACAAAAACATATGCCTTTAGAACCATCCGCCGCGACAATCCCCACAGTTGATGAGCTAGCCAGCGAACTGCTCCTTATCCAACAATCTGGACCACGGCGAGTGGCGATAATCGGCACTCGCAACCTGCCTTTAACTCACCAGCAACTCGTCGAGATGCTCAGCTATGCTCTCGTTCTATCGGGCAATCAGGTCGTCACCAGCGGTGGTGCCAACGGTTGCAACATGGCGGTGATCCGAGGAGCGCAGCGCGCTAATCCTGACCGTCTCGAAGTTATCCTGCCCCAGACGCTCGGGCAGCAGCCCAGCGAAGTTCAAGATCTCTTGATCGGCATCAAAAACATCACTGAATATCCAGAACGCCGCACCATGACACTGGCTGATGCAAGTAAGATTTGCAACCACGAAATTATCGATCGCGCTCAGCAGACGATATGCTTCCTGTACCACACCAGCCACACATTGTTAGAGTCTGTTAGCTACGCAAAAGATCATCGTAAGATAGTCACCAATTTCTATCTTGATTAGGATGGATAGCTAGTTTTTCGTCTAAGATAGGAACTAATTTCCGTCTACCGAAAGAACACGCTTTGAACTATCTGCCTGGATATACCGAACCTCCGCATCTGCTCATGTTGGCGTTGGTATCGCTGGCGATATCGGCTGTGCTGTTGTACCCATATATCGGATGGCTGAAGAAGCTGAAATTCGAGCAGTTCTTGCGCGAAGAAGGTCCGAAAAGTCACGCGCATAAAGCGGGAACGCCGTCATCGGGCGGACTCTGCATCATCATTGCCAGCTTCGTAACCATGCTTATCTGGATGTTCGGCATGGAAAAAGCCTTAGACAAATATGTGGCGCTGGTCTTCGTCTGGGGACTTGTATGTGGTGTCGTCGGCGGTTTCGATGACATGGCTAAGTTCAAGCAAAAAGGAAATAAGGGCGTCTCAGGAAAAGTTCGTTTAGCGATTGAAACTTTTGTCGGTCTGGGTCTGGGATTTTTTCTCTATCAGACTGGCACAACCCTCTACTTTCCGGCTCACACAGTCAACGCACCAGCCACAGTTTTTGTTCAAGCACACCATGCGGGCCTCTTCTTTTACCTGATTTTTGGTGCGTTTCTCACGGCCGCGACATCCAACGCCGTCAACTTGCATGATGGCATGGATGGTCTGGCTGCAGGCACCAGCTTTCAAGTTTTCGCCACTATGGCTCTGATTTTCCTCGCTACAGGACAGATAAATTTCGCCGTCATGTCTGCAATCATGGCCGGCGCAGTGCTCGGCTTTCTGCTCTGGAACCGCAACCCGGCAGCAATTTTCATGGGCGATACCGGCAGCCTTTTTATAGGCGGCATCATGGCTGCACTGGTTATCGCCGGTGGTATCGTCATCTGGTTCGTTCCGCTTTCGCTGATCTACATCGCCGAAGCACTATCTGTGATGGCACAAGTTTCGTACTACAAACTGACCAAACCATTCACTCCGGAAAAGCCCATGTCGATGCCGCAGCTTGTCGTTTATAAGCTGACGCACAAATTGCCTGGCGAGGGCAAACGCATATTTCGCATGGCACCGTTGCACCATCACTTCGAGGCCGTTCTTGGCGAAAAGGGCGTGGCTGAGTGGCAGGTTGTGGTCATGTTCTGGGTCGCTCAGTTCATACTGTGTCTGGGTGTGCTGGCTTTTCTCTATTTCTGGCGCTAGGCGGTTCGAATAGCCATTTTGTAGGCTATTCTTATATTGTCATGTTCAGGTAGATTCCAAGAATATAGGATGAAGGCATGAAAAGCTGGGTGGCTCACGGTAGCAGCCCACTTGATTAGCTGCTAGCGATCGATATCATTTACTAAATGGCAACCAACGTAATGAGTGTAGTCAACGATCTCATCTCTCAACAGAGATGGGATGAGGCATATTCGACTTTGAATCGGTTTGCCCAGCAGCAGCCGAACGACCCGCAAATCGAATATGAGTTGGGTGTTCTCTGCTTCAACATGGGCAGATATGCAGATGCGGAAATGCATCTCAAAACGTCGCTTTCCATTTTTGCCGATAGTCCGGAGGCGCATTATCATCTCGGTTTGACGCTGCTCAAAGAAGACCGCCCGCAAGAAGCCATGCCGGAGTTTCGCGAGGCATGCGAGCGCAAAGAAAATTTCGCCGTCGGGCATATGCACTGGGGTCTGGCGCTTGTGGCGATGGGCAAGTTGAGCGGAGCGCTCGGTCAATTCAACCAGGCGATCAAGTGCAACCCGCAGATGTCTTCAGCCTATTATCAGGCTGCAGTAGCTTGTTTCAATCAGGGGCAGTTTGTCGATGCCGTGAAATACTTTCAGCAGTGCTGCAACGTCGCGCCAAATCTGGGCGAAGCTTATAACGGTCTGGGTGTCACTCTCGCTGCTATGGGCAAGTATGAAGATGCTGTGCAATGTTTTGCCAAAGCCTGGAGCGTTGACAATTCTCTTGCAGTGGTGCAGCGCAATTGGGCATCGGCTCTGGTGCAACTCGGTCAGGTGGAAGAGGCGATCAAGCACTATCAAGACGCGGTCGGAGTGACCACGCGCGTCCTGTCTGCCAAGGAAAGAGCGGTTACATACAATGACTGGGGCGTTAACTTATATCGCGCCAATCGCATGGATGAAGCTGCCGAAAAGCTTGTTTATGCCGTAGACGTCGATCCAAATTTTTCTGGTGCTCATCTAAATTTGGGGCTGGTGCGCACGTCGCTGCAAGAATTCGAGATGGCGGCGGAGGCATTCGAAAAAGCCCTGCAAATCAACCCTGAACAGCTGGATATCGCCTTGAACAGCGCGATTTCTTATTTGATGATCGGTCGTTATTCAGAATCGCTGGAACGGCTGCAGCAGTTGCAAGCAAAAGGAGCAAAAAGTTCAGAGCTGGATTTCTGGCTTGGCTATGCGCATCTTTCGCTGGGCAATACAGCCGCTGCTCAAGAGTGTTTCGAGAAATCGCTATTTTCCAACTCGACAAATTATATGGCTCTGGACGGACTTGGTGTCTGCTTCGCGCTCAACAACATGCACCCTGAGGCAATCGATAAATTTACTCAGTGTCTGGCACTCAATCGCGACTACGCGCTCGGACACTTGCATCTGGCGCGCAGTCTGGAAGCGGTCGGTCGAGCTGATGCGGCACTGCTGGAATATCGTGAGGCAGTCACGCGCGACCCAAAATGTTTGCTGCCTGAAAAAGAAGCGATTGAAACATTACTGCGTGCGTCGCAGTTCGAGCAGGTCATGGAACGCTCGATGAAATTGCTTGAAATTGCACCCATGGACGCTGACGCTAAACTGAGTCTGGCGAAGGCTCTGCGTGCGCAGAACAAACCTGCCGAAGCTTTGAGTTTGCTGGAAGCGATGTTGCAAGTGGACCCGTCCAATGGACCCGCGCTTGTTCTGACGGGGCAAATTTACCTCGCTCAGGGACGCTTCGTTGAGGCTGATGAGCTGTTCAGAGTGGCGTCAACGACTTTTGACGGCGATGCCATTCTCTACTATTCCTGGGGAAAAAGCCTGTCGCTACTGGGAATGCACGAGTTGGCTCTGGAAAAATATGCCAAAGCGTCTGAGATCGACCCTTACGACGCTGATGTCTATGATGCATGGGGAGCCGCTCTCAAGACGCTCGGTCGTTTCGGCGAGGCTGCAGAAGTGTTTAAACGCGCTTCGGAGTACATGTAATCGTGCCCGACGATCTCATTGTTCAAGACCCCGGTTCGCTTGAAGAGCCAGTTTCAGACCTCTATCTGAAGACCGAGAAACTGCTGTTTTTCCGCCTGGCGTTTGCTGCCGTCGGCATGTTCGTCTCGATTGGCATCAACTTATTTACCCACACTGATTTCGACTATCAGCCCGTCACCGTCGTCACAGTCTCTGTTCTCGTCGTTTCAGGACTGGTGCTCCTGGGGGCGTTGAAATCGCGTTTTGCAGTAACCGATTCCAGGCTCATGGTACTGAATGCGGTGATGATTGGCATCGATGTGCTGGCTTTGACGGCGCTCGTGCACATCACAAGAGGCGTGGAGTCTGACCTTTACGTGCTCTATCTTTTGCCGATCCTGCTTTCAAGCTATACATTCGGGCGCGAGGGGATCACGCGTACAGCTATGTTTGTCTCACTCTCTTACGTCGGTCTTTTGCTGGCTGAAAACGCCAGTCTGCTGCCATATTTGCTGGAGCCTGACAAGACGGGCGGGCTGGCTGCCGTTTACTCACAGCAATTGTGGCGGCGCATTCTCGGTCGCAGTACTCTGCTTGTCAGTGTCGCCTTCATCTGGGGAAGATTTTGCGAATACATGTCTGGCCTGGCTGAGCAGGGTTCTAACCGGCTCAGGGAGCAGCTCAAGGCAAACGAGGAGCTGGTCAACGAAGTGCAGGGGCAAGCGACTCGCGAAATTTTAATCAATTCAATCAACTCGGCTTTGCGCAGCACACTCGACCTCAATCAGATTTTCGAGACGGCTGTAGATGAATTGGGACGCGCTTTGCATGTCACCAGCTGTGCCATCGTTTGTCACAGTTCCTATCCCGATGAACCGCCCGTGGTGTGCGAGTCGATCAGCTCTTCCCTTAAACCGGACAACGGCGATGCGCGTGGAATCTTCAACGCTGGTGTTTGCGCTTTTGTGCTCGAGAATAAGTCGACCTACGAGCGTAACCCGGACAACAATCATCTGATGAAGGTGTTTGTTTTCGAAGACCCGGCTAACAGCGACACCTTCAGACCTATTAAAGAAGAAGTCGAGAAGCTCAATTTTTCCTCGCTTGTCATTCAGCCGATGATGTACGCTGACGAATCGAAAGGCGTCATCATGATTGGCGATCGCAACAGCAAGCGGCAGTGGACCGTCTCTGAACTTGACCTGGTCAAGTCTGTTGCCGGTCAGGTCGTTGTCGCCATCGAGCACGCCGAACTGGTCGATCAGTTATCGCGAAAAAATAAAGACCTTTTGCAGAAGAACCTCAACCTCGATGCCAAAAACTCAGAACTGAGAACCGTGCAATCGCAGCTCATCCATCAGGAGAAGATGGCGTCGCTGGGGCGATTGGTGGCTGGCATCGCGCATGAGTTGAATAATCCGATTAACTTCGTGCACGGTAACTTGCCCTATCTGCGCGAGTATTTCGATGATCTCAAAAAGATAATCAGCACGGTCGACAAAATTGAAAGTGACCAGAAATCCGAATTCGAGGGGCTGAAACGAACGCTCAAGTACGACTTTCTGGTGACCGATCTCGACAATATCCTCGCCGATTTGAATGATGGAGCCGATCGCATACGGCATATTATTCGCAACCTGCGCAGCTTCAGCCGGCTAGACGAGGCGGAGTTGAAAGAAGCTTCGATTCAAGAGGGAATCGAGTCGACTCTGAAGATCCTGTCTGAATTTTATGGTCGGGACAAAATTCCTGTTGAGACTGAGTTTGCCAACATTGCGCCGATACTTTGCTATCCCGGGCAGCTTAATCAGGTCTGGATGAATCTGCTCTCAAACGCCGCTCAGGCTTTGGGTTCGGTCCCTGAGCCCCTGGTCAAGATTCGCACCGAGATAGAGGGCAATAAAGTTGTAGCCTCAATTTCTGACAATGGGCCTGGTATAAAACCCGAAGTTCAGAGTAAAATCTTCGAACCTTTCTTCACGACCAAACCGGTTGGTCAGGGCACGGGGTTGGGTTTGTCAATTTGTCATTCCATCATGGAACGGCACGGCGGGCAGATCTATTGCGAATCGTCGCCAGACGAGGGCACAACGTTCAGGGTGGAAATCCCCATTTATGCCCGCGCTTCCGACCTCGTTCGGTCTGTACAAGAATCGGCTTATGACCCAGACTAAGTAATGTCCGGGTTCCAGGCTAGATAAATAGTCCTGGTTTGGTTGGCAAAAACGCCTCACGGAGAGCATTGATGGCACGGCGACACAAAATACTGCTCGTTGACGACGAAATAGCCAACGTCAGGCTGCTGAACCGCGTACTGGGAGACGAACACGAGACGTTTCTCTGCATGGGCGGCGAGGAAGCCATCAAGGTTCTGAACGAACATGACATCAGCTTGATCATTACTGACCAGCGCATGCCGGTCATGACAGGCGTGCAGCTGCTGGAGAAATCCATCGAGATTCGCCCCGACGCCATCAAAATTTTGATTACCGGATACACCGATGTGCAAGCCCTGATTGACGCTATCAATGCCGGTCACGTCTATAAGTACATTCCCAAGCCGTGGGATGCTGATGAGCTAAGACTGACAGTCAAGCGTGCTCTAGAAACGTATGAACTGAAGGAAAACAATATTCGCTTGATTGCCGAGTTGAAGCAGGCTTTCATGCAGCTCGAAGAGCTTTCGACCGGTGCAATTCGTGCGCTGGCTGATGCGCTTGACGCCAAGTGCGATTACACCTCAGGACACAGTTTGCGTGTCAGCCGATTCGCCGTACTGATCGGGCGTGCTCTGGGATTGCCGACTGAGACTCTGAAAGATGTTGAGCTGGCAGGCGTTTTGCACGATATTGGCAAGATTGGCGTGCCTGAATCCATTCTCTGGAAACCGGCTAAATTGACCGATGAAGAGCACAAGATCATGTCTGAGCACCCGATCAAAAGTGCGCAGATCATCGGCGAACTCAGTTGTCTCGTGCGGGCTCGCGAATATGTGCTACACCATCATGAGTTTATGGATGGCTCAGGCTATCCTGATGGATTGAAGGGGGACGACATCCCTCTTGGCGCTCGCATCATTCTCGTTGCCGACGCGTACGACGCCATGACGACTGACCGTCCATACCGAAAGGCGATCGGACATCATCGCGCTTTGAAAGAATTGCGCGAAAAATCCGGCACGCAGTTTGATCCCAAGATGGTCAACGCGCTGATTTCAGTTATTGGCGAAGAGGGTGAATTGCTCGTTAATGGTGAAGTGCCAGAGAGCTTCCTTGGTCTTTCGATTCCCTCAATAAGCACTGCACAGACTGGTACACATCATCTGGCGGAAGCTGAACGCCGCGAACGGCTAGAGTCGGCTGGGAAGCAGTAGCGGCTCTCATTGCGACAAACTGCGGATCTTTGGGAAGCAGTTTTGCCTCGTCTGTGGGGCCGAACATTGCCACGACAGGTTTTCTGGCTCCGACTGCAATATGCATGGGCGCAGAATCGACGCAGACAAGCACGTCGCAAAGTTTTGTCAGTGCGGCAAGATCGGCAAGGCTTTTCGTTTTTCCTGCCGAGGAAATCAGTTTCGTTGTTGACGGCAAATTTGCCTGAATCTCTTTAATGATTTCAGTGTCGTCTGGACCACCGGCGAGAATCGGCTGACAATCAGGATCTCTGTCGAGCTTATTGATCAGAGCAATCCAATCGTTTATTTCCCAGGTTTTGATGATGCCTTTTTCAACTGCCAATCTACTTGTGCCTGGATGCAAAAGGATTTTTTTCGCACCAGATTTGGTATCGGAGGAGCGCAGGAATTCTTCCATACGAGCCATATTTTCTTGTGGAATGTGTATCTCAGGTACTGTCGTAGAGCCATTTCTGGCTGCAGATGGCACCAGCTCTACCGCCAGATCGTGATACATGTCCGAAGCATATTGTTCGCGATTCAATTTGACCGGATGCGTTAGAAGTAATCTCGAAAGTGGACCAGAGTCATAGCCGATGCGCCAGTTGGAGCCGCCCAGAAAGAGAAGAATGGAAACCATCTTCGAGCTTCCTGACGACAAAGCCAGCTCGTAATCGCCATCTTGAATGAGCCTGACCAGTTCTGCTATATCGCCGAGAAAGAGCGGCCGTTTCTTTATATCGAAGGTGATTGTCGCGTCGATCAAGTTTGTGATCTGCTCTATAGAGCGAGAACGAGGTTCGAGTAAAAGCGTGATGTGCGCTTTGGGGTAGGCTTCGCGCAACGTCTTCAGGGTCGGTAAAAATAAGACTTCATCGCCGATGCCGCCAAAATTTATGGCGAGTATTTTGTTTGACTTATGTAACCTTGGAATCATTTCACTCGACTCTGGCTGTAGTACTTGATTTGGGCAGTCACCTGTTCAGGACCTATAATAGCTCAGAGTGCGATTAGGAATTCTGTTTTGAGACCGACAAACTGGACTTTTGTTTTGATCGTTTGTGCCCTTGTTGGCGGCATCATCGGCTATATTCTGACGCTTTATTTCAAGCCTACTTTGATACCATCCGCGCTGCGCATAGGCAGCTTGACCCAGCCGACGACAGTTCTTTTGCTCGGCACAGATGTCGTCTACACAGACCTGGGCCGACACACCAACAAGAAAATCGATCAAAATGCCTTCACCGGTCGTTCAGACACGATCATGGTTTGCCGTCTCGATCCTATACGCGATTCACTCAGCATTCTTTCCATTCCACGCGACACTGAGGTGCCGATTCCCGACAACGGCACTCAGAAGATCAATGCCGCTAATGCGATTGGTGGACCGAACCTGGCTGTTCGCACTGTCAGCAACTTCCTTCAGATACCCGTCGACCACTACGTCGTTCTTAACGTGCATGGGCTGGTCGACCTGGTCAACGAGCTGGGTGGAATCACCGTCGATGTGCCTCAAAAAATGAAGTATATGGATTGGACCGCCAAGCTCAAAATCGATCTGGAACCGGGACCGCATACCTTGACCGGTAACCAGGCTATGGGGTTTGTGCGTTTTCGTCACGATGCTCTGGGCGACATCGGGCGAGTGCAGAGGCAACAAATCTTTATACGCGCAGTGCTGGCAAAAGCGATTCAACCTGAGTCGTGGAGCCATCTTCCGAAGCTGATGGAGATCGCTTCTCAATACATGTCGACAGACATGACGAGCGGCGAGATGATCTCGATGGCAACTTTCGCCCGTGCCGTGCCTAAGAAGAACCAGCAAATGATGCTTCTGCCGGGCGACTTCGCCGGCAATGGTTGGAGCTCCAGCAGTGCTGAAGTGCGCAACATCGTAAACAGGTTGATGGGGTCTAGTTTTGTAACTTCGTTGCGTAACGAAATGCGTATAACCATTCAGAACGCGAGCAGCACACCTGGTGAGGCATACAAGGTTGCAAAGATATTGCAACGAAAGGGTTACACAGTCACCGTCATGCAATCAACTACCAAAATCGGACCATTTCAAAAGACGAAAGTGATTGCGCAGAGGGGAAATTCGGATGACGCGGAGCAAGTATTGATGGACCTCGGCGTTCAGGGAGAGATTGTTAATGCGTCGGTTGGAGATATACACAGTACCGTCACCGTGCTCGTCGGCGAGGATCTCGTGCCGATTCTGAACGAAACTAAATAAACAGTCGGCTGATGAAAAACCGCATGAAAAGTCACTCTTGGCAATACTAAGCCAAAGCTTTAGACATTGTTATTATTCCTCTTGAAATAGCACTTCGCACCTACCATGACATGGTGTACAGTATGTGCGGTTCGCAGCCGTGACCCAGCAACTTTTCTGCGTTCACGCTATTATGAAACTGACTACATCAAATCCCGGCAGTAAGTCAGAAAGGCAGGCAACATGATCCATTACGTCTATGCAACTCGCGGTGGTTACCTCTATCTAGTTGGCAAGTTCGCCCACAAACCAAAAACACAAAAGCCAGACGAATTTGTTTTGTCGGTCCCAGAGAAGACATCACAAAATCAGATCGACACATTGGCACACCGTCGTTTCATGGACCATTTGAATCGCCCTCGTCGTGCAGCGCATGACCGTCACAAAGCTGGCGAACGCGAACTGGCTACAGTCTAGACAACTGCCTTTCTTTCGAACAAAGTTTCAAACGTGCTGCTCTTCGAGTGGCACGTTTTGTTTTGGACATCAAACCATGCGGCGGTAGCGGTTGCGAACAGCAGTCGCTGATGCCGGCGGCCAGCTGGGGATCTTCGCAATTGTTGTGGCGGTCAGGTGCAGCAATTCATCGAGGCAATTCTCAGGCGGCAACTGCTGCTCGATTTTGCCGCCAAATCCAAGCGCGCCCAGGCTCTCCATCAGTTCATTTACCGAACTCCATGGAGTTTTGTATTTGCTTCTTGTCGCCAGATCGCCATCGACCGTGAATCCATCGTCGATTAAGTTTTGAATGCATTTGTCTCTGTCCATCCCCTCGAGATCTGTCGAGACCAGAGGGTGATTCGTGTTCTCTTCTTGCAAATCTTTTTGGAGCGCCATCAGCATCTCAAGCAGCATCTTCTGAATCAGCGTCTCGTTGCCGGGTGACTTGTCGATCAGTTCGATAGGGAGCAGCGGATACGCCAGTACCAGGTCGATACCATGGGTGGTGGCTTCGAGGCGATTGCCGGGCAGCATCAGATGAAAACACCTCGAGGCTCTTCCTCTGCCTGCCTCGACTGCATACTCGAAAGCACTACTAGACCCTTCAAGCAGCGCGTTGAGAACGTCGCCGCGAGAGACCATCAGATCGCCACTGAGAACTTCCTTGACGGGACCAAAAGCATAAGTCATCGTGCCTTGCAAAATGATCGGGTCGTCGATTCCTTCTGTATTTACTGGCTGTTCGATCATGTGCACGTTCATCAGATGCAACGAGCTGACGCGAACCTGGCGTTGATTTTTGCGGTTCGCTACTTCGTCGAAGGAAAGCTGGGTGGCTATTCGATTTGTCAGTGGTCGTTGGTCGCTAATTTCAGCTAGTTCCAGATAACCATCACTATTCAGTAAGACGCAGACCTCGGATGGGGCATGAAATCCCCGGTCCATGAAGAACCGGTCGACCACATGCAGAACTTGATTCGACCCAGCAGCTGGTTTCCTCTCCCGCTCAGCAAAGAATTTTGGGGCTTTGTAAACGACCATTATTTATAAGTGGATCCTTTGTCAGCTGGACAATTAGCGGACAGTTGTCGCCGTTTTATCAAAAACGCCACTCTCTCAGCAAGAAATTTCGACGTTTTTGTCAAAAACGCCACTTCGTTAGCAGGAAATTTCGACGTTTTTCTTGGAAACTCCACTGACTTTGTCTCCAGGCAAAATTGTACCTATCATATTGAGCGGGTCAGCTGCTGATGCTGAAATCGTTTGCTCCAGCGCTTGCCTGTTTTTCGAGGCTCGTAGAGAATCTGCTGCTTCCGGCAATGCAAATTGTTCCCCGATAAAGCCGTTTACGAATCGCCCTCCGCGCACTTCGCCACGATCTTCCATATGGCGGAAGACTGAAAGAAGTTCACGCCACGGCGGCAAATTCGTCTCGCGTCGGCACACATCGCGGAACACAACCCCGTATCTGGCTAACAATACTTTGCACATCGCTTCCAGTGCCCTGGATTTTTCAATATTGTAGTCAGTGTGTAGAAGCGTCCAACGACCGTAATTGTCTCGGAATCGCCTGGCGCGTGGACCGCTCCGCCGTTTTGGGTCTATCAAAGAGCGCAGATTGTCGAATCCGTCGGCAGTTACCAGCCCTCCTGTTACCAGTTCCCAGAGCCCTGTCTCGACTTGAGATTTAAGCAGTCCCGTGCCGCGCACGATATCCGCAAAGAAGCTGGCGCCGCGTTGTTGCAAGAACTGATGCACTGCCTGCGCAGCCGAACTCAGCCCGGAAAGGTCGGCGTTAAGACCAGATTTGGGGATGGTTTGCATCCAGTCGGCGTCATCCCTGACAAAGAATGTAATTGGTGCAACGCTTGTCGGAATAATGCGTTTGATCGCACCGGGAGTTAAGGTGACCAGCTCGCCACCTGTCGCTGATTCGTCTCCCGACAGCGTTTTGTGAAACTTTGCTCTGGCGTTCTTCTTCTCTGCACCGACAGAGATTGGAATCGGCGGCGTTTTAAGGGGAGATTTTTTGCCGTTCAAAGGCACCGGCACAGGTTCTTCGGTAGCAGCCAGAGCCGGGTGCATACTCAATCGTCCCCAACCAACCGAGCCCTTCATGCAAAGTTTATCGAGCATATCTGAGCTGTAGTTGCGTACACGTTTGGCGAGCACTTCTTTTTCCCAGGCATTCGCTGGAATCTCAAAACCCTGCAGTTGACGCAGCACCTCAAGCAACCCGCGTTCACCTGCAAGTTGCGTGCCTGGCGCCAGATGTTGCCATGAGGCAAGCCAACGTACGTAGGCGCCGGCAGTGACCGGCTCGACTTTCTGACGCAGCCCGCTGATCGTTAACTTGTGGATTTTGGCCAAAAGCCGACGTTCGCACCACTCATAGGCGGAAATTTCCAGCGCGGCAATACCTTGCACCACATTCGAAAGTTGCACGCGATCGGTAAACTGCCCGCGTAGGATACCGCCTTCAGATTCGAGTTGAACGAAGGCAATCTCAACTTCTCGATTCGCTAGCTGCAACAGTTGCGCAATGTCGTCCACCATTACAGGACCGATAATCTGCATCCAGCCACGCACCGCCTGTGATACTGCGATGGAGCGGTCTGCTGGTGCTTCTCCTATTACAGGGACATCAGTTTCAACCTGAGCCTCAGGCCAGATCATTTTTGCCGTCTGCAATCGCTCGGTGCACACCCAGAAGTTGGATGTTCCAACAGTCAGTCTCGTGGCTCTTTTAGAAGCTCTCAGCGTTTCAAAAAATTGTAGCCATTCGCGCACTGGTTGAGCCGGAAGTCTGCTGTTCGTTTCGGGAATAGCAATTACAGATTTGAGCAAATCATGTAATTCGTCGCCGTTGCGAATATCCGGATAAGCCTGCTCTATTACTTTCGTTATAGCGTTTGCATCGAGTTTGCCCAGTTCACCCAGCACTGAGTTCGGCAGCACTCGGCGCATTTCTACGGCGCGTGTTCTCCTTTCTTCTACGCCTGCATCGTCAAGGTAAGCGTAGACATTTGCATTTATGATCTCGGCGGCAAATTGCGAGGGAGTAGGCGTGTCGACTGCGATGCATGTGATCTTGCCACTGACAATATTATCGATGATGTGCTGGAGCCCTTCCAGATCCATGGCTTCTGTGAGGACGTCTTTCATCACTTCCTCTATAAGAGGATGGTTTGGAATTTCGACATCGCCCGGGTTGTTGTCCTGGCAGGCAGCCGCACCGGGAAAAACAGCTGACAGTAAATCGTCAGAGCGCAAACGCTGCAAGTACGGCGGCACCTTTTTTCCACCCATGAATCGCAACAGTGCAAGCGCCCGCATCGCATCCCACTTCCAGCGCGTGGCGAAAATTGGACCCTGCAATGCGGCTTGTTCAAGCGTGTGTTTGACAGTTTGATTGGAAAGGTAATAAAAGACATCGCCAAGTGGAAAGCTGTGCTGCTCAGCCAGTGCAATGCTGATACCATCTTCGGTTGCAGCAGCTTGTAGTTCGAGGTTGAAGCTGCGGCAGAATTTCTTCCGAAGCGCAAGGCCCCAGGCGCGATTGATTCGTCCGCCAAATGGCGCGTGCAGGATCAGCTGCATGCCACCGCCCTCGTCAAAGAACCGTTCGGCAATAATCTGTCGTGTGGTTGGAACAGCACCGAGAATGGCGCGACCTTGCACAATGTATTCGATAAGTTGTTCGGCGCCTGAGTCATTGACGCCACACTCATCTTTGATCCACTCGATAGCTTTGACAATCTCGGGGGTTTTTTTAGTAAAAACACCGAAATCCACAGGCACATCTTTTGTCATTTCATCAATCTTGGCGCGCAGTTCGGAGACATGGTGGGAAAGTTCATCTGACCGCGCCGGTGCTTCGCCGAACCAGAATGGAACTGATGGTGAGGCTCCATGCGCGTCTTCGACATAGACTTTTCCAGCGACGTTGTCGATGCGACGAATTCGCCATGATGTGCTGCCCAACAAAATAACATCACCACGGTGGCTGTCTATGGCAAAATGTTCGTCGAGCGTTCCCACTGAAACACCGTCTGGTTCTGCTACCACACCGTAAAGCGCGCTTTCGGGGATGGCACCGCCGCTGGTGATAGCGGCCAGCCTTGCTCCGCGTCGTGCGCTCAACTTTCCGTTCACCTGGTCTCGCATCAAGTAGGCGCCATAACGTCCGCGTCGAGCTGATATTCCGTCTGACAACATTTGAATTACCTGGTCGAACTTTTCGCGACTCAGATTTCTATACGGATAAGCTTTTCTGACATCATCGAACAACTTTTCCTCGTTTAGTTCTTCAACGGCTGCCATTGCCACAATCTGCTGAGCGAGTATGTCGATGCAGTTTTCTGGAATGACCAGCTTGTCGAGATCATTGTGCTTGATTGCGCGCACAAGCGCGGCGGTTTCGACCAGCTCATCTCTGGTGTAGGGAAACAATCTTCCTTTAGGGATGGCGCCACGCCAGTGACCGGCGCGACCAATTCTCTGCAGAGCTGTGGCGATAGTTTTGACGCCATTAACCTGACAGACCAGGTCGACGAATCCAACGTCAATCCCAAGTTCCAGAGACGCGGTTGCCACAAGCACCTTAATCTCGCCGTTTTTGAGACGGGTTTCTGCCGCCAAGCGTATCTGTCGAGAAAGGCTGCCGTGATGGCATGCTACCTCGTCCTCACCGATTCGGGCGGCTAAGTGCATGGCAACACGTTCTGCTTGTTTGCGTGTATTGACGAAAACAAGTGTCGAGCGATGCGCTTTGACCAACTCGGCAATCCGGTCGAAGTTTTCCGCCGAAAGCTCCTGTGAGGCAATTGGTTGAAGGGGCTGTGTGGGAAGCTCGATGGCAATATCCATCTTTCGTCGGTGACCGACGTTGACGACAATTGGTGCAGAACCAGACGAGCCAGTCAAAAATTGGGCGACCAGCTCAATGGGGTTTTGGGTGGCTGATAAACCGATGCGATTCGGCTTTTTATTGGTCACTTTGTCCAGTCGTTCCAGCGAAAGCGCCAGGTGCGACCCACGTTTATCGTCGGCAACAGCATGAATTTCATCCACGATGACGGTTTCGACATTGGCTAACAGCTCACGACTTTTGTCGGCCGTCAGAAGTATGAAAAGTGACTCCGGCGTGGTGACAAGAATATGCGGATGCTTTTTCAGCATGGACTGGCGCTCTTTCATGAGGGTGTCGCCAGTCCTCACCGCCGTGCGGATCTCAGCCATAGGGATGCCGCGAAGCTCTGCCAGTTCACGGATTTCGGCAAGCGGCGCGTCTAGATTTTTCTGAATGTCGTTGCTCAGCGCCTTCAATGGCGAGATGTAGACTACAGAAGTCTTGTCGCCCAGATTATCCGACACAGCCAGCCTGATCAGCCTGTCGATGCAGGCGAGGAAAGCTGCCAGAGTCTTACCTGAACCGGTAGGCGCGGAGATGAGTGTAGTTCGCCCAGCCAGGATGTGCGGCCAGCCCTGCTCCTGGGGTTCAGTAGCGGAGCCGAATTTTGCCAGAAACCAGTCTCGAACCAGCGGGTGCGCCCACGCGAGCGCTCCTGTTTTAACCTTTGCTTTCGTCATACTGACATTGTAATGCGGTTTTGGGTCTTTTAGGTGAACGAACCGCGAAGCTCGAATCACACTATCGAGTGATGATTCCAGACTTTTATTTGTTGCTCGACCGGGCGTTACTACTTAAACTGGGTTGGGCATCTTTAAGTATAGTTTAGGGTGGTGAGATTCCGCCTTGACTGAATTAGCGAAGGCGGAGAAGGTTTCAGGGCAATCTACGGCTACAAAGCTCTACAAACCGCTACAATCATTCTGGGAACTGAACTGAGAGGGACAGAAATGCGAGTTAGTAAAAAGTTGGTGCGCAACGCGAGGGGCTTTACCCTGATCGAGTTGCTGGTAGTAGTAATCATCATCGGCATTCTGGCTGCGATCGCGCTCCCGAACTTTATCGGCGCTCAGGACAAAGCTCGTGAAGCCTCGGTCAAAGCTAATATGCGTACAACGCAAATTGCGGCAGAGTCTTTCGCCACTGATGCTGGTGGCACATACCCGGCCAGTCCGTCCACATCAGGTTTTCAGACCTACTTCCCGGGTGGCAGCAGCTCGCAGACCGGTGGTACAAATGGTAACTGGCCGGTTAATCCTTTCTCTAACGCTGCCACAGCGCCAATCGGCGGCAACGTGACTGACATTCAGACTACACGTGCAGCTGCCCCGACCAACCTGGGTTCGGCTGGTTCAGTCTATTACAACGGAATCACCCCATCAGGCGCCACTTCTAATACAACATACGCAGTCGAAGGCGCTGGCAAGGGCGGAAATGCACTGGCTGGTTCTGCTTTGAGTTCATCCGGTTCACAGACAACTCTGGTTCTCTCTAACCAGTAGAACGTCGATAGGTGTTTGAAATACTGTTCCGTCCTGTGTTTGATTAAACTGGTCGGTGAGTTTTGAAATGCGGCGGACTGTTTTAACCTGCTCTATTCTGATTCTGTG
The DNA here is from genome assembly GCA_036702955.1 of Drouetiella sp. Classification (GTDB taxonomy): domain Bacteria; phylum Cyanobacteriota; class Vampirovibrionia; order Obscuribacterales; family Obscuribacteraceae; genus PALSA-1081. The sequence continues at coordinate 129,383 of DATNPY010000035.1, read as the reverse complement.
TTGCCTGGTCAACTACTTCCACGGTCAAGCAACGGCTGCACTGCGTAAGCAGGAATCAGACGCGGGAGTGATCTTCGTACCTGATGCTTTGACCGTAAAGCTTGCCGCACTCGGTTTTGACGAGCTCATCTTCGATTGGTATTGGCTCGAATTTATTCAGTATCTAGGTGACAGGAAAAGTCGCCAGTCTGACCAATCGGCTAAAGCAGAGCGCTATCTCGATTTGCTATCGACTCTAGACCCTCATTTCACTCCAACATATTACTTCGCAGCGATTATTCTTGGCGGAGATCAAAATCACGCCGCCAACGCTGAGAAAATAATCGATCGCGGCATCGCGGCCAATCCTGAGAGCTGGCTGCTGCCCTATGCTGCTGGTATGAATCAATACCTGTTTGCTCACAATGAAAAACGAGCCGCTCGTTACTACCAGATGGCTGCAAAACTGCCAGAAGCACCAGATTGGATAGGGCGACAGGCAAAAATTCTGGAGGCAAATATACCTTCGATTATCAAGGAAATAAACGTCTGGGATAGCATGTATCGATCATCTACAGACGCCTCGGTTAAGCAACGGGCTCTGGAGAAACTGGTTACGCTCTGGGTCAAGGTCTACAAAACAGCGCCAACCGCGACTATCAAGAACCGTGCGCGTAATCAGCTGAGAGAGCTGGGAGTATCCATTTAACAGACCCTTACGATCTTGCACGCTGACGGCTGGGATTAAGGGTGAACCAGCAAGCTAACTAACGGCGATGCTGTCGTGACAAGCTTTCAAGCACAGATCGCAGGCTGAACCGTATTGTGAGAACGTGCGCTTGCCTCGTTCACCGCATATGATGCAGGGCGGCATGGTGCCAATATCAGTGAATGTTGGTTCGGATTTGTTATCAGAGGCGTGTTCTTCGACAATGCTGTAATAGTCACCAACGCAGAGGTCGCAGATTGCGCAAGTTGGAGACGCCGTCAAAATTTTTGCCACCTGGCTTCTAGTTCGTCCGCAAAATGAGCACCACAAGTTGTCTGCAGGTTCAACCGAGTGATCGCGAAAGCATGTTAGCTTTAGAAGCAGGAAGGTACGTGTCGTGTCATATGGAGCTTCAAATGCACCTAACCAGCCACTTTTAACAGCAATCCATTGACTGAGCTTTTCTGCGAAATCATCGTCGCAGGCGAATTTTCTCTGCGCTGCTAATTCTTTCAGCTCAGGTGTCGCTTCTATAAAAGGTTTTAGCTCGGAGTAGGCCTCCTTGGGGATAGATGTGTTGTTCCAGCTCCACATGAATTCGTTGTTGAAGTGTGTGCCAACGAGTTGCAACGGACCGAAGGACACTTCTTCACCATTCATCAGACCTTTGAAATATGCAGCTTTCAAATCAACGTCATAATCTTCGCCGTCGAATAGGTCACTATAGTGGCTGACGCGCGCGTACAATTTTGACCGGGCGCGGGCCATCTCGAGGTGTTCGTCTTCGAATTGTTTCCGAAAATTGTCTACTGCCGAATTGTTTTTCTTTTTGCCGAAACCAAACATGGTTGCTCCAAATTTAAATATGGTACTTTTCTTTCATCGCCTTCACTTCCTGACTGCGTCCCAGTTTTCTTAGCATAGTAGCGATATCATAAGCTGCTGCTTGCGTCCTTGCATGAGCATCCAGATGTTTGGGTGCCTTCATATTGTCCTCAGTTGCTTTCAGCCCTTTTCTATTAATTGCAATTGCGTCTTCAAGTTTGCCTTCTTTTCTATAGATCGCACCGAGGTTGACACATGCATCGCAGTAGTGCTCCATGAGATTGAAAGTGTCCGGCATGCCGGCGTCTTCAATCATCTTTATTCCTTTCAAATAGCTTTCTTTCTGCTCTTCGTCGGTAGGTAAACAGCGTCCCATCCGCACTGGAGCACTTGCATGCCAGTAGAAATCCGTGGCGCTGTCTGAATCTGTCAGTTCATCAAGCTTTCGGAAATTTTTCAGCGCCGCTTCTTTATTTCCAAGTTTGACGTTGTAATCTCCGGCGTTTGCATAAAATAGCATTTTGAACGAATCCTTAATGGCATCAGGACATTGCGTAAACATCTCGATGGCTGCGTTGCAATAGTTCAGAGCTTCTTGCCAGCGCTGCATTTTGACTGGATATTCCAGAACGTGTTGAATAGCCTGGTAGACAGGCTTCTTGTCATGTAGCATGGTTATCGGTGCCAGCTCTACCAGCCGATTTGCATATTTGAGTGCCAGAGTAGATTTGTTTTGCTGGTCTGCAACTTTTGCCGCATCTTCAAGCAGTTGCGGAAGAGCAATTTCATTACCGTTCTTTTCCAAAAGACGGATGCCGCGCTCAAGCAGGTTCAAAGATTCGGCGCCGCGATTTTGACTCGTGCGAATATCGCCCAATTGATTCAGGTAGACCGCCACTGCTACTGAATCGGGCTTAGTTGCCAAAACCTCATCGAGCTTTGAAGACAAATCTTTATAGAGAGCGTCCTGGTTTGGCTTTGTGCTCTTTTCCCCTGAGCTGCCATTGGTTTCCTTTTCTTTTTTCTGTACGTCATAGTTTTCGATGATACAGAGTGGCAATTTCTTGTGCAACTCACGTATCAATTCGGGTGTGTATGCGCCCGGCGTCAAAACTAGCCATCTTAGAGAGTTCGAAGTGGTTAATTGTCGTATTTGATCTTCTGTAATGTTTTCGACTTTGTCCAAATTCAAATAGTAAAGCATCTTCAGTCTGGCGATGTTCATCAATGCCGATTTATTGATTGTACTGTTGCTCAAATTGAGGTCTTTCAGATACTTCAACTGAGTAAAATCATCGATATCTCCCAGCTTGCCCTGGAGGGTTAGCAATAGCACCTTTGAGTCTTTGAGATAGCTGAGTCCCTTGTTCGTTAAATCATGTGAGCTTATTCCACGTGCAGTAATTTCTTGCGCGTATTTGTAATTCTGAAATGCTTCGAAATCCTTATCCGAAACCGCTTGTTCGTTGAATGAGTTTCTCTTGTTTGCAATGCTTTTGTTAAAAGCGACATGATCCTCTCGAGAATCCTGGCTTTGAACTTTTATTTCGTTCGTCAATTCTTTTGGCGACAATGATTTTGGTGGAGGCAGTGATTCGTTCGGCTTACGTTGATTGAGAAACCACATCTCCATTCCAAGATATGTCATTAGAGTCGATAGGAGCGCAGCAGAGAAGATGCAGAAAGCGTATTGCCAGCGTTTGATAGATATAGTCGATGTGGTGCGGCTTTTGGAAACTGCGACCGGCTTTGCTGCGATGCTCAAAGGTACTGACTGTCCGCTGATTATTTTGGCCAGGTCTGCTGCCGCGACGCTCAAATCCTGGTAGCGATCGTTTGGATTTTTGCAGAGCATCGCACCAACGACCTCTTCTAATTCAGTTGCGAATGTCGTGCCCAGAGAAGCTTCCTTCAAAGTTGGAATTGACCCGGTCTGGTGCATCATCATTGTCGAAAGCGCGCTCTCTCCCACGAAAGGTGGGGTGCCTGTCAATGCTTCGAACATAACGCAGCCGAGCGAATAAATGTCTGAACGATGGTCTATGTTCCCGCCGCTGCATTGTTCGGGGCTCATGTAAATCGGACTTCCAAAAATTTCCCCTGTTCTCGTTAGCGCCTGAAGTTCGCCGCCTTCGTGCTCTGTCAATTTAGCGATGCCGAAGTCTAATATTTTGACACTGCCCTCGGTGCCAATGGGCACAGCGTCCAGAATCATGATGTTGCCCGGTTTGACGTCTCGATGCACTACTCCGCTCTTATGTGCGTGCGCAAGTCCATGGCAGATCTGAATGAAAATTTTCAGTATGTCGTTAACTGAAATATTTCTCTGCCCTATGATTTGACTGAGCGTGCTTCCCTGCACCAGCTCCATGGCAAGAAATGGCGTCTGGTCGTCAAGCAAACCAAAGTCATGAACGGCCACAATGTTTGGGTGATTTACTGCAAAAACCGCGCGTGCTTCAGCTTGAAAACGTCTGATTGCGATTTCAGACTGTGACGCCTGGTCGATAGTTTTTAGTGCTAGCTCTTCTCCCAGGAATATTTGCTCGACCCTATAGACTACACCCATTCCGCCTCGTCCCATTAGCGATAGGACCCGATAACGCCCGCCCAGCAACTCGTCTTTGCGATACTGGCTGGATCCGTGGTGTGCATCGGATGCACTTACAACTCTTTGTTTTTCATTTAAGTCACGCTCGGTCAATATCTCACCCTACTTTGACTGCTTAATGGAAGCAATCCTATCGGCAAAGAATTTTTTGCGATTGACATAGTCTGGATGCTTCATCTGTCGCAAAACAACTTGAGCTTTTTCGAGGTATGCAACGGCTTTTGCTCGATCTCCTGCTGCCTGACAAAACTCTGATAAACGGACGCTTGCGTCGCAATAGTGTTCGCACAAATTTATTTGTTCGGGATAATGCAAGCTGTCTAACAGGGTGAGCGCTTCCTGGTAATATTTTTTGCGTTCATTCTCATCGCTCAGAGCATGACCCATCTCTACCAGCGATCTTGCGTAATATAGTCTGGGGTTCTCTCTGTAAGCATTGCCTTCGTCGACAGGCGTTTCGTCGTTCTTGTGAATTTGCCAGTATTCGAAGTTGCGTTGGGCATATTCAGCGTTCTTTGCTCCCTGACCAGTGATATAGCTTTGCCAAAAAATCATTTCGCACAAGACTGGCAAATAGTCACGATTTTTGGTTGGGGATTCGTCTATTAGTTTGAGGGCAAGTTTGTCATATTCAATTGCCGCATCATGCTTATTGAGCTGATCGGCGTAACATGCTGCGGAGAAGATTCGCTCTATTAAGCTGCGGTCGTCGTGCATATTATTATCGAAGTCTAGCTTAACAGCACGTTTCTGCAATTCAAAAGCTTCATTCGGTTTACCATAAAGCGCTTTGTAGCGGGCCTCGGCCAGCAGTGCGGCAGCAAGCATTTGTTCGTCGTTTCGTGTTGCGCTGATGTTTTCAGAATGCTTAAGGAGTTTCCAAATCTCCTGATTACGATCGGTTTTGGCAGGATTTTCCTTTACTTTTTCAGTTGCAATGCCAATTAAAACTTCTGCTGCAACGCGTGAAAGTGGATTTGCTTTCGACGCCATCTGGTACGTGGTTTGCAGCCGTTCAGAGCTTGATCGTCCTCGTTGCTTATCGAGAGCGTCATTTATATTTGAATTATCGAAGTATCCTTTGAAAACGCATTGCGGCATTTTATCTTGCAACGTTGCTATAAAAGGTTTTGGGAATCTGTCGACGCTTACCTGAATCAGTGTGAGGCTGGTAGACTTAGTCAATGCCATCAGTCCTTTCTCTGTGATGTTGCAGCCGGTAAGGTCAAGCTGATCGAGCATTGGCAAATCTGCTAATTTCGGCAATGCCGCATCCGTGATTCCTGTGTCCGAAAGGTTTAGACGCTGAAGATGTCTCTGCTTAGAAATTTCGTCGACTGATTTGATCTCTTTGTCTCCAGAAAGACCCAGCACCAGTAGTTTAGAGTCCTGCAAGTTTTTCAATCCAGCATCAGTAATATTGCAGTTTGGTAGCATCACAAATTGCGCATTGTTGTATTTTTTGAATGCTTCCAGTGTTTTATCAGTGGGAGCATCGCCGACATCGAATTTTGACTCATGTGCACTAATACCCTGTTGAATGCTATCTTCGGACAGGTCGCCGGGGGTTGCTAATTTTATATCGTCTTTAGTGGTGTTTTCGTCGGCTGGTCGTAAAGTCTTTTCTGCCAAACGCAGCGCTGCATTGGGGTTATTCAGGTTCGGAAAACCTGGTCCTGAGAAAGAATTTTTGCCTTCGGAAGTGGTTGGCTGTACAGTCTCTTCCTGCCGAGAATGCAAATAATGCATGACTGAACCTGTACAGAGAGAGCACAGTAGAGCTGTCATCACCATTGTTGTAATAAATTTCGACTTTTCAACTTTCACCAGATCTGGTGCGTCAACGGGCGGCCGCGCGGGACGAGCAATCTGCACTACTGCGCTTATATTAGACTTTTCGCTGCGTTTTAGATCTGCAAGGTCGTGAGCAGTGAAACCGAGATTTTGATATCGGTCGTCTGGATTTTTGGCGAGCATTGTTTGCAAGATCTGCTCTAGTTCCGGTGGAAATTGTTTTTCGGGTGCCGCGTCTTTCAACCGTGGACAAACAGAGCGCTGGTGCATCATCATGGTATTCATGGCGTTGTCGCCTGAAAACGGTGGTCTGCCAGTCAGGCACTCGAACAGTACGCATCCGAGTGAATAAATATCTGAGCGATGGTCTACTTTCGTACCAAGACACTGCTCGGGGCTCATGTAGAACGGACTGCCAAAAATTTCGCCCGTGCGAGTCAATGCCTGAATTTCGCCACCTTCATGTTGCGCTAATTTCGCAATACCAAAATCCAGTATTTTGATACTGCCTTCGGTGCCCCATGGCAAACCATCCAAAATCATTATGTTGTTTGGCTTGATGTCGCGATGAACGATTCCACAATCATGAGCGTGAGCGAGACCAAAACAAATTTGCACGAAAAGAGGTATGGCTTCGTCAACTGACAGAGTGCGCTTTTTGAGAAGATCTCCGAGTGTCTGGCCATGAATGACTTCCATTGCCATGAAGGGCATGTTGTCGTCTAGAAAACCGAAATCATGCACGGCGATAATATTGGGGTGATGCAGTGAAAAGACAGCTCTTGCCTCTGTCTGAAACCGACGCAGGACAAAGTCTGTTTGCTCGCTTTTCACGATGGTTTTCAGAGCGAGTTCTTTGCCTAGAAAAATCTGTTCGACTTTATAGACAACGCCCATTCCGCCACGTCCCAACAGAGAGATAATGCGATAGCGTCCACCAAGGATTGCATCCTCATGAAATTCTGCAGCGGCCGGCTTTGTCGGCGACGAATCGTGTGGTACTGGGTCTGTCAATTACGAGGCTCGGAGATCTTGGTTGATACATTCCCTGAACTTGGGGGACCCTTGAACTATGTTTCCTTAAATCAGCGTTGTTATTGCAAATCCTGGCTCCATTTTAATCCATATTTTTGCGCTTCCTGCCGTGCTTCTTTTTCCTTGCCAAGCCTGAACAAGCGTCTGAGCATCAACTTTTTGAAGTAGGTTTTGCGGTCGAACGGGTCTTCTTCTAATGTCTCCGCAACTTTCAGCCCTCGGAGCGCATAATTGTATGCTTCGAGACGATTATTCTCCTGGTCATATATTTCCATCAATGACACGCAGCAGTCGCAGTACCGTTCACGCAGGTTAAGTTTGCCGGGATGTTTGAGTGAGTCCAGAAGATCAAGAGCCTCGTTCCATATTTTCTTTTTCTCGGTCACATCCGGCTCGGCAATGCCCAACTCAAGGAGAGACTTCGCGTACACCTTTGGATGAGCACTCTTTGCCTGTCTGCACAGGTCGCAGTATTCGCGCAAATAGGGCAGCGCCTCGCTATTCTTATGCTGATTTACCAGATAAGTGCCGATCCGCTCTGTGAAGATCGGAAGATACTGATTCATTTTCGGTTCTTCAGTTTTGAATCTTCGGATAAAATTCAAAGCGATTTGCGAATTTCTGATAGAGTTCTCGAAAATAGTGCTGTAATACGGTTGCACTGTCAATTCATCAAGGCGCTGGATCAGCTCGATTCGGTTGTGCATCATTGTATCGATGCTCAATTTTGCCGCTTGATCACAATACTGGTCTCGTTCTTGCACATGTTTTTGGGCAAGCTCCAGAACGCCGCTGGCTTGAAGTATTTCGGCCAGTGCGGCTTTATTGCCGTTAGTTTCGAGCACCTTTCGTGCCTGTGCCATTACCTTTTCTGCTTGCGCATAGTTTTGAATCGATTGATAATAGTTGCTTACATCCATCAGTCTGCGCGCTACTACGGTATGGTTGGGGTTAATTTGTTGCGCCACCTGCAGCTCTTTAAGCGCTGACTGGTAAGCCATCTCCGCAGTCGTGTTCATGGTTTTGGCACCGGAAGTTTCATCACCATAGCCGTCAAAGGTGCACCCTGGCATCCTTTTTCTAAGTTCGTCAACGACCGCTGGCGAAAATTGCTTGCCGCTCAGCATCACTACACGCAAAGATGTCGACTTTGCCAGAGCTTGCAGACCCTGATTCGTTAGCTTGTGGCAGTTGCGAAGGCTAAGAGTGTCGAGCATTTTCATGGATGCTAAATCTGGCAACGCTGAATCGTCAATGTATGTCCCCCTCAGATCGAGGTTTTGCAGATAATTTTGCTGGCAAATGTTTTTAACTCTAGTGATGTTGCAGCCATCAAGTTTCAGATTAATGAGATGAGATTTCCGCAGCGCGGATAGCCCATCATCAGTAATCATGCAAGTGTCGAATTGCAGTGACTGCGCACCATCATAATTCCGAAACGCTATCAAGCTCGCATCTTCAGCGTGCCAGGTCGACGAAAACGAAACTTCCTTCTTCTTAATGTCTTCAACAAAATCTTGAGTGTGGTCTGTTCCAGGAAACAGCGGGTTGATGACGGGACGAGGCACAGCCACTATTTTGCGCGATGCCGTCAGTGCCATCGTTGTAGTGCCTATGCCCAGGGTGGTTCCCATGAATACTGTTACCAACAAAACAGCGATCAAAGTTTCACGCCGCATTGACACGGTTTTTGAAGTCGACTGCGCCACCTTGGACTGCTTTGTGCTTGATCTGGTTGAATGACGTATTGCTTCACCATGCAGCGCTGCACTCAGATCCGTTACGGTGTCATTCAAATTCTGATATCGTTGGCTGGGATTTTTGACCAGCATTGAATGCACAATCTGTTCTAGTGCGTCTGGAAAATCCGTTCCCAGGGATGCTTCTTTTAAACTCGGGATGTCTGCTGACTGATGCATCATCATTGTCGAAAGCGCACTTTCACCAACATAAGGTGTAGTGCCTGTCAATGCTTCAAAAATGACGCAACCAAGGGAGTATATGTCGGATCTGTGATCCACTTTGCCTCCGCTGCATTGCTCAGGGCTCATGTAGAGCGGACTTCCGAAGATTTCTCCTGTTCTTGTTAAAGACTGAATTTCTCCCGCTTCGTATTCTCCGACTTTGGCGATTCCAAAGTCTAGAATTTTGACACTGCCTTCGGTGCCTTGTGGCAGCTGGCTGGAAAGCATAATATTGCCGGGTTTTATATCTCGATGCACTACCGAATGATTGTGAGCATGTGCCAGCCCATTGCAGACCTGGATGAAAATCGGAATTGCTTCTTCTACAGTCAGTGTGCGCTTTTTAAATATGGACGCCAGACTTTCGCCCTGCACAAATTCCATGGCAAGAAAAGGACTTTGATTTTCGAGCATTCCAAAGTCATGCACCGAAATAATGTTTGGGTGATTCAGCGCAAAAACGGCGCGAGCCTCTGCCTGAAATCTGCGCACTGCCATGTCAGTCATGGAGCTGAGATCGATAGTCTTGAGCGCTAGATCTAACCCGAGAAAAATTTGTTCTACTCGATATACGACTCCCATGCCACCACGACCCAGCACTGATAAGACTCGGTAACGCCCACCAATAATTTGTTCTGGCTGAAAGTCGCTTAACTGTGAGTGGGCGGAGTTGTTCAAGGCTTTACTCCGTATTGAGCCGCTACTTTTTCGGCTTCTTTAGTTCGCCCAGCCGCTTTTAATTCAGCAACCAGTAATTTGCTGAACGCCGCTTTTCTGGCGGGTATATAGGGCTGATGAAATTCGCGCATGGCTTCCAGACCCTTCATAAGATATTTTGTCGATGCGCTGTGGTCGCCTTCTGCAGCAAGTATGTTTGAAATGCTTCCGCAGGCGTCGAAGTAGTGCTCTCTCAGGTTTAAGTCTTCCGGCAGTCCCAGTTTCTCTAAACTGCCCATTGCTTCGATGTAGAGCGCTTTACGTGTCTTGAAATCGGAGGTCGATGTTAATGTGTGCGCGTACTCGATTAACACTCGCAAGTAAGGCTTGGGGTCTTTCTCGCGTTGCTCAGACGTGATATCAACCGCTCGTTTGAAATAGGGGCGGGCCTGGTCAGGTTTCTTTTCTGCACAGTACAGCCAGCCAATTTTTTCAAGAAATTCGGGCAACATTGTGTTGCCGTCACGCGACGGATACTTTTCGATAAAACTCAAGCCGGTTTTGCAATATTCTATAGCGGGATCGAAAACCCCCAGCGCTATTGGCACGAGAGTCATGTTTCTAAGCGTCGTAAGCATCTGCTTGTCTGAGTTATGAATGTTGCAGTCAACATAAATCTGTTCGGCGCGATTGATTAATTCAATAGCTTTCTTGGAGTTTTTATCCATTACCGCGACACTGTTTGACTGCATGAATAACGGTGTTGAAAGCATGGGATAGTCTCCGTTGCGCTCGAGTAGCGCCACTGTTTTATCGACAAAAGCGCGCGACTCTTTATAGTGTCGACGCTGATCTTGTAAAAAGGCCAGTTCTAACCACATAGTGCCAATCGAGGAATGGTTAGGGTTAGCTTTTTCAGCGATGGAGATAAGCTTAGATAGCACTGTTGCCCGCTCTTTAGATTTCTCAGATTCACCAAGATTGAACAGCCTCGACCTTTTCATGTAGGGAATGAAAACGCATGACGGCATCTTTTCGGATAGTTCATTGATAAATTTGTCCGAATACTTTTTCGGCGTCAGAAAAACAACTGTGATTGAATTTGATTTCGATAACTGACGCAGACCTTCTTCGGAGATGTTGCATCCAGTCAAAGTGAGAAAGTGCAACATCTTCAGCCGCGCCAGAACAGGCATAGCTGCGTCGGTAATTTTGGTGTTCGTCAGATCTAACGTTTGCAACCAGCGTAGTTTAACTATGTTGTCTAACTTGTCGAGGATGCAGTTGCTAAGACTTAGAGTCAGAACTTTTGAATCACTCAGATTTCCTAAACCGGTGTCTGAGAACTTGCCGTTTTGCAAATTCACTACCTGAGCCAATTTGTAGTTCTTAAATATCTTCAAGCTGGCATCAGATGCATATTTGGACTTGAATGTATTTGCACCTTTCATTACAGCGCTTTGAAAAATGATGCTGTCTTCGGTCGTGGTGGCGTTGCTAGATTGCTTTGTGCTGGCGTCACCTGACTCCGTTAAGGTGGCGTTGTCGGACCCCTTTGCGCTTTGATTTTTGGTCTCGTTCGCATTTGTAACACCGGTCGCGTCTGCACCAAGTTTTCCCGTCGCGACCTTGTTCGCGTCCCCGTTCGCAGTTTCTGCACTGGAATTTATTGACGGCGTGGCAGTCGGCAAGATGAAATTTGCAGCCTGTGTCATGTAAGTTAGTAAACTAGATACCGTGAAAGTAACGATTCCGACTGCCGCAAGCGCGCTGTAGAAAGTCCGCGTTTTCAGTGTGACCGTTCTTTTCCGCTCGTCACTCGCTGCCGATCGTTTAAATTTGATTTCTGCACCCAGCTCCGCCGGGGCACCACGTTTGAATGAGCCCAGATCCAGTGCCGCTGTACCAAGATTCTGGTATCTGTCATTTGGATTTTTCGCCAGCATGGTGGCGACGAGTTCATTCAGACCAGGAGCAAAGTCGCCGCCTTTTGTAGCCTCTTTCAGTGATGGGATTGGCGCCATTTGATGCAACATCATTGTCGCCAGGGCATTTTCGCCAACAAATGGTGGTCTGCCCGTTAAACTTTCGAAGATTACGCACCCTAATGAGTAAACGTCTGTACGATGATCAACAGGTTCGCCGGAGCACTGTTCGGGGCTCATGTAGAAGGGGCTGCCAAATATTTCTCCTGTGCGTGTGAGTGCCTGAATTTCACCGCCTTCATGCGCGAGTTTGGCAATGCCGAAGTCTAATATCTTGACACCAACATCGATTCCATCTGGAACTTTGTTCAACAACATGATGTTGTTCGGCTTGATGTCGCGATGAATGACTCCGCACTCGTGCGCGTGAGCAAGCCCGAAGCACGTCTGGACGAAGATTGGCACGGACTCTTCGATGGAAAGCGGTCCGCGCTTCAAACGGTCTCCAAGGGTTTCCCCTTCGGCAATTTCCATGACGAGAAATGGTGTCTCATCTTCGAAAAGACCAAAATCATGCACGCCGATAATGTTGGCATGATCTACCGCAAACGCTGCTCTAGCCTCTGTTTTAAACCGCCTTATTGTGATGTCGGTCATGAATTGCCGATCGATCGTTTTCAGGGCCAGTTCCTTGCCCAAATATATTTGCTCAACTCGATAGACAATTCCCATTCCACCTCTACCAAGAAGCGAAATGACTCGATAGCGACCACCTAAGATATCGTCTTTCTTATATTGCGCACCTGCCAGACTCTTTTCAGTGGCATCACTGCGCGAACTTTTCCGGTTTGAGTCAGACGGTGTCAAATGATTGCATCCGGACGGGTCCGGTAACTACATTAGCAGTTCAGCGCAGACTCGTCTTGCTCGTGTGCAGGCAATTTTTTCCAATTTAATGCGCGTTTAAAGCTTCTTTCGCTGCGCCTCTGAAGGGGTTTGCGAGCAAGAAAAGTAGCGGCAAACTGATGATGAACGCAAGTCCAACCATTCTGAATATGTCTGCAAACGAAAGTATTGACGCTTGCACATTCAACATGCCATTAAGGCTGGCCAGCGCCTGCGTGTGTGCCAGACTGAAGTCGCCGCTGTGAGCCTGAAATGCACCGGTCATAGTAGCTAAGCGGTCTCGGAAGATAGGGTTATATTCGCTGAAATTGGACACGAGCATGGCGCGATGAAACGCTTCTCGCTGATCAAGGACGAGAGTAATTATGGCGATTCCGAGGCTGCCGCCTATCTGTCTGGCCAGATTATAGATTCCACTGCCGTCCGGTATCGATGCCTTGGGCAGCGCTCCGACGGAAGCCATACTCAATGACATGAACATAAATACGCTGGCAGCACCTCGCAGAAGGAGCGGCCAGAACATCGATTCGGCGCTTGTATCCGGATTCATCGATGCCAGCATAAACATCGATACAGCGCTGCCGATAGCGCCGCCTCCAATCATTACGCGCGGATCTACTTTTCCGGAGAGTTTGCCGATTACGGGCATCATCAGACCAGACGCAATTGCGGAGGGCAGCATCAACATTCCGGTTTGCATGGCGGTGTAGTGCAGAATGTTCTGGCAGAAAATCGGCACGGCAAATGTGGCGCCATAAAGACCCATTCCAAGCATCAGTGAGTAAAGGCTGCCGCCGCTTAGAGAGCGGTATTTCAGCACTCGCAAATTGACGGCAGGCAGTTTGGTACGCAGCTCATGAAAGATGAAAACTGCCGCGCCAACGACTCCGATGATTGTCAGCGTCGTTATCATTTTGGATGAAAACCAGTCCTCTTGCTGACCTTGTTCAAGCACGGTTTGCAAGCAAGATATGAATATGACCAGCAAAGAAATGCCCAGCCAGTCGACTTTCGATATTTTTCGTTCGTTTTGGTTCGGCAGAAAGATGGCCGCCATTGTAATGGCGAGAATGCCAAACGGAATGTTGATGAAGAATATCCAGCGCCAGCCGAGTGTATCTGTTAGAAATCCGCCCAGGGTCGGACCGATCACGGGTCCAACGATTACACCGATTCCGAACAGAGCTTGAGCCATTCCCTGTTCTTCTTTTGGGAATGTTTCAAATAGGATTGATTGGGCTTTGGCGATTAAGCCACCGCCGCAAAGACCTTGCAGAATACGCCCGGCGACAAGCATTGGCAGGTTGGTTGCAAATCCACAGAATACCGATGAAATCGTAAATCCAATCAGCGAAAACAAAAAGTAGCGTTTGCGCCCGAAAAAATCGCCCAGCCAGGCTGTGAGCGGAATCATGATCGCAGTGGCGATACCGTATCCGGTGATTACCCAACCAACCTCACTGAGTGTGGCACCGAGGTTGCCTTGCATATCAGGCAGGGCGACATTGACGATGCTGGAGTCGACGACTTCGAGAATCGCTGCAAATGAAACTGTGATTGCTATCACCCACTTCAGCCAGGGAGCATTTGCAAATCTGTCAGGTTTGGTTATCGAGTTGCTTGTCGTCAATGTGGATGCCGTCATCGCTGATCACCTTAGTTTCCCAGAGGGTTCATAGCAGCAAGATTGACGGTGACTTGAGCCGACAGGCCGGGTGCGATGTATTTTTTGAACGCGGCAATTGATTTTTCATCAAAAAGGATCTTGACTGGTAGTCGCTGCACTATCTTCGTGAAATTGCCCGTGGCATTTTCAGCTGGCATCAATGCGAATTTGGCACCGGATGCGGGGGCAACACTATCTACATGCCCGGTAAAGTGCTGTCCAGGGAAAGCGTCCAGCGTCACATCGACCGCTTGACCGGGTCTCATCCTGCCGATTTGTGTTTCTTTGAAGTTCGCAGTCAGCCAAGATTGATCTGGAATAATCGTAAACAGCGCTTCTCCGGCTTGCACTTGTTCACCGATGTGAGTAGCTTTCTTGCCAATGCGACCAGCAACAGGAGCAACGATCTGACAATAGGAACGTTGCAATATCGCATTCTGCAGATCCGCCTGCGCCTGATCGACTGTAGCTTTCGACACGTCGCTGATGTAGCTCTTCACGTTGGTTTGTTCGTGAGCAGCCTGAGCTGTTTTCAGTGTTGCCTTTGTTTTGGAAAGATCGCTGAATGATTGTTGCAGGTCCGACTGGGCTTTTGCCACATTGGCTTTAGCTTGCTGAATTGCTTCGTTCTCTGCGGCAATTTGCGCCAGTGAAACTTCATAGTTTGTTTTAGCCTGATCATATTGTTGTTTAGAAATAGCGCCTTGCTGCGATAAATTTGCGTAGCGTTTCAAATCTGTTTCATACTGTTGTTTCTGCGCTTGCAGGCTGCCAAGCTTAGCTTGTTCCATGCCTAGTGCTGCCTTTGTATTAGATACAAGAGACTTCGCTGATGCAATTGATGCATTTGCATGCAAAATCTCGCTTGCTGCCGTATCAGACTGAGCGCCTGCGGTTGAATTGGTTACGGCGATATCAGCTGTGTCAGCTTGTTGCTGTCTTTTATTTTTCTCCAACGCGGCTTTAGCTTGTTCGATTTTGATGTCGTAGTCACGAGGATCCAGCACTACTAACAGCTGTCCAGCTTTTACATATTGATTGTCGTCGATAAGCACTTGGGAAACCGTGCCCCCAACGCGACTGCTTATCTGTGTGATGTTGCCATCAACATAAGCATCGTCAGTGCTCTCGTGGCTCGACATGTAACGCCAGCCGATTGAGCCGGCAACTATAGCAATCACTGCTACGACACCGACGATCGAAAGAATTAGCAGTCGCTTCGGCGTCATTCTTTTCGTGGTTGGGCGAAATTTTTCCGTGGTCTGAATCGATTTTTCCATGACTGCACCACTGCTCATACCGTGTCTCCTTCTGCGGCATCAAATGCGGTGGCTTCAAGCCCTTTGCCCGTCAGGATGCCTGTAAAAAATAAGGTCAAAATGCTGTTGCTGCGGCTTTCCAGAGTCTCTGTCGCATCGTTCATGCGATGCATCATTACCTGACCAAATAGGAGCTGGTTGAGCGTCTCGGCAAGCCATTTAGCATCGAGTTTTCTAACGTAGCCCAGATCCATCATCTCTTTGAAAAAAGCCTCCCAGCGCGCTGAGTTTTTTCTGGTGTGCTCCCAGAAAGTGCTGCATTTGTGCGTCTTGAAGACGGCTCTTTCCTGCATGAATAATTCAATCAGCTCAGGATTTTCATCGAAGTAGCGCAGAAATGCCTTTACACCCGCCTGAATTCGCTGGACGCCTACTGCATTTTCGGCATCGGCGGAATCCTTTATAAAGATCAGCATCTGTTCCAGCGAGCGATTGATAGTGGAAAAGAAAAGATCTTCTTTGGTAGCAAAGGCCCGGTAAATCGTGCCTTTACCGATTCCAAGCTCAGCCGCCAGAAGTTCCAGGTCTGTGTTGAAATAGCCTCTTTGGGCAAACATCTTGCTGGCGGCGTCCATGATCTGGTGGTTTCGGCTCTCGAAACTGCCTGGATCCTTCTTCGGCCGCCCACGTGTAAGCACTTTAGACATTTAGCCCTCTTGATGAAAATTCCTTAGGAATTATTGGACGGACGCGTCCGTCCAATTAATAATGTACCACCCCATCTCTTGAATGGCAAGAGGATGTCCTCCAAATTAAGCAATATCTAGAGGCGGCGAACGGGCTCTATGACAGGCCAGATAAGCCAGTTGAGCGTCCGTATTGATGAGGTTTGCATGTTAATTTTCTTCTGCGAAGCGGCCAGCTGTATGCCCCCAGCTCCTTGGAGTGCGCTGCAGTGCCAACCGGAGTGCTCGCACTGCTTAGAGTGCCAGCGGTGTGGTGGTACCTTCCGGGTGGTGTTCATGGTGAACTTTTCTGTTGACCAATGGGTAGATGTACCAGATCAGTGAAAGGAAAAGGAATACTATGCCACCACTGATGATGCCAACTGTCATACTTTCTAAAATGACTTTGGTAACTAGATAAATGTCTAGAGTTATTGAAACCATGAGCATCGCCATTCCAGCCCATACAAGTCTGGTACCAACTGTGCACAGTTCCGGTGGCATGCTCTTGGGCGACGTCAATCTGTGATAGGCGGCAGGCCCCATCAGTAAGCCTATTGACGCGACTGTGAAAAATATCGCCGCCAGGTGCACTTCTTTGTCCAGATGACTGAGGTGACCGAAACGCTCGTTGAAGACAGCAATTAGTTGAAATCCAAACAAGGCTTGAATGCCCGGAAGAATCATTCGGCACTCTTCAAGAATGAATTCGATGCATAACTTCAGCTGCTTAGTTTCAGCCTTTTTCTCATCTCGTTCTCTGGTGGACATTTGCATCGACTTTACCTCGATTTGCTAAGACCGAGTCAGCGTCCCCAAAGTTCCGCAATCTTGTACATCGCGCAGCGTGAAGGAATTCTCTGGAAGTGCATAGTTTAAGACGTATCGTTGAACACTTATACTGAGCGTTAAGCGTGCTTGCGCATCAATGGAATTTTTGGAATTTTTTATTGGTATGATCGGTCCAACCTACCATTCGACGTTCCCCTGCCGAACAGCCCGGCAATCAGGAGAATTACATGAAATTCGGAGATTTTGAACTTTCAATCGTGCGAGAGTGCACGATGAAACTCGATGGTGGCGCAATGTTTGGTGTTGTTCCAAAAACGCTCTGGAATAAAGTCTCCCCGGCTGATGAACAGAATCGCATTTTGATGACTTGCAATTTGCTCCTCATCGATACCGGTACAAATAAAGTCCTGGTGGAAACTGGCATGGGCGAGCGTTGGAGCGATAAAGAGCGTGAGCGCTATGAATTGAAAAGCTTAGTGCGTGCCGAGGAAATGCTGGCACCGATCGGCGTGAAGAACGACCAGGTCGACGCAGTTATAATTTCGCATTTGCACTTCGATCACGCAGGCGGAGCAACAAGGATCAATGGAGACAGGCTTGTTCCAACTTTTCCGAATGCTAAATACTACGTGCAAAAAGGAGAGTGGGAATTTGCTCACAACGCGAATGCTCGTGCGCGCGCAAGCTATCGCCCTGATGACTACGAGCCACTCCTGAAAAGTGAGCAGATCGTTTTTATGGATGGTGATACCGAAGTGGTGCCAGGTGTTTGGGCAAAAGTGACAGGCGGTCACACCAGTCATCATCAGGTTGTTTATTTCGAGTCACAGGGAGCAAGAGGTATCTTCTTTGCTGATTTGATGCCGACGAAAAGCCATGTGACGCCGCCGTGGGTGATGGGCTATGACCACTATCCGTTGCATTCATGTGACGAAAAAAGCAAGTGGCTTGCTCTCGCATCCGCCGAAAAGTGGTTGGTTGTATTCGACCATGAACTGGAAGTGCCATGGGGTCACATCACTCTCAATGATTCCAAGAAGTATGAATTTTTGCCGCTGCCACAAGATACTTTGAGCGTTCAGGCTAGAACTGAGAAGGTGCTGGCGCTGTGCTCTAGCTCAGCTTTAGCGGCGTCAGCGCAAGAGAATTGTCGCAAATTTGTTATTGATACTGATTCGCACTAAATCATTCTTCAGCACGTTACGAAAACGTCAAAGTGCGGTGAATCGACGCTGATGTTTCACGGACGGAATTTGATACAACTGAAGAAGGCAAGAAGAAGCCTGGCTAGGAAAACCAGTTCAGGTATGCGAAATTAATCGACAACCTTTTGTGGTCATTAGCCAGGCGGTTAATGTTATCCAGCAGCTTGGCTCTGGAATGCCTGCCATGTTCGTTATTTGTTGGAAGGCAATGCGTGAGCATCACTTTCCATCTGGGATTCCGAAAATAGGAAGAGCTTCGTCAGCCTGAACTATGGCTTTTGAAGTTCTGGCTTCCACTCATCCAAAATAGCGCCTTCTACTGGACAGGCTGATAAACATGCACCGCAGTCGATGCATGTTGCATCATCGATGTATGGATATTTTGTTCCTTTAGCATTTTGCTTTCCATCGACCCAGTGAATACACTCAACTGGACAGACTGGAACGCAATCGCCAACTCCTTCGCAAATGTCAGAAACGATAGTGTATGACATGACATGCCTCCTCATTTAACCCGTAACCATTCTATCGTGTAGATCGAAATGTGGAACCAAAAAGTGGCAAGTTTTGAAAGGCAATGCAGCACTGTGAGAATCATTCTCAATGTGCGAAATGCTTAATGGTAGCTGTTTTTACCAGACTCCAGTTCGGTCATTCTCAACAACCTTCTTAATTGTTCGCAGGTGCGCTGGCTCTTTGCATTTACTGGCACAAGAGGTGTGCGAGGTGCGCGGGAATCGCTGTGACACCGGCGTCTTGATTGAATTAAACGAGATCCTCGTGGCACTGTATATAGTGTCACTTGTTGCGCTTAATTGAGGATGGGCTTTTCCTGACGACCGTAATGAGTGTTTTACAGAACTGAATTGCGACTGGTGTTGGATGGCATCGAATCATCCGAGTTCAATCGAGAAGCAGATGTACAGTCGTTCTTCGCCGCTGTGCGAAAGCAGCTCATGTTCAGTTCGCGACAGAATGCCAGCATCAGAATCGCAACCAAAAATGCAGTCAAGTAGATGCTGACAGACCTGGCTTGCTTCGGCGTTAAGATGCCAGCCATCAACACTGCCATTGCTTCTGCGAACTTGTCAAAGCAGATTTTTAAGCCAAGTAGTGTGTTGTCAAACACCATGGATATCAAATTTCTAGACTGCATATGACGCAGTGAATGGTGCTGCAGATCTCGGTTCTGGTCAGGCAAGACATGATTTGCCTCGCGGGATCTCGGTTCAATCTGCGCAGTCATGCGGGACCCTCACAATGAATCGGTGTGAAGATCGTACAACTGCATTGTGATGAATATGTGTAGCAGCGAAAGCCAAAGCTCGAGCGCATCTTCCAGATGAGCTAATGTTTGCTCGAGGCTTGTAGACAATGTCTTTCGGCGGTAACCATGAGGTTTTGATGTCAGGACCAGAGCTTAGCCGGGAAGACTACATGTCTTTTAGACCTGTATTCGCCTGAGGTCTATCCTGATGACTGGGCGCGTTCAGGGAATGGTGATCGGCATTTTCGACGGTGTTTTCGTGATTCGGTTGCGAACCATGATTTGCATTTCCGGCGGCATTATTATCAGGCTGCGAGGCGTGGTTGACACTTTCGGCCGCGTTATTTTTCTCCGTATGCGACGAGTGATTTGTGCCCTCTGCTTTGTCAGAGTCAGCCGGATGCGAATCTGACGAGTTGTGCTCAAGCGCGTGCGGCACACCGTGATGATGGTCTACATGCTCGGCCGTATGCAGTTCTGGATGCAAAGTTCTGTGATGCTTCCATTCGTGAGCCAATTTGTCTTGTTTCTTGATTACTTCAAGCACCTTACGAGTAGCCTTCCACTCGGCGGCTAATGCTATCTCGGCACGCTCATAGTCAATCAAAGCCTGGTCTACATCTTTACCGGCACCGATTCGTTCCATATAGAGCTCCAGCGCGCGCGCGTAGACGTCCCGCTTGGCCTCGACGGTTTTGGCTTTCAACGCTACTTCGGCTAGTTCTTCGTCCTTCAATTCGTCCATGGGACCGTTTGGAAGTTCTGTGGCGCGCAAGGCTTGAAGAACTTCTTCGCGTGTCTCTGCACTGAAGACCGGCGTGAACGCTCCTCGTGCCAGTGACGTGCAGACACAGAGGGCAAGAACAGGTGCTAATTTGGGATGCATTGAGGTTCTCAGAATTTATTAAACGTCACTGACTCTGGAGTTCTTCACTAAGTTCCAACCTCTACCCTCATGGGGAGGAAAGGACTGCAGATATAACTTCGTTCAGTCTATCTTTGCACAAATCTGCTCATACCGTTGTGCTTGTAGAGCGTTAAAAATTCCGCTCGCGTAGCAAAATCAGGAATGCGCCCGATATCCATGCGTTTGAGAGTGACGCTAATCGGTTCATTATCTCGAAGCACATCGATTTTAACCTCGGTACCTGGCATCCCCGTAAAGTAGTCCCAGACTTCTTGAGGAGGAAGTTCGAGAGTCGACTTCCCATTCACAGATGTGATCAGATCGCCAGGTTGCAAGTCGGCCTGGGCGGCAGGCATGCTGGGAAAGCATTTCAGAACGATGGTGTATCCGCGTTTCTGTGTGGGCACATTCATCAGAAATCCGCATACACCGTATCCGGTATCGCGCTCTGCATATAATTTTTCGTATTCTTTGCTGCGCGAACCAAGCAGTGCTCGCATTAAAGTGAATGGATCAGAGATCACTGTGGTCGGCAAGTTTGCGCGCACTGTGTAAGAGTTGAAGTAAATTCTTTTCGTTGTCAGCGGAGTCTCGATTTGCACGGTCGCAGACTGCTCGTCGGGAGTTCCAGCGTCATCTAGCCGCGCCCGTTTACTCGCTTCCAATTTGTGCAACTTCAGTGGTGCAGGGTCAGCTGTTTGCGGAGTTTCGTCAACAGGTGGCGAAGTGTCGACCTGTGGTGAAAGTGGTTTCAGTTCGACGCTGTCATCCGCATGCGCGGCAGGCAATGTCGCATATACGAGTATCGCGGATGCAACCAGCATTAGAGTTTTCGGACGTATATTAATCTCAATCATAATTCCCTCGGACTTGACTTTGAGAGCCCAGGAGCAGAATTCCGTCTCTCATCGTCTCAGCTATTTGTCGAGATTCTGTGAAGTCTGTGAGAATCCCAGCGCTCCCACCTACCAATGGAGTAACCTCTTAACTGGAAGATTTAGGAGCGCCGCTTTGAAATCATTGAGAATACGCTGGAAATATCTGTTGTTTTCGGCTCTGGTTTGGATTTCAGCTGTGTCTGCAGCGCGATGTGCGACAAGTGCTGAATTGCAGCCGGAGCGAGTCAAAGTCAAAAGCGGAGTAACTTACACGCTTTTCCCGCAAGGGAAATTGCGATTCGACTTCGTCGTGTCACGTCCTGCTGAAGCGAATAAGGACATTTTTCTTTGTGTGCCTGCCGCCTTTACCACGCCTGAAAACAAGATTGATGGAATCTACATCGCTAATGGAGCCATTGGCGATGCGCGCAGCCCCAATCAAGAACTGGGTGGAGCGCTGATTATACGAAACGGCAAGGGTCAACTGGTTTCGACTGATAGAGGAAAGTCGATCACGGAAGATTTGCTGAAGTCGTTGGAAAAGTCTAAAGGTTCGCTCTACCAGCAATTCTTGATTGTGCACGACTGCAAGCCAGCTCCGTTCCGTGATAAGAGCGAATTCCAGCGTCGCGCAGTCTTCGAAACTACTGATGGAAAGCTAGGAGTCGTCGAGAGCGACCATGCCGTTTCATTCAATGTTTTCAATGCCGATCTTGTTGAATTGGGCATCAAGGAAGCTCTCTATTGCGATATGGGCGCATGGGACGAGGGTTGGTATCGATGCAACCCGAAGGCAGCCGTGATCAGAATTGGGCACGATCGCTCGTTGACGAAGAGGCAGAGTAACTGGCTTCTTCTTAAATCGGAGGCTGCGACTCCAGGTCTTCTCCGTCCTCGCTCACGTTCCACTGTTTTCTAAACATCATCAGGTCCGTCTCGAACGCGGTCGGGCGAACCATCACGTCACCTTCGAACGGATCGTCGAATGTATACAGCAAAAAAATGTTTAAACTGATGACAAGTGTGACGATTGACGTCATCACAACTTGCAGCCTTGCGTTCTGGGCACCGAAAAAATATGTGAAAATTATGGTCGCCAGTCCGCCCACTAGCAGAACCCACCAGAGAGCCGGGGGCAAACCGTTATGCAGTGCTTCGATGCGCAACCGGCGCGCGTCGCTCATCGCCGTTAAAGCCGTCAGCATCGCCTGATGCGAGTTGCTTTGCATTTGATTTGAGGGCTTATAACTGGTGCATTCCTCCCAGAGTGTCCTGTAGGTTCTGATGGTGGGAACGCTGACGTTATGCGCGCTGAGCAGCGGCCATTCTTCGGTGATCATCTGGTCGGCATAGCGAATGCAAAGTTTGCGAATTTCCTTTCGGTCCACCTCTTGTAAAGCGCCAGAAAAATTGAAGATGTCAGCAAGAGACGCCGCTTCCTGTTGCACGGTGGAGCGAGCAGTTTCGAAGCGTCCCATGGCGTTGCTGATCATGAATCCGAGGAGAACGGCAAACATGACAGAGACGACTTGTGACAGCGGATCAGTGACGTCGTGATAAATCTTCAGATCGGAATGCTGCAGCCACTTTCGAATGCCCAACAATCCACCGACCGAAGCGAAAACTACGGTTGTGATCGCAAAGATTCCGACTAAAGTATCAATGCCCAAACGATCAGTCTCGCGCTGCTTGGGGTAAGGATATCGCGCAGAGGACTGCATGATTTCCTAGGATGATACATCATATGTACTGTCCTGGCGCAATATTGTGGCGTTGGCTACGGCGACAAAATCAAGTCAGTCGCCGCCGCACCATTGACGGTGCCTTCAATCTCAGCTGTGGAAACAGTCCTGGTAAGTGATTTATTTTAACTCAGAAGAGTTACCCATTTTTAGTGGTTGTGTGGGTCCATTACGCCGTGCATACTAGGTCCGGGGGTAGGTCGTGTGCCCAGGCGGTGCGACCCATCCGAGAGGTCACTAGCCCAGAGGGACGGCGAGTATGGATAGCTTCATGCCACATGGATACTGTCTGGAATGGAACCCCGCGCTGGTCTGGTTGTTCGTCATAGGCAATAGCCTGGTGACCCTGTCTTACTACTCGATTCCTGCATCTATCGCCATCCTGGTCTCCAGGAAAAGCAATCTTGTTTTTCACTGGATGTTTGTTCTATTTGGCGCTTTCATTTTTGCTTGCGGGACGACGCACCTGATCAAGATCTGGACCATCTGGCACCCCGATTACTGGATCGAAGGTACGATGGACCTGGCCACCGGTATCTTGTCGATCGTTACTGCGGTGTTGCTATGGCCGCTCGTTCCGAAGGCCCTGGCACTTCCAAGTCCAGCGCAACTGGAGGCAGAAATCGTCCAGCGTAAAAAGGCTGAAGCTAAATTCCGCGCTTTGCTTGAGGCTGCTCCGGATGCAATGGTCATTGTCGATAAAGTCGGCGAAATCAGTCTGGTCAACGTTCAGGCAGAACGGGTCTTTGGTCACTCCAGAGAAAATTTGTTGGGCAAGAAAGTGGAAGTGTTGCTGCCTGACTTGTGTGCTGATGCGGCTTCGACAGACTGGTCGTCTTATGTTTCACAACACATTGTCGCGGGATCCGGTGCTACTGAGTCGATGGGTAAGCGCGCCGATGGAAGTGAATTTCCGGTGGAGATTACCTTGAGTCCTTTGCAGACGGAAGAAGGTGAATTTATTTCGACAGCTATTCGAGATATTTCTCGACGTAAAGAAGCTGAGTCAAAACTGCGCGACAGCGAAGAAAGGTTCAGATTGCTGGTCAAAGGTGTGCGCGACTATGCCATCATGATGCTCGATGCCGAAGGCCGCGTCATCAGCTGGAACTCTGGTGCCGAGCATATCGAAGGTTTTACGGCCGACGAGATTATAGGAGAGCACTTTTCGCGCTTTCATTTGCGCGAAGATGTTGATTCGAATAAGCCCCGTCAGGAGCTGGAGATGGCTGCCAGAGACGGGCAGTATGAAGAGGAAGGTTGGCGCATCAGGAAAGATGGCAGTAAATTTTACGCCAGTGTTCTTTTGACCAGCATCAAAGACGAAAATGGCACACTGCGTGGATATTCCAAAATCATTCGAGACATTACAGAGCGAAAGAAAGCGCAAGAGAGCGAGCAAGATCTGACTCACAAATTGACACGCTCGAATCAAGAACTGCAACAATTCGCATATGTTGTCGCTCATGACCTGCGTGAACCGCTCCGCTCAATTGCAACGTTTGCCGATTTACTGGCTCAAACCTGTCGAACCAAATTAGATGCGCGCGAAACTGAATTTTTAGATATCGTCTTATCGGCAAATGGGCGCATGCAGCAGCTTATAACCGATCTGCTGGCTTACTGCAGGGTTGAGCGAATTGCGGCAACTCCGTCGAAAGTTGATACCGGCAAAATCGTCGAGCAGGTGTTGACGAATCTATATGTGGCGGTCGAAGAAAGTCATGGTCGGGTTGAGATTGGAGAGCTTCCCAATATTGTGGGCGATCAGGTACAGCTAAGGCAGCTTTTTCAGAACCTGATCGACAACGCCTTGAAATATCGCGGCAGCTCTGACCCTGTAGTGCACGTGTCGGCAGAGCGGCGCAATGGTGACTGGCAGTTCGCTGTCAGTGATAATGGAATTGGTTTTGACATGAATTTTTCTGACAAAATTTTTCAACCGTTCCATCGACTCCATGCAGGTGGGAATCATCCCGGTACAGGGATTGGTCTTGCGATATGCAGAAAAATCGTTGAGCATCATGGAGGAAAAATTTGGGCACAATCGCATCAGCCACCCGATGCTGGAAGCACCTTCTTTTTCACAATTCCCGCCAGTGGCGAAGAGTAGCGATTACGCAACAGAGCTGCAAATACTGCTTGCTGAGGACCACTGATATGAAGCTTTTAGCGGCTCGCGACGCGATGCAATTCAACAAGCGCAACTAATTCGTCGACCAGCCGTGCTGCATTGAACGGCAGAAGTTCTTTGCCGTGCAAGATGTGTTGTTGCAAACAATGATTGACGACGGTGCCGATAAAGACTCTGGCAAACGCTTCAGGATCGTCGAATTTATAAGTCTTCTGTGCTTTAATTCGCTCGACTATGAGAGTGAGCACCGGGTGCACGGTGACGTCGGTAAAGAGTTTGGCAAGCTCTGGAAACCTTTCTGCTTCGCCGATCATGGTCCGCACAAATCTTATGTGCTGGGCATCTTGGTGCCGCGCCAGAATGGTTTCTGCGATCATTCGCAGCACTACTGGTAGTGGCTGGTTGGATAGCTCAGGTTTCTTCAGTGCATTTTGTACGTAATCTACTGTCAGTGATGCGATTACTTCGCGAAAGAGTGTTTGCTTGTCTTGAAAGTGGCTGTAAATCGTTTGCTTGATGACACCGGCGCGCTCTGCCACCAGGTTCATGCTCGCGCCTTCGTAACCGAGCTCGAGAAATGTTTCCAGCGCTGCATCGATGATTTGGGAGCGTTTCCGCCGCGAAACTTCCGAAAGTTCCGGCTCGCCATCATCTGACCAGAACTTCTTCAGTTCTCGGCGAGTTTTCTGCTGAGCTTTAGCTTGTCTGCCGGTTGATTTCTTCATCATTATATTCGCATCATACCGATCGGTATGGTAAGATAATACCTCAACTTCGGGAAAGTTTCATGGACAGCAACGATTCCACTTCGGCAGGTTCGGGCAGCAGCAAGTCTGCCTTACCTGTATCGCAGCCGCCGGCTGATAAGGGTAACTCTTCAGTAACCCAGGAAAACAGCGGCGGGCCAAAAAATATAAAGAAGATAATCCGCATCGTTGTAATTGTGCTTGTGGCAGGTGGCATCGTTGCTTTTTTCCTGATGCGCAACAAGCCTGAGGGAAAGCCGGGTTGGCTCAGGCTGAGCGGTCGGCTCGAAGGATATGAAACCAACGTTGGAGCAAAGATTGCCGGTCGGGTACAGTCCATTTCTAACCGAGAAGGTGAGGAAGTGAAGCGTGGTCAGCTCCTGGTGCAACTCAGCGACGAAGATATCCAGGCTCAACTACGCGGTGCTCATGCCAAATACGATCAGGCCGAGGAATCGATAAAGGAAGCTGAGGCGCAGTTGGCTGCGTCCAGGGAGCAAGTCAAACAAGCGCAGTTGAATGTCAGTCAGGCCAAAGAAGACGCGCTTGGTCGCATTCAGCAAGCGCAAGCGAATGTTGCTGCGCAGCAAGCTGAATACGCTCAGGCGCTTGCGCAGGAAGCGCAGGCAAAAGCTGAGTATGAATTGGCTAAGATCCGAATCAAAAGATATGACGAGTTAGTGGTGCAGGGAGCAGTGACGCAAGACGAGGCTGACCAGGCTCACAGCACTTACAAATCAGCAGCTGCCACAGTTAACGCTCGCAAGGCTGCTGTGGCGTCTGCTGCCAAGCAGATTGCCGCGGCTCAGGCCGCTCTTACGCAAGCAAAGAGTAACGCCCTCAACCCGCCAATCAGAATGAGTCAGCAAGAATCGAACCTCAAAACAGTCGCGCAGAATGAAGCTGCAGTCGCCCGGGCAAAACTCGAGCTGCGCAATGCGAAGGCTTCGATTGACGAGATTCAATCCAACATCGATTATTTGACAATAAAGAGTCCGATTAACGGCATCGTCACTGCCCGCACCGTCGAGCCCGGCGCTGTCGTTGCTGCGGGGCAAACAGTTATTTCATTGATAGATCTGGACACTGTTTTTATGCGCGCTTACGTTCCTGATAGCGAAGCGGGAAAAGTTCGCATCAATCAAGCTGCATTGATTTATTACGATTCGGATCCTAAAAAGGGAATTCATGGAAGGGTGATTGAAATTGATCCCAAAGCCAGTTTCACTCCTGAGAATATTTACTTTAAAGAGGATCGCGTCAAGCAAGTTTTTGGAATCAAAATCTTGATCGATAATCCCGATCATTATGCGAAACCCGGGATGCCTGCTGATGCGGACATCGATATTAACCCGTCGTCTGGAGCGAAGAACAGTTGACTGGCACGGTCATACCAGCAGACAACAAAGCCACTTCGCTTGTCATTGAAGTCAACAACCTTACAAAAAAATACGGTGATTTCGAAGCCGTAAAAGGTATATCGTTTTCAATTGAGCGTGGCGAAATCTTTGGGTTGATTGGTCCTGATGGTGCGGGAAAAACCAGCACTTTTCACGTGCTCGGTGGCGTTATGGACGCCACTTCTGGCGATGTCAACATTTTGGGTCAGACACCGAGATTGGCTCGCAAGAAAATTGGCTATCTGACGCAGCAATTCTCGCTGCATCTCGATTTGAGCATCGAGGAAAACCTGATTTACAGCGCCGGCGTGCGTGAAGTGTCTGACCAACAATTTAAAGAGCGCAGTAAAAAATATTTGGATTTGATGGATCTATACAAATTTCGTTCTCGCCTGGCGGGGCAGCTCTCTGGCGGAATGAAGCAGAAATTGGCGCTCTGTTGCGCGCTTGTTTCTGCTCCAGAAATCTTGTTGTTGGACGAGCCGACAACTGGTGTCGATCCAGTTTCGCGGCGTGAGTTTTGGGACGTGCTTGCTGAGGTTGCTGCAGAAGGAGTAACAACGGCTGTCGCGACGCCGTATCTGGACGAGGCGGAACGCTGCAATCGCGTTGCCTTGATTAACGATGGCACCATCAGGCAGTTGGGAACTCCCAGAGATCTGATCGCTGGACTCGGCATGCATAGACTCGAAGTTCATTCTCAAAATCTGGCGAAGCTCGAGTCTGCTCTGGCAGCCGAGTCCAAAAAATCGGAAATTGTTTCTGATGTGCAGGAATTTGGAGACCGGCTCGACATCTTGACTCCAGACGTGGAGAAAGGCAAAGAGTTTGTCTTAAACCTTGCCCGTCATAATGATGGCGGTGAGCCTGAAATTAACGTCTCTGAACCCAGTCTCGAAAATGTCTTCGTCAGTACGTTGCGTTCCACACCTCAAGGGCAGCAGCAGGATGCGATCTACAAATTTAAAGAGCGCCCAAAATCAGGCGCCGGCAAAGGTAAAGTTGCAATCGGCGCCGATAAGATTGGTATCAATTTCGGTGACTTTCAGGCTGTAAAGTCAGTCAGCTTGAAGGTCGGTTATGGCGAAATTTTCGGATTGTTAGGGGCGAACGGCGCCGGCAAAACTACAACAATCAAAATGCTTTGCGGATTGCTCACACCCAGTCATGGTGAGATGATTTTAGCTGGCGCAAAGAGCGATTTGCGCAGTTCTGAGCTGCGCAAGCGCATCGGATATATGAGTCAGAAATTTACTTTGTACGATGACCTGAGCGTTAAAGAGAATCTGGAGTTTTACTGCGGCGTCTATGAAGTGCCTCTGAACGAACGGCGCGAGAAAATAGACTGGGCTCTCTCAAGTTGTGGTCTGAAAGGGCAG
This sequence comes from Drouetiella sp., assembly GCA_036702955.1. GTDB lineage: Bacteria > Cyanobacteriota > Vampirovibrionia > Obscuribacterales > Obscuribacteraceae > PALSA-1081. The sequence continues at coordinate 100,878 of DATNPY010000035.1, read as the reverse complement.
GAGAAGCTTTTGACAAAATCCCTGCCAGGTGGTTGGAAACAGCGTCTTTCGTTCGCCGCATCAGTAATGCATCAGCCGGAAATTCTCTTTCTCGACGAACCAACCTCTGGTGTTGATCCGCTCGCTCGCCGTCAGCTATGGCGATACATCCGTCAGTTTGCTCGCAATGGTACTGCCGTGCTGGTCACGACGCACTTTCTCGAAGAGGCTGAGCACTGTCAGAATCTCGCATTTATGGTGGCAGGCGAAATTGTCGCGCAGGGATCTCCAACGCAAATTAAGCAAGACCAACCGGGCAAACTCGTCGAGATTGTTGTCGACAATACACAGGAAGCGGCGCGGGTGATTCGCGATAAGGTCGAAGCATGGAAGGTTGCGATATTCGCGGATGCTCTGCACGTGGCGCTGGACGAGCCTGAGAAAGAGCTACCCGAAATACTCAATAAGCTAAAGTCTGCTGGCATTAGTGTCATCAGGCATCGCGATATCGGCTATTCGCTTGAGGACGCGTTTATCGGAATTGTGCAACGGGCAGGCGAGAAAAACAATCACGCGAAGGCGCAGTAGAAAAGTAAGCAGCGACACAATCCAAAATGAAGTATCGACCAAACCCAAAATGATGTACCGACAAAATCCAGAATGATGTATCGATAGAATTCAAAATGAAAAAACTAATATCCCAATGCAAAAAAGAGCTCAGACAGTTTGTGCGCGACAAACTGACAGTCGCTCTCGCTTTTGTGTTGCCGCTATTGAGTTTACTTCTGTTTGGATTCGGAGTGCGGCTGGAAATCAAAAATATTGCACTGGTGGTGCAAAATTTCGACACTGGAACGTTGAGCAAAGATTTGATCGATCGCATCTACAACAATTCTCAGTTTGATGCGCACGCCTGGCATGGCGATCACCCCATGGAAGACGCCATGGATAAAGGTTATGCCAAGGCGGCAGTGATCATTCCACCTGATTTCTCGCGAACTTTATCAAGTGGCAGACAAGCTCATTTTCAGGTGTTTGTTGACGCCACAGACGTAAACAATGCGCGCGTCATCAAAAATGGAATTCTGGCTACCACCAATCGATTTATGACGGACAATCGTCTCCTCGACGACAGCAACCCGGTGCTGGATCAAGATATTCGTCTCTGGTTCAACCCCGGTCGAAAGGAAAGTTTGTATGTCGTACCAGGCGCGCTTGCAGTTTGTCTGTGGATTTATCCATCATTGCTGGCAGCACTGGCGATGGTACGCGAAAAAGAATCCGGCACCATCCTGCAAGTATATGCGTCGAGCATAACTGCAGTTGAATTTATCGGTGGAAAAATTCTTGCTTACATGATCGTTGGAGTTCTCGAAGCAGCGTTTTTGATCGTCATATCGATGTTTTGTTTTGGAACTCGCTTTGTTGGCGATCCCACTCCATACGTCGTTGGCGCCCTGCTTTTCATCCTCAGCTCCGTGTCGTTCGGTACCATGATAGGTACGAGAACTAATTCGCAGAGCGCCGCTGTGCAGGCCGTGGCTACTGGTGGATTTACAACCGCATTGCTGTTATCTGGATATCTTTATCCTGTCAGAAACATCATTTATCCACTCTCTTACATAACTGTGCTCGTGCCGGCGCGCTGGTTTGTTCAACTCTCCCGTGATGCGTTCGTTCGCGGTGCGGCGTGGATTTACGACTGGTATTTGCCACTGTTTTTGGCTTTTGGCGCGCTTTTCTTTTTCAATATCGCTCGCAAAAATCTCAGCAAGATGCAGTTGAAAGTATGAACATTCCAGAGCGCTTAATCAGTATGGTGTTTGGTGAGCGACTGCGCGCGCTCATCGTCAAAGAAACGAAGCAAATTCTGCGTGACAGGCAGCAGTTGTTTCTTTTGATGTTTCCCCCGATCGTTCAAATCTGTCTTTATGGCGCTGCCCTCAACCCCGACGTGCAGTACCTGCGTATGGGTGTAATCGATGAGGCGAAGACCTACAAAAGTAGGGAACTGATATCGGCTATGGTCGAAAATCGTGTCTTTAAAATTGAGCGAGTTGCAGACGATTTGCGTGCCCTGACAACTGCTATCGAGCGGGGCAAGCTTGATGCCGGGCTTGTGATTCCGCCAGACTTCGACCGGCGAATCAGTCAAGACAGACCGGCGGGGCTGCAAGTGATTTTGGATGCTGTCGATGCAAATACTGCAGGTATTGCCCAGGGCTACTCCAGTCAGATGATCCTGATGTTTGGCGAGCTGCTTCGCCCGACAAAAATGCAACCAGTCAAAGCCGATGTTTCCTATGTGTACAATCCAGGACTTGTCTCCTCCTGGTTTTTCATCCCGGGCGTGCTTGGACTGGTTCTTACTTTGACGGGCACGCTCGTATCATCGGTAACTCTGGTGAAAGAAAAGGACTCCGGAACACTGGAGCAGCTTCTGATGACACCGGCAGAGTCATGGGAGATACTGGTGGCCAAAATTGTGCCACTGCTTGTGATGCTCAATGGTTCGGTGCTTCTGGCTGTCAGTCTGGGGCGGCTGGTCTTTCAAGTGCCGTTCAGAGGCAATTTTTTCACTTACATGTTCGCTTCGAATATTTACATCTTTGTCGTAATTTCGATTGGCATTATCCTCGCCACCATATCCAAAAATCAGAGGCAGGCAATTCTCACCTCTTTCTTTTTTAACTTGCCGCTGATCCAACTGAGCGGCGCACTGTCACCGATTGAGAGTATGCCTGATTTCTTTAGATATCTGACGTATTTGAATCCGTTGAGGTACTACATTCAGTGTGTTCGCAACATCCTGATGAAAGGTGTTGGACTGGAAGTGATCTGGAAAGACCTGGTTATTTTGATGATTTTTGCAATTGTCCTGCTCTCGTTCAGCGCCGGTCGATTCAGGAAGCAGCTTGGATAATGTTAACTAAAGACTACAAAGGCATTGAAGTTCGTCATACCGATTGGTATGATTGCTTCATGGTCAGCAAACCCCATCCATGGCTTATTCTGGTCATCAGTGCAGTAGGCATTTCGCTGCTTGCAGGCAGCTCAGCTTTTGCGGATGACCAGGTTCAACTTCGACCTCCATACTCATCGGTTACTTCGGAAGATCTCAATCAAGCGCGGACCCAAGATCACAATCAAGCGAGCACTGCGATTCAGAGCGCTAACTCAGATTTCAATCAACACACTAATAGCCTTAAAAAAGCCAGGAAATTTCAGCCACCTGCACCAGCAGCAACAGGCGCGTCGAAAGCGGACACAGCGGCGGCGATGGGTGCGCCAGGCGCAGGCAATCCACTGCCTGGGCTAGCCGCTGGTGATGGTACTGCATCCGGTGACGAGATCGCTATCAGTGCACCGCGCCTCGAATCGTTGATCACTGTCAACGAATACTTGAATCCATTCAGGTTGGATGCAACTTCATCTCGACCAATAACGTTGAAAGAGGCTCTAGATATTGCACTTGAGCGAAATCTAGACCTGGCAATCAGACTCACCCAGACTAAACAAAGTAAATTTTCCTACTACTCGGCGCTCGGAAAATTCTTACCTGATGCCACTGCAGGGTTTAGCGAGTATTTCGCCAGGGGGCATGTGGGTTTGCCGTTCAACATTCTTGCGTCGCAAGGATTGTCGACGGGTGCGCTCAGCAATACAGCAATAGGACGAACAGCTAGCAATATCACGAGTAGCGGTCGTGACAGCACAGTCACAGTCAACCGACCCTTTGAGATTATGCATGCCGGTGCTGAGTACTACGTCTATCGTGGTGGCAGCGTTTTGTTCGGTGCCTTGCAAGCGCGAAATAACTATCGCGCCAGCTCCCATGGAGAGCGTGCAACGCTCAGTGACACGCTGCTCACTATAGCCCAGAATTATTACAACCTCGTGTTGGCCGAAACAATATTGCAGATTCGCATCGATGCGGTGAGAACCTCAGAAGAACAGTTGAGGCGAAATCAGGCTCGCTTTCATTCAGGTCTAGCCACCAATCTCGAAGTTTTGCAGTCGAAGACTCAACTTTCAAGAGATAGGCAAGCGCTGGTCGATCAGCAAATCGAAAGGCGCTCTGCGGCAATAACACTGGCTAACAATATGAACGTTGATCTGGGGGATGATCTTCAACCTGCGACAACTGTCGTGCAGAAGATTCGCCTCGTGGATCCGCATTTAAGTGTCGGGCAGGTTCTGCAAATGGCAATCGACCATCGTCCGGAATTGAAACAGTATGAGCAATTGCGATTGGCTGCCAAAAAGGCGCTGATAGTTTCGACGTCGGGCCTGCAACCGACTGTGTCGTTAAGTGGTCAAGCATACGGAATCGGACCGCCATCTAACGTAAATGCTCTGGGAGTGTTTTCTGTGAACGCAAACTGGCGTCTGAAAGGTCTGGCCACCGTCGACTCGATGGAGGTCGTGCGTGCTAAATGGGAAGCCAGGCAGGCAGCGCTACAATCGCAGAAGGAGTTGCAGACTGTGTGCAGTCAGGTGCGCAATTCCTACCTGAAAATTCTGGATGCCGAGCGAAATATTTCTGAAGCGACAAGCGAAGTTGTATCTGCTGCTGAAGAGTTGAGACTGGCTGAGCTGAGAAAGACAAGTGGTCTGGGTCTTAATTTGGATATTATTACAGCGCAACGAGATTACACGCAGGCACGAGTATCCAAAGCCCAGGCGATCATCAACTACAACATCGCCCAGGTGCAATTGCTTCACGACACAGGTCAAATTTCGATCGCGGGTTTAACTGCGAGCCACATGCTCAATAAAGATGACCTCTAGCAAATTTTTGATTGGCAATTGCTAGAGAACCCCTTCATGGTATCAGGCACATTCCAGCTTTTGTGCTTGAAAGTCGCGCGTGCGCTTGACCCCATGAAAAGGATCGTATAGTCTAGTCTACATCGGGGGTGGACATGTCTGGCACGATTCTCTGGGCACCTATCATTTGTTTATCGGTGGCGGCGATGCTATTACTGACGCCTCTTCGTGAGTTTGCGCTGGTCCCTGGGCTTGCTGCGCCGTGCCTGATGATTTACATAGCCTGCACTGAGTGTCGCAAGTGGCTCGAGATTATTTTTCCTGCCGACGATGCATTGTGAACGTTGAGCACCACTAATATTCAGGCGGAGCGTAGAAGTTCAGCGTACGTAATAGAGCGTCACCAGTGTTACGAATTTCATGCCTTTCGCCGGCTTCGATTTCCAGCAAGGTGCCAGCACTGAGCGTAATGTGTTCACCCTCCACTGTAGCCTGTCCTTCACCGTCCAGCACGTAAAGCCACTGATCTGCTCTGTGTTTATTGTCCGGGCCGCCTTCACTGTTTCCTGGTTCGATGACCATCGTCGCGCATTCGCTTTTAGAGGATTTCGCAACCACATGAAAGCCGTTTTCAGGTTCAATTTTAAAATGATGCATTTTTATACCTTCAAGAAAATGGAGGGCATTGCCCTCCACTTTCACTCGAATGCTCCAATCAGGAATTCAAGCATTGCTTGAGCTCACGCATCTTTTGGTGTGTTCCTTCCTGCTTAGGAAGAAGCGCCTGCGCTGTCATTTGTACGGTTGGGTCTGAATCTTCAAGTAAATCCTTATAATCAGCGAGTCCTTTGTCTTCGCCTTCCTCTAGAACTGCGATCGCGGCTTTGTCACCAGCAATTTTTGCCCCACCCTCCATCATCTTGGCGAAGGCTCCCCATGCGCCTGAGCTCTCAGCTGGCTTACCGCCCGCGTTCTGCACCTTCGATGTCAACTCTGCCACTCGACCTGAGTGACACGTTTTCGCGCACTCGAGTTCCTTCACAATTGCCGGGTCGGTGATTTTTTCTAATGCTTGCCGATATGTTTCGACCGCTGAGATCTCACCTTTCAACAGTCCGTTCAATTTATCCACTGTATGTGCAGTACCTTGCATATCAATGATCCTCTATTTCTAACTGCGACTCAGACGCGAAGTCGAATTCAAAGTTTCACTGAATAACAAAAAGTTTGTTTGCGAAAACACCCAAACGGGTGTTGCATCATGACATGTCTGGTTCAAGAGATTTTGAAGAATCGTTTGTGATCTCATCATTTGCTTGTGGCGTGGACATTGAAACGCTATTGTTCGTATACTTAAAGATGCTATGAGCAGACACAAGGAGCAGTCATGAGCACATTGCTTGAACAACTTCGCGAGATGACCGTTGTCGTCGCAGACACGGGCGACTTCGATTCGATGACCAAATTTAAGCCCCAGGACAGCACGACCAATCCATCTCTAATACTGGCTGCTTCGCAGATGCCTGGCTATTCATCGCTCGTCGATGAGGTTCTTCAGCAAGCGAAAAAAGAGGTGGGTGCCAAAGGTTCAACTAAAGACACCGCTAACTATGCGTTTAAGCACCTTGCTGTTGCATTCGGTAGAAAAATTCTGACGATTATAAAAGGTCGCGTATCGACCGAAGTTGACGCGCGATTGTCGTATGACACAAACGCAACGATTGCCCAGGCTCGGGAAATCATTCAAATGTACGAAAGCTCTGGCGTCTCTCGTGAGCGTATTTTGATCAAAATCGCCTCAACATGGGAAGGTATCAGAGCTGCAGAGCAACTTGAAAAAGAGGGCATCCACTGCAACATGACTCTGCTGTTTGGACTGCACCAGGCGGTCGCCTGCGCGGAAGCAAAGGTCACATTGATCTCTCCATTCGTGGGACGTATTTTGGATTGGTATAAGAAGGACACTGGAAAAGATTACAAAGGTGCCGAGGATCCGGGTGTCAAATCTGTTACGGATATCTATCACTACTATAAAAAGTTTGATTACAAAACTGTGGTGATGGGTGCAAGTTTCAGAAATACCGACGAAATCATCGAACTGGCAGGATGTGATTTGTTGACTATTTCCCCCAAGCTTCTGGGAGAACTTGATTCCAGTGAAGGTAAGCTGGAGCGTAAACTCGACCCCGAAAGCTCGAAAAAATCATCGATTCAGCGTATCGAAATGAACAAAGAAATATTCGACAAGATGCATGCTGAAAACAAAATGGCTCACGAAAAATTGGCAGAGGGAATTAAGGGATTCAGTGACGCTCTTGTTGAGTTGGAGACGTTCCTCGAAAGTCGTTTGTCGCAGCTGGCAGCAAAGGCTTAGAATCTAGGTAGAAGTGCATCTTGCGGCGGTCGACCGCCTGTGAAGAGTGACTCCATATTTGGTGTCACTCTTCTTTTCTTGTACGTAACGACCGGCAGTTTAAATAAATCAAAAATCCCTCGGTTCACGTAGTGTTCAGAGGAACCATTGACCATGAGTTGATGTCTTGTTCTAAGCAAAACAATAAAAATTGCCCAATTTGAGAACAGGAGTCGAACAATGAATCAAACAGATCAGCAACCTCGCAACCTTGAAGAATCTCCTTCCGAAGACATCATGCAGCTATTGCATCGCGACCACATGAAAGTTGACGAGTTGTTTTTCCAATTTGCGCGAGCAGAGGAAGATTCGGAGAAAAAGTCTATCGTTGAGCAGATCACACAGGAGCTGGGTCTGCATGCCAAACTCGAAGAAGAGATCGTCTATCCAAAAGTCCGCAATGGCGAAAAGGAAGCCGAGTGTCTGATGGACGAGGCCGATACTGAGCACCATGTCGTTAAATTTCTGCTAGCGGAGTTGGGACACATGAAGCCGTCAGATGATTATTACGATTCGAAGGTCACCGTGCTTTGTGAGATGGTCAAGCACCATGTCGAGGAAGAGGAGAAAGAGATATTCGAGAAACTGAAGGAATCGGACCTCGACTTGAAAGAGCTTGGACGAGAATTTCTTGACCGCAAAGCAAGTCTTTCGGCTAAACCACTGCCTGAGGAAACATTTCCGGTAATCGGCAATCGTGACTCGCGCGACCGCAAATCGGCATAAGCACATCTGGGAGTATTAGACATGACATACACGATCTCGAAAACAAACCAAAAGAAGTCCGCACTCAAGCAGTCGCAAGAGCTGGAGTTCGAAGACGGCGAGGATGAAGAAGGCGAAGGTGAGGGTGAGGACGGTGCACAGAGCCCTTCAAAATTGGACCTGATCCAACTCGTGCACGAAAGTAACTCACAGGCCGCGGAACTTTTTTTCCAGTTCTCTCAAGCGGAAGAAGATGAAGAGAAGCAAAGCCTCTTCGAACAGATTAAGAATGGTCTGAAGGTTCACTCTCAGCTCGTAGAGGAATTGTATTATCCCCTCCTTACTGAGTCTGCTGGTGAAGACGAAAAAGAAGATGCACAAGAGCTGGTGTTTGAAGCTGAAGCAAGCAATTACGTCGCATCAATGATTCTGGATGTGCTCGACACAATGGAACCTTCCGACGACTACTTCGATGGCAAGATGGCGATTTTGCATAAGCTCTGCAAAGAACAAAGAAAGCGCGAAGAGAAAGAAATGTTTGAGAAGCTGAAGGCGGCAGAGACAGAGATCGACTTCGAGGAGATTGGACGAAACGCGGCCGAAAGAAAGATGGAGCTTGAGGAAGAAGCATCATCGTCAGGAAAGCGATCAAAGGCGAAATCTTCATCAAAGAATAAGGCGAATTCCAAAACTGGAGCTGCCGCAAAATCAAAGTCTGCAGCTAAGTCTAAAGCTGCCGCCCCTAAATCGAAAACTTCTGCCTCTCGAGCCCGAGCCGCTTCTTCGAAGAAATCTGGCGGCAACTCCGCCGGCAGAGGTCGCTCAACCGCGAAGTCTAAATCCGCATCGAAAGCTTCAACTTCCAGTGGACGCAGTAAGCCATCCAGCGCGAAGGCAGCTTCGAAAAAACAGGGTGCTGCGAAAAGCAAAGCTTCTGCCTCATCGAATCGCAAAGCAGCCGCGCGTAAGAGCAGCGGCAAGTCAACATCTAAATCAGCGAAGAAGCCGACAGCTAGAACTTCCTCTAGCAGGACGACGTCGAAGCGCAGAAAGTAATGTCAGTTCAGCCAGATTTAGAGGGCACGAAAATCATGAAACACAATCAAACGAAAGGCAAAGCCCTGGACATAAGCGGCATTCCTTTGCCTGGCACCATCGCACAGATGGATGGCGCACAAACAGTCGAGAGCAATCGGGAAGAACCTGACGTCAGTTTTAAGGAGGAAACGCCGGACAACGTCGGGCACACCTACTTTACTGACGAAGAGGCGCGACTCGGCAACCTCGAGATGCCCTACGTCAACAATAAGGCCGACGAAAAATGGAGTGAAGGGTTGGCCGACGAGTGCAATGAGGCTGACGATGACGACGATGAGGGGCTACTTCCCGAGACTCAACCATTGCATGTCGATGTGATGAGCGGCGATGCAAAAGGTGACAATCCTGATGTTGTTCTTCGTCCCGACAATGTCGAGGATGATTCTGCAGCCTGAAGCTGCCAACATGTCACTAGAGTGAAGTCGAAGAGGAGCTTGTTTGCCGGCGAGCTCCTTTTCTGTTGATATATGTATTTTTCTTTTCTTTTTTTTGTGCCTGAAAGTCGACAACGTGGCTGGAATAATGTAGGATTATAGGCTACACGGTAACGCCCACGTCATACTTCGAAGTGTGACAGTCTCCTGGCTATTTCAAATCAAGGAACTAAGAATGATCTCAAATGTCTTTACGCGGATGGCAATCGCGTCCATGATGACTGCATTGAGCCTGTCTATCGCAACTGGTGTGACCAGCGCTGCTAGTGCGGAGGCTGGAGTTAAGACGGGCGTTTCGTATAACGACAAAGGCACTCAGGCAACTGGTGCCGTGAAAACTTTGAGAGGTGCGTCAGATGAGACGCACCAGAACGCCAGCGACGGCACTCCTGTTTTGACGACGCAACAGGGCGTACCTGTATCTGACGATCAAAACTCACTGAAAGGTGGCGCACATGGTCCGACATTGTTGGAAGACTTCGTCGGCCGCGAAAAGATTTTTCACTTCGACCACGAGAGAATTCCTGAGCGCGTTGTTCACGCCAGGGGCTTTGGCGTACACGGCTATTTCGAGCCCTATAAGTCAATGTCAGATGTGACAAGAGCTGACCTGTTTCAACGCCCGGGTGAGAAGGTACCTGTCTTTGTTCGCTTTTCTACAGTCGCTGGAAACAAAGGGTCCGGCGATCTTGCTCGTGATGTCAGAGGATTTGCTGTCAAGTTCTATACTAAACAGGGAAATTGGGATCTCGTCGGCAACAACATTCCGGTGTTCTTCATACAAGATGGTATGAAATTTCCTGATCTGATTCACGCTGTTAAAGCCGAACCAAATACTGATTTTCCTCAAGCGCAAAGCGCTCACGATAATTTCTGGGACTTCATATCGTTGTCGCCTGAATCAATGCACATGATTATGTGGGTTATGTCAGATCGTGCGATTCCGCGTTCTTTCAGATTCATGGAAGGTTTTGGAGTTCATACATACAGACTGGTGAACGAGCAGGGCAAGAGCACGTTCGTCAAGTTTCACTGGAAGCCAAAACAAGGTCTGCAATCAGTGATGTGGAATGAAGCGCTGAAGATCAACGGAGCAGACCCTGATTTTCATCGACGTGATCTCTGGAATGCAATTCAGGAAGGAGCATATCCTGAATGGGAGCTGGGCATGCAACTCTTCGACGAGGACTTCGCCAGGAAATTTGCATTCGATGTGTTGGATCCAACCAAACTAATTCCCGAAGAATTGGTTCCGGTGCAGAAAGTTGGCAAAATGGTGCTAAACAAAACTGTTGATAATTTCTTCGAGGAAACCGAGCAAGTAGCGTTTTGTACCAATAACATCATCCCTGGAATTGATTTCTCGAATGACCCTTTGTTGCAACTGCGAAACTTTTCATATCTAGATACTCAGCTATCCAGGCTGGGTTCGACAAATTTTACTCAACTGCCTATCAATGCGCCGAAGTGCCCGGTCATGAATTTCCAACAAGACGGACACATGGCGATGAGTAATCCTCGTGGACGGGTTAATTACGAACCAAATTCGTTTGGCGGTCCCAGAGAAAGTGCAACCACAGGGTTTAAGTCGTATCCTGAGCCTTTAAGCGGGCAAAAATTGCGCGTGCGCCCTGAATCATTTGCCGATCATTATAGCCAGGCAAGGCAGTTCTACATCAGTCAGACGCTACCTGAGCAAATGCACATCAGCGACGCTCTCACATTTGAACTCTCAAAAGTTGAGAAGCCCGAAATAAGATCAAGAATGGTTTCGCATCTTGAAAATATCGATAAGGGATTAGCTGACAGAGTAGCAGCGGGCTTGGGTATGAAGAGCATGCCTCCCTCTGCAGCAACAGCACACCCGGCAAAGACTGACTTGCCGGAATCACCAGAACTGAGCATCATTAAAAACGGACCGACCAGTTTTCGAGGCAGAAAACTCGGGCTTCTTGTAACGGATGGAGCCGATGCGAAAGTGGTGGACAATATTCGTGCGGCGGCGAAGACTGTGGGCGCCGACGTGTTCATTGTTGCTCCGACAATCTCTGGAGTTGATGCAAGCGATGGCACTCATATTGCTGCTGACGGCAGATTGAACGGCAGCCCGTCTGTTCTGTTCGACGCGGTTGCGATTGTCACTTCTGTTGATGGTGCAAAACGATTGACTACTGATGCCAACGCCAGGGACTTTGTTTCGGACGCGTATGCGCACTTGAAGTTCATCGCTTACAACGGCGACTCAGCTGCGCTGCTTGAAAAAAATGGAATTGCCACTGCGGACGAAGGCGTCGTTCAGGTTAAGAACGCGACCGATGCCAGCGATTTCCTGGCGACCTGCAAGAAGCTTCGTGTCTGGAATCGGGAACCAAAGACCAAGATGGCAGCACTTAACACCGAAAGCACTCTGGGAACAAAATAAGACCAAACTCTTTCTTCAGTGCGGATGCGAGCTTTAGATCTCGACAGTTTGTGCATGGCCGCTGAGGGAGAAGACATGGAAAGAGCTATTTCACTTGCGTGGACGAGTGTCCTGCACATGACGGATGCTTTCTTCGCCAAATTACCAAACATACTTGTGGCAGTCGCTACACTCGTGCTTTTTGTTTTCGGTGCGAGGCTGGCAAAGAAACTTGTTATCAATTTATGCAAGCGGACGCACTTTGACGACACGCTCAGTCACGCTCTCGGCACAATCGTCATTTTCTTCGTCAACCTCCTCGGCATTCTCGTTGCGGCTACAATCATCTTCCCCAGTTTCAGTCCCGGCAATTTAGTGGCGGGTCTGGGCATCACATCAGTCGCCGTTGGTTTCGCGTTTAAAGATATTCTGGAGAATTTCTTCGCCGGAATTCTTCTCTTGTGGCAGAAGCCTTTTCGCATCGGTGACGAAATTCGCACCAACGGTTTCGAAGGCACTGTGCAGGATATAGATATTCGATCGACACGTATAAAAACTATCGACGGCGAATTGGTTGTTGTTCCAAATGGTTCAATGTTGTCCAGCCCGATCGTAGTGCTGACGGGATACGAACAGCGTCGCATCAAGCTGTCGGTCGCCCTTCCTCAAGGCAAAACGACAGAAGAGTTGCGAACGATGATTCTGGACGTGTTGAGCAAATCTCAGTCCGTGGAAAAGCAGCCATCGCCTCTCGTGTATCAGACCTCTGTAGGCTCTTCGCTTGATGTTTATTTCTGGACCAACTCTCGCGCTACATCGATGCAAAAAGCTATCGATGATGTTGCCACTGCAATTCAACGAGCTGTGAACACAAAACCAGTTGTCGAAGAGTCGTCCATAGACAGGCAAAATAGCAAACGTGCAGTTGCTTGAATCTGCTCGTGCACAAAATTTGATATTTCGCGGGAACTGCTTTGAAAAGTGTTCGTCTCAGCTTCGGTAAGAAGAAGAGTTAGCGTGCTCTTGCTCGCTTTCACTCACCACTTCAAGTAAAGACAACTTTTGTTTCTGCACCGCATTTGGTGAGTGTAGAGGAGGACTTATGCGTAATTCTGCTTTATTGGTAGGCACATCATTTACCTTTCTGCTCTCGTCTCTGTCTGGTTTTGCAGCAGTTTCTAGATTTGTTCCATCGTTGAGCAGCGGCTCTGCGGCCGGCAGTGCTTCTCAATTTGTGATAGCACCCTACACGGCGGGCTCACAAGAACTATTCTCGGCATCGATTGTCAACGTAAATCCGACGAGCCTCAACTCATTAGCCGGGTTGTCTGGAAACAATGCCGGGTCGGCTCCGCAGGGTGGACTGAACGTGCCGCAGGGTGGGCTTGGTTTCGCGACCCTGGGTCTCTCGTATGCTACCAACCCAGCTAATGCGCCCGGTAGCTCGGGTACGAGTGGCACGAGTAGCGCCGGTTTTTCCTCAGCTAACAACACTTCCGGGCTGAGCAGCGCAGGTTTTTCATCTGCCAATAACACGTCCGGCACCAGTAGCAGTGGTTTCTCTTCGTCCAACAACACAGCCGGTTCCAGCAGTGTCGGCTTCTCATCCGCAGATAATAGTGGTGGCACCAGCAGTGCCGGGTTCTCTTCCGCAAACAACACCTCTGGCACCAGCAGCGCAGGTTTTAACTCGGCAAATAACACTGCGGGATCAAGCAGCGTTGGAGTGAACTCGGCAAACAACTCAAGCACACCCGCAACCAACAGCTCGACTGTCCGTGCTTTCAACTCGCTGGCTGCCTCAAACAGTGCTGTCGGCAGTCATCCAGTCCTTGTTCTTTCCAGCCTGGTTAACTCTACCAACGCAAAAATTGGAAGCACGGGTGCTGTATTTCAAGGAGTTGCTAACACTCAGGTCAGCAATGTCTCGTTCCAATACGGTTCGCTGGCTGCTGTTTCAGGGCAATCGACTGCGGCAAGCACGATTTCACCGGTACTTGTAATCGATGACCAGGCAAGTGGATCGACGTTGAACACCAGATTCGTTCCAGTCTCAGCTGGTAGTGTTTCGAACAACGGCGCCGGGTTGACTACGGTTTCATTTACAGCCGCACAGTTGGGTTTAAGTGGTCAGGTCCAGCGCATCGGCATCAGCCTGGCGCAGCGCGGCGTCGTGGTCGTGGACAACATCACTGTTAATGGTGTTCGTTCGTCAGGCATCATTGCGCAGGCGCAGCAGTCCTTTCCGTTCTAAGGCAGAAGTCGGCGTAGACGCTCAGTGGCGTCACGATATGTGTTTGTAAAGCTGCGGAGACCAAGTTTTCGAAAGTTAGAACACACTATCTCTGACCCGGTCTTGCTTTTACTTGCTGACTAAGGGATCTACCGGTTTTGTAGGGGTTTCCCAGATTGAAAGGGTGCTTTTAATGTAGCACAATAGACTACATGGACTACATAAGCAAGGGGTCAGATAGATGTACCAAAACAGTCACACGCAGCAGCTACTTAATGTGGTGTCGAAAGTTAGTGTCATAGACGAACTGAGCGATCCCGAGCTGATTGTGCTGGCCCAACAGAGAGACGAAAGGGCCTTCGGTGTGCTTGTTAAACGTCATCAGGCTTCTATTCGTGCACATTTATACCAGCTTGCGCCTGACAGCGCCGACCGTGCCGATTTCGAACAGGAAGTTTTGATTCGCATGTGGCGGTGCATTGGTGCATTGAGAAACTGTGCCAGCTTTAAGTCATGGTTGCGTCAAATCGGAACGAATATCTTTTACGATAGCTTGCGTAAGAAGCCTGCTCTCAAAGTTGTGTCGCTTGATGAATCCTTCGCAAACGAGCGCGATGAAAATGTGACACGTGATGTCGAAGACACGTCTGCTTTACCGGAAGAGATGTTACAACGTTCGGAACTGATGTCAGAAATCGAATCAGCACTGGCGAAATTGCCGGAGCCTTTTCGTGTTGCAATGATATTGCGTGAAATGCATGGACTTTCATACGATGAGATCGCAACATTGACAAAATCGGAGAAGGGAACTGTGAAATCGCGCATTTCCCGGGCGCGGGACAAAGTGCAGGCATCGATGGCTCCTTACTTCAAAGATTGTGCTTAGGTAGAGTGGCTCCGAAACTACCGCTTGTTCCCTGCCCCCAGGGTGCTTCCTTACTGGTTTTGCCTCGGACTCTCCGGTCTTGCCCCGGTTTAGGGTCTCGCAGAATAACCTGTGACCGAATTTGTCGGGTTTGCTAACTACGATTGATGGTTTCGAATCGCAGACAGTATTGCTATAGCGATTCGATTTCCTTCCAGAGCATCCTTAATCAAGTAGTTATCCGCCCCTGCTTCCATAGTCGCAGCCAGTGTGCTTCGATCGTTATCACCTGTCACCACGACTATCGGTTTGTCTGGAAAAGAGGTTTTCGCTTTCTTGAAAGTAGTCAGGCCGGTTGATTCAGGCAGTCCGAGGTCCAGAACGACTGCGTCAAATTCTTGCGCTTCAGCTTTGCTGGTAGCTAGTGTCAGAGATGCTGCTTCCTCGATTTTGAATTTGTACTCCTGTACAGAATTGAGATGGTGCCGCATCAGCAACGCATCGGTGGGACTGTCCTCAATCAGTAAAATGTTTATGGTTCTGGTATTCAAAGGTTTCCACCGATTATGGGTTTGGTGGGAGAGTAACAACGTTGAAGAAAAATTCTTTGATGCGCTTTGCCACTTCCAGGAATTTATCGAAATCGATCGGTTTAGTTACGTAGCAGCTTGCCTGTAATTCGTACGACTTGAGCACGTCTTCCTCGTCTTCTGAGGTCGTTAAAATGACCACTGGAATGCGTCTCAGTCTGACGTCAGCCTTCAACTCGGCCAGCACTTCACGCCCATCCTTTTTCGGCATGTTCAAATCCAGCAAAATTACATCTGGTGTCGATACATCTTTGTACTTGCCTTCCTTTCGCACGTAGGCAAGAGCTTCTACACCGTCTTCTACGATAGCGAGCTCGTTGAGAAGCTTGCCATTCTTAAAGGCTTGCCGTGCCAATTCCGCATCGGTCGGACTGTCTTCCGCCATGAGAATTCGAATTGCTTTAGTGTTCATCGTTCTTGTCTCCGCTTTCCAACGTCGGTATAGTGAAAAAGAAGGTCGATCCTACTCCTGGTTTCGACTCGACCCAAATGCGCCCACGATGGCGCTCAACAATCTTTTTGCAGACCGCAAGACCAATACCTGTACCGGCGGCTTCCGTTCGACCTTGCAATCTTTGAAAAATTACAAAAATCCTATCTGCGTGTTCCATGTCGAATCCACGACCGTTGTCCTTAACACTGAACACGTTATCCCGACCGTTGAGTTCGCTTCTTATTGTGACAACAGGATCCGCCGAAGAGCGGAATTTTATTGCATTGTTGACTAAATTTTGAAACAACTGACCCAGTTGTACCGAATCACCGTTCACGCTTGGCAAGTTTTCGAAATTGACTGTTGCATGCGTTTCTTCAATTACAACGGACAAATCGTGCTTCACCCTGCTGGCTACTTCATTGAGGTCCACCACTTCGAAGGTCTTGCCTCTTGATTCGATGCGTGCGTAAGAAAGCAAATCGTTTATCAAGGTGCGCATACGCTGGGAGCCTTCTACTGCGTGGTTTACCCAGACCAGCGACTCTTCGTCGAAATGTTCTTTGTTTTTCGCTGCCAACAATTGCACGAATCCGCTTACTGCTCGTAATGGCTCCTGTAAGTCGTGCGACGCCACGTATGCAAACTGTTGGAGGTCAGTGTTTGAGCTGACCAGGCGCGTGGTTGCTTCTTTGAGAGCCTTCTCGGTGCGCTTGCGTTGTTCAATTTCAACGTTTAGCTCTTTCACTCGAATTCTTTCGTCTTCAAGTGCTTTCGAACTGATTTTGAACACCCAGAGCAGTATGACTACAGCGAGGGCACTTAGAACAAATATCGAAGCGTACACCAGTTGCTGCATAACAGCCAGTTCAGAAACCTTTCTATCTAGCAGGCTCTGCTTTTCGGCAGCGATTTCATTGGCGGCAGCTCGGAAGTTGTCCATAATCAGTTTGCCTTGACCTTCGGCCACCAACTTGGCGCCGTTCTCTCGTCCGATGTCTGCAAGTTCGACAACCTTTCTCGAGAAAACGATTTTTTCTGCAGCTAGCTTTTGCAGACGGTCAAAGGATGCTTCGTCGCCCGGCTCCTGCATGAGCTTGTGCAAAGCATCCAGATGATCGTGGACATTCTTCACCCCCCATTCGAGTGGTTCTAGAAATTCTTTCTTTAAGGTCAGAGCATAACCACGGTTTCCTGTCTCCACGTCTAGCAATGAACTGAGACAATCCTTAAGTTCACAGATCACTTGATAGGTATGCAAAGTCGACGCGTTCAACGTCGCCAAACGCGAAGCCATGTACGCCATCGTGCCGACGCTGATGAAGAACAACGCCGCAACCGCGATCAACCCGCGCAGTGTTTTTTGTGTAGCAGTTAAAGGCATCCGATTTCTGTGTCTGATAGATACTTCATAACATGATTTGAGACCGCGTTCCCCATGATTTTGAGAGGATTGTGGTTTAGTAGCAACAACTTTGCGACTGCAAAGCTTACCAGTTCGCAAGTTGCAGGATCGCAGAAATTTTATTGGGATTTTTTGCTGCGAGAGCAAAGTTGACAATTGCTTGGCAACCGGTCAAAAGCTGGTAGTGTATAGTGAGAAGGGAATTGTAGAGGAGAGCATAGTTCATGATATCCGTAACATTTCTTGTAGACTAAAGTACCAAGTTAGTTCAACCTGGCGGCGGATCTCAGTTCTTGCAAAATTTCTCTTTAGACCCTATCGAGTGTGAAAACGAACAGATCCAGTTCATCGAGTCTGTGCAGCCGTTCGGTACGCTACTGGCTCTGGATAAAGAGCGAAACATAAGCTATGCAGCCATTGCGGAGGGCTTTGGATGGTCCGTCGCTGACTTACTCGGCAAGAATATCGATCTAATTTTGCAAGACTCCGACCGCATTTTTGATGCACTGAAAGGGCGTACCGAACCAACCAGTCCACTGCTTATCCGGGACCGCAAATCTCGGCGCTGGGTCACCTGCATTGCACATCAGCAAGGTGAGTTCGTTATCGTCGAAATCGAGCTGGTGCCGCCCGAGCAAATCGACATTGCGTCGCTGAAGTTTATGAGCGATCGCAGGGATTCACTCGAATCATACCTGTCGTACATTGCTGAAAACATGCGGGTTGTAACTGGCTACGACCGTGTCATGATCTATAAATTCGGACTTGATTGGCACGGTGAAGTCGTTGCCGAATCCCTTAATGCTGCTGGCTATTCTTTTTATGGGCATCACTTTCCGGCCTCCGATATTCCGGCCATCGCGCGTAATTTATTTACGCAGATGTGGGTGAGAATGATTCCAGATGTCAACGCTGTCAGCTTGCCAGTCAAAGGAAATGTCGATGGGAAGCTCGATTTGAGTCGAAGTATTCTTCGCTCCTCCTCGCCGATTCATTTGCAATATTTGCGCAACATGGACGTCGCTGCTTCGCTGACCATGTCTTTGATTTGCGACGGCAAGCTCTGGGGACTGATTGCTTGTCATCACTTTTCACCCAAGTATTTGATTGCAGAACAGCGGGCTGTGTGCGCTTTATTGGCTAAAGTTGTCTCTTCGAGAATAACAACTTTATCCGTCGCTGCCACCATTAGTGCTACCGATAGTCTTGCCACCGTAAGCAATACCTTATCCAAGCAGTTAAGTTCCGATGATTTCATTGAATCTGTCAGAGATAACAAATATGCGCTATCGAAATTCGTCAAATGTGATGGATTTAGCTACGTGGACGGAGACTGGTCGATGGTCAGCGAAGGGTATGCAATGGCGCCCGACGAGCTGAGTTTGCTGGTGAAGGTGTTAAATGAATCAAAGCAGGATGTAGTTGCAACTGATTCAATCGAGAAGACTTTTCCGACCCTGCAAAGTTTGAATATAGTCGCCGCTGGGGTTCTGGCAATAAAAGTTTCCAATTGTTGGTTTATCTGGAGCCGGCATGAAATTGTTAGATCATTAACGTGGGCAGGAGATCCAAACAAACCGCTCTACAGCAACGACAGGGCAAATTCGTTGAGTCCACGCTTGTCTTTTGAGTCGTGGCGTGAAAATGTGCGAGGCACATCGCAGGCGTGGGAGCAATATGAAGTGACAGCGGCAGATAGACTTCGGCAGATGATTGCAGAAAATGTCGAGCAGCGTAAAGTTCCTGCGCGTGCCGATGCACATGAGTATCTGAAGTTGATTCGCACGTCAATCGATACGCAAGCCGCAGAGTTGCAAAACCAGTTCAAAAACCTCAATCTTGATGGCATTGAGGTTGATTGAAGTTTAGGTTAGTGCACCCTCATCCATGAGCTGTCGAAGTTGATTGAGACACTAACCTTCTGATGCGAACTGATTGTTTTTGACCGCTGCTTTTTCGATCATCGTCGTTAGCGGATTAGGCGAGAGCGCGCTCTGACTCTCTTTGCCTTTTCTCTTTTCAACGCCGATACCGCCTTCTCCCGGAAGTATTCTATTCATCAAAGAGAGAATGTCTGCGGTCTCCTGCGGAAATAACGCTTGCAATTTGACTGCTATCTGAGCCGGAAAAGTCAAAATTACTTCTGCTTCACCGTTTCGGCATGCCTCGATAATACTTTGTGCTGCACTTTCAGCGGCAATCGACAGCACGGGTAGCCCATTCAAAGTGCTGAACCAGGCATATTCCAATTTATTATGTCCCTTGAATTCGGCTTGCAAGTGGCTTCCGGTCCGCATCAGGCCCGGACATACGGTTGTGACCGAGATTCCGTCTTTCATAACTTCGCTACGCAGTCCCTGGGAAAAGCCAGCCAGAGCAAACTTGCTCGCTGAGTAGGGGAGCAAATGCGGCACGCTTATTTTTCCTCCAACCGAGGAGATGTTTACGATTCTTCCAAAGCGTTTTTCGCGCATTGTCGGAAGCACAGCCATGGTGGTGTAAAGAGAGGCGTAGAAGTGATTGTTCATCGTGTCTTTGAAGTCCGCTACCGTCATATCTTCAATTGGTCCGACCTGGATTACACCGGCATCGTTGATCAATACATCAATCTTGCCAAATCTCTCAAGCACTGCAGCGATGGCAGTATTCACTTCAGCCTCGTTTCTGACGTCACATATGAAGTAATCGCATTCAGTAAATTCTCTCAACTCGGCGCAAGCAGTTTTAAGTTCTTCTTCATCGCGAGCCAGGAGCGCCAGTGATGCCCCTTCCCGTGCGAGTTTGCGCGCCATCGCTAATCCAAGCCCACGCGAACCACCCGTTATAACGACAACGCGTTCTTCGAACGAAATCCGATTCAGGGCTTTTAAAAGAGCTCGTCCGGCTGAAATGGCACCGATTACAGCGGAGACGGCTAGCAGGTTGTTTGTCTTGGACACGATACACCTCAAAGCTGAAAATTTTTAGTGAAGCCGTGGACGCCGCCGTCACGTGATAGTTCCCACTAAGTGACTGGGGGATTTGGTGACGCAAAGTCAGCGGTTTACCTGGGCGGTCGGCAGTAAATATGTAGCCAGCGGTCTGTGTCGTGGGCAGGCTGGAGAAAGACGCGAGTCGATTGTTGTGGGCCGGATGCTTGCGCCCAGTTGCTACTGGTCCCAGGTAAACGGGCTGATCGCACACAGTGCAAGAGGCTGCCAGTAAATGGGCTGGTCGCACACAGTGGCAGAGGGTGCCAGTAAAGGGGCTGGTCGCATACATAATGCGCCAGCCCTTAAATCTTCAGATGAGTTCGTCCTCTGTCGTCTGCCACTACACTGTGGTGCGGCGACCGGTCAGAAGGTCAAATACAAACACGATCAGCGCCAACACGAGAAGACCATGTATAAAGCCTCCACCAACGTGGGCAACCAGTCCTACCAACCAAAAAAGTACTAGCAAAGAGATCAGTGTGTAAATCATTTATCCATCCTCAATCAGTGTGTGCGTTTGAAGACTCGCTCGTCAAAACTTTGTTCCAACCCAAAGTAGGTAAAATGTGCAAATCACGCGGTAGGTCTACTCTCCGCGCCTGTTTCTTTCTCCGTATAGAAAGTGTTTGCCCGGGCACCGAATGTGGTGCTACATGGATTGGTCTTTTTTTGTGATGATGATGATGATGATGATGATGATGTTGTTGTTGTTGTTGTTGTTGTTGTTGTTGTTGCTGTTGAATGGAAATGGAATCCATTTCGCACTGCTATAACTGGCATGGAAAGCTCATCCTGAGCGTGAACTTTTCACTTGCTATATGTGTCTCCACGTGTACTATTGGTATAAGCAACTGGCGAAAGGAGATGATTATGGGCGAAAAATGTTGTGATTCTGGCTGCAAGAAGTGCAGCGCTAAAGACTGTGCAAAGTGCGAGAAGTGCGACTGCTGCTGTTCTTGCTGTGCGTGTGCGACGTCGGATAAGTGTGACTGCTCGAACTGATTTAAGTTCAGTTAGCTCGACAGTTATAGACAGAATTGACAGATGCGTGCGAGAAATTTTTGATAAACGATAAAAATCTTCTGGAAGTTGCAGAGCGAAATGGATTTACGGTCGAGGCAACTCGTAATGTGTTCGAAGCGATGCGAAAGAGCGGTGGACACATGTGTCAGTTCAATCACCCTGAACTGGGCGGCCTGGGTCAATGGGCCTCAGGTCAATTAATGATTGGCGACATGTTCAATACCGCTCTCAGGAGCAGAGTTGGGAAGCTATGCAGCGAGTTGTCTGCAATTGCTCAAGCTGCAGACATGAATCCAGGTGATATCGTGGTTCGCGCAGACATTCGTGACTCGGGCGCGTCGGGTGATTCGCCCACAGCGCAGAAGTGGTGGCCCGAAAAACTGGGTGTTCCATCGACTACCGGATCTCAAAATCGATCTCGCTACGCGTACTTTCCGGAATCCAATCGTCTCGCGATTGACCAGAACGGCAAGGTCACTATATACGATACCGGAAAGCATAAAATCCATGGTGTATCTCAGAGTCAAGGTTCGATAAGTGACTTGTTGTTCGAGAGCCAGGTAGGACCAGTGGCACTGTCTTCGTTGCCAAAGGTTTTTGTCTGAGGTTGATAAGTGGTCGTCGCTCTGGGGGAACCCGTGCTGGGGCGGTAATCTCAGTCTCGAGACTCCTGGGCTTGCGTACTTACTGTAAGTCTCCGTCTAGGGTATTCTTGTAGGGTGATCCGCCCCTACGGAAACAATACTTACTATGTCGATGACTTCGTGGATTCAGGCCAAAGATGACGCCTTAAAAGCAGAGGCTGAGGGCGATTACGCCTCGGCTGTCACCTGCTGGCTCAGAACGATCGCCCTGCTTCGTGGGGCTGAAGTGAAAGATGTGAAAGTGCTCTGTGCGGCGTTGGAGCGCCTGGCTGCCGTCTATGTGAAAGACCACACCGCCGACCTGGCAATTGAGCCGCTGCGAGAGTCGCTGGCAATCAAAATCAAAGAGCTTGGGCACTTACATCTGGCCGTAGGGCACGTGCAAAATGAGCTGGCGAAAGCGCACTTTCTTTCAAAAAATTTGGAAGAAGCCGCTGTTCTGGCAAACGAGTGCTTGAAGTGTTACGAGTCCGGGTTTGGCGAAGACAGCCAGGAAGTAGCAACAATCGCGCTGAATCTTGCCGCGACCTACCATCTGGGCGGCTTGTTCGCCGAAGCTGAACCTCATTACAAGCGGTCTCTGGCTATTCGCACAAAGGGGCTGGGGGCGGATAATCCGCATACCATCAAGGTTCTTCAAAATTATGCCAAGCTCTTGCGCGAAATGCACCGCCCTCAAGAGGCGGATTTTCTCGACCAGTGTGCTTTCGGTTCGATTACTGGCAGCTGGAAAACTCTGGAAATTCCGCAGACTGAAGCAGTCACGACAGAAGATATCTGCCAATTCTGCGGCAATAAGCTCAATGGAGAGACGAAGTGCAGTCGTTGCGGAACGCTCGTCGCATAAGTTTCGAAGTTCAACCAGCACCAGTGGCGGTGCTAATCTGCCGAGAATCAGGATTGTTTCGCCTGCAAATACTTATTGTGTAGCTGTCCGCAAGCCGCATCTATATCGGTGCCGCGTTCAAGTCTGATAGTGACTGTCTTTCCAGTGCGTTCAGCCAGTTGCTTGAATTTCAGTTGGGCTTCGCGTGAGGGGCGCTCGTAAAGCACTTCTCCCAGGTCGTTGGCGGTGGGATTGAACGGAATGAGATTGATCATGCAGTGCACGTCTTTGACCATCTCGGCGAGTGCCTTCGCTTGTTCCGGTCTGTCAGTCACACCGGCGAGCATTACATATTCGATTGTGACGCGACGCCGAGTCGAGTCCGCGTAATTTTTCAGGGCGTCAATCAACGGACCAAGCGCGTATTTTTTGGTAATTGGCACTATTTCTTCGCGCGTTCTGGTATCAGGTGCATGCAGTGATAAGGCGAGGCAAACAGGCAGGTCTTCTTCCCGCAATCGTTCGATGCCGGGAATAATTCCTGATGTCGAAACTGTAATATGACGAGCGCCAATACCCACTGATTCGATCATAGTGTGGATGGATTTGATTACTTCTTCGGTGTTGAGGAGTGGCTCACCCTGTCCCATGTAGACGATGTTGGCGATACGCTTGCCTGACTCGCGTTGAATCGACATGATCTGGTCGACAATTTCTTGAGCAGTCAAATTGCGCTTAAAACCAAGATATCCAGTTGCGCAAAATGTGCATCCGACCGCACAACCTACCTGGCTTGAGACGCAGGCGGTGAGAGTATTTCGGTCGTTGAATGACATGAGTACCGATTCAACAATTTTTCCGTCGGCGAGCTGGAATAAATATTTGCGGGTGTCGTCACGACTCACTTGCAAATGAGCAATGTCTAGCGCGCTTATTTTGGCTACTTCCTTAAGCTTTTCTCTCAGTGGTGCTCCCAGATTGGTCATTTCATCAAAAGATTTGACATTTTTGGCGTACAGCCACGTGTGAATTTGCGCTGCTCTAAACTTCGGCTGTCCTAGTTCGAGGACGAACTCTTCAAGCTCTGCAAGGGATAAGCCCGAGAGCGGCCGCTGTTTTGGGGTTTCTGTTTCGGTGGCGCCGGTGATAGACAATCTAAATATTCTCTGTAGGTGGTTTTTTTCAGGGCAGAAAACGTGTGCCCGCAATCGCGCACTGGACTGAGTATAACAATAAGGCGTCCAGGTTAAACCAGTACGTGATCTGAGCTTTTTGACACCCTGTCAGGTTGATCGAATGGTGATGATATGTAAATCAAATGCTGGAAACGCTCAGCCATGCCGGTTTTCCGGTTTGACTGACGGTGAGGCTGCACCGATTGCCCGTTTCTGTTCACGCCAAGTGGCTGCCAGGCGGGTTGTCAAAGGGGTGCATGCTAAAATGAAGGGCTGTCTGTAGGTTGATGAAATCAAGGCACGCTCAGAAAAGTCGGTGCTTCGACGCCGATTTCCAAAGCAAGTAGCCGTTGGAGAATGCAAGTAAATGTCAGAATGGGAAGACCGGGCGCGTGGTTGGCTTAAGGGATTGCTCGGCGATACAAACGAGAAACGCGTAAAGTTTCTTCGTGGTTACGTCGAACAAGCCAACAGTTTCGAGTCGGCAATTGAGAAGTTAAGCGACGACGACTTGCGAGCGAAGACTGCCGAATTCAAAAACAAAATCGACAATGCAGTCAACTCGGTACAGAACGTCAAGTTGATTGCTGACGATGTGCCAAAGATGCCTGGGCAGATTCGCACCACGCAAGACAAGCAACTCGGAATCATTCTCGAACAGATATTGCCTGAAGCCTTTGCAGTGTGCCGTGAAGCCGGTAAGCGCGTTTTGAACATGCGCCACTTCGATGTGCAATTCATGGGTGGAGCTGCGCTTCACTTCAATAAGATTGCCGAGATGAGAACCGGTGAAGGTAAGACTCTGGTTGCTACGCTTCCAGCTTATTTGAATGGTCTTGCTGGTCGTGGTGTGCACGTTGTCACCGTCAACGACTACCTGGCTCGTCGTGACGCTGAGTGGATGGGTCAGTTATACCGATTCCTGGGACTGACGACCGGACTCGTGTACTCCCATCAGCCTGAACACGAAAAATACGAGGCTTATCGCGCTGATATCTCATATGGTACCAACCACGAATTCGGTTTTGATTACTTGCGCGACAACATGCGCACTTCGCTCGACGAACTCGTTCAGCGTCCGTATTACTTCTCAATCGTCGACGAAGTCGATAACATCCTCATCGACGAAGCCAGAACTCCGCTGATTATCTCGGGTTTTCCAACAGAATCATTCCAGGAAATTTACTTGAAGATGGCGCAGATTGCGCCGATGCTGCACAAAGGCAAAGACAAAGACGATGAAGATTGCGATTACTGGGTTGATGAGAAGGGCAAAAACGTGTTGCTCACCGAGCGCGGTATCATCACGGGCGAAAAAGTTCTTGGTGTGCCTGACCTCTTCGATGTGCACTACAATTTCGCTCATCACCTCGTGCAAGCGCTGCGTGCTAAAGAACTGTACAAGCTCGATACCGATTACGTGATCAAAGAAAATGAAGAAGGTAAGCCTGAGATCACTATCGTAGACGAATTTACCGGGCGTATGATGGTCGGTCGTCGATGGAGCGACGGATTGCACCAGGCGATCGAAGCGAAAGAGCAGGTGCCTATTCAAGAAGAAACGCTCACTTACGCGTCTATCACGTATCAGAACTTGTTCCGTCTCTATCCGAAACTGTCTGGCATGACCGGTACAGCCATGACTGAGGCAGCTGAATTCAGCAAAATCTATAACCTGGACGTTGTCTCTATTCCTACTAACAGAGCCAATGTTCGTATCGATAATGCTGACGTCATCTACAAAACCGAAACGCAAAAATTCATTTCGGTTGCAGAAGAAATCGTCGAGATGCATGAACTCGGACGACCCGTTCTGGTCGGCACAACGAGCATCGACAAATCGGAATTACTGGACGAGTTGTTGGGCAAGCCACAGGCGATGCAGCAATACCTCGTTAACAAAATGAACAAGGCTGTCAATTTGATCAAACGAGACAATCTGTCTGGACCGAGTATCGATGCGTTATACAAAATATTCGAGCGCCCCGGTATGATCGATTTGCCCAAGCTCGAGCAAGCCTGCAAAGACGCTGAAACTGCGTTTCCAAAGAAAGATGAGTTCCTGGAGCGCTGCTGGTCAATTTTGAAGACAGCGAAGGTCGTGGCTGCTATTCGTAAGGGTCTGGGACACAACGTTCTCAACGCCAAGCACCACGAGAAAGAAGCGATGATCGTCGCTCAAGCCGGTCGTAAGGGTGCCATCACAGTTGCCACCAACATGGCAGGTCGTGGTACCGACATCCTGCTTGGCGGTAATGCTGAATATATGGCACGCGAGAAGCTGAAGAAGGAAGGGCTAGTGCCGGAGACGCCTGAATTCGAAGAAAAGCTGAAAGTGATGACCAAGGAGATCAAGGCTGAACTTGCTCCGGCTCATGACGAAGTTCTGGCTCTGGGCGGATTGCATATCATCGGTACGGAGCGCCACGAGGCACGACGCATCGACAACCAGCTCAGGGGGCGCGCGGCTCGACAGGGAGACCCTGGAACTACCCGGTTCTTCCTCTCGCTGGAAGATACGTTGATGAGAATTTTCGGCGGTGAAAAAATTTCCAGATTGATGGACTTCATCAAAGCTGATGAGGAGATGCCGATCGAATCAGGGATGGTTTCCAAATCTATCGAAAACGCGCAGAAGAAGGTAGAAGCGCACCACTTCGATATGCGTAAACACGTTTTGCAATACGACGACGTGCTGAATACACAGCGTGAGGTGATTTATCGCGAACGACGCAGAATCCTCGAACGTGCCGACCTCAAGCAAAACATGCATGACATGCTGGAGGAGCATCTGGATATTGTGCTCCAGGCATACGTCAATCCAGAGTCGCAGCCAGAGACGTGGGATGAAAACTCACTGTCTGAAATCAGCGCCAAGCTTTCGAGCGATGTGCCCATGCTTGCAGATATCAAAGTCGAAGAGCTTGAAGGGCTGTCTTACGACGATTTGCGCGAGAAGCTCTGGGACGCCATCAAGATGGCATATACAGTACGTGAAGAGCACATCGGCACTGAGACCATGCGCGAACTCGAACGTCAGATTTTGCTGAGAACAATCGACGGAAAGTGGATTGATTACCTGCATAACATCGACATTCTCAGAGAAGGCATTCACTTGCGAGGCTATGGTCAACGAGATCCGCTGCAGGAGTACAAGCGCGAAGCTTTCGATATGTTCAACCAGTTGCTGCGCAGTATTCAGGAAGAGTCGATTCAGCTTCTTTTCCGTGCTCAACCGATGCCTGCAGAGCCGAATTACGAGGAGATGCTGCCTGAAGAATTTCTGGCCCATCTAAATGCGCAGGTCGATGGAATGGAAGCGGCAATCAGGCAGTCCGAGCAATACATTGAGGATCCAGAAGAGCCAGGTAATGTGCATATAACTTTGTCTGCGCCAATGATTCCCGCGCCGAAGCCCCCTGCTCCAGCAGAACCAGCCCAGCCTGATGATTCCGCTCTTGCTGGAACCAATGGGAAGAAGTCTGGCGACGAAGCTGCCGCTTCGGCAGGAACATCAGCTTCGACGGGAGCAGCCGAATCGAAGAAAGATTCGAACGGCTCTGACGCCTCCGGCACTGCATCTGGTGACGCTAAATCAGGGGATGCATTCAGTTCTTTGCCGACTGTCGATGAGACCCTCAAAAATCTCGGCAAAGTTGACCCGGAACAGCCAGTCGGCTAAAAGTGCGAATCCTTTCTTTCGATACCAGCACAAACGAGATTCACCTCTCACTTGTTGAGGATGGTCGCGCCGTTGCAGAGATGGTGGTCGCCGAAGTCGATGCGCTGACGCGACAAGAAGCGGTGGCATCGCTGATGCCTTCTATTGTAGATTTGATGGCGCGAGCCGATTGGCAGAAATCCGACCTGACCTGCATCGTGGTGGGCGAAGGTCCCGGCAGTTTCACAGGCGTGCGTACCGGCATCGTCACGGCGCGTACGATCGCCCAGGCGCTCGGTCTTCCTCTGATTCCTGTTCATTTGCTCGACGCCTACGCCAGTGTTTGTTTGCT
Organism: Drouetiella sp.; assembly: GCA_036702955.1. Lineage (GTDB taxonomy): Bacteria > Cyanobacteriota > Vampirovibrionia > Obscuribacterales > Obscuribacteraceae > PALSA-1081. The sequence goes on along the minus strand of DATNPY010000035.1, from coordinate 72,899 downwards.
CCCTGCCGCTGTGGTGCTTGCTGCAGGGCGAGGTCGATATTTCGTAGCTGGATATCGGTCTAAAAATGCCTCGGACCGATTTGAGATGTCGGTTGAGCCGACTGCTGCATCCGGCTCAGAACTGGGAGTTTTGCTTGCCCAATCTCCTTGCTGGTACGTTGATGAGAAAGCCGCAGGCGAGCTGAAAGCAGGCGTTGACGCGCTCAGCAAAGTGGAAGACGGGGAGTGCGGCGGACCGAAAGTTGAGCTTTTGCCGCTTCCGAACCTTGAAAATATTGCTACCAAACAAGCTCAAATCGCCTGGAATAGAGTATCTTTGAATGATTCACTGATGGAAGCGTACCCATATCAAACGGTCACACCGTTGTATTTGCGCAATCCTTCCATCACTTTGAAGAAAACAGCGTCTCAAAATTCGCATGGCAATTGAAATCCGCACACTCAATATAAGCGACCTGGAAGAGGTTATGGAGATCGAACCGGTCGCGTTCGGCAGCCATCACTGGTCTTATCAATCTTTTGTCAACGAATTGAGCAACTCAATTGGCTATTACTTTGCCGCTTATGACAGCGAGACGAAAAACCTTCTCGGTTACTCCGGGTTCTGGCTGGTAAACGGGCATGAAGAAGCGCACGTCACGACTCTGGCGGTCCATCCAGACAGTCGTCGGCAGAACATAGGTGAAAGGCTGCTTATAAACGATATCGTCGAGGCGAAAAAATGTGGTGCGCGCTGGCTGACGCTGGAAGTACGCATGTCGAATGATAGTGCGCAAAAGCTATATTACAAATATGGTTTCAAAAAAATGGGCGTGCGCAAGCACTACTACCAGGACAACGACGAAGACGCGCTTGTTTTGTGGACCGAGAACATCGAAGCTCCTGAATTTGTTAAGTTGATGCATGAGCGTGTTCGATATCTAAAAGGCAAAGGCACCTTCGCCGATCTCGAAAGCGCCGAATCTTTTCCTGAAATCAAATCTAATGGAAAAAACTCGGAGTCTGCCAAATCGAGCCGTAAATCCGCACAACATACGGTTTCCCGGTCAACATTCAACAGCGCTGATGAGTGTTGACTACTTGACCTCAGATCATTAACAATCCACAATACAGTTGGCTTCGCGTCGGGGGCACTCGTAATGAGTAAGTTCGACTTTGCGAAGGACCGGAAAGCCAAAGGTAACGCGCTCAATTGCAGTTAGTCGCCACGAAGAAAGTAACTCGCATTCCCCGAGTTAGAAGAAAGTCTGTCGCCGGGCAAGGGGTGCTGGTTCTTCTCGGTCTGCAGGTGTTGTTTTTCAGCTCGTTCATTGCCTTCGATTTGCCCACGGCAACCGGGCAAAATTTGACGCGTTGGGCTCAGGCTCAGGCAAACGACCTGATTGCCGACATTCCGCCGTCAGTGAAATTGAAGATAGATAAAGTCGTGCCTATTCCAGACATACCGCTGCCGACAAAGGCAATTCGCATGAGCGTTTACTCTCCGCAAGCTCCTTGTGCGATTTTTATGGGATACGCTCTCGGCTGGCCGATTGCAACAATAGCGGCCGGAATTTTCATCCTCATAGGTTTAGTTGGACCTTATTTCGGTTTGAATCCGTTCGCGTCCGGCGGCGGGTTGGATTACTACGCACAGCCAGGATTTGGCTATTTACTCGGTATTCTTGCTGCAACTTTCGTAGTTGCCAAAATCACCGGCGAAAAGCGCACGTCTTTCAGGCAGGTGGCCGCACTGGTTGCGGGGTTGTTCACTGTGCATGCCACTGGTCTGCTTTATCTGATGAGTTCGGCTTTGATTTTCTCCGTCATCGAGGGAGCCTCTCGTCCAGAGTGGCTTCCGTGGGTCTTCGAGCAAGCCAGAAATTTGAGCTGGGTTTCATTGCCTTACGATGCAGCATTCTCGTTGGCATTGATTGGTCTTGGCTTTCCAATTCGTTACCTGGTTGAAATGCTGACTGCGCCTGACATTGGCTTGAAGACTCAAAACGATCGAGTTGCTCAGCAGCGAATTGAAGAACTGTTGCAGTAGACTATAGCTATGAACAAAAAGAATCTCTCTATTTTGGCTGGCTCAGCCATCTTGACCGGTCTTGGTGTCTACCTCTACGCCAGCAAAGTCGAGGCAAAAAATTTCAAGCTTGAAACTCTTAGAGTCACTACATATGGTGCTGGAGAGCCTCCATCTGGTAACGGCAATAAATCTGCCGAGAAAAACATATTTCGCATTTTGCATCTTTCCGACACGCATTTGAGCGAGCCAGAAGCTGAGAAGCTACGCTTCCTCGAAGAAGTCACCGATGGTGATTTTGATTTCGTTGTCCTGACGGGAGACGTTTTCGAAAATTACACCGGACTGAAGTACGCATCCTCATTGTTGTCTCGGAAGCCTAAATTGGGAGCCTATGCTGTTCTCGGCAATCACGACTACTACAATTACAGCTTTTTCAATAAGATTGTTGGGCGGATCAACCGTCGCTGGCGGCATCCAATGGAATACCGCGATGTGCAGCCGATGATCAACGCCTTGAGCCGCAGCGGTTGGGACGTGCTTTTGAATGAATCGAGAACGCATTCAGAAGGAGTGCATGTAGTCGGCGTCGATTACCCTGGTATCGAACCTGCAGAACTGACAAGATTGGTTCAGCAAGCTCCTGACGGACACATGAAGCTGGCGCTGTTTCACATGCCCAGGCATCTGCATACTTTTGTAGATGCGGGTGTCGACTTTGCCCTGGGGGGACATACTCATGGCGGACAAATCCGCGTTCCTGGTGTCGGTGCTTTGATTACGGACTCGGAGCTCTCCCGCAAAGAAGCATCCGGGCTCATTTACCGGGGCAAGACGGCTTTCCATATTTCACGTGGACTCAGTGCCGACCCGCGGTCGAATTTCCGCTTGTTCTGCCCGCCTGCTGCGACCATAATTGAAGTCGTACATAAACCACATGCGGTGCATCCTGAGCAAGATCTGGTCTACGCAGGAGCTCGCGAAAGCAGCTTCGTCGACTGAGTTCGGCAAGCCAGAAAGTTGCGATACCGATGCGCATACCAGCAAGTCGCCAGTCAGCCTCTCCAGTTCGGCTTCGTCTACGTCATGCCAGAAGGTCGCTGGCCTGCAGTTCTACTGCGGCGGCAACCGAAATCAGGGTGCGTAAGTCGATGTCTTTGAGCATCGACCACTCCAGTTCTTTTATAAAATGAATTGACGATGCGCTTCTTTTGGCTACGTCGTCTATACTCAAACCGAGTCTCAATCGCTGTTCCCGAACTCTTTCACCAACGAGTTTCATTATTAAGAGTGTTTTCAAAAGAATTAGTCCAGAACAGGGATGCCATAATTTCAGTTTGCCAAGGCGGGTTGAACATTGTGTGAACTTGTTAAGTCATTTCGCTTATTCTGGTGTTTAAGTGAGGCTATGTGAATCGCTTCCTGCCATTTGCCTGAGACTGCAAGACACGCATGATATGCTAATCGGAATTGATGAGGTTCACTGGCATCAATGCTATCCAGTTTCGGACGAGGTCTGAGTAATGGCAAGAAACCCGTTGGGCGTGACTCAAAATGCTCATTTCAATTTGCGTCTCAAAAGAATCGAAAACGTAGAAGACATTCCACAGCGCTGGCAAGACACTCCTATCGCTGCATTGATCGGGGCGCACAACTTCGGTAAGCCGATTGAACCGGCCGGCAAGCCCGAATTGCTTATCGCCACCTGTATCGAGTTTCGATTCACACCTAACATTCCCTCAATGTATGCGTACGTGATCAGAAGGGCGAGCGGTCGATTGATTGGTTCTGAATTTGCCATGGTCTATACGATGTCTCAGGGCGTAAAGCATATTGTGTTGATCGGTCATGACGACTGTGGCATGACGAAAGTAAGCCAGAAGAAAGCTGCAATGATTCAGACGTTGCAAGAACAGGGCTGGACAGCACAGCGGGCAGAAGAGTACGTGACTAATGAAGCTGGAAGATATGCCATCGATGATGAAGTCGATTCTCTCGAATCAGAGTTTTACAGACTTCGCGAAATGTTCCCAAACATTGAGATTGCGCCGCTATTCGTTTCGTTAAATAGCCACAAACTCTATCTACCGACATGGTATCTGGCGTTTTTAAGTAGCCTGGAAGCCAGCAAGACTGCCCAATAGTCCTTGTCGCTAAATTGTTGGTGCAGGCATCTGGACCAGCTTTGTAAGCCGTTTTAGCCGTTGAAAGGCAGGTGCGATTGTATTTGCCGATAGACTGATGCAATCGAATTCTTTTCCAACTTGACTGGAAACACCTCAGCACCGTCCCTGATCACACCAACGGCGGTGCCATCCTTGATCGTGCCGTGAAAGTGAACAGCGCGATAGTCCTGCCCCTGGTCGACCCATCGTTGCGGTAATTCGAAGGTCAAATCGATTTGTGTATCAGGTTCCAGTTTGGGCGTGGTCATTTCAAGCATGGCGCCTGACCCGTAAGACAGTTCACCTTTGATGTTTGCGGCCCGTCGCACCAGTGACATTCGCACCATGCCCAATTTGGCATCGTTAGCTGCATATTCGCCTGTGACGTCGCTCAGCATCCAGCCCAGTCCCCACCAGCTCATCACAATTACGAACAGCACAAGCCCCATATTGAACAATAAGATCTGCATGCGCTCGTTTGAACGAATCGATTGCGATGAGTTCGCGGTGGCTGATCTAAGCGGTCTGTTCATGATGTGTTTGCCGAGTCAAGTTATCTCACGCTGATGCAGTTAAAGCTGGCATTCGGTATAAAATCAAGCGGGTGTAGGAAGCCTGGTTACGGTATCAAATCTGGTGTGCAGCGGTACAGGTATCTGATTGTGGCGGCGTCGTTAGTTGAGATTGCGCCTCTTCCATAGTACACGCTCATCAGGTCGCTTGAATAAGGGCTGTGCCCTTCGATCCCAAGTGCGTGACCGAATTCATGCGCCGCCGATGCTTTCATTTTTGCAAAAGGCATCGTCACTCCGTTACCTTCGGTGGTTCGCAGCAGTGTGACCACAGGTTTGAATTGAGCTTGTCCGCCGGCCATAATCGCTTTATAAGGAAAGCTTCTTTTGGCCGTGTAACCGCGAATGTCATTTTGGAAGAGCCCAAGACCCAGCTTGTTGACGAAGTGGTTGGTCCAGAAGACGTATATGTCAGCGTCGGTAGGGTCTTGTGTGATTTGAAATTTTATCCCATCGCGCTCAAATGCCTTCCACGAGTTAATTCCCTGAACCGCCGCCTGGAAATGCTCGGGAACGTAGCCCTGCGCGGCTTGCAGCGCCTGAAATTGCTGGGGATTGGAGATAACATCAGCAACCAGGTCTGGCCAGCGGTCTCGTCCATCGACATTGGTCATCGGAGCACCCAGTTGCGGATCAATGATGCTGTCCAGGGTCAGACCGGGAGCAATATAGACTTTTATCGGCATCTGGTCAGCAATCCAGCGGATCGTTCCGAAGCTGCTGCGGAACTCCGGATAGACTACAGCGCTTCCGCCCCCTCTGGCTGCAGGGCGCGCCTGGGCGCGATAAGCATCACATTGCTGGCAGACGGCGAGGAGCAACATCCCTGCCAGCGCCACGCCGATTCCTGACAGCCTCAGAACGGATTTAGATGCTCGGCAGCAGTTCGCCGGGAAAATGCTGTGTTCGTCAGGCTTTTGAGACTTTGCTTTCAACATGGACCATCCGTTCAAGAGGCTACCGACTTTCCTGATATTACCCGTATATGCCCTGGTATATTGAAGTCAGGGTGGAGGGTGCAATGGCAGACATCAATAAAGTTGTACCAGACAATACGGCAGGAAACTTTTTTGTCGACACTACCTGCATCAATTGCGACACGTGCAGGCAGTTGGCACCTCGTTCTTTTGCAGATCAGGGTGAATATTCTTTTGTTTTTCAGCAACCTGAAGACGCCGCTGACGTGAGAGCTGCGACCCGGGCGTTGCTTTGCTGCCCGACGGGCTCTATCGGCACGACGGAAACGAATCAGGCGAAAGAGGTTATGGAAGACCTGCCGCTTCAGCTGGAGGAAGACGTCTATTATTCAGGATTCAATTCTCCCAAGTCGTACGGCGGAAACAGCTTCTTTATAAAGCACCCGCAAGGCAATTGGCTTATCGATTCTCCCAAATTTTTGCCCCACCTGGTTAAGCAATTTCGGCAACTGGGCGGCATTAAGTATTTGTTTTTGACACATCAAGACGATGTTGCCGAGGCTGAACGTTATGCCACTGAGTTTGGTGCAGAGAGGATCATTCACCGGGCGGAAATTTCAGCTCAACCAGATGCCGAAGTTGTCATCGATGGCAGCAATGCAGTTGATTTTGCCGACGAATTCACGATTATTCCTGTACCCGGTCACACGCGTGGTCATATGGTGCTTCTCTATCGCAACAAGTTTCTGTTCACCGGTGATCACCTCGCACATGATCCCCAACTGGCAGAACTGATTGCTTTTAGACGGCACTGCTGGTACTCCTGGGAAGAACAGATAGAATCGATGCAGCGGTTGACGAACTATGATTTCGAATGGGTTTTAGCCGGTCACGGTAATCGTGTTAAACTGCCTGCAGAAGAAATGCGCCGACAACTCGTCCAGCTCGTAGAACTGATGAAACTTCCATCAAGACAGTGGTACGCTCATTTTGGCAGTGAATAACAGACTTAATTTCTACGTCTGGATTGTTGAAAGTTGATGGGGATATTTGTTCTGGGATCCATGTAATACCTTGATCTGGTGGAGCTTTTCGAAATTTTGCCGTGTCAAAAGAATTAGCTGCGGGTCAAAAAATTCAGACATACGAGGTCGTATCTCTGCTTGGTCGCGGCGGTATGAGCAGAGTCTATCTTTGCGAAGACCTCGTTCTCAATCGGCGCGTGGCATTGAAGCAATTATTGACCTCGGATCACGACTCGCGCAGTGTGATTCGCTTGCAGCAGGAAGGGCAGTCACTGGCGCGTCTTTCGCACCCAAATATCGTCAAAATTCTTACTTACTTTAACGACGACGATGGTGCTCAATATCTGGTGATGGAGCTGCTGCATGGCTGCTCGCTGGCAGAGTTGCTCGCGGTCAATGGCAGCCTCGGCGTCGGCGATGTTTTGAAACTGGCCGAACAGCTGTGCGACGCCCTGCAGCACGCTCACGACCAGGGCATTGTGCACCGGGATATCAAGCCTACGAATATTTTTCTATGCAATAAAAAAATTGAGAACGTAAAAATCATCGACTTTGGTATCGCCAAAATTGCAGATAATTCGATCAACGCAACTCGAACCGGTGAATTTGTTGGCAGTCCCGCCTACATCAGCCCCGAGCAGGCTTTGCAAAAAGATGTGACCGTCAAAAGCGATCAGTATTCGTTAGGTTGTGTATTGTATGAGTGTCTTGCTGGGCATCCACCTTTCGAAGATCAAACTGCGATGGGTCTTATTCTCAAGCACATCAACGATCAGCCGGAGCCGCTCGGCAAAAATTTATTCGTACCAGCTGCGGTGGCGAAAACTATCGATCGAGCTTTGCGTAAAGATCCCGAAGCGCGATTCGCAAGCATGACTGAGTTTAAACAGGCCCTCTCAGGCGCCGTTCCTGCAAAAAGTACAACACTTAACCCTGCAGTGATACTGGGAGCGATAGCGGTGGCGATCGTAGGCGGCGGTATGTTCTTTATCTTGATGATAATGAAAGCGCCCACACCCGCATCTAGTTTAACACCGCTTTCTACGGTGTCACCGACGCCAAACCTTCCCCCAGCCCGGAATATAAAAAACGCCATCGCAGGCACTTCAGAAGATAGCTTGTATCCGTCTCTTGGTGATTTAAAGATAGACGGATTTAAAGACGAACAACGTGTCGAGCAAGAATTAAGACGCAATCCGCAGAAAGATACAGTGTTCTTGAATCGATACGCAATCACCGACCACTCGTTAAGCATGTTGGCTAGAGCGCCTAATCTGAAGAAAATCAACATGGATTCAAGCAGAGTGGATGATAGTGCAGGAAACTATTTAGCCAAAATTCCAACGCTTGAAGTAATTGAGGCTTCAAAGACGAATTTAGGAGACGCCTTTGTTGCGCCACTCAGTAAGTTGCCAAAGCTACACCGGTTGGCTCTTTGTGAGACGCAGGTGTCATCAGAGGGTCTTAAGCCCCTGGTCAAAAATCATTCTCTAGCCGAACTTCTACTCAGATGCTGCGAAAGGATCGATGATAGGGCAGGCAGCGTGATTGCTCAAATGCCTGCTCTGCAAATGCTGGACGCATCCAAGTGTTCGGAAATAAGCGACAAATTCGTGGCCGACCTGGGAAAAATGCCGAACCTGAATTTTATTGCCATAGGTGAGACTGGAATTACTTCAAAATCGCTACCGGTACTGGCTAAAATGAAATCTTTGAAGCGGATTTACCTGGACAATGTCGAAAAGATCACTGACATTTCAGATTTGCAGCATCTCGATCTCGACACGCTTAGCCTTCGCAATTGTGACATCAATGAGAAAATCGTACGGCAGCTCGTTAAATTCCCGCATTTGAAACTTCTACGCCTCGACCGCGCCGCCGTCACCGATGATGATTTGAAAGTCCTCGCCACTGCCCCTATGCTTTCAGATTTGCAGATTACCAATTGCCAATTGCTTACGCAGAAAGGGATCAATGATTTTCACAGACGGAAGCCAAACTGTCTGGTTAACACCACTCAAGACCGATATGCAAAACTTGAATCAATGTTTTAGACAACGCGAAATGATATTAAATAAGATTCTGGTGGCTAGTGTCTTTTCGGCATTCTGTTTTTTTATTTTCAAATGAAACGGTGGGATTAATCACTTGGCTAAGATTCTCATAGTTGAAGACGATCGCGATCTTGCGCATGTGCTAAACGTGACGCTATCGAGCAAGGGTCACTCAGTTCAAATCGCCGATGGTGGTGCGGTTGCTATAGATTTTCTGCGTTCGTTTAAATACGACCTGATAATTTTGGATTGGATGATGCCTGAGGTGACCGGGCTCGATGTTCTCAAGACCTATCGCGGCAGAGACGGAAAAGCTCCAGTGCTGATGCTGACAGCGAAAGCGGAAGTTGCGGATAAAGCTCTGGGATTGGACATGGGGGCAGATGATTACCTGACCAAACCCTTTCATCCACAAGAGTTGTTGGCTCGAGTGCGCGCGCTGCTCAGACGCCCTCATTCGCTGGCAGCAGTTTTGCTGACTGCTGGAGCGATTACGCTTGACCCTGCCACTTGCCAGGTGACAAGAGATGGTGAGGAACTGCATCTGCGTCCAAAGGTTTTCAGTTTGCTCGAGTTTTTCATGCGTCATCCAGATCAGGTTTTTAGCTCAGAGGCAATTCTTGAACGGGTCTGGATGGATGATTCTCTAGCTTCACCAGATACAGTGCGCACTCACATCAAGCTTTTGCGAAAGTCTATCGGTGAGTCGGGAGAAGGTGGGCTAATCAAAAATATTCGCAATCGCGGTTACATGCTGAGCAGCTCTTCGAAGTAATTTTTCGATGCGGTGCGAGTTCTCAAAAGCACTGATCTGAACCGTGTTCAATTGCGGGATTCGTCGGGTCAGTAGCGATGTCTAGCTGAATATTTCGAACCAGAAAGTGCTTCCCTTGCCAGGCGAGCTCTCCACGCCGATGTGCCCGCCGTGAAGTTCCACCAGTGATTTGCTGATGAAGAGCCCCAGACCTGTGCCACCTTTGGCTCGCTTGTCTGATGAATCGATTTGTTGGAAACGTCCGAACAATTTGCTCATCTCGTCTTGAGGAATGCCTGAGCCGTTGTCGATCACCGCAAAACGAGTGCTGTCTGGTGATGGCTTGTCGACTCTGAGAATAATGGCTTCTCCGGTCGGCGAATATTTGATGGCGTTCGTTGTGAGGTTGCTGAGAATTTGCACGACTCGATCTGGGTCGAAAAGCAGGGTTTGCTTTGTGTTCACTTCCTTGACGAGGGTGATGCGTTTCTCTGCTGCCAGCGGTTTCAGTGCATCGATAACGGTGTCTATCACCGTGGAAGGTGGCAACTTTTGAAGGCTCAGTTTGAATTTCCCTGCTTCGATCTTTTTCAGGTCCAGAATATCGCTAATCAGTCGCATCAATCGATCTGAGTTGCCGAGCGCGATTTTGACCATTTTCAATACGCCCGCGCTCACTTTGCCGGCCGAACCGTCCTCGATCACACGCAAGGCGCCGTTGATAGACGTCAGTGGCGTTCTCAATTCATGAGAGATGACCGAATAGAATTCCGATACTCGTCTTTCTGCTTCTTTGCGAGCGCTGACATCGTTTTGAACGCCGACAAAGTTGATCAATTTGCCCGAGGCGTCATGCACCGGTGAAACGGTAAGCTCGTTCCAAAATACCTGCCCGTTTTTACGATAGTTTCGCAGCACCGTTGTAATTGGCCTGGCTGCATCTATGGCCTTTCTGATCTCCGCAATTTCGGGCTGGTCTCGGTCATCTCTTTGCAAAAATCGACAATTTCGCCCAACTATTTGATCGGTGCGAAAGCCAGACATTTCTGCAAAGGCTGGATTGCAATAAATGATCGGATTGTCTGGCCGGTTCGGGTCTGTAATCACGATGCCGTTTCTTGTCGATTCGACTGCTCTGTAGAGCAAAAGCAGCTGGTCCGGCAGCTCTTTGACGCTATTTTGAAGTTGGATCAGGCTGTCTGCAGCACACTCCGAATTCGTGGGCGGCTGATCTTCACTCGATTCATCATTGTCTTTGTCAGCCGAAATCACGAAATTACCCATGAACTGTTATGCCGATTTACCTAACGTGTGCAAAAGGGCACCCTGCAAATTTGGAAACTCAAAACCAAATTTGTTGCCTTCAAGCGCTAATGGTTCGACCCGAGCACTCGATAGGAGAAGTTCGTCAGCCATCTCACCCATAATGATTTTCGCAGCGAACGCCGGTAAAGGCAAGACTGCCGGCCGGTGAAGGGCGTGTCCGAGCGCGTCTGTAAATTCAGAGTTCCGCACCGCATTTGGTGCCACGAGGTTGACGGCACCCGAAACAGACTTGTTTTTTATCGCGAAGACGAGAGCGTTGACGACGTCGTCCAGGGTGATCCAGCTCATGTATTGCTTTCCGTTCCCTATGATGCCACCGCCGCCCATCTGAAATATGGGTAACATTTTTTGCAGAGCACCACCGTCTTTGCTGAGTACAACACCGAGTCTGGCTCTGACTACTCGTACTCCCGCCGACTCGGCTGCTTTTGTCGACTGCTCCCACTCCTTACAAACTTCCGCCAGAAATCCGCTGCCTGGTGCGCTGTTCTCCGTCAGTGTCTCGTCGCCTCGGTCTCCATAGAATCCTATCGCTGACGCGCTGACGAGCACCTCTGGCCTGTCGGTCATCCTGGCGATTGAGCTGGCTAGCAAAGTGGTGCCTTTGACCCTGCTGGTTCGAATCTTTTCCTTTTGCTCCGCACTCCAGCGCTTGGCGGCTATATTCTCTCCAGCCAGGTTGACAACTGCGGAGCATCCGATCAGCCCGGTCGCATCGATGGTGCCGGCGTCAGGGTTCCAGGTGAACTGAGTCGTTCCGTTGGCAGATGCATTGCGGATATAGGTGACGACTTCGTCGCCTTCTTGCTTCAGCCTTTTGGTGAGTGCTGAGCCGACCATGCCTGTAGCACCGGTGATGGCGACTTTCATGACTGCGTCTCCGTCTGTGTATAGGACCCGACCTGACGGTCTACGTTGTACATGCTAAGAAGCGACTGTGAACGCAACGTGAACGATTATTACGCGTCGCTCCATATCTGGTGCAGGCTGGAAAAGTCGGCAGATGCCGTGTTTGCCGGACGCAGCTCGAATCTTCACGGCTGAGATGTTGAACGAATTGTTAAAGCGCCAGCGACTTTTCCATTTTTCGGGTACAAAGTATATGTCGGACACAAGCAAGTGGTCGGCGATTTCGCAGTAACTCCAGTATCGAGGGAATCTAGGGATAGAATCTGTTGGGGCAGCACCAACACTGCGGTCAATTTTTAAACCCGGCTCAGCGAGCCGGGTTTTTTCTTATATCTGTTTGTGATTAGCCTGGTCTGTCCGCCACTAAATCTGGTGCGCGGTATTGTTGCTGAATTACGACATCGTAATTCTACATGTGCTAGCTCTAATGCGCATTTGGCGTGCTCATTACAATTCTGTTTGTTGACACAACAAATGTAGAACAGTGATGTAAACTTACTGTCTACCTGATTTGCGTCGGTATTCATCAGGTAACCAGGTATCAGGAAACCCACATCATGCGCGCTTTACCACGAATCAAACAGTTGAGTTTGTTTTTCGACAGAACGGAAAGATCACGTCAGTCACTCCCTGGTGGATGTCAACTATTGGCGCTCGCATTGAGCGTGACTGTCGCCTCACCAGCGCTGTCGCAGCCTCAACCTGGTGGAGCTGGAACGGTAGGCACGAACGCCTCGAGTCCTGCCGGTCAAAGCGGTGTCAGTCAAAGTGGCTCAGCAGCAACATCGCCGAATAGCACTTTGCAAGGCGCGCCTGCGAGCGGACCAAACACATCTGGCGTGGCGACTCCAACACTTCTGCCGCAGACTGCTCCGCAACCTGCCCGAGCAGGAGTGGGTGGTGGAACAGGCGGTGTGGCGGCGCCAATGCTATATCCGAGCACTGGTGAGGCGGGTCGCTCATCGGGCTTGACAGCTAAAGAACGCGATATCGACAAGAATTTTGACGATGAAGAGCAGAAGCAGTTCGGCGAGCAATTTCTGCTTGGTGAGTCTATCGAGCTGAAGTTGCCGAAGGCGAAAGAGCTGATGCCTCTTGGAAATAAATTGCCGCCGATTCGACTGGAAGCGAATTACACAGAGCCCATATCTTTAAAAGATGCAGTGAATTACGCGATTTCGAATAACCTGGCGATTCGCATTTCTTACGCCAACAAAGAACAGCAAAAATGGAATTTATTCGGCACTCTTTCCGGGTTCCTTCCGAACATTGTTTTGAACGGGCAGGACCAGTACTTGCAAGGTTCGACGCTGATCGGCGGTATCATTCCGTCTACGTTCCACACGCCAAACGTCTCAGCACAAGCCGGAATTCAGTATTTTGGATTTCAGGGTGGTTCAGTGCTTTTCGGCTCGCTTGCCTCATTGCACAACTACCGTGCTGCTAAAGCGCAGGTGACCGGCACGATAAACGACACTTTACTGGCAGTTGCGAAAGGTTATTACAATCTTGTCAACAACCAGGCACTGCTTCAGATTCAGACGAAAGCAGTTGACGTATCGAAGGCGCAGGTTATCCTCAACCAGCAGCTTGAAAGCGCCGGCACGGGTACAAAGTTTCAGGTGCTTCAATCTGAAACTCAGATGGCTCGCGACGAGCAGAATCTTCTTATTCAGGAAGTGGCTCTGCGCAATGCGTCTATCGATCTCGCTACCGTCCTCAATTTAAACGCTGCGGTCAATTTCCTTTCGGTCGAATCAACCGTAAAGAAAGTGCGCTTGATCGATCCAAGCGTCGATGTAAATCGATTGATTGCGCTGGCAATATTGAATCGTCCGGAGCTAAAGCAATACGAGCAATTGCGCATTGCCGCTCGTCGACAGATTCAGATTGCTGCCGCTCCGCTTTACCCCCAGCTACAGTTCTATGGAAACATTCTCGGTAACGGTGCTACGTTCGGCAAAACCTATGCTTTCAACCCGGGCAGCTTCAGTTCTGTGCCTCTCAATGCTCCGGCAGCGGGACCGGTCTTGAATACGGCTCCGTTTACAACAACGGGCGGTTCTTCTTCGTCATCGTCATCATCGTCTTCATCCTCAGGTCTTAACAATCCAGTTGTTGCCGCCGGGGAGAAATACACAGGACCTTCCTATTCAAGCCGACAGATGCGCAAAAGCTACAGCATCGGTTACAGAATGGATTGGAACTTTCCACAGATGGGAATGGGCTCGGTTTCGGCTATACAAGCGGCACGCGCTAATGCACGCATCGCGTTGTTGAACTCGAACCAATCACTGATAAACGTGTTGCAGCAAGTTCGAGAATCCTACTTGAACAGCCAGACAGCAGAGCGACAGATTGAAGTGGCTGACAAAGCCGTGATTTCGTCAACAGAAGAATTGCGATTGGCAAGAGTTCGCCTTGCCAACGGGGTGGGCACAAACATCGACGTTATCAACGCTCAAAGAGATTTCATTACCGCTCTGGTCAACAAAGCTAATGCGATTATCACTTTTAATCTGGCACAAGTTCAGCTTCTTCATGATACCGGGCTAATCTCTGTTGAGACGCTTACTTCAGGTCGACTGGTTCGACAGTAATTTGTTGCTCAAGTTATTTCATCGGCCGCAGTCTATTGTTATCGAGGGTCTGAAGGGCTTCAGTTCCCCTGCCGAAATTAGTGTTCGAGACATGTCGACATTGATAAGTACGCATCAGGCAAGCCATGAGAGCGCTCTTTTGTCGCAGTTACTGTAAGCTTGTTGGGAACCAACCGCAATCAATCTTCCTTTGCGCATGAAATATTCACTTGTCATTCCAGTCTATAAAAACGAAGATTCGATCGAACCGCTGCTGGCAGTTCTAAGTCAGCTCACCAGAGAGCTGAACAATCAACTTGAGATCGTCTTTGTTGTGGACGGCAGTCCGGACAAGTCACAGGCGCGATTGGAAGAACTTTTGCCCGCTTCGAAAATTCACGCTCAACTTCTCAGCTCATCGAGGAATTTCGGAGCTTTTTCGGCGATTCGCCTGGGGTTAGAAGCTGCGACCGGAGAAAGCATCGCAGTAATGTCTGCAGATTTGCAGGAGCCACCAGAACTCGTAAAAGATTTTTTTCAGGCTCTCGATGCCGATCAGGCTGATATCGTATTTGGTGTCAGAGAGTCACGTGATGATCCGTGGGTGTCGGCGATGGCTTCCCAGACTTTCTGGTGGTTCTATCGAAAGTATGTCGAACCTGCTTGCCCGGTCGGTGGCGTTGATATGTTCGCTATGACGGCGCGATTCCGGGACCACATTATCAGTATGCGCGAGGCTAACAGCAGTCTGCTCGGGCTGTTGTTCTGGATCGGCGGTCGGCGTAAATTCGTTTCTTACCACAGAAAAGCTCGAGAGCACGGCAAAAGTGCCTGGACGTTCCAGAAGAAAGTCACTTATCTGCTCGACAGCATTTTCGCTTTCACTGATTTGCCGGTGCGTTTGATGATTGTGGCTGGCGCCCTGGGAATCGCACTGGCGCTTCTTCTGGGCGTTGTCATCGTCACGTGGAGACTGAGTGGTATCGGAGTGGTGCCTGGTTATGCCGGAACAATGCTGACTATTTTGTTTTTCGGAGCATTGAATCTATTTGGACTGGGTGTTGTAGGCAACTATGCCTGGCGGGGCTACGAGAATACTAAACTTCGCCCATTGAACATCGTTTCAGAGAAGAAAAAATTCAATGTCGAGTGAGGTGCTAATTCTCAACTAGCAGCGATGCAAAATTTTCAATGAACCATATTTGATACTACGAGGAGTAAAGACTACAACATGACCAGACGTTCCAATACACAAGCTGTTCTTCTTGCCGCTGGACAGGGCAAGCGCATGAAATCGTCTAAACCGAAAGTGTTGCATGATGTTCTCGGTAAAACGGTGCTGGGGCGTGTTCTAGATGCTGTCGATGAACTGAATCTCGACCATGTGCATGTTGTTGTTGGTCATGAAGCAGATCAAGTTAAGGCTTTTCTTGAGTCTAATCCACCTAAAACGCCACTTTCGGTTCATTTGCAGGAACCCCAGCACGGCACAGGACACGCACTGCAGCAGGTGGTGCCTTCTCTTGAAGGATTTGCAGGTACTTTGCTCGTGTCGGTTGCAGATACGCCATTACTGCAAGGAAGCACTCTTGCCGCACTCGTGGACGGTCACGTTGAACAGAAATCCGTAGTCACACTTTTAACGACCGAAGTTGAAGATGCAAAAAGTTATGGTCGAATTTTGCGCGACGAAACTGGCTCGGTAGTGGCAATTATTGAAGACAAAGATGCATCAGATGAGCAGAAGAGGATCCGCGAAATCAATCCAGCTATCTACTGTTTCGAATGGCCAATTTGTAAAACTGGTCTATTTACGCTGAAAAATGATAACCGGCAGAAGGAATACTATCTCACCGATATGGTGGCATGGGCGCACCGGGAGAAGCACAAAACTTCGGGCATTAAAACTGCCGACTGGCGTGAAGTTGCCGGTATCAATTCTCGATTGGAGCTGGCGGAAGCGACGAGATTGCTTCGTGATATGAGCATACACAGGCTGGCACTGGATAGTGGTGTCACTATCGTCGACCCCGCTTCGACATGGGTTTCACCTGAGGTTTCAATTGGCCAGGATTCAATGGTTTTGCCTGGCTGTCATTTAATTGGAAATGTTGAAATCGGTCCAAATTGCGTTGTTGGACCGCATACCGTCATGAAGGGACCAGTGGTTGTTGGGTCCAATTCGAGCATCATTCAGTCTCATGTAAGTAATTCGAAAATTGGGGCTGATTGTAAAGTTGGTCCATTTGCTCATTTGCGTGATGGAAATGAAATTGGCGACCAGGTTCGCATTGGAAACTTTGTCGAAATCAAAAAGTCGTCAATCGGTCAAAAGACCAACGTTTCGCATCTTTCTTATGTCGGCGATGCTTCTGTTGGCAACCAGGCAAATCTGGGTGCCGGAACAATCACCGCCAACTATAATCACGCCACCAAGCAAAAAAATCGCACCACCATTGGTGACGGTGCTTCCACTGGAAGCAACTCCGTCCTGGTGGCACCTATCACTCTCGGCGACATGGCTACTGTGGCCGCTGGGACCGTCGCCACCAGAGACGTACCCGCAGGTGCGTTAGCAGTTGGACGTGCCAGACAGGAGAACAAAGAGGGGTGGTCAGAACGAAAAAAAACGTCCTCATCTCCGGCCGTTTCTTCTCAAAAAAAATAGTTCTCTTTGCAACTTGAATCGATAAAATTTGGTATCAAGCTGGGTATTTGATATTCATAGATGAGCACCACTGTTGTCATACAGTTATTATGAAATGCAATTATCTCTGGCGCATCATGCAATCTCTGACCAGGATCTACTTAAGTCTCTATAGAGGAATAGTTCATGAAATTCAAAACCTTGTCGGCGATCGCCGCGGTTACATTACTAATCGGCGGTTTCCAGTCTGCTCAAGCAAATAGCCTCGGTAAAGGTGGCAATGGCGGTGGCGGCACTTTTCTTGGACCAAGAAACTTTGCTAACTTCAACGCCCAGTGCCCTAACGGCGGAGACCAGGCCAGCGCTGGTTTTGCTAACGTTCCAGGACTCGGCGAAACCGTGCAATTGCAAGTTACAGGAACAGGCATCGCATCTGCTTCTGTGAAGGGTCTGAATACATCCACAGTAACTATGCTTGGTGGAATTCAGTTCTACAGTGATATTCCTGCCAATCAATTGAGCGTTCATATGAACATCACTCTTCCTGGTGGCACAACATTCCCTTACGACTTCAACCTCGCTCAGGGAAGCATTCAGAAAGCCGCTGCTCCAAACTTGTATTTCATCGGCGTGAACAACGCTCAAGGAGTACGTTTGATCAACGCTGGTTCCAGAATCAACGAAATGACCTTCAACTTGATCGGAAACGGTTCGGGAACTCCAGTCACTGAGCATATCTATGGCTTGAGCTTCACCGGTTTCGGCGGTGTCGGTTATGACCTGACCTCACCAGCTGCATTCTGCGGCTCAGCAGCAGCTCGATAACTGACTGTTCGGTAATCTTACAAAACCTGGGAAGCCTTGTGCTTCTCAGGTTTTTTCTTGATTCGTCGCTCCATTTGCAGCTGTTGAGCCTATCGTTTGCTTGACATGCGGTGTCTGATTGGATATACATATTCGTTCTATAGGTGGCCGAGCGTATGCTCTTGATTTAGTTCGAATGTGCACTTGAGTGCAATTTATCGCTGGAGGCGTTGTTAATGCAGACCAAATTGAATTCTTTTGTA
Organism: Drouetiella sp.; assembly: GCA_036702955.1. GTDB lineage: Bacteria > Cyanobacteriota > Vampirovibrionia > Obscuribacterales > Obscuribacteraceae > PALSA-1081. The sequence goes on along the minus strand of DATNPY010000035.1, from coordinate 54,876 downwards.
GCGTCAAGTCTTGCACTTGCGCTGACCGTTTTTGGAGCCTCAGGCGCAAAGGCAGCGTCCAATTCAAATCAACATTTCAGAGCTCAAGGCATCGCCTCGCTGCTCAGTAAGGCGCAGAACTCACGGTCATCCAGCAGTGCATTGCACCAGACTCTAGTAGGTGGCAGCTCTTTCGTTCAGCCCTACTTGTGCATCGACAATGCCACTACAGGTGGTGGTACAACTGCTTCTTTCACCAACGTGGCCAACAGATTTCCACTTTTTGCGAACCTTGACGGACCTTTAGATGAAGTCGGTCTGGTCGTGAATATTCCTGCTGGAACTCCAGCACACACGGTTTCTTTCGAAGTCGTGCCAACCGCGACGACCTCGAACTTGTTCATCGCCATTGGTGGCACCTATGTCACACCTTCAGGAACTACTGGAATCTTCCTGAGCAACAATCAACCAAATATAATTGCTGGTAATCAGGCTAAGGGTAAAAACCTTCAATACACTTTCGACCTCAACAATTTGATCAACGCTGTTGGTGATGTGCCAATTCCGGCTGGCTCTACTCTTACTTTTCTGCTGATTGATGCGGAAGAACTCTTTCCATCGCTCCAGCCCGGTAGTGTATTCATCGATAACGTGCTCGTTAACGGTGTTCCGGTTCCGAACAAAAACGTGACGCCATATCCAGGCTGCCCGTTGCCTCTTTAGGTCTCAGCGACATAGTTTGTTAGCGGTAAGCGGTTAACGCGCGTTATACGATCACTGGTTGCTGTATATCTGGCTGATAATACGCCGACTCATAATCGACTTGATCTTTCGAGAGCAGGTCGATTTGGCTTTTAGTGCCCGTTTCAGGTTGTGGGAATCTTTTGCTCATGCGCAATCGTCTGGTTGAATATGGGCACCATATGTGGAGCGAACCTGTATATATTTGAACTTTCTTTGCTTCCATTTTGTTAAACGAGAGGAGCCAATTCCACGAGTAGTCAAGTCTTGCTCTTTTCCTTGAAGTCTCTAAACTGGCTCCAGTGAAAGGTTTTCACCATATTGACAATTTGCCGAAATGCACGGAAGTATCGCTTTTATATGACAGTCGTATCAATAACAGATGGCACAAATCGGTCGAATCAGTCGCATGCTTTATATGACAAACTAGAAACGGGAAACAGAATGCAAGAAGACAGCTTGCCGGCTAATCTCATTAAGCGTCTCGAAGAGCTAAAGGGAAGAGAAGCCAGTTATTGGGAAGATGAGATGTACTCGAATGAAGCGTTGACTAATTTGCAGTACAGAGAACAGCTCGAAGCCGCATTCAAGCTTGATCCGCTGGGACCATTGCCGCCTCTGCAATAAAATTGATTCCGTGAAGAGTCAAGTCTGGAACAACATGATCGATTGCTTTAGTTAATGGAGCAATGATTGAGGCGTAGCCACCTGTCGCAATCACTGTTGTCTTCGTTCCTAACTCGTGTTTGGCGACTTTCAGCCATTGTTCGATGATACCAACCTGTCCGTAAATGCATCCGCTGGTGATCGCGTTTGACGTATCGAAAGCGAGAGCCAGAGGCGGTTGGCCGTTGTTGGAGGCTTCCAATTCAGGTAATTGTTCTGTCGATTGGTGCAGGGCTCGAAAGGTATTCCCAAGCCCCAGTGTAATCAATCCACCCATAAAGTGCCCGTCATGTGATACCGCAGTCAGTGTCGTGGCGGTACCGCAGTCTATAACGATGGCGTTGTCTTTTCTTAAGAACATGGCACGAGCGGCGGCAATGCTGGCAATACGGTCTGCGCCCAGCGAATCATAGGTTCCTGTAATCAACGTCTGCGTTTCGCCGCTTACTTGAAAGACTTTGCGTTGATGCGTTTCCAGAAATTCAATCAAGCTTCTGCTTACTGACGGCACTACAGAGCAAATGGCGATCTGATCGATGTGCATGGCAGTGGCATCTTCTGCAATATCTTGAGCGGCTTTCTGGGTATTGCTGAGAAGGTGATGGGAGAGATCGATAATCTTTCCATCAAGAAATACGCCGCAGGAGATGCGCGTGTTGCCGATGTCGACGACTATCCGGTTATGCATGATTCCTCAACGACCGCTTGACAGTAGAGACAGCTGCTTGAATCGGCGCGTTGACGAGCCGATAGACATATATTCTATACGCCAGATCAGTGCTTTACAGGCGGATGCAGGTAAGTAAACAATCCTTTTAGTATGCCGTCTGCCGCACGTTGCTGCCCGCTGGGACTTATGAGCATCGCGTATTCTTCCGGATTGATGACAAAGCCGACTTCGGCTAGCGTGGCCAACATGCCGCTCGGGCGCGTCAGTGCGAGATTTTGAAACCTCGAACCGAAGTCGGGGAACCCCAGATCTTGAACCATGCCGCTGTTGATTGTGCGTGCCAGGGCGATCGATTGAGGGTGGTACCAGTATGAAGACGTGCCATGCTCTGTAAGAGGGTCTCGTCCATCAGGCAGGGAGTTGTTGTGCACAGAAAGCAGAATATCGGCGCGCGCTTTGTTAGCAATATCCACGCGCTCGTCAAGTGACACATCGCGGTCTGCCACACGCGTCATGATGACTTTAGCGCCGCTGTTCTCCAGCAATGTTTTCAGCCGCATTGCTATGCCCAGATTGATAGTTGCTTCTTTGATGCCCGAGCAGCCAATCGCACCTGTCTCTCTGCCTCCATGTCCGGGATCCACGCAGATTGTCAGCCCCTGTAGACTGTTTGGATCCTTCAACTTAGGTGGCGCTTTTATGTGCAGAACAAGATTTGTGTCATCGTAATCGGCTTTGAAACCCCATTGTCGCGATGACTTCAAGGGCACACGCACCTCGTAAATGCCATCTGCGGATTGTTTGCACGAGACGCGGTCGAGCAATCCGACCGGCGTGCTTGCCGGAGTGATCCAGTCAGTGTCTGCTGTCACACCAAAGATTCGTAATATCAGTTCGCTGGGCTTCAATTGTTGCTCTATCTGGTACGGCAGCCGTTGTGAGAGCGGTACGGTGACCGTGGCACCATAATCATCAGCACCGATGTTGATCGTTCGCGCCACCGAATTTGGTGCGGGGCCTGAGTCGTTCGAGGATGGCTCGAAAATCAAGTCGTCTCTCTTTATCCAGAAATGATGATTCGGTGCAAAGTTGCAGCGAATTTGATCGCCTTGCCAGCCATCTACAAAAAATCGCACTCCGTTACTCAGGGGAGTGGTTCGCCCTGCTCCAGGACCCACTCTTACGATAGTGTCTGTGTGAATTGTTTCCGCTAACATCGGCTGAGCGATGGTGGTAAATTTGGCTTTTCCTGAAATCGATTTTGTTTTTCCGGCGTGATTGAGAGTGTATTTTGCGGCTATACCATTCCACTGATCGTCAGCCTGCACCTTGTAGTAACCTACATACAGGTCAGGTGGTGAGGCGGCGCGACGCTGATAGACTTTGCCGTAAGCCGCGTCCAGTCCCTGATTGACGCTTGAATTCGCCACAGTTGCTTTCACTGATTTTTTGTGATGGCGATTCGCACTGGCTGCTCGTGATACTGCAGTGGCTGGTCTCAAAATGATTTTTCGTTTGCCGAGTGCGACGATGACTTCAGCTTGAGGAGTCGCTTTTGCGCTGAATTCTATCAAGTCGCCGACAACCACACCGCGATCGTTGGCAGGCTGCAAATGCTCTTCGTCGATTTTAAAAGTGTCTTCGCTGATGGGTGGCTGCGGCATTTCCCGTTTTATTGTTAACTCCCTCTGCTTACCGGTTTGTTGCTGTACCAGAAGGAATGTGTTGTCACCCGGTTTGAGCGGCACGACGTGCACGAAGAAACCCTCGGGTGAGACATGTACGGCAGCGCCGTTGCACGTCAGACTGGTGCCGGCAGCGATTGCTCCAGCAATGAATGTTGATGAGGCTGGAATGGCGGAGCCGCTCGGATAGGTCACTCTGATCGACTCGTCTGGAGCGGGGCGTTCTATCGCTTGACTGACTTGTCTGGGCGGTTCGACTGCTTCTTTGCCTGCTTCAGATGAGTTGCACGAGACCACGAAGAGACCGCTCAGAGCCGTCAGCGCCACGTTGAATGCGGTGCGCTTCATTGCTTCACCTTTGTTTGGGATTCGGTCGAACTTGCGGCTTTGGATTCGGATGGACCTGTAGTCTTGGATTCAGATGGATCTGTAGTCTTGGAGTCTCCACTTTTAGTCTTTGATTCAGATGGATCCGTACCCTTGGATTCTGCACTTGTAGTCTTTGATTCGGATGGATCTGTAGTCTTGGACTCTGCACTTTTAGTCTTCGATTCGGACGATTTCGTACTCTCAGACTGAACTGTTTTCTCATCAGAAGAACCAACATCATTCAACCTGTGATCGTAGTCTCGGAAGAATCGCTTCAGCATGCTCACATTCGCTGCTGGTACAGATTTCTTCAAACGACTGGCGACGAGGATATGCGGCGATTCGAAATAGGCGACGAAATAGTCATCGTATCTCTGAAAGTAAGGCGAGATGTAGAACACGTTCGAAACTTCGTCCCATTTTGTATTAACCGGATTGTTGGCGAAGTTGTCCAGAGCCTTCTCAGCATCGCCCTTGAGCGATGCTGGTTCGATAACGTGATCAAGCAGAGGCGGATCCCCTTTTGACCCTCCGCATATGAGAAAGGCTAACAGCGGATTGCGCTTGAAGTACTGATTAAGCTTCAAATCTTCGATATCACGGGCTGAATAAGTGTCACCACCAACGGTGAATTTAGTGAAACTGACACCGTTGCCAAGCCTGCGAGGAGAGTCAATTGGATATTTGTCTGTCAGCAGCTTGAGCATCAGCAAGTTGTACGTGTTTATCCAGTAGCAAGCTTTCTCTTCATCAGACTGTAATTTGTCGGGCGCCACCACTGATAGTTCATCAATGGCCTTGTTTAGCAGCGGTGATTTTTTTGCTAGCTTGTAATCAACGCTGTCTCCTTTGACGACCTCGTGCAATAACTGGTCAAAGCTGGCGAAGCGGTAGCTGGCGGGATGGTCGATCTTTGTAAAAGATGATTTGATCCACGCTGCACCGTTTACCAGAATGTGGAAGCAGACCAGCGCAGCGCCAATGCCCAGCAATATAAGAGGTATGGTTTTTCGACTGGTGGATAGCTGCATGTCACTCCCAACGAATTATCGAGGACAACCGGTACAGCGAAACTGCCGGGTATAACCGTTGATTATGCCATTTTAAAGTCTAGGTCGCGACAGGCAAGCAGCTTGGCACGATTTTGCAAGGTTTGACGTCGATGGTCTGCCAGACTTTGCCGACCACGTAAGGCTCTGTCTCCAGCCAGGCATCGAGTTCGCTCCGATCCTTGAAGTCGCAGAAGATAATTGAACCAATCATTTTTTCCTGGTCGTCAAGCATGGCGGCAGCGAAAACGAACTGTCCAGCTGTTTTCATCTGGTCAAATTTTTCCAGATGCGCCGGTCTAGCCGCCATACGGCGCTCCAGGGCGCCGGAATCAGTTCCATCGAGCCCGGTTACTATGAAATGCACGTCTGTGACCTTCAAACAGTCTGTTATCGCTCTGCCGAGCGGAAAAATTTGGAGCGTACGAGATTCGAACTCGTGACCTCTTCAATGCCATTGAAGCGCGCTACCAACTGCGCTAACGCCCCGTTAACCGTTTATATAGCATATAACATCTTTGCCAAATAAGCGTTTTAATTCAGCTTTTGAACAAGGATAGTAAATTCGTACTGTCCATAATCGTGCAGAAGCGCGACATTGCGGGCGAACGATCGTTTGCAAAAATCGAAATAAAAGCACGGATCGCCGTAATAAAGGTCGGGGCGCATCTTGTCGGCGTCAGAATATTTCGTCAGCAAATTGAAAGCAAAACCTCTGGTGCTCACCTGGTCAATTTTTTTGAGCGAATCACAGACGTAGCGTGTCCACTTTTCGTTTGAAATGGGACCTTTTAGATTGAAGACGCCGCAAGCTATTGAATAGTCAGAAACCACCGATAACTCGGTGTCGCAAACGAATTTGGCTTGTTTGATGTGAGCGTGAGTTTTGATCGCTTCATCGATCATGGCTTGAACGATGTCGTATCCGAGGTAGCGGAGGTCAAGCCCTCTTTTGATGCAGTAGGTCAGGAGGGCGCCATAGCCGCACCCGTAATCATTGAGAGAAAATGATTCGTTTGGATTTACGACTTTTATGAGCTGGTTGAAGCGAATTTCTTGTGCGGTCTCGCTGTTCCAGTCAACGCCCCTGGCTGTGGGACCGTGTTCTGCGATGGTCTTAGTGAAAAAGTCGTTTACGACCTGGTATATCGCCGCGTCCATTTCTGTGTGCCTGTTTAAAGTTTCCATTTGCTCTCGATGTTCGGCGCTCAGGTGTTTGTCCAGTGTGTTCGGTCCAAATTGAGCTGGGTTACTTCAGTTCCTGAAAGTTTGTGAAGCCCAGAATAAGGCGTGTTTAACAAATGCCTGACAACTTAGCAGGTGGTCTATTATATCCGAACGCTATTCGAGTTTTAAAGTGTCAGAATCTTGTTTTCCCGAGCTATCAGTTTCCGTTGTAATTCCTTGTTACAACAGCCAGGCGTCCCTACCGCAGTTGCTGGCTAACGTCTCTGCGGTGTTGGCTGATACCGTCCTTGCGTACGAAATAATTTGTGTGAATGACAGCAGCAGCGATCAGACATGGAAGGTTTTGTCGGAGCTCGTCCAGCAGTATCCACTGCAAGCAATTGATTTGATGCGCAATTATGGTCAACAAAACGCGCTACTGTGCGGTATTCGAGCAGCTCGCCATGAAGTAATTGTTACCCTCGATGATGATTTGCAGAATCCCCCCTCGGAGATTCCAAAACTTTTATCAAAACTTGTCGATGGTTACGACGTCGTTTACGGAACTCCCGCAGTCTACCGACAGAGTTTCCTGCGCTCTGTCACTTCCAGAGCTGTGCGAGCATTGCTTCGTAGTGTTTTGAAAGTGGAGGCTGCTCTGGATATTTCTTCGTTCCGAGCATTCAGGACTTGCTTGCGAGAAGGGTTTTCAGATTTTCGAAGTCCATGTTCTTCGCTTGATGTTTTACTGACGTGGGCTACGACTAAAGCAACAGCCGTTACGGTCGAGCACCACAGCAGAGAATTTGGAAAGTCGAAATATTCCTGGTGTCATTTGATGGGCGTGGCTGTCAACTTGATGACTTCCTACAGCCTTTTGCCTTTGCGATTGGCCGCAATCAATGGGGCGATCTGTCTGGCTATCGGGTCAATTGTGCTGGTAGGTTTGTTCGTACATCAAATGATTTTCGCTTACGGTTTTGGTGGCGTTTCACTGCTGGCCGCTATCATTTGTTTTCTCTCCGGTGTGCAATTAATTTCGATCGGTGTGCTGGGTGAGTATTTAGCAAGAATCCATGCCTCGACGATCTCCCAGCCGCCTTACTTGATCAAAACAACGCAGTTCAGTTACGCGCTAGACCATTTGCCCCGTCTGGTGGGCTCATCGTCGGCACACTCACAACATGAATCAATTAAGTACGGCTCGCATGCTGATGGAGTGGTGGAAGATTTCTCTCCAACTAGTCACCAGAAAAAAGAGGCGCGTTCTAAAATCTTGACCGTGCTTAATTCGTAACTTTTTTTATTTTTCCTTCGCACGACTTCAATCTTCGTTTATTGATTGCTCAATCGGACTTTTGTCTCGACTCCAATCTTCGTTTATTGATTGCTCAATCGGAGCTTTTGTCTCGACTCCAATCTTCGTTTATTGATTGCTCAATCGGAGCTTTCGTCTCGACTCCAATCTTCCTTGATTATTTGCTCAATCGGAGCTTTCGTCTCGACTCCAATCTTCCTTGATTGTTTGCTAAATCCTAGCTTTCGTCTCGACTCCCAATTCCGCCGACCGATTGCTCAAACCTTAGCATTTGTCTCAACTTCAATTTTTTCGCTAATCGAAATTGCTGAAACCGTTGCTTTAGACTCGACTTCGATTTTGTCATTGATTGGATTTGCTGAAACCTGAATAAGCTTTTTGTCAGCACTTCCTGGAATGCGTCGCGTCAGGTTCAGTCGTGTGCGGCTCTCGATGTACTGCTTGATCTTTTCTTTGCCCCAACGACCTTTGCTCTTCATATTGAGGAAAAAATATTTGTCTGGCGGCCAGAGGAACGATGTTTCAAAATAGCACCAGATTGTGCAACCCTGACAGAAGCTCCAGGAGCCTTCTTCCTTTTTCTTTTTCTGAACTGGTGGGCTGTGCCAGATCTCGTCCAGGTTAGAGCGTCCGTTTTCATGTTTTATTTTCAGGCGCTCATCGTGCATGTGATAGCACGGCAGCAACAGGTGATCGTCAGGAGAAATGACAACTACTGAGGAAACGGCTTTGCAGCGCGGACTGCTGATTTGATTTCCGCCATCCAGGTAAAACTGCAGAAACGCCCAGTTTACGCAAACGTTGTCGAACTGCGCCAATCGGCGAATTTCTTTGATGCCTTCGTCGTGTAAAAGCTCGTTTTCACAAAAGTCGAAGACCGGACCAAGCAGCACTACCACTCCAAGATCCTGAGCAAGGCGAATCACCTTTTCCATTCCCCAGATCGATTCCGGGGTGGCAGTGGCGATGATCGACGGCTGCTCCCCTAGCGACTTCGCTAACTTGATGCTTTCAATTACCTTGTCGAAACCGTTTATGCCTCGTTCTGCTTTGTAGAAATCAGGGTCTGTGGTTGACAGCGAAAATTTCAAATCATCGACGAGACCTTTAATTTCGTTGGCAACACGCGGGTACAGCGTGCCTGTGTTCGCCAGACTCGTGAAAAAGCCCATTTCCTTCGCGGCTTTCAAAACCTTTGGAAGATGTGGGTGAATGAGAGGCTCGCCGCCTGTAAAATCGACCGCCTTTACCCCCAGCCGTTTCAACGCAGCCAGGTTTTCGATGATGACTTCGGGACCGGCTTCTTTGATTTTGATATTGGCCGGCTTGATCGGAATATCGCAGTACGTGCAGCGAGAATTACATTTGTAAGTTAGGTAGTAATTGGCAAGTACTGGCGGCACAGGTGTTCTCCCGGTCAGAAAGGGTCGTTGGCTGACAACCCCGATCGAATCAGTCTGTCGTAGAGTATATTAGCTTGAGGTCATTTGATGCTGTCGGATTTCCCGCTCGTCGATTACTAATTCCCAACATTTGCCAAGAGAAGCACTGATAATGCGCCACCCTCGCGTTCTTGATAGTCAAAACACGATATTGCTTATTGTTGATATGCAAGAAAGCTTTCGTAAACATATCGTTGATTTTGCCGATTTGACGAAAAATATTTCCATACTCGTCGAGGCGAGCAAGATTTTGCAGCTTCCGGTTTTTGTAACTGAGCAGTATCCGCACGGTTTGGGAAAGACCGTGACAGAAATTTCTGCTTGCTTAAGTCAACAAATGCATTTTGAAAAAAACTGCTTTAGTTGCTGTGGTACAGAACCTTTTGTTTTTGCGCTGCATGAAACGGGGCGGAAGCAAGTTATGGTGTGTGGCATCGAGGCGCATGTATGCATCAGCCAGACTGTGCATGACTTGTTGGAGAGAGGCTATCAGCCGCATATTATCAGTGACGCCATCGGCAGCCGCTTTCCCCGTAATAAAGAAGTGGGAATAGCAAAAATGGTCGCATCTGGTGCGGTTCTCAGCTCTGTTGAGATGGCTCTCTTCGAGATGCTGGTCGAATCTGGCACGGAAAAATTCAAAGCTGTGCAGCGACTCGTTAAGTAGTTTAGACCGGCACCGCTGATGGTGGTGCTTCTTCTGTCAGCGGCACTCCTTTTGTCTGCAAGTCTTCCTGGGTCTGCAAGGCTGCTTGTGTCTGCAAGATTTCTTGTGACTGCTGGACTTCTTGTGCCTGCTGGTATTCCTGTGGATTCAGCTGTTTCTTTTTATGGCTTAATTCGATAAATGGTCGTTCAATGAAATAGAAAGTGGCCGCGCTGGTTGCTACGACGAGACCAGCTAGTGGCATCGCAAACAGCCAGTAAGTAAGGGCCGGCATCTCCGCTATCGGAAACACGTGTTTCAATCCCCACATGTAGAAGTGCAGCACAATGCCGTGAGCGAGATAGATGCTGTAGGTGGCTGTGCCTAGAAGAACGCTTGCTCGTGAGGTGAACAACCCGGCGCCGGAAAAGCCGTAAACTACAGACACGAAAAATGGCAGAATACCTAGTGTGACGAGCATGTATGGCAGGTGCGCGTAGGACGATGCTACGCAAGCCATTAAACTAAGGGACGTGACACCAAATACAGTGCTGCTAAAGCCGTCGTGTTTGGGATAGATGCGCATCAATTGTGCTGCTGCCATGCCGGCAATGAAGTTGCCGACGTGAGGCAACCAGTCATAAGATTGAGTCAGCGCAAGGCCCAGAAAAAGGCACGTCAAAATACCCAGTCTGACAGGACCACGCCACAAGAACGCCATAACAGGCAAAAGCAGATAGTAGCGCCACTCATAAAATAAGCTCCATACAACTCCGCAGTTCAAGCTGCCACACTCGAAATTGTTGACGGGCGGCATACCGAACAGACCACCGCAAGCTCCCAAGCCAATCGAGTAGAGCACCGAATCAAGCGGCTGGCGCAGAGTAAAATGCGTGGCAATGCCTATCATTGCCAAAATGAACACGTAGGTGGCCAGGTACATTGGCATAAGCCGCAGAATTCGACCCTTCATAAGGTTCGAGTACGCCACTGAGGCGGGATTTTTCAGCGCTTTGGACCAGAACAGAAATCCGGTAATCATAAAGAAGAGCGCAACGCAGCCATCGCCGAGAAAGTGATAAAGAGATGATGCTGGTGCCTTCCACTCGTGTGTGTGTTCGCACACGTAATTTATCGATACGTGGTGAATAAATACGCCCATCGCCAGAAAGCCGCGCAGTCCGTCGAGCGCCCGAAAGCGACCGCCATCGGGCGCCGTGGCGGTTCTGTAATAAGGGACGAGTTTGACGATAGCCAGCGCGCAAAGCAGTGCAACCGCGTAGGTCGCAACCATGAAGATTGGATTGAATACGTCTGCCACGCTGCGCTTTACTCAAACTGGTGCAGTCAAACTAGTATTGTCTTAGTATGCAGAAGAAAGTTTATTAACAACTTATCAAGAGACGAGCCGCAAAGGCTGGAAGAGCAGTCAGGATGGTGCATACGACATTGTGGCGAGAAATATTGATTTTGAAGAGAGGGTCGATGGGCAAATGACCGCATGGAGCAGGTCGCATGAAATAGGTTGCGTGGATTAGGTTATTTCGACGAGGTCAGGCTGATGAGGCGCGCCGTGGTGCAAGACCTTCATGTGGTCCCAGTCCGAGCCACCAGATCAGCAGTCGTTTCCATGTGTGTTGTTGTTTTAGCGCCGCTTCTCGCTTGGACGGAACTAAAACACCTATGACAGACCAGAGAACAAGTCGCAGTACTGCGCCTGAGACCATGGCAGATCGCTGAACTGCGGCTCCGATAGCGCCGTAGTGTTTCCGAATCAGTTTTGCTGAACTCGTTTGAAATTCGCTAAACTGCCGGTCTTTAGCGTCTTCCGAACTTTGACCGCCCAGATGCGTGATCACAGCGTCTGGGCAAAACATTATTTTCCAGCCCGCGTTTTTGATTCGCATCTGCCAGTCGGTCTCTTCCGAATACATGAAAAACAGTTCGTCGAAGAGTCCAACCTGCTCAACCACGGTCTTCCGAACCAGCATTGCCGCACCGATTACGAAATCGACCTGACGAGCCCGGTCATGTTTCCAGTTGCGATAGTCACCGAATATGGTGCTGTCGGGAAATGCGGCGCTGAGCAGCAGGTTCTCGCAAATGCAGCGAAACGGCGAGGGGAATTTATAGCAAGACATCTGCAGCGAGCCGTCGCTGTTAACGAGTTTTGGACCCACCAGTCCTACGTCTGGATTATTATCAAGCACTGCGCATAAGGTCGCCAGGGCGTCACCATGCATTAACGTGTCGTCGTTGTAGATGAATATGTATTCGCCCTGAGCTTGCTTTATGCCCGTGTTCTGGTTGTGACCGAATCCATGTCGTTCGGTGTTACGCACCAGTCGCACTTGCGGAAACTCCGACGTGATCATTTGAACTGCGCCGTCGTCGGACACGTTATCTACGACGATGACTTCGAAATCAAGACTCCTGGTTTCGTTGTAAATCGAGTGCAGACAGTCTCGAAGCATTTTCAGCCCCTGATGATGCACTATCGAGATGCTGACTTTAGGCATCGCTTTATTCGGGTAACTTCTTTTGTTCAATCAACGCCGACTCGATTTCCTTCGAGACTGTGTCCACCAGTCGGTGGGCTCCTTTAGCATTGAGATGGGCACTGTCCAGGAAATCACTAGTATCGAATTTGGTACCATTTAAATTGATGAATTTATTTCCGGAAGCGATTGCTGCGGCAGCCAGTTTTTCGTTGAAGGATTGATAAACTCCTGCTGGCAGAAGTGCCTGATTCGCTGTGGTGAGTGGCATGCTGAGAAGAATGACGCGGATGTGACGATTCGAGCAAGTCGCAAGCAGGCGCTGCAAGGAATTCATTTGTGCGTCGAGCGCCTGAACGCTGATATTTTTGTAGTGACCGCGATATTCGTCAAGGTTGCGTTGTGGTCCCATATCTGTCAAGGGAACGATTGGTGCCGCCTTGTCTTTGTGCAACACAGATTTGACGATTGACTTGCCTGCATTTATAAACGCATCGTGCTTCCAATACAAAAAGTATGCGTCTTTTCCGAGATGGCAAAGTTCAGTGTATGGACTCGCGAAGAAGTTTTTCCAGTCTGTCGTAAAATCGCTCGGTCTGGCTTGATTGTTGAAATAGACGCTGTCGGCCGGCTCTTTGATATAGTCGTCGTAAAAATCACGCGGTCCAACACCGTAGACCAGAACACTTGGTTTATGGTCGCCGGTCAGTTGATCTTCGATGAGCCGCTGCGCATCGGACGCGTTCAAAAGGGCAAGTGACAGATTGCAGATTTTGTTTGCGTGAGGACATTTATCTTCCATCGATTTAGATTCAGACGAGTAGTAAGCCGAATCTGGAAGGTTGTTTCCATGGTCTGCAAACCACAGCGGAAAAATCATCAGAGACGAGCCCGTCAGGACGACATCGGCATGTTTAGCCGATTCCAGTTTGCGCAACTTGGCGTCTCTGGTTCTCTCGAAACCGTTCTGCAGGGACCAGAAGAATAAAGGCAAGTCTTTCAAACAACGACTGGCGTTGAATTCACCGGTCTGGCATGCTTCAGTAATCGACGGAGATTTACTGAATTTGAGCACGTACCAGTAGCCTGCCAGGCAAATCGCGTTCAGTAGAACGAACAAAGAACAGGCAACCGTTGCCGAGCTTACCCGAGACCTTTTGACCGTCCCTTTGACTTGGCTGGGGGGACCGGCTTTGGCCTGTTGAAGTTGAGGCTGAATGGTTTCGGTTGGCATCCGCCGCTTTGCCGTTTGAAGTTACTAAACCATGGATCATGCCTTAGAGAAATGGAAATGTCATGAGCACAAAATCACAATGCATTGGAAGTAAGTTGCTCATTACGAGCTAATCACGATTTCGTATACCTCTGCAGAAGGTAAATCTACGTAACCTGAGATGCGAAAAGTTTCTTGCTCAATTACGGCTATGCGGGCGTTTGGAATAGAGTCAGCGCTTATTTCCTGCACGCCACGATGTCTGATTGCGCTCAGTCCCAGGTAGATGTGCTCTTTGCCGAATGCCAGACCCCTTGTGAAAGCTCCGGGAAACTTGAGTTCGGAGATATTTCCATCGGGGTTTCGTATTAAAAGTCGCTCGGTATCAGAGTCGCAAATGTATTGTCTTCCCGTAGCATCCTGTCTCGGCGTGTGCGGTTTACTCAAACCCGACCAGAGCACTTCTTCGGTTTCCAGATCGAAGACAACGCCGTGTCCGGCCCATGACCCCTGGTAATCAGAAGGTTTGCCTTTGCGACCGAAGCAAGAAACGACGTAGCGCCCGTTCCAGAGATCGAGACAGTTCAAGTGCCAGGAGGCGTTCTCGCCAGGAAACTTCCAGCGATACGTGACTTTGCCGTCTGCATCAAGCTGTACGACTTCGTTGGTGCCTGTGGATACGACATAGAATTGACCAAATTGAAAGCGCACATCATGAACCTGCTTGCATCCTGCGTTCGGCACACAGGCAGTGCCGTCGGCGCCATACAGATATAGAATCATGAAATCGTTGTGGTAAATGTTGCGCAAGAGCGTGTCGTGGTCGCGCCACACACCTGTGGTTGAGATCCTGTCGATTATGCGAAGAGTTGGAGCCGGTCCGCTGGAGAGTGCGAACAGTCCCCCCGTAAAAGGCGGCTTCCAGACCGCAGAAACAAGCAAATCATCTTGCAGTGCAACTCCGTCAAGAACTTTGGGCTCGATGACCAGGCTGTTAGAAAACCAGGCACGGTCGTTTTTGCCTCCAGAATCTATGACGACTGTTTTTGACTGTGTGGTCAACGCTCCTCTTTGATAGCGCCAATTTAGTCGATTGGCTACTATCGTTCAACGGTGGAAAGTTCGGAAATCTTCTGCAATCGCTCTGCGACAGTGCCTCCGCTCATGGAGTAACAGGAGTTTTGAGGCAAGCAGTCTGCAAATTTTGTTGTAGCGCGCTGGCTCAACAAATTTGATATGGGCAGTAATTTTCTGATGTAGTCAGATACGCTGATGCTCTCGCATGAGAGCGGCTGGTCGCATACTTGCCCTTCAAGATGTATTGCTACATCTAGCTTCGCCTGGCAATTTGCGGCTGTGACGGACGGACTGAGCGGGAACCATTCCCAGAAAATAAATCCGGCCAGCTCAACGCCGCTCTCAGCCAAGATCTGGCGCATGCTCTGTTTTAATTTGAACGGCGCACCAAATGTGGTGAGTTCATTGTTTTCCGGGTCGATAATCGTCATATCTTCGGTAAATACTTTCCAGTCATGTTTGAGCGCCAGAGCAATTGCGAGCGTTGTCTTGCCGCTGCCCGGTCCCCCCGAAAGAAGCATTCTGGCGCCGTTGGGAGACTGCAAAGCGGCCGCTTGAATCAGGAGGCATTGCTGGTGTTGATTAATTATCTCGCTCAGTAGCAGTCTCAAATTGAACGAGAGACCCATGTGAACGTTGATGATTTCCGAATCATTCGGAACCTTCGTGGAGAGCGGCAGGAGCCGGCTTAACGTCTGCCCGAAATCGGGATCGTCATGATTGACGCAAAAGTTTGCTTTGCCCAGCTGATAAATAGTTTTTGTCGCGCTCATGTAAGTTTTTGGGTTCATCGCAGGAATAATTTCAGTCTCCATCATTGATCGGATACTGGTCGGAAGGGTAGATTGCGCAACTGGATGATAAGCTTTTTAGCGCGCGAATCACTCCGTCTGAGAAGCTACAGCGGCTCTGCCTGAGATTGTGAGTTTGATAATTATAACGAGGAAGTCTACCAGTGCGGTTTAACAGTGAAATCAAAATCGGGACACTGGCGTTATTGCTCTGCGTACTGCAATTATTTTGTGGACCGGGCGCTTCATCAAAGGAAACACAACCCGAATCAGTTCCACCGCCCGGTCAGAACATCGACCAGGCAACCAAACTGCTCAAGGAAAGTCTGGAATTTTACCGTCACTGCGGGGCCTGGTCTTTCAATTTGATGACAGACGTGAGCCTGTTTCGAGACGGCAAGACCAATCGTAAGGTTGACGAGGCTAAATGCGATTTCGTCCGAGCAAAGTATTTGCGAGTGCAGATGCTCCAGCCAAAAAAGCGAGGCATCGTTGCGGTTGAGGGCACTGACGCAAAAATTTACTGTCCGAAGTGGCGTAGCTTCACTGAAAGCAAATTGGGGAGCCTGGAAGAGGTTTTTGCAGATCCGGACTTCAACTTTGTTACAGATGGTGATTTGGGCTGGTCTTTGCTGCCTCAGTTGACTTCTCCAGATCCGCTGACAGGATTTCTTCAACATCGCGCAGTCAAAAGCTACGACGGGATTGTTGATTGCAACGGTCGGAAGTGCCACCAGATTACATTGACTGACACAAAGAATGGTGCCAATCAACATTTATGGGTCGCCAGAGGTTTGAAGCCGTGGATAGTCCGATTCGAGCCGGTTTCAAACACCGAAATGCACGGCATGCCGGCTACACAAGATGGCAAGCCGAGCCTGTTGACTATGACGGTCTCCTTTTCAGATGCAAAGGTTGGATCGAAGATCGGTCCGTTCAAGCTTCCATCTCAATCTAGAAAAGTGTCACACTTTACGATTGAATCCCGCGACGACGTCAGGCAAGAACTGGTTGGTCGAGCTGCGCCCGGTTTCTCAGTTCGCACTGCAGGTGGTGGCAATTTTAATCTCAAGCGCGAGCGCAAGAAAATTGTCGTTATGGAATTCTGGGCAACCTGGTGTGCTCCGTGTGTGCGTGCACTGCCGGTTCTCGACGAAGTGTCCAGAAACTTTTCCGATAAAAATGTCGAATTCATCGCTATGAATTTGAAAGAGGAAGAGAAGAGGGTCTGTGAATTCCTCGCTGACAAAGCGCTTTCGGTGCGTGTTGGTATCGATACTACCGGCAAAGTCGCCAACCTGTATCACGTCTCGGGTGTTCCGCAGACTGTGATTATTGGACGCGATGGAGTCGTTAAGGCTGTCTACGTTGGTGCCGGTTCTGAGATAAAGGAACAGGTCTCGAAAGTTTTGCAGGATTCCGTGATCGACTCTGTGCACTAATATCAGTTAATTAATTCCAGAATTTTATCGACTCGCTGCTGCACGGTGCCGTCTTCGATCTCAAGGCAAATCCCGCTCCCAACGTACTGTAAAAGCTTCTCGCCCGCACCTTTCATACGCAAGATATTGGAAATCGGCAAGCACTTCCGATAAAACTCAGCCGGAGTTATCGTTGTGATGCGGAAATTGGGCGCTTGGTAATTTCTCGTAAAAACAAGGGATACGTCGAAATTGGCGCTCACGTCGCGAGGTGCCACCATGTCTCCGAGCGGCGACCATTCGCCTCCGATGATGGGGCTTGGCACTTTGCCGACTGAGTCGCGAAGCAGTTCGAGTGTGCCGGGTTTCAATGAAAATGGCGCGCCAAAGGTGATCAACTTATCGTTTTTGATATCGATCAAGAGAATGTCTTCGGCAACGACTTTGCAATTGTATGCAAGCGCCATTGCCATCGTCGTAGTGCTTTTGCCCGCACCCGAACGACCGATGATCAGGACTTTCTTCTGCGAAGGTGTAATCAGGCAACCGGCGTCCAGCCACAAGCAGTCGTTGTGCAATTCGTAAATGCTGTTTTGCAAGGTGCGCAGAGTTTCTGGACTATTTAAGGTCTCCTCAGCAGGGCTCTGACACTTTGGAATCAAGGCGTCAAGTTCGTCACTCAGGGTTGGATTGCTGTTCTCGACACTGAAAGCCACTCGTCCCAGTTTGTAGACAGCCGGTTGTTTGGTTCTTTCAGACGCCATGATGTACGCTTTCCTCGCCGATGTTGGATTCAAGTTGAGTAATAGATTGCAAACGTTGTTGCAAATTGCCTTCCGATACGCGGAAGCATCGGTTCTCTTGAACATACTGAGAAACTTTTGCTGCTGCTTCCCTCTGGCGGGCCACGTTCGATAGCGGCAACAGAGTTCGGATGTATTCAGATGTCGAGATCGGGCTACATCTGTAATCGCCGCCGTCAAAAGGGTCTAAATAGAAAGCTAGATCGAATGGAGCCTTCAAATTATGACCGAGGCTGTGGTCTTTTAGAGGGAGCCATGAACTTGGTTCGACTGAGGGCGCCTTGACTGTGCTGAATTCAGCTTGTACTGCCTCTTTGAGTCGTTCGGGCGTGCCCGGTTTAACGGCGAAAGGTGAAGCGAAATTGATTATTTCATCAGTGATTAAGTCTATGTGAGTAATATCTTCCGATAGCACTTTCCAGTCGTAGCCAAGCACCAAACCCATTGCTGTGGTGCTCTTACCTGCATGAGATGGCGCCGCCAGTAACACCTTGTGCCCTGCCGGAGACACGAGCGCCGCTGCCAATATCCACAGTGTGTTTGTGTGACGCTTGTGCACGTCGTTAATAACATCGACGATGTCGTTGATGTTATCTTTCTTTCCGTCGTACACGTGTTCTGCCTGCACAGAATCATCTTTATCGCAGGCCTGGAGACAATTTTGAAATTCCTGTTCAACCTGCGCATCGAAATTGGCTATCGAAAACACGATGCGCCCGAGCCGATATGTTAATTGATTCGTTTTGTCGCGGTGTTGAAACATGTCAGCAGCTTCTTCGCGAAATGGTATCCTGAATGGTTTTGCCAAGTCAATCAAGATGACCACAGCACTTTCCGATATCACCAATGTTGAACGAAGCCTGACAAAGTTTTGGGTTCGTAATTTAGGCTTCTCGAAAGAGTTTAGTCGCATTAAGGTGCTGGCGCAGTTAAGTTTTGCTGAGAGACTGCTTGCTGCATTGTTGCGCTGTGACGGCGAAGCCGCTAACGCATTGCTCAGCGACAGATCGCAAGCGAACTCCGCATTGCCCGATTTTATAAAGCTGATAAGGCTCGAGTGTCTGGGCTGCATCATCTTCGAGCGCATTATTTCTTTAAATCTATCTGGCCAATTCTCTCAACTCGATGATGCGTCAGCTGTGACGCAGTTAAGGATGATGTCGCTGCATGGCGCTTCCAATCATTATCAACTGGAACAGAAGTTTACCGGAGTGCTGTCTCTTACGAATCAATACTTAGGAAAGGCGCTCTGGGTAAAGGGCGCACATCTGTCGCGCTCGGTTTACGAACCAAATTATTTCAGGCACTATGGTGATCTCGACGTTATCGTTGAACCATCAGTTTTTGCGGCGTTTGTGGAAGCTTTGAAGAGCGGTGGTTTCGCCTCTTTTCATACCCCTGCGTATTGCAACCAGATAGGTGTTGGTCCAGTAAATTTGCCTGCTGATTTGATAACGGCTCCATGTCCGGGATGGATTCCTGTAGGTCCTGTTACGATGGGGCGAGAGAAGGACGGCGTCTTCGTAGACATAAAGGTTGGTCCATTCGATCGCGGCGTTCAAGCAGTCGAGTTGGAGCGAATGTTCACCGATGCTGACAAAAGCACCTGCCTTGGTCATCAATATCTCGGACCTTCGTTGTCGGATCATATGATGATTATGCTTTGTAACCTCGCTAAGAACAGGTTCAAGACTTGGCGCACAATTCTAGATATTCATATGCTCGCTTTAGCTTTGAACAAGTCTCCACAAGCCTGGCAAAAATTTGTCGAATGCTGCAAGCAGGAGTCGATTTCCACCACCGCATGGGTAGGGCTTTGTATGGCTATCGACCGTTTGAACTCTCCGATACCAGATTCGGTGCTGACTGCGTTGCAACCGAGCGGCAGCTTTATCGATCAACTACTCAGTTTCACTCTCGAATCGGCTTATGTCTGGAATTCCACCAGCCTGCCGATGATGATTCTTAACAGCTTCGCATCGCCCGACCGTAAGCGTAAACTTGATTTGTTGTCGCGGTCATTCTTTCCATCTTCCAAATTTCTGAGTGAATATTATGGAAATGGTGATAGCAAGGCTGCTTCGTCGAACTATGTGTCCTATTTACTGAAGCACTGGTTTGTCTTGACCATGCCAGGTGGTGTGACTCGTCGCACGCTAGGTCGGCACTGGTTTTCAGAGCACAGCTCGTTCTAGTCTTTAAAATAGTCTTCTGCCGACCTGCGTTACGGTCGCACAGCTACCGCTTCTGTGATCACATTCAAGCGCTCAACTAATTCACCGCCGCTTAGTTGATGACATGAAGTCGCACTCAACGACTGCATGAGGCAGTCGTAAGAGCCTTGAATCTTGAGAAGGTTTGATAACGCCAGAATTTTGCGTCCGAATTCCGCTGCCGTAATCGCTGTGTGTGAAAAGATCTGGCCGTCCTGTGCCTCTCTGTCCATCAGGAAAACGAAATCGAAAGTGGGTTCGATACGAGTGTTCTCGATGTGGTCGTCAAGCGGCGCCCAGACTCTGTCTTGTCGCCATTCAAGTGGAACGGCTCCGGCTGGCTCGACACCGAGGTTCATGAGGATTTTTAGCGCTTTGCTGTCCAGCGCTGCCGGCGTCAAAAATTTCAAAATTTGATTTTGTCCATAGTCGATGATGCAAAAATTCTCGCAAAGAACTTTCCACTTATCCCGCAACACCAGTGCCATTGCGGTGGTGCTTTTCCCTGATTGCGGTTTGCCCGCGAGTAGCACTTTCTGCCCGGCTGGTGTGAGCAAGCAAATTCCTTCAATCCACACACATCTTTGTTTGTGATGCAAGTTGACGACCTGTCGAATCACATCGAGAACGTGCCTTGAGCAACCTGTTTCGATTTCCCCAACGGGTTCAACGAGATCGCCTTCATAATGAGGAAGAAGCTTCGCTAGTTCGTCTTTGTATCGGTCGTCGCAGTTCTTAATCGTAAATATTGCATGACCGAGCTGATAGACCTGCTCTGAATGCTTAAGCGTTAATTCCGGCTTCTCTATATCGATCGCCATTGGTTCTGTATCCACGTGCAGAGGCGATTATTCTAGCGTTACAGGCTCTTATTGCATTTCGAGACCTTAATTTTTATCTTGAAGACCTGCTCGTAAGCTTGAGAATTTCCTTGTTCTGCCGCTTCAGGCGGTTAAGTAATGTGATGTATACTGCTTCCAGGCTCAGGCAAGAGATAGCTAACCTTCATGATCAACGATTTATCAAATGTGCCGCTTCGCAGCGATGCCGTGCGAAGAGCTGAATTTGCCAAGCTAGTGCCCTTCTTTCTGCGAAATTGGTGGCTGCGTGATCGCCATGTAAATGATGGGATGGAGTTTGGCGTCAACACAGAATCGACACTGCCTCTCTTTGCTGTGCACTCAGATCCCGTCTGCGACGCGACCTGCATCGACATGTTTGAACTGTAATCGATGTTTTTCACGAATTTTCTAAACACTACAAACAGCCAAAAATGAAAGTTCTGATCCTTTCTTCGGAAGACGATCAACACGCCAAAGCCGTAAGAGAAATCTTGCTAGGCATGAAAATTGAGGTTGATTTATTCAGGCTCGATCAATTGATCAGAAGTTGTTCCTTCTCCTATGAATTAGGTGCACTCAAAAATTTCTCTTCAATTGAGAAAGAAGATGATGTCGTTTTAGATCTGAATTCTTATTTTTCAGTCTGGTATCGTCGCCCGGGGTCTGTCAGAGCCACGGAGTTCGCTGAGCCCTGGATTGGAAAGATGGTAGAAAGTGAGGCGCGAACTGCGATTGACGGTATTTTTCGCTCTCTCGATTGTCTCTGGATGAATCTTCCGGCTAACAATTTGGCTTGCAGTAATAAGCTCTGGCAGCTTCAAATGGCCAAAAAACTTGGCTTTAGCATTCCCGAAACCCTTGTAACTAATAATCCTCAGCTCGTACACAAATT
The DNA here is from genome assembly GCA_036702955.1 of Drouetiella sp. Taxonomy (GTDB): domain Bacteria; phylum Cyanobacteriota; class Vampirovibrionia; order Obscuribacterales; family Obscuribacteraceae; genus PALSA-1081. The sequence goes on along the minus strand of DATNPY010000035.1, from coordinate 33,394 downwards.
TTTTGAAGACTCCAATGGAAAAGTTATCTACAAGCTCATGGGCGAGCAGACAAACCTGATGATGCCGGCTAACGAGAACCCGCGCGGCATTTCGACCATGCCTCTGCGCAAAGAAGATCTGCCATTTATTGAACAAGTCGCTCTGGCACCACACATGTTTCAAAGATATATTCAGAAGGCGTACGACCTGAGAGTCACCGTAGTTGGTGAGGAAATTTTTTGCACTCGCATCGATTCGCAATCTGGGCGCGGCAAGATTGATTGGCGTCACGACTACAACGTGGGCATGGAGGCGGTACAGCTGCCCGATGAGCTGACTGAGAAGTGTTTTGAGTTGACTCGACGTCTCGGTCTCAATTACGGAGCTATCGATCTAGTTCTTACGCCTGACGAAGACTACATATTTCTTGAAATAAACTGCGGCGGTCAATACCTGTGGATTGAAGACCGAACCAAGCAGGAGATTTCCCTGTCTGTTGCTCGTTTTCTGTCAGGTAACGTGACACCTCTTGTAAAGCCGTTCTGAGCTTAGAATTTGCTTGTGATAGCACTTGGAAATCATATCCTGTAAAACTGAACTTGCAGGATGAATTAGTAGCCACTACAATGCTGGTGTTGTTATGGCGTTTGTTTACCAGTACATAAGTTAGGAAAAGTGATGACTGAAGAATTTAAAGGTAGCTCTTGTGAGCAATCATTGACCCGGGCAGAGTTCATTGCTCGTGTGTTGAAAGGTGCTGCGCTAACAGGCGGTTTGTTGGCAGCTCCAAAAGTATTAGATAAGTTCCTCGTACCTCCTGCATTTGCAGGTACATCCAGCTGTCAAGTTGGACATGCAACCACTCAAGGTGGACCCGACCATGTGGCTAACCTCGGTGGACCGCAGCTCTACGTACTCTGTGATAACAACCCAGGTTTGGGTTCCGGTTGCTCAAACAACAGCGACTCGGCGCTAGGATCAGCCTGCCCATAAAAGGGACTGGTTAATGCGTTGTCTGGTTGCTCTCGACGGACTCGCGGAGAGCAATTTGCCAGATTTGCTTCGCTTAATGCCGCGTTTTCAAGCGCGATTTAAGCGGTTGAAAACATCGGTTCTCGAATTCTCTTCCAGTGCGCCTCAGTCAGCCTGGTCAGAGATTTTGACTGGGACAAAGACCTTCGATAACGGATGTGCAGGTTATGCGCATCCGTCTTCTTCTTTAAACAAATCGGTCATTTTTACTGAGACTGATTTGTTGAAGCCGCCTTTTTTAGTCGAAGCTGATCAAGGTTCAGCGGCTGTGGCGATAAATATACCGCTACTGCTGCCAAAACCTGGCAACCGAATCTGGTTATCGGACGGTTCGTTGCCAATAAATAAATTTGTCAGTCCATCAAGCCTTCGCTCTCACCCCGCATTTGCTCAGTATGAGCCTCGTCCCTACAAGTCTCACGCCGGGGCTTCTACGGTGTTTCAACGCGACCTGTTGAGACGATGTGTTGATGTTGAAGCTAAGCGCTTGGCATGTGCGCTTTCTCTATTTAAATCGGGAGATTGGTCGACATTTGTTTATCGAATAACTCTATTTGATCACCTCTTCCACCTGATCGGGTTGAATTTCCTGCAAGCAACCGATCTCTCCATATATGGTGCTCTGAAGAGTTTTCTTGCAGAGTTGGACGAAGCAATTGAAATTTTTTCCTCTGACGAAGCAGTCAAAACGGCATTCGTAAGCGCTTATTCGCATGTTGCTTGTCTTGGCACTCTCAACCTCAATATGGTGCTTGCACAGGGCAACTATTTGAAACTGGCTGACGAGGAGTCAGCTTCGCGAACACATGCTGACCGAGTCAAGGTAGCAAGTGCCTTATGGGAAACAACCACCCACTATCTAAGCACTCTGGAAGGGCGATTGTTGACATCTGCGACGATTGCAGCGTCTCCTGTTGCTGGTGCGATATACATGAATAAGAGCGCCGTCTTTGTTGACGGCATCGTCGATAAAGAGAATTACAAAAAACTTAGAAGCGACGTCGCTCTTTACCTGCACAACTTTTTGTCTGCCGGTTACAACAGACCTTTCAACATTGAAATCCATCCTGCCGAGTATAACGATACGCTTGCCCCAGACATCGTTGTAAGCGTGGACGGTATTGAATTCCACAACCTCGGGCACAAAGCGATAACACCACGCACCACGCATAAAGCCTCTGGTTTTGCTTTGCTTCCCGAACGCTTCGCAGTAAACAACATAACAGCGACAAAACTGGCATCATGGCTTCTATCTTGAGATAATGACGGCGTCGTAAGTTTTCAGGGAATCGATAGCAGTCAATGAATAGCACCAAGCCCAAGCGCAGCAGCGAGATGGAGTCGACTTCTTTACCGGATGGAATGGTAATTTTGGTGAACAAGAAGACCTCCTGGGCACACACACTCACTCCGCTTGGCGCGCTTGTTTGGGAGTTTTGCGACGGCGACAATTCAGTCGAAGAAATTGTCGCAAATATAAAGTCAATTCCTGAAGTCGGTAATCGTGTAACTCTCGACCAGGAAGTAAGCGAATTGGTTCAACAGCTCGATAACGAGGGCTTTTTCGAAGACTGAGGCGACTCGATCGCATGTGTGTGCTGGACAGGCACTATATGTGGTGAAGATTTTGTGTAGAAAAAATGCTTACAATTGGTATTAACGGTCGGTTTCTTGCTTCGAGAGTGACTGGCGTCGAGCGTTACGCTTCAAATGTATATCAACGATTAATACCACTCGGACTGGCGAAAGGTCATTCGTTTAAGATTTTTGCTCCGCTTGGATATGAGCGAACTACAGAACCCGTAGATTCTCGCGTCAGCCTGGTACCTTCCAAAATATTTGACGGAGCGATAGCTCGTCACGCGTGGGAGCAAACACTTTTGCCTGCTCTTTCCACGCTCGAGGGGGTTGATGTTCTCTTGAATATGACCAATACGGCGCCATGTCTGTTTAAAAGTTGTGTCGTCGTTCTCCATGATGTGGCGTGGCTGGAGCGACCCGAGTGGTTTTCACCCGCCTTTAATTTTGGCTACAACCTCGTCATGCCTCTGGCGATGAGAAACGCCAGGAAGGTCGTCACGGTGTCTGACTATTCCGCAGGCGAAATAGAACGGAAACTCTCTGTGGATCCCAGGAAGCTGCAAGTTATTCCTGAAGGTGTGGGCGAAGAATTTAAACATGTGGCACCAGATATGGTGCCTGAATCTTTGCGGGAATTCGATTTGTCCCAACCATACTTTTTGCACGTCGGCACAGTGCAGCCTCGCAAAAATCTTGAAAGATTACTCGAGGCTTATGTTCTGCTCTACAGCCAGCAGTCCAATGTTCCGCCGCTGATGCTCGCCGGTGGCAAGAACCAACACTTCAGCACTGCTTCCCTGCAGGACAAGCTCAAGTGTCCTGGCATAAGGCTTCTGGGCTATGTTCCCGATGAGGCTCTGCCGTATCTTTATTCAAATGCCCTCGCATACGTGTCGGCCAGTCTTTACGAGGGATTCGGATTAACCTTGCTGGAAGCGATGGCGTGCGGAAGCCCGGTTGTAGCAAGTGATATCGGTGCGCATCGAGAAGTTGCTGGTGAGGCTGCGCTACTTTTCGATCCCGCCAGCACTGATGAACTGTTACTGGTTTTGAAGCGCCTCTGTACAGAAGCGGATCTGAGAGAAAAGCTGAAAGCGGCAGGGTTTGAGCGTGTGAAAAGGTTTAGCTGGGACAAGCACGTGAGCGAACTTTTGCAAACAATTGAGCACTGTGCCGCCCGTTAGAGCCGATTTGAAGACTGCGGTGGGGCTCAGATGCTTGCTAAAGGGAGCCATTCGACGGTTTCACATGGGAATAACGCTGCGCTTTGTATATCCCAACAGCTTAAGCAATTCGGCGGTATGAATATCTCCTCTTTGCTACAATCGCTACTCCAAATCCAAGTCAGGCAACCGCTAATTTGATGCGCGAGAAGACAGTTCAACATCGACCTCAACTGGACACACTCCGTTGTCTGGCGATTATGCTCGTCTTTTACAGTCATTCAATCGGCGATGTTTTTCATAGAGCTGATCCCTGGGGCACAATCGGGGTCAAGCTCTTTTTCGTAATCAGTGGTTTTTTGATTACGCGAATCATTTTGCTGAATGAGTGCAAAACCTTTCTCAAGGCCTTTTACATGCGTCGATTGCTGCGCATATTTCCGCTCTACTACCTGGTTCTGGCGATATTGCTGTGTCTTGGAAAACTGCCATATCCAGAGTGGTGTTTTTCTTATCTGTACAACATCAGGTGCGTGTTACCGGATTACCTGTCATCCAACACTGACCACTTCTGGAGTTTGGCTGTAGAAGAGCAATTCTATCTAATCTTTCCGGCGCTAATTCTGGCTTGCGCCCGTTCTAAAAGGGCTCTGGCAATCATTTCACTGATCGGCGCTTGCATCACCTGCCGAATCTTAGCTCAAACTTATCTGCAGAATTCCTACGCTGAGCGTCTGTTGCCGATTTGCGGAGAGTTCCTTCTCTGGGGAAGTCTAGCCGGATATATCGATGTGAACAGCAGGCGAAATTTTAACGGCACCAAACTTCTGGCATTTGGGGCGGCTGCGTGTGCTCTGGTGCTGCTTCTCAGAAATGTCGGTGACGAATTCCACATCGTCATTCAAACTCTCACAGGAATTAGCCTGGCGTTAGTCATATTCGGCACCTGGAGGCTCCAGAATCCGCTTCTGCTGAAGCTATTCACGCTCAAACCAATCGTCTATCTGGGAAAAATCAGCTACGGTTTCTATATAATCCACTTCTTCTGCTTTGATTTGCAGCGGGCTATCTACGGCGTCTTCTCACCACTGGCTGTGATTCCGCCTGTTCTTTTCAGTTTATTGTTAGCTGTTGGATTGGCTTCGGTTTCCTGGCATGTTTTCGAATCTCCAATCAATAATTTGAAGAGGAAATTCCCATATGCGCCGCGCGGTCCAAAAACTGCTGAGACAGGCTCTGTTGACGCAAGCGCTACTGATGCAAGCGCTGGCGCTTCCACGCCCGAGCTCGTTGGAGCTAATTCTGTTTAGAGGAGTCCGTTTATTTTGACAAAGTTGAAAGTTCGAATACCGTCAATGCTTTTACTAATCGCGCTTGTTTTCACCGTGGTGTTATATGCGGTGCCGATGCAAGCTTTCACTCCTGGTGTCAAGCCTTACCCGCTTGCCATGTGCTCCAACCCACAAATTTTTGCTAACCCGATCTATGTGCCTAAGATTTTGGACGCCGGTGCTCGCATGGTGCGAATCGATTTTTCGTTTCGCAGCATCAGACCTAATGAGGGTTTAGACCCGAGTAAGTGGAACTGGCAAGATCTCGAGAAGGCGCGTGGGTTGAGGGAAAAGTATCCCGCACTGGATTGGTTGGTCTTGTTTGGCTACGGTGCCGCCTGGGCCCAAGATCCTAAATTTGTCAATTATCCTGGCGATCCTGCTGCCGGTGGCGAGAAAGGCGTGAACATAATGCCTGCTGAGTCGCCTAACAATCTCTATGGCAACTATGTCTATGAGACGGTGCGTCGATACAAAGACGTCATGCACTGCTATGAAAGTTGGAACGAGCCTGATTTGCCGGGCCATGCGTTTTTCAAAGGTAACGGCAAAGATTTCTTTCCTTACCAAAGAGCTTGCTACTTAGCTGCCAAGAAAGCCGATCCCACTTGTACGGTGCTGTTTGCTGGACAAACATTTGCCAACGTTGAAGGATACATGCATGCGCATGGTCTCAAGCCTCCGACCATTGCTCCCGCTGCCGCAAGCTTTTTCGAAGAGTATTTGCAGGAGTGTGTCAAAGACCCGAATGCCAGAGCCAATAACTATTATTTCGATGTGATGAATCAACACTCTTACTCCCGAGCAACGGATCTGTTTGATTACGTAGATGTGGACAGAAAGCTGATGGATACCTACTTGCACGTGCAGAAGCCCGTGTGGATTACCGAGTATGGATTTCCTGTCGCGCCTGGAAGCGCCTGGGGCGGCACAGAAGACGAGTATTGCGACTATTTGCTTCAGGCTTTCGCCTGGGGCAAATTGTCCGGTGTAGAGCGATTTTTTCAGTTCCAGTTGGACAATTCTAATCAGCAGGGACTTTATGATGGCTTGTTAGGTAATGCCAGACCGGCTCTTTATACGTTCAGGAACATCATTGCCAAGGACCTGTCTGATGTTGACCTTGTGGCGCAATTGCACGGCAATCGGGGCGTCGGTTTCTTGGCTGGGAATTCGCCGTTCCACCCGACCTGGCAACAGGGTTACGATTTATTTGAATTCAAGAGTCGGACAGGTGAACGCATATTGATGGCGTTTACAGATACGTCGAAGAAAGTGGAAATATCAGTGCCGGCTAAGAAACCTAGCGCTGTGCTTGTTGACAGACGAGGCAACCGGTCAACGATCAATGCTGTAAACGGCGCGTATAAATTGACATTAGCTGGTGCCACCAATATAGGTGGCTTCCCGGTAGATCCCAAATGCAAATATCTGGGGCAACCCGAGCACCTCGTTGGCGGTGCCACGCAAGTAATCATCGAGTAGCTGACATCTCAGTGCTGTACTTGCTGGGCGAATTTTTTGTGCAACCGCAGGCTGCACTACATGCGTGAGCGCAATGTAGCGATGAAGCTTTTTGCTTCGGTCAGCAGAAGCCCTTTCCACAGGAAGTTGTTGCATACAAAGTAGAAACACATTCCTGCGATGCCGACTGCCAATAGTCCGGCGTAATAGGTAAGGACGAGCGGGAAAGCCATTCGAAATAATTCTACAAGTCCCAGAGTTAACAGTGACGCGTACAGAGAAGGCTTGACGCAGTTATCCCAGAGCTTCAAAGGCACTAGTTTTAGCAGTGTGTAGACAAACACTAACGTCAGCAATTGATTGACGATTTGCAATGCACCAAACCCGGCCAGTCCAATGTGTGGCAGTATCACCGGTAGTGCAATCCAGCTCAACGCCGAGGTGGCAAGCGACAGTTTCAGCGGCAGGTCGGCGCGATTCATAGCGTTGCTAAGTTGTGTAAGCGGATAAGCGAGACCGGCAATTACGTTTGCGACCAGCAAGCAATTGATGACAACGACGCAAGGTAGCCACTTTTCACCGAAGGCATGTTGAATGATCATGTCTGTCACGGGCAGCGCCACGGCTGTGAAACCTGCAACGATGAGGAAATTCCATCTCACCGAAGCTTCGGCAACCTTGACTATAACCTCGGGCTCCTGCTGCGCACGGCAGAACACAGGAAAGTAAAGACGGGCGAATGGATGCGTCACCATCAGGCTGTAACCGGCTGTGGTCGTGGCGAAATTGACGAGACCAACGGCGGTGGTGCCAGAGACGAGTCCCACAAAAAGTGGATTGATAGTCTCTTTCAAAAATCCCAGAATGTTAGTGCCCTGGAACTTTAGTCCAAAGCCCAGTTTTTCTTTGCATACCGCGATGTCGATACAGAATTTTGGTGTGAAAGGTGAGATGAAGCGAAGCATAATAATTGCAACCAGCTGGCTGGCGATCGATGCCATCGCGAAGGTCCAGGCGCCAAGGTGCAAGAAGGCCATCAAGATGGCTGAGAGATTGTAGGTGAATGATTGCACCATTTCGATTTTTGCCTGGGCGTTGAAATCGAGACGTCTCTCCAATTTGATCATTGGCAAAGTGATAAAAATCGCCAGAACTGAGCTGACGGATAGCGTTCTGATCAGCAGAATGCTGCCTGGTGACAGGTGATAAAGTTTCCCGACTGGATCGGCAAATGTTTGTACCAGGATGCAGTGTGTCAGCGCCAAGATTAGTTGGCACCAGAAAATTGAACTCTCTTCCCTGATTGTCGGCTCTGTTGGTTGCCGGAGAAGAGCGACCGCCAGACCAGCATCTGCCATTAAGCCGAACATGGTCACGGCAAAACAAACGATGGCGTAAATTCCAAAATCGGCTGGGCTGAGCAATCGAGCCAGAACAAGAGTGCTGCCCAGACCCATCAACTTCGTGACGATTTGCCTTGTCACGACAGCCTTGATGCCCTGGCTGGCCTGCACCACCAGGTTACTTGGTTCGGACTTTTGTTCCGATTCAATTTGTTGTTCAGGTTGTTTTGTTAGAGTTGGCACGTTTTATACCGGGCGATTCGCGAACCAACTGGTCGTTCAAAATTGGGAAGCCGCATGGTCTGGAGTAGGAAGTGTATGGTCTGAGGTCGCAAGTGCATGGTCTGAAGTCGCAAGTTATTTTTTTCCATCAACGCAGAACCGGCACTTTATTGGATGCTCCAGCATAACTGGGTCTCGCTTTTTGCTGGGTTTGATCCAGGTACAGTTTTACAAAAACGAGCATACCGATCGCTGCCCATGTTGTCAGTGTTACACCACGACCAATCCAGAAGGTGTCCACCATGGCATGCGTGAAGCGTCCGCACACAACACCCAGCGCCACCAGGTTTACGAAAGCCAGCACCGTGTTGACAGGCATTCGTCGCGCATTGTCCAGACCTTGTTTGACGCCGAAAAATATCACCATTATCAGCACAAACGGTCCAACCAGACTGAGTTGCATCCAGTCGTATAACAAAACGTTGGCGCAATCACCGTAATACATTTCTTCGCCGTGAATCACCTTGATCAGGGGGTTTCCCCAACCTACCGCGGAGAATGGCTCCGCTTGCAGAACAGGTAAGATGTCGGACCACATTGTTAATCGAATTTCTGTTGTGGACCATTTCTTTGTCGAAACAACGTGTTCGCGAGCTTTGTCGGGCATAACCTTCCACATTATTGCGCCTGCGATGACGCAAGTAATGACAAAGTAAGCGATGTACCTGGGCTTGGTTCGCGAAGCAACAAACATAAACATGGTTGCGATGATAATACAAACGAGTCCAGCTTTACCTTGCGATGCGAAACATCCAATCGCTCCCGCTAATGCAAAAAAGCACATGATTGCTTTCATCTTTGTGCGTGACGAGGTGATCATCGCGGCAATAGCAATCGTGGACATGATCGAGCAGGAACCGGCAATCTGATTCTTGTGCATACCGAATGTATACGTAGCTTCTTCCATGCCCGTTTTAGATGCATCGTGACCGGCGAAGACAACGATGATTAAGCACAGCGGCAGATACGACATAATCGCGAATTTGAGCTGCTCAGGTTTTTTTGGAGTCAGCGAGAAGAGAAGCATAGGCAGAATAATAATCATCGTTCTCTGCACTACTTCCTTCCACCACATGTATTTGTCGTTTGCGAAAATTCCTGAGAAAACACCGAGGGCAAAATAGCAAAGCGAGGCGAACACGACTGGTCTCGACAGAACTGCCATTGGAATGAGTTGTTTGCCTGAATTAAAACGTGCAAAGAGTGTCAACACGACGCCTGCAGCAAACGCCATACTCGGCGGTGTGATCACCCCAGCCGGCGACGAAACGCCGTGAGGCGATACCGTCAGGGCAAACGCCACCGCCAGAAGGAGCGGCACCGGTTGCTTCCAAATGGGTACTTTCTTGTCGGTTTTGTTGCCGGAGATTTGTATAGACACGAGCTCTTCCAACGTAACAGCCATCAGTATATCGGGCCAGAGTCTTTGCCCTGACAACCTTAGAATGTTTCCACAAATACATTTGCAGAACTGCTTATTTCGCAACGCAATCCATTGTTCTTCCTGTCGAAAAGGTAGAATGCTTAGGTGCCGAATCAAATCGAAAACCGCATGACCGCCTCTAGCAAGACAATCTGTGTTGCGCATCTTCTTTTCGGAGACGGCGTTTGGGGCGTAGAGAACTATGTTTACAATCTGCTGGCGTCGTCAAAGTCGAGTTCGGTCAAACCTTTAATCGTTTGCACGTCAGAGGGTGTTATTTCGCAGAAATTCAGCTCATCCAGGGCTGAAATCAGCTTCGTGCCTGTGCGCGGATATTTCGACGTTGCGGGGATTATGGCCCTGTCGAAATTTTTTGAAGAGCACAAAGTCGATCTGGTGCACGTGCATCTCGGATTGGACTCTTTTGTTGGAACAACCGCTGCTGCGTTAACTCGCCGCCCGGTCGTTATGTCGGTTCATTTCGATCAACCGAATTATATGAGCTACGGTTCACTTGCTAAGCGCTCCTGGAATTTTTGTCAGATTGTAAAAAACAAATCTATCGATCATTTTTTACCGATAACCAAAAACGTCGCTAAGGAATTGATGAAACGCGAAGCAGTTTCCGAGGAGAAAGTTACCGTTGTTCATCCCGGTATTCCCGCTTTCGACATCGATCGTTCTTGCCGAACCCGGTTGCGCGCAGAGTTAGGCGTTGGTGAGCAAGATGTAGTCGTTGTTGGTGTAGGTCGTCTTGAAATCGAGAAAAATTTTGATTGTATGGTGAGGGCGTTCGCCAAAATCGAAAATAAACACGTCAAAGCGTGGATTATCGGAGACGGTTCTCAGCGCAGCAAGCTTGAAGAACTGGTCGTTGAGCTAGGACTTCAGGACACCGTTAAGTTGTTGGGCTATCGAAAAGACGTTCGCGATTTGCTTGCATCGGCAGATATTTTCGCTTTGCCTTCTAAAGCCGAGCCCTTTGGCATGTCGGCGGTCGAAGCTATGATGTCTGAATTGCCTGTTGTTGGCACGACTGGTCCTGGACTCGGCACCATCGTCGACCCAGCCACGACCGGTATACTTGTGCCACCAGATGACGAGCTGGCGCTGGCTGGTGCGATGGAAAAACTGGCTGCAGATGCGAATCGGAGAAGCACTTTTGGATTGGCGGGGCGTCAACGCGCAATCGGTAACTTTAGCAGCGATATCATGGCTGACAAAATCGTCCAGATTTACAACAACGTTCTAGCCCGGCGTTAAGGCGTAACAGCGGTTAATAAGGTGCAGAACCCGGAATGATGTTGGCAGGGAATGTAGGCGCCGCGTGTTTCATCATGCGTTGGCAACGGACGTTGGCACCATACCTGGTGCGATTACTCAGCAGTGTGTTCTGGATTTTGAGAGAGATTTGGCGAGGTCAAGACGACGTTTTTATTTACGTCGTGCATGTCGGGATAGTTCCGCAGACCGCCTGCCTGAGACAGGAAGCGCTTAGCCTCTTCATTCTTGCCCATTGCTTCGAGTAAGTCGGCATAGTTGCGCATGATGATTGACATGTCTGCTTTGTTAGCATCTTTGTCGCAGTTTTCCAGTGCTCGTGTATAAAGTGAGCTTGCCTTGGCATAGTCGCCATGAATCGAGCAAAAGAGTGCAAGGTTGTTCAATCTGGTTGCGGTCAGGACTCGATTTTTTCCGAGCTTGTTAATGTCCTTGATACTCTTGTCCACAAGCTGGTCGAATCCAGGCATCGATTTGGCTCTCAACTCTTCGAGCTGACGATACAGAGCATCCGACTCAGTTTTTCTGTCTTGAGTGGCGTAAAGTTTCGCCAATCGCTGGAGTATTTTGGGCTGAGAAGTTGCAGCTGTTTCTGAGCGAAGTTCAGACAGCATCAAGGCTTGTCTGAACATTTGTTCAGCTTCCTGGATGCGATTTTGCTGCTGCATGAGCAAACCCAGGTCGGTTAAAACATCTACCGTCGTGATTGGCTTGGCCAGACGGCTTTGCAGCGGCACTTTATGGTGACGAAAAGTCTTGATGAAGTCAGTCGAACTGAGAGTATGTTGGCTGTCCAGGGTCTCCGTCTGATCCCAATCGCTGGTGCCGTCAGGTGGTCTGAGAGTCGCCCAGATTTTTGGTCCGAGATTGTCTAAAACCGTGCGATAGTTCGTTTCCGCTTCCTTCGCGTTGTCCAGTCGTTCATCAACTCGAGCAAGATAGTAGTAGGTGATTAGCGAATCATCATATTTCCGTGCTGCTCCAACTGCGGAATTAAGCAGTGACTGACACTCTTTGAATTTTCCCTGCTGATAGGCTTTCTCGGCAGACATAAAGTATGTGCGCCACAATGCGTCTTGAGCCTGCGCGGGAGCAGAGTCGATCAGTAGCGCAATGAGCGATAACACGCCCACGGCCAGGAAGTTGTTTTTATTGATTAAATGCATTTACTTTCTACGTGGAAGCAGGCGTTAAGTATATCGCAATCCACTTGTGTACCCGGTTGGTCCGAGACTATCAGAGAAAAGATTAAGATCGGCGCTTCTCGCGAAGGTCCCTCGCTCTTGCATACAACATGTGCATTTCTTCAGCTACCTTAGCCCATGAATATCGGCTGCGCGCCTTCATCAGACCTTTTTCTCTCAACGATTTTCTCAATTCAGTATCTGTGTAAAAACGGTCGATGGCCAGACAGAGTTCGTTAAGGTCACCTTCACGAACGATCAGTCCGACGTCGCTTACAACCTCAGGCAAGCTGCCGGAATCGAAAGCAACCACGGGTACGCCGCATGCTATCGACTCAACGACGATGCGCCCGAATTGTTCTTTCCATGTCTTCGTGGTCATGCTGGGCACTGCGATCAGATCGCAGCTGCGCATGTATGCGGGCACTTCCTCGCTGTCGACTGCGCCCGTCCAGATAACGCTGTCGCTAACGCCAAGATCATTTGCCAGTGTGCGCAAATCGCTTTCATAAGCTCCGCTGCCGACAATCAGCAGTCGCCAGTCTGATTTCTTCATTTGTCCTAGAGTCCGGATGAGAAATTGCACACCCTTGTACGGTTCAACCCTGCCGAAATAACCGATCACAAAGTCACCAGCGTCGAGTTGATAATCAGATCTTTTGCGCAGTCCATCTGGCTCGTACATCGTAAGATCGACTCCAAGTGGAATCACATCTGAATTCGTCTTAAATCCTTTCGCTCTTAAAACGTCTTTGACGCCTTCACTACAGGGATAGGAGCCGTAACTGTTTCTGAAAACATATTGCTCAGACCAGCAGAAGGGCGGCGGATAGTGTTTAAGAATATTCTGGGCTGAATAGAATACGCAGGCTGCCGATTTTGCATACATTTGCGACAGCCAGGCTGACTCGAAGCCTGATACCGAATATGGTTCTTCGTGTATGTCTACGATGTCTGGTTTGAAGCGCACCAGAGCCGATTTAATAACGTTTGGGTCGAATGCGAAGAGCGGAATGTTGCCGGTTCCGTAAGTGGCAGCGCGGTGCACCTGGAATGATTCACTGATTTGCTCGTTTCGACCGCCCAGATGCTCCCAGTGCTCTGGAGTGATCAGTTCGAGGTCGATGCCATCTCTGGCTGAAAGTTGCCGATCACGCTCTCTGTAGGAGTCGACAGTGGCGCTGTGTGAGATGCGCAATACTCGCATTCTTGAACTGGCGGCGGACAAAACATTACCTTTCTGTGGAGCAGGAACACTCTAACAACTGAACCAGAAGGATTTTAGTATTAAAGTTTAACAACGGCACATTTTGTTGACCGAACTCGTTCTCGTTGTTAACAAGTGAACTCGAAAGGGCACCATTGGCTTGGCATATAACCATGGTGCCGCTAAGCTTAGCGCTTATGTTTACGAATCTGATCAACCGACCGTCGCACCAAACGACGCCGCCGAAAAAGGCGCTGCTGGCAAATGTTTTGCTTTTGCTGGTCTATGCGGCGATTGTTTGCTTCACCGCTGCGCATCATGAGCCGTGGTGTGATGAAGCCGATCCGTGGCTTCTTGCTCGCGATGAGAATTTCGCGGGCATCATGGCGCGCATGAACTACGTTGGCTCGTCAGCGCTCTGGTATCTACTTCTGGTGCCGTTCGCCAAGGCTGGACTGCCCTACATCGCCATGACCGCGGTAAACGTCGTCATTGTATTTCTGGCACTTGCCCTGCTTGTATTTCGTGCACCATTCAGCTTTTGGTTGAAGGCGACAGTATGTTTTTCGTACCTTTTTGTTTATGAGTATCCGGTTCTCGCCCGCAGCTACGGCTTAAGTGCGCTGCTCATTATGTCGCTTGCCGCGACCTACCAGTACGGCAAGAAGCACCCATTACTTTATGGCTTACTGATTGCCCTTCTCGCTAACACAAATGTTCACGGATTGATTGTGGCAATGGGGATCACAGCGGCGTTTTTGTTCACGAAGTGGCGAAACGGGTTAACCGCATTGGCACCAGTTGCAGTGGCAGCGGTCGGCATCATACTATCGATTTTGCAGGTTCTGCCTCCGGCAGATGGACAGTTTCCACCCAAGCTGAACTATGATTTCTGGAGTCATCCTGTTCTAAATACTTTCAAAGGACCTTTCTTTCCTGACCCCTATACCTCGCTTGATCACTGGGTGTCAGAGCCGTTCTTCGGTGGTTCGATTTCGCTTATTTTCAAGCTGCTGGCTTTCGCCATCATCTTTTTGTTGATAAGGAAATTGTGGCCGCATCGTTTTGCTCTGTTTACTTTCCTTTTGTCCTATGCTGGTCTGTTTTTCCTTTTTGCTTTCAAGTATTACGGATCTGTCAGGCACTGGGGCTTCTACATCCTGGTTGCTCTTTACTGTTTGTGGATTCAAGCAGATGATGAAAACGTGGCAGAGAAGAGTGGGATTGTGGGCGAAGCCGGTGCTACAGCCAATAGCGAAGTTGCGAGCAAAGCCGGTGCTACAGCCAATAGCGAGGTTGCGAGCAAAGCCAGCCCTTCAACCACGTCCGAGACCCCTGACGAAACTACCAGTGATGGCAAACGTTCAAAATTGACTGCTCGATTCGATTCTGCATTGAGCATTTTACTGCTGGTCAGTTTCACGTATTCTGCTGGTGTCGGTCTGTACGCCTGCGTTACCGAAGTGGAAAGACCCTTTTCGTCCGGACTTGAAATGGCGGCAGAACTATCTCATCGCAACATCGAAAACGTTCCAGTTGTGTGTAATCCTAACGTCGGACTCTCTGTGCTTCCCTACTTGCCGACGTTGAAGTTTTACTACCCGAACCTGCACGAGTTCGGTACGCACGCCCTCTGGAATCGAGCGGAGAAGCAAGTTCTGACGACCGAGCAGCTATGCCAGATTGTCGATGAAAAGTTTGGCAAGCAAAAAATACTTCTGCTGACAGATAAAGAAGATCCTGGATTGCTCAAAGATGGCTTTACTCTGGTCTACCGAAACCAGGTGGCGCCGATCACATCCAGTGAAAATCTGGTGCTATACAGCCGTAACTAGCTATATGTGGTCCAGCACTTTGCCGGATAGAAAAGCCGTGACTATGTAATCGCAATTAGCGACGTACAAGTTCGAGTTCTTTTGCAGGATTGAAACCGTTGCGTCCAATCAACCACTTCTCGCTACGATTGAGCAATTGCTTGACGCCCGGTTTAGGTCGGCACGTCGCCACGAATTGAAAACCGAACACGTCAGGAAACAGCTTCGCTAATCCATCGCAGATGGAGCTCAAGGCGGTGCCAACACTGCCATTCAGAACCAGCTCGAATGGTGGTCCCACAGCCTTCCAATCTTCGATTACATAACCGCAATCGGTTAGAGCTTGTTTGAGAGAAGCGCTGGTGAACAATCGCTTGTGATTGATGTTCAAGATGCCGCGGTCACCATAATTGAAGCGACCGAAGAGCAGCCCTGCACGAATACTTGCAAATGCGATATTTGGCGTGGAGATAACGACGACTGGTGCTTTCGCGCCGACCAGGTCAGCGGTCGTTTCGTTGCGTAGTTTGAGCAAGAATCCTTCGGGATCGGACAGTTGCTCGATCACGTCCATCATCAAAACCATGTCGTAAGAGAGCGGATCCACTGGAAGTTCGTCTTTCTCAACGTCAGCCAGGAAAAATTCTTCCATGTAATTTTCAGCGGGCGGATTGGTCGTGTCGATGCCTGTGACCTGTACGCCCGTGTCTGCGCATGCTTTCGCTACATAACCCTGACCACAGCCAATATCGAGCAGTCTCTTGGGCGCGAATTTCTTCACCTGTTCGAGAGCAACTGCATAGGATGAATACTTCTGGTCTTTCTTATTCTCGTAGATATTCGTGCCGATGTTACGATATTTGAGCGTGCAGAACATCCCGATTTTGTTCAGACGATACTGCAAAGTGGCAATCGCAACGTCTTTGGCATAGCGCATGCCGTTGACTCTGCAAATTTCGTCGCCGTAGTGAGTAGGAATGTGCAGTTCAGCGATCTTCGCGTCAGTTTGAAATGCCTGCAGCAAAATTTCCGTATCGAAGTGAAAGTCGTTCGTGTTCACTTCAAATGGCACAGAGCGGAGATATTTGGTGCTGTAAGCGCGATAGCCGGTGTGGTATTCCGACAAATTCTTGCCGCAGACTGTGTTCTGAAATGTCGTCAAAACTTTGTTGCCCAGAATCTTATAGAGAGGCATTCCACCTTTACGAGCGCTGGCGACTGAGTGCATTCTCGAACCAAGCACGACGTCGGCTTGTGTGTCTTTCCAGATTTTGATGAAGTCCGGCAGCAGTTCCGGAGCATACTGTCCGTCTCCGTGAAGCAAGATCACGTAGTCGAAGCCGTTGTCGACGGCAAAGCGATAACCAATCTTCTGATTGCCACCGTAACCCTGGTTGACCGGGTTGCGGAGGATGGTGATGTTCTTGTAACCGTTCTGTTTAACCCAATCAGCGGCCGTCTCAGATGAGCTGTCTGTGGACGCATCATCGATGACCAGAATATGTACGTCGTCGTTTTTGAGCAGGTTCGGATCGATTCGTTCGAATACCGACCTGATGTGGTCCGCGGCAAAATAAGCCACGATAAAGACGAGAATTTTCGGTCCGTTTTGAGACATGATTACTTACCGGATTGGTAGCCTGTGTATGACTTTTAATTCCTGACAATTATATCTGCGAAAGTGGAGAGGGTAATGAATCTCAACGAAGCGTGAGTTAACTCCTCCTCATCAACCTGACAGGTGTGAGGCTGAACGGTAATGCACGTCGCCGATTGCTTCCAAAACCCGTTTGTTGAACTTGTTCTCAGTTTCAATGAGCTAAGGAATGCGATACTTGGCAAATAACGATAGCTCAGTCTCGGCGCGTTTTGAATGATTAAGACTCCTTTGCAAAGAAATGAAGTGCAATCGGGCGCCACTGCTGGTAGTGGCGACATCGTAGCGTCGAAGCCGGTTTGGGACGCGAGAAGCTCAGCTGGGGTCGCAGCTTTAGTTACCTTTGCGATTGCTGCGTTGTCCATCGCCCTGATGCTCAATGGTGAGTGCAGTAAACCGCCGAGAGACTACGGTATTCACACACACCTGATCGATTGGATGGGATGCGGCGGTCATTATATCTGGCAAAGCCGCGGCTACTTCACTTTACTTGGCGCCTGCGCGCTCTTTGTGCTGTGCGCTCCAGTTTTGCGCAATCCCCTGCTGCAACAGTTCAAGTCGTTAAAGGGACATTATCTTGTAGCTTTAATCGGCATTGCCGCATTCATTTTCAAAGCATTTCAAAACCCGGCAGGAATAGCTTTTGGTTTTGTTTGTCTTCCAGTTTTAGTCATTCTTTTCAAACAATCACACCGTTTGCCAAAAGTTGCTTACCTGGCTCTGCTCTCGCTTTTTGTTGCAGCCGTGGTTGTGCCTGGCTTGATTGTGGTGCCGGATTTGACCGCCTCAAACGCCGGAAAATTTCTCGAAATTCAGACTCACTATAGTGACGTTGTTGGCCCCGGAGCTTTGTTAGCCGCAGGCAAGCCGCTTTTCCAGGAAGTCGATCCCTTCTATGGACTGGTTCAGCCAATTTTGATTGCAGCTGTAAGCAGTAAGCTTGGCGTGTTCTCATTTGGCACTTACGTCGAGATGGTGCGCGTTTTGCAGGCTGTGTTCATATGTACAGCCGCCTGGCTTTTCTACAGGCTTTCCGGTCGTTCCAAAATCGCCAGCTTATTTGCCATCGCGTTCTTTGCGCCTTTGATTCAGCTCAATCAAATGAACGAGTACTTTCCGAATCAAACTGCCTGGAGGCTCCTGGGTTTCCCGGCGGCTATGTTGACGATTCTTCTCTGTCGCACCCTCGGTCGCACTGCAATGTCATTCGTTTTTGGCGCGGTTGCAAGCGCCTGCATTCTTTTCAATCTTGAAACAGGATTGTGCATCACTGCTGGTTTTTTAGCATTCCTCTACATGCGCGAACCTGAGAAATCATGGTCGCGAGTGCCGCAACTTTTGCGGACTGCCGTCATTTTTGCTGCCGGCGTTCTCGCCACTGTAGTTGCTGGCTATTGCGCTGCCTGGGCGATCTTGGGCTATGCCCCTGACCTCGGTGCTTATGTCGCACTGGTGCGGTCTAAACAATTGCTCGTGCAATCTGGATATCTGGGTGGCGGTCGTCTCGAATTTCAGCCGATTCCATTTTTAATGGTGGTGCATTCGCTTTATACGATCGTTCGCATCGCTCTTGATACGACATTCCCCGCGTCTGTACGCAACGCACTACGTGTTGCAACCGCGACGATGTGTCTGCTCTGGTTTACTTACTTCATCAACCGACCAGCGCCGGGCGATCAATATCTGATCGGCTGCTACTTCTTGTACTCATTCCTGGTCATCGATCTTGTTCGCTCCGCCATTATCGGCTTGACGCGCAAGTCTCGCAAGATTGAGCCGGTACTCGTGACATGCGCCATTCTGGCTCTGTTGATTGTGCCTCGCTTGAGCCAACAAATTAAAAATTCGTCTGTAATTTTGAAGACGACGGCACTCGAACTTTTACACGGACCTGCTCAGCAACCCGCGAGCATCGTCTCCGGAGTCTATGTGACGGCGCCTCTTGCTGCTGAGCTTGAGAAAAAGGCTGCTTATGTAAAGACCGCCAGCAAAAACGGTTCCGTCTACTATTTAACTGCCTCTTCGTTTATAATTCCGTGTCTATCCGGAGTTCAAACTGCTGCTCCTGTAATCGACTTGTTTAGTTGTCTCGCCTTTGAGAGCGACACGGATAAGCTGGTTTCGCTGCTCAACAGGCGGAAGGTATCTACAGTTCTGGTGGATTCATCGGATACAGCGCTGGTTGGTTACAAGCCGTGGATCGATTGTTTCGACGATCTGAGACACAGACTTTCGAAATACTACCGGCATACGTCTACCCAAGATGGTTGGGAACTCTGGACGAAAGCGACCGCAGAATAAGGGCGATGAAAAACAAACGAGTAGCCATTCTCCAGTCAAACTATATTCCCTGGAAAGGATATTTTGACCTGATCAACTCCGTTGATGAGTTCATTTTTTATGACTGCGTTCAATATACCAAGCACGATTGGCGCAATCGCAACAAGATCAAAACCGCAGCGGGATCGAAATGGCTAACCATTCCAGTTACGACTACGGATCTTTTCACGTCGACATTCACCGTCGCGCAGGCGCAAATCGCCGATCCGCAATGGCGAAAGAAGCACTGGTCGTCGATCAGCCAAAACTATTCGAAAGCCCGGTATTTTGCTGAATACTCGAAAATTTTCCAGTCACTCTACGACGATGACGAAATTCTCCTCTCTAAGATCAATCAGCGCTTTATCAAAGCCATTTGTCAGGTTCTTGATATTCGCACCAAAATTACAGACAGCACTGAGTACGAATTGATCGGCGACAGAAATGAGCGACTGGTTAATCTGTGTCAGCAGGCAGGTGCCGCAAGCTATCTCTCGGGTCCGGCTGCGCAGGACTATCTGGACGAATCGCTTTTCGGCAATGTCGGTATCGCTGTGAAGTGGATGGATTACAGCAATTATCCAGAGTACACTCAACTTTTCCCACCGTTCGATCACTACGTGACCGTGCTTGATTTAATTTTCAATGAGGGTCCAAACGCTCAGCAATTCATGAAATCATTTGAGCGCGCCGCGTCTCAAAGCCTGATTTCGTCCCAGACATAAGGTTCTAAATGCGATGATGCAAGACAACAAAAGCAAGATCCGGACTACCGTCGAACTCTCCGCTGTTTCGGTGTCAGACCTGAGCTCGATTTTGCAATGGCGCAACGATCTGGATCTCGCCGCTTCCATGACGGCAACGCCTATTCCATCAACAGTTCAGCAGGTCGAAGCCTGGTACGCAAGTACGAGCAACGACCGCAATCAAGTGCTCTTAGGAATTCATCAGGGGGAGTCGAAACAGCTGATTGGCTTGTTCAGACTGATGTACATCGATTGGATTTCTCGAGTCGCCGAACTTGGCGTTTATATCGGACCGCGTCAATTCAGAAATGGTGGACGTGGTACTCAGGCAATGTTGCAGGGTTTGCACTACGGCTTTGAGTCGCTGAATCTGAATAAGATCTGGTTACGGGTCATCTCCACAAATCTCCCTGCAATTAAGCTCTATAAATCGCTTCATTTCGAGGAAGAGGGGCTTTTGAAAAACCACTTCTTTGCAAAAGGACAATATCACGACCTCATCGTCATGGCGCTGACCAAGCAAAGGTTTCTCGACAGCGCACGCTGAACGCTGGCAATTGGTTTTGAAAATCAGTCCTGGAATTCAGAGAACTTCAGAATTGCGTCAACAACTTTCAGTTGGTCTTCTTCTGTCAGGCTATTGTAGAACGGCAGTCTGAGCAGTCGGTCGCTGATGTCTTCAGTGACGGGACAATCGCCGACTTTGCCGCCATAACGTTTGCCCATGTCAGAAATGTGCAAAGGCAAGTAGTGATAAACTGCGAGTATGCCTTTCTGCTTGAGGTGCTGGATCAACGCTGTCCGCACTTGCAGTGACGGCAGCAGCATGTAGAACATATGATAAGGCTGCAAGCAATGTTCTGGCACTGTAGGTAGTACCACCTTGCCTTTCTCCGCCCACTCCTGCAAATGCTTTTTGTAGAGATTCCAGATGCTCTGACGTTTAGATTGAATGGTAGTATTCGCCTGCAATTGAGCGAACAGGAAGGCTGCGAGCAGGTCCGAAGGCAAATAGCTAGAGCCGACATCGACCCAGCTATATTTATCTACCTGACCTCTGAAAAATCGACTGCGGTTTGTGCCTTTTTCGCGAATAATCTCGGCTCTTTCAATCAATCGTTCATCGTTGAGAATGAGCGCTCCGCCCTCTCCGCAATGGAAATTTTTGGTTTCGTGGAAGCTCAAGGTCGACATCTGTCCAAATGACCCTAGATTTCTGCCTTTGTACTTGCCAAAAAATCCATGAGCGTTATCTTCAACAACTGGAATATCGCCTGCTGCAGCCATGATTTCGTCCATCTCGCAGCCAACACCAGCATAGTGAACCGGTACGATTGCTTTTGTTTTAGCTGTGATTGCGCCTTTCACCAGCTTCTCGTCGAGATTGAGAGTGTCTGGTCGTACATCCACGAAAACCGGCTTGGCGCCTCGCAAAACGAAGGCGTTGATTGTGGAGACGAAAGTGAAAGAAGGAACAATCACCTCATCGCCCTCTTTTATGTCGAGCAAAATTGCCGACATTTCCAGAGCGTGAGTGCAAGATGTAGTAAGTAAGGCTTTCTTCGCGCCTGTAATTTCTTCAAGCAGGCTGTGACACTTTTTTGTGAAAGGTCCGTCGCCTGAGATGTGGCTGTTCGCAATCGACTGTGCGATATATTCTTGCTCGGCACCGGCAAAGCACGGGCGATTGAAAGGAATCGTGTAGCCGGCGTTTTTAGTGGAAGTGTCTGATGCAGTTTTTTGTTTTTGCAGAGAATCAATCAATGTCGTCACCTGAGAATCCTAACGAACCGATGTAAGTTGATCAGAACTTTCGAATCGACGTTGCACCTCTTCAAAAGCTTGACTGGAGCCATTGTCCTGTTCCGTCTCAACAACGTAAGTTGGTTTTGCCATCGATTTCGCGTACATGCGCGCCAGGTATTCGCCGAGAATTCCCAGTGAAAACAGCTGCGCTCCCGAAAAGATGATTACGACAGAAGCAAGAAATGGAAAGCCGGGCACATCGCATCCCTGGATGAAGAACCTTCCAAAGACGTAAACGAGCAACACAAAGCCGAGTCCGAGGCAGATGCAACCGTTGAGGGTAGCCAGTCGCAGTGGGATGGTACTGAAGCCAGTGACGACATTGATGGCGTGAATGAGCAGTTTGCCGAACGTGTAATTGGAGACGCCGGCCTGACGCGGATCATGGCGCACCGGTATCGCCGCAAACTTCGTCGTGCCCCAGGTGAGCAATGCATCCACAGAAACGGCGGGACCGTAGTACATGCTGAACGCGTCGCGCAATTTTGTACGGAATATTCTAAAGGCGCTGATATTGCGCGCCGTGGTGGCACCCATAGCGCCGGACAATACAACCTTGGTCAATTCGGATGCGAGGTCGCGCCAGATGCCGTGCTGTTGTGCCTCCGGCGTGCCATAAACGACGTCCCAACCTTCGCCCAGTTTCTTTATCAGTTTCGGAATTTCTTCTGGTGGATGCTGCAGGTCATCATCCATGGTGATAATGACTGGGTAAGACGCAGAGCGGATGCCGCAAAGAACGGCGCTGTGTTGACCGAAGTTGCGCATGAAGCTGATGGCGCGAACCCATTCGTATTTCGCAGCCAGTTGGTTGATTACTTCTCTGGTGCGATTGGTGCTTCCATCATTGATGAAAATTACTTCAAATTCATTGCTGACCTGACGCAAGACTGGCTCGAGCCGTTCGATCAATGTGATCAGACTGCTTTCGCTGTTGTATACGGGCACAATGACAGATAAGTTCAAGTCAACTCCTCGAAGAATCGCTCAATTTTAGCGCCTTACAACCGTTCTGAGGGGAAGAATTCGATATAAAAAAGATTCTCTAAGCACCACATCGATATGTTAGTAATTGTTCATCGATAGAAGATGAACATACCCCCGCCACTTAAAACCGCTCTGGGCTGCATTTTTCGAAACTCGGCAAATTCGTCTTCTTCCAGATACGCTCCCGCCAGGTTGGTCGCGCTGATTGCCACCCATCCTTTTGAGTTGCGGTCAGCGGCTTTCCAGTTGATGCCATAATCTTTCGGGTCGACGTTGCCGAAATATTGCAGGCTCACTTCTGGAATCTGCTGCTCTCGCATGTAGTTGCGCAGGTCGTACAGCTCATTGCCCCAGTCGAGGTTCGAGTCGACGATGTAGTGATACTTGGTAGCAGGGTTGTTGAAGAAGGTGTTGAAGTAGGCGATCTGGTTCGGGCACGCACTCACACTTTCTATGGCGTTCAGGCTGACGAACAAAATCAATAAAGCTTGCACCGCCAGGCGCTTGTTGGTGGAAAAATTATCGAAACTGCGGGGTGCCAGACGGCTTATCCAAACATAGAGCAGAGGATAGATTGGCAGGATGTAGCGGATGCCGCAATTGGCGTGTTCGAAGAGAGCGCAAAAGAGCTGGAATAGACAGGCGACAGCCAGTCCAGTTTCAGCGGTGAGACCAGCGCGTGGAAGCTTTTTCCAACCCACGATTGTTGCCAGCAATAGCAGCAGAACTGCAAGCGGAGTCTTGAGCAACATTGTTACGAATGAATAGTATCTGAATCCGTCGGCACTGTTTTGTCCGAGCAAGTAGGCGTGGCGCGGAATGCCTACAGCGGCAGTGGTGACGAAGGCTACAACATTTATGTAAGGTGCCAGTGGCAGCCTGATGAAGTTGTTCGATTGCATCATCGCCTTGGCGCCAGTAACGCCACTAGCTTGTATCTCGCTAGCTGTTTTGTAGTTGATGCTGAGACCGAATCCGTAGGCGCCCCAGATCATCAAGGCGGCGATGAGAGCGACGAATATCAAGTGCTGCCCCGATTTACGCTCGAGTTGCCACTTTACCGGCAGCAGTGATTTCAGCGAGAGCGTTCCGGCCTGAAAGCGGCTGGCAAGGTACATGCAGGGAAAAACAACGGCGAGCAGAAATGGTGCGCTTACTTTGGAAAGACAGGCGAGCCCTACCGCGGCACCAGTCAACCAGAGCCACTTTCGCGATGGCGCCGTCAAATATTCATAGTAGAAGTATGTACTGGCTAAAATCCAGCAGGTGATGCTGGAGTCGGTGCAGGCGATTGCCGAATGCGCCAGGATGTTGGGGTCAAAGGCTATAAGAGCCAGTGCCAGCAAGCCCGCGTTTGCTCCAAAGAGTTTTTTTGCGAATGCGTATACGAATCCGCCTAGAAGCAAGGTCTGTAGCAAAATAGGCAAACGAATTAAAAACAGAATCAATTCGGGACTGTAGCCAGAGTGGAAAAGCAATTCTCTGGCGGCGGTGAATGTATACAAACCATCTGCCGGAATCTGTAGAGTTTGCGGCGGTAACTTCAAGAAGAGCAGAAGCAGGCTGTTTAGATAGAAGCTGTAGACGGGATGGAAGTGCAATCCATCGATGTGTTTAAAATCGATATGACCAGTTCTAAGAATGTAGTTGCCGATGCCGATATACATGGCTTCGTCCCATGTCACCGACATCGCCATTATGTTCGAGATGCCCTGCGCCAGCATCGCACAAAGCAACAATGCGATAGCGACAAGGTGCCAGCGCGGAACAATTTCGGTAAGTTTAGCTCCAGGAACAGTCTGAGCTGGTGCCGGTTTCAATTTTTCCATCATCATGGTAGTCCACCGAAGAAGCTCAGTATTACCGGGGTAATCCGTTGACCGGCAGTAAGTTATGCCGGCGGGAAAATATTGTGAAATTCCAGATAAGGCATGATGAGCAATTGCCACAAGACGTAGACGTTACCGGCGATCAGTCCCGATGTAAGAAGTCCCAGAAATAAGCTGTCTGATTTTCTGATTCGGCGAGCCAGGAAGCAGCCACTGCCTATGATGGCAGCATAAACGATGATGGTTGGGAAAGTAACTCGGGCAGCGAAGTTTGTGATGCGTGCGCAGGAGTAGATGTATACAGCCATGCATACTGCATACTGCGCTGCCAGGAAGAGCGGAAAGAAATCAGTCAGACGCTTTTGCTGAATCGCTGTTTTAACGTATTTGCTGACGACTGGGAAGGCACCAATTAAGCCGGTTGCAGTCAACAGACCGACGACACCGCGCAGCCAGAGTGGCGTGTGGAAAATGTCTCTGTAGTATTGAATCGGCAGCCAGTAATATGCTTCAACTGACCAGATCCAGTAGCGGAAATTCGACCAGACAGTAAAGTCGAATGGCGGCGGATTGTTGTTGTAATTGAACTTTGTCAGAGCGGCTTGAGCGGTCAGGTCTCCGTAGAGCGTTATGTTTCGGTAGAACCACCAGCCGGTGCAAGCTGCCAGGGATAGTCCAAACGCAGCAATAAATTTAGTGCTGCGCCAGCGCCAGCAAAGCAGTGCATAAAATGGAACCGCGACTACAAGAAACACAGCAGACGCTTTTGTAAGAATGGTGGCACTGGCCAGAACTCCGATGAACGCACCTTTGCGCACGAGGTCGCGATCGTCTTGCATACACTTGTAACAGGCAAGCGACGTAACCAGAGCCAGCACAAGAGTGAGTGTATCGTTCTGAATGCTTGCTGCGATGGTGAGCAGACAGGGATTGAGCGCCATGAAAGTTGTGGTGGCAAGAGCGAAAAACTTATCGTCTGGTTTGCACAGCAAAGCAATGCGATAGCTTAAAAGAACCGTAATCGGCACAAGCAGAACATCGAAAATTCTGGTTGCGAAAAATGCCGTGCGCAGTCCTTGATTCAAGAATGCTGCAAAGACCGGAGCTGACAGGGCGTAATAAACAGGGCCCATTTGCCCTTCATACGAAACGTCCGGCTGTCCCAGGACAGGCAGACATTTGTGTTGAGCATAGAAAACGACGTTTGCGTAATGAGCAGGTTCGTCGCCGGCGCTTCCAGGTCGCACCAGAACCGCGTAGGCAAGTGCCATCAACGTGGCGGCGATTGTGAGAATTGCTACATAAAGGCGCGAATCAAACTCTTTAACGGCGGTGGCCGCACTGGCAGTCACTTCCGATTGCTTTATGTGCGTTTGAAGATCGTTAGTCATCCTACGTTCGAGCTACCTGCAGAACGTCAGAGAGCTTTTTTGTGCTTACCTCCGACACATTGTTTGCGCCGTCGGGCTTTCTGGCTACAGCGACGATGCTGACGCCTGGCACGATCTGCAAGAACTCGAGTCTCTTTGCGATCGGCAGAAGGAAGTTGAAGAGTTTCATCATGGAACCTGAAAGCTCCTTCTCTTGCAACATGCGGCTGAAGACGAGCCATCCCAGGAAGCCGACTCTGTTGAAGTCTTTCACCGTGCGCACTTCGAAACCGATATCGGCCAGTGTCTGTTCGAGTTTCTTTTTGTCATAGCGGCGCAAGTGACCGAATCTGCTGTCGAGTCTGCTGAAGAGCGCATCATGTTGGGGCACCATCAAAATAAGATTGCCGCCCGGCAGCAACACGTCATAGAAATTACGCAGCGCCTGAACATCGCCTTGAACGAGTTCGAGCACGCTCAAACAAATGACCGTGTCTGGTTTGTTTTTAAGAACTTCTGGTGTCAGTTCGCAAATGTCTTGCTTGATGGCAGTGAAGTTTTCCAGATGGGAAAATCTTCTCGAAATCAGTTCTACAAATAATGGATCGATGTCGAGGCAAGTCAAACTTTCCTTGTTCAACATCATTTCTGACAGATTACCGATGCCGCAACCGGCTTCAAGCACGTCATGCCCGACGAAAGGTTTGATAGTCTCGTACATCCAGTGATTGACGCCAGGTCCACGCACAGCCTTGAGGTGGTAGTAGCCCTCATGAGTGGTGAATTTGCGATCGAGGAATGCAACGAGGAAGATAACGAGCAAAGCTTGCACACCGTCTTTCCAGGTGATTTTCTTCCCTTCTGCGTAAGTTCTGCCTGAGTAGCTGATCGGCACTTCATAGATGCGTGCGCCCCACTGTGCAAGACGCACAGTCAGTTCAGGTTCCATTCCAAAGCGTTTCTGCTTCAGTGGCGTCTGTTTCAAAATATCAGCGCGCACTGCCTTGTAGCAGGTTTCCATGTCGGTCAAGTCTAAGTCTGTGACAATGTTGGTCAGCCATGTCAGCGTCTTATTCATGACTGTGTGCCAGTAGTACAAGACCCGGCGGCAATCTCTTCCGGCATAACGGCTGCCGAAAGAAGCATCAGCTCTGCCATCGAGAATTGGTGCGATGACTCGCGGAATTTCGTTCGGGTCGTATTCCAGGTCGGCGTCTTGAACGATAGCAATGTCGCCGGTCATCTCACTGATGGCCGTATGAATGGCGCCGCCCTTGCCTGTGTTTTGTTCGTGCAAAATGACCCGAATGCGGCTGTCTTCGGCAGCCAGCTCTTTGAGAATCTCACGCGACCCGTCGCGGCTGCAATCGTCTACGGCGATGACTTCAAATGGAATCTGTATCGGAGCCTGGAGCAAGCGCTGCATGAGGGTTCGCAACGTTCTGCGTTCGTTGTATACCGGCACTAAAATGCTTAGCTTGGGTTCTTTGATTGTCATTTTTGCAATTTCTACCTGGGTCGACTGGCGGTATTCTACACAAGCCCTCGGGCTGTCATATAGTGTTTGTGTCTCATGTGAACTGAATTGTCATCAGTTACGTGAAATTATTCATAGCAATCTAGACTAACGTCAGACTGGCAAGGGCTTGGTCGTAGGAATAGTTGGTGTTGCTTCCGGCTAACAGATCTTCGTAAGCGGCAAGGGTCTGACGCGCGGTTTGCTCCCATGTGTATTTGCGCAAAATCCTATCTCTCAGTTCGAAATTGAATGGTGCTGCAAAGGCTCGCTCGACGGCGTTGCGGATCGTTTCCGGTTTGTAAGGATCACACCACCAGGCGTCACCTTCGAAGTACTCTCGTGCATATCCGCGGTTACCTGCCACTACGTTACAGCCGCTCAACGCCGCCTCTAACGAAACTAAACCAGTCGTTTCAAAAAAGCTCGGCATGGCGTGTACTTTAGCGCCGTGATAAAGACCGGGCAGTTCGTGATGCTCAACAGCCGGAAGAATCTTTATGTTCTTTCCTTTTGCCGCTTCAGCATGGCAGCGTCTGTAATATTCAGGATGCCCCCTGTGCTCGGCTCCTACAAGCACCAGCGGAAGGTTGCTGGTTTGCATGGCTTTAATCAAGCCCAGTTGATTCTTATGCGGCTCGAAGCGAGCGCAGTAGAGAACATACTCGGAGTCAGGCTGTGTTCTGTCGTAGGTGAAGAGCCTGTGGTTCACACCATTCACAACCACTCTTTGCGGTGTCGTTGTCCCCAACTCCGACGCAACTAGAGCTGCTTCACCATGTGCATTTGGAAGAAGAAGATCAGCCAGATCAAACTTTGCCCGCAATTCAGATTGATAGGCGATGTGATCGCGGCATACAGCTTTATGCTCGCCGTTCAACGCACTGCGGAACAAGCGCAGCCCTAATTTGGTTTTACGAGCTAACTTGCGCAGTTCAGTAAAAATATTTTGGTCTGCATAAGGGTAATCGTAGCGACTGCTCCAGTAGATGGTCGAGATTACAACCTTCACATTTTTGTTTTTGCTTTTGCAATACTTGATGTCATCGGCAGTCAGTCCATATCCATGCACGATGTCGAAGCCGCTTAGATCTTCCGGGCGATCGTAGGCGCAGACAGTGTCTACGCCTAATTCCTGAATGTGCTGATTCGTTTGCTCGAATTGAACGCAGTGACCACCTGGGGTCTTGGATGCGGCAGAATCAACCCAATACAGAACACGCATAAGTTCCCGAACTCCGATTTATCGACTTTCTGCATATTATGCTGCAAGTCAAGATGGGGGTTGTGAGTAGATTATAAGAGAAGTAGACCGGCTCAACTTATGTCGGTATCAGCTTGATCAATCCAGCTTTAACAAGTGTTGCAAGCTTGGGGTGCGATCGCATCGACTTCATCGAATAGACCAGTTTCGATGAAACTTTCTGGCGGCGCTTAATTTTGCCGGTCTTTTTGCAGTCAAGCAACGCTATGAAAGTGTAATCAAGCACTTCGTCGTAATCGAAAATATAGTCTTTGAAATCATCCAGACCCCATAAGCTCTTGTGCTCTTCAAAGGGGTTGTTGAACAAATGCTGCTCGAAAAATTTTGTCGGTGAACTGATCAAGATGAACTTGCACTTTTTTGAGAGCTTGTTAAGCAAAGCCAGTCCAACGTCTTTCGTGAAGTGTTCGATTACGTCACCCAGAATGGCGAGGTCATACTCACCGATTTTGTCGACGACTTCGAGCGCGTCTCCGTAATAGATGTTGTTGTAGATGTATTCGTACATCGGGTTTGCATATTCAGGAAAGGCTTCAATACCGTCGATTCTGACTTTCCAGTCTTCCTTCGTGTAGCGCTCCTCGAGAATGTCGAGCGTATCGCGACAGAGCACGCCCCATTTACCGAAACCGACACCGATGTCGATGATGCTTGTGGGTTGAACTTTCAGCACATGCTCGAGCATTGCTGTGATGTGAAAAGGCGGCGAACTGGGCATTGACTTATCCTGAAAGTGACAGTGGAGTCGTTGTACAAATGAAGCCATGATACGAACAATTTGCAATCGTAGTACAAATCGGGCTGTAACAGAAGGCACTTTATCTCACCAGTAATGAATCGAAATTGTTCTCAACCGGTTGAGAAATCCATATTGCCTTGAATTCATTGATGAATCAGTGTTTTAGAATGTTCTCGTACAGTCCAACATACTGGTCGGTTATTTTTTGCCAATCGAAAGCTTTGACCTGTACGGCTGCGTTTTTACCGAGCTTGTTTCTTAGCTTATCGTCTGCGCATAGTCGCGCCATGGCATCGAACAATGCCTGGTCATCTCTGGGTGGCACGAGCATTCCGTTTACTTCTTCATGAATAAATTCGGGAGGTCCCCCGGTGTTCGTGGCAATCGTCGGTTTGCCTGCCCGCATCGCTTCCAGGCAGACGATTCCGAATGGTTCCACTGGTGATGGCAATACGAAAAACATGCACTGAGCAAAGAGCGCGGCCACTCCGGCGCGGTCTTTTCGGCCAACGAAGTGCACTCTTTCAGCGATTTTCAATTCCTTACTGAGATTCTCCAGATCTGCCTTTGCGACGCCATCTCCGGCGAGCACTAAATCCACGTCATCACGCACTTCTGCCAGGCGCGCAAATGCCCCCAAGAGAAAGTCGAAGCCCTTGTTAGTGACGAGTCGACCAATGCCCAGGATGAAGCGCTTTTGCATCGGCGCGTCAGTTGACTTGAGCTTAGCTTCGGAAAGGTCTACGCCATTGAAGACGACCTTTTCCAGCGAACAGTGAAAATCGAATCGTTTTTTCGCATCGTCGAGAACATACTGCGAGCAAGCTGTAATGCCGTCTGCAACGCTGAGCAGGCGTTCTGCAAAGATGCGCGCGAAAACAGACCGCTCGTAGATATTGGTGGCATCCATAAAGAACTCACCTTGCAGCGTCACTAAGGTTTTCTGCTGAAAGAAGGCGCTAGCCAGGTAGCAGTACAGCGAGTTGGAACTCGGGCAGATTACATGCACCAAATCTGGTGCAAACCTGTTTAGAAAGGTGGAAAATTTTACAGCGTTGGCTGGAAAGCGAAATAATGGACCCAGACCAGACAAGCTGCGATTTGGATACTCAAAGTCGAAACGGTGGATCGGAATTCCGGAGATTTCTTCATATTCCGGTAAAGATGCCGGGTGACGATTGACAGCCACTGCTACTTCAAAATTCTTTGCCTTTAGTTGTAAGGCTAAATTTCTGCAAATCTCTTCAACACCGCCGAGGCTTGGATGGAACGCACTCGGGCTCAGTAAAATCCTGGTCATCTTTGACAGCCTTTGAAACAAGCAGCATTTCTTCTGCTGATTGTTCATAATACTAGAATCAATGACGGCAGCCTATCTGCGACTTTGCATATGAAGGCATAGTTTTTCGCTTGAACAAAATATCTACTGCTGATCTTCGCGGACCTTTAGCACTGGTCGTAGTTTGCCTGGCTCTTTTTTTGCCTATTTGTTTTTTAACACCTTGTTATTACGGCGATGATGGCGGATACATGCAGATGCTGAACTTCTTCATGCAATCTGGCAAGGTTGATTTGATGCAGTGGTCTCAGCCCACGGCAATCGGCCTGCTCTTTGCAGGAGTACTTGCTGCCAAATGCGCTGGCTTCGGATTTGTGCAGCTCGATTTAGTCGGGCTCTTGTTTTCAATAGCTGCGGTGCTTGGCCTGTACAGGTTGTTTCGTGCCAGAGCGGAGGCAGGACTTTCGTTTGTTTTGGCGCTGTCGATCTTCTGCTTCTGCGATGCAGCGCTTGTCGCCCCTACATTTATGACTGACATGCCCTTTCTTGCTTACTGCGCGTGGTGGTTAGTTTTTACGCAGAAAGTTCTGTCTTCCGAGGGGCCGGTCAAACCTGTCGATTACGTGCTCTGGTGCCTGTTTCTGCTTCTGGCTTTTCTCACCCGCAGCACTATACTTCTCGCGCTTCCGGCTCTTTTGATCGCCGCGCTCTTTTGTGCCTCAAAACGGCGAGTATTGTTAGTGATGGCGGCTCTTTTCATCGGCTGTGGGGTAGTAGCCTCGGGGATCACGAAGCTGTTAACAATCAATGCTCTAACGTTTTTTCAAACGACCGCTTTGCGTGAGATTGTTCAGCTGCATGATTTTGCGAGATTCAATATTCGCGAAGCTGCCGTGGCAACTCTCTGCGTAATCTTTTCTGCCAGCCCACTGCTGCTGGCTGTTAATGCAAACAGCTATAAAAGGTTATTCCCCGCTCGCATCATAAGCGCGGCGGTGGCCGCTGTGCTTGCCTGTTACTTTTCTGCTAAGGGACTTTTTCAGCCATTAGGAACGTTGCTGTCCGTCCTCGTCATCCCCGCTGTTACCTGTGCCGCCTACAATGCGCCTGTGGTTGTTGCAGACGCGTTGCGCAACAACAAGGCCCTGGCCCTGATTCTACTCACGTTCCTGGTTGCAAGCCTGGGTGTTTTACCAATCATGGCTCATCCGCTCACTCGTCATGCGATACCGGCAATGGTGGCAATGATCGGCCTGGTATCTCTGGCTGATTGTTACAAGACCGGAACTGAAAAATACGTTTTCGCTCTGGTGTCGCTGCTTTTGCTCAATAACGTGATCATGTTGCAGCAGCAGCGCCTATCTGAGTTTGCTCGCCTGGCGATTTCTCGTGATCTCCAGACGCTAGGCGTCAAGCCTACAACCATCGACGCTGGTTGGGCCTGGTTTTGTTACGAAGGTCTGATACCAGGCAGCAATGACCAGCAAAGCTATGTGGAGAAGTTCAAGAATTGGCAAAAGGACGCGAGCTTTACTGTTGGTCCGATTTCGGAAGCGCCGAAAGATGGACGATTATTGAGCGAATTTGCAGTTCCCCACTTCACTCACAAAATCGATGTCAGTGTTGTGCAAGCAAAGTCGAGCAAAGTCGACCGCTATTAGCGATTAACTACCAGTTCGCTTCAACGGCTTCAGCCGTGTCTGCTGTCTGTCTTGCTTCAACGGGCTGTTGTGCTTGCGCTGGCGCACCAAAAGCGCTAGATGCCGCCGCCGAGGTGACATTGGTCGCGATCGTCTTTTCGTTGACGTCGTTGATGACCAGGACGGACTCTGCGACAGGAAGCATAGCCAGTTGAGCCGCCAGCACTTTCAGAGAAGCAACTAACGTCGTGCCAACTCTTGCAACAGCGATCACATGCGTCTCTGTCTTCGGCAACACGAGCGCGTTCAGATTGCCCCCAGCAGCTGGAGCGTCGATCAAGAAGACGTCGACCTGCGGGTCGAAGTACTTAAGTAGTTTCAAAAATGCCGGGGTGTTGATCGGATTGTTGTCTGGATCGATCGCACCAGCTGGAACAAGCATCAGTCTGTCATTTACATGCCTGACGCATTCCTGTGCTTGTGCAGCGGTTGGATTTTCGATGAAGTCTGCCAATCCGGGCGATGCTTGTTCTCTGCAGAATATGTGCAGGGTTGGATGGGCAAGGTTGCCATCAATCAGCAACACCTTTGAGCCGTTCTCAGAAAGTGTCAATGCCAAACCGTAAGCCAGAGTAGATTTTCCGTCTCGGGCACTGCCGCTGGTGACGAGCACCACCTTCTCGCCCTGGTTTGACCAGTTCTCTACAGTCAGCCTGAGCTTCTGCAACGAGACGAGAGTCTGAGACATCGGCATACCGGGCTTGAGTTTTGGAAACCAGCCTTCGATAGGCAGGCTGAGTCGACCTGTAATTTGACCGAGCCTCATCACTTTCGGATCGAGCAAGTACTGCAGAAGTATGATTACGAATGCCAGTCCAAAAGCAGTGATGAAGCCGTTACCGGCAACATTAGGTGTTGACTCGTGCACGCTCGGTTGGTCGATCACCTTGAGGTTGGACACGCCCATCGCCATTGATTCCGTCAGAATTACGTTCTGTAATTCCTTTTCAACGCCAGCCAGAGAATCAGTTGCTACTGCGTCCGCCCGAACTAGCTCAGACAGTCCCACTTGTTGTTTGGGAATTTGTGCGAGCTGACCCTTGATAGTGCTCAGCACAGATTGAAGCGAAGCCAACCGCTGGGTCGAGGCAACTTCG
>DATNPY010000019.1:0-163694 GCA_036702955.1 Drouetiella sp. | reverse complement strand
GAAACAGTCGACAAACGCATGCATTATGTTCATCAAGATGGACCGGCTGTGTTTAAATTTGCCACCACCAATTGTTTATCACTTCCCGGAAGATGAGCAAGACGCCTGGCATGAGCGCATTGTCAAAGCGTTTGAAAAGTATCAGACAACGCTGCAAGAAGACCGCGCCAGACTCTTTAATCGATATCGTCTTTCAGATTTTGCAATCAAAGTAGTGGGCATCGGCAGCGTCGGCACAATGTGTGCAGTGGCGGTCATGCTAGCGCCCGATGATGAGCCGCTTTTGCTTCAGCTTAAAGAAGCGCGAGCATCAGTGCTGGAACCATATGCAGGGAAAAGCGAATTCGCAAATCACGGGCAGCGTGTTGTCGCCGGTCAGCGTATCGTGCAATCCGCAAGTGACATATTCCTGGGCTGGACCTCCATCGACGACGGGCGACATTTTTACATCAGGCAATTGCGAGACACCAAGGTCAAACCAGAACCAGAATTATGGCAAGGCCCGCAACTGCTCGAAATTGCTGAGACGCTGGGATCGGTGTTAGCCAGAGCCCATGCACGTTCTGGCGACGCAGCCTACATTCGCGGCTATCTGGGCAGCAGCCCTGCTTTCGATGAGGCGATTGCAGAATTCTCGCTGGCATATGCAGATCAAAGCGTGAAAGACCACGCAGCGCTTTTAGCCGCGATTGAATCTGGACGAATCAAAGCCACTCCGGAAGCTGCGAACTGAGTGCCGGCGACTTGCTTAATACGCCCAGCGAAGCAAAGTCGCACCTGCGCTGAAACCGGCTCCCATTGAAGCCAGCAGCACCAGGTCGCCCTTTTTGATCATGCCTTTTTCAAGCCCGGTATGCATCGCCAGTGGTATCGTTCCAGCTGTAGTAGTTCCATACTCACCGATATTGACGACGACTCTATCCATAGTCATGCCCAAACGCTCCATCGCCGAAGTGATGATGCGAAGATTGGCTTGGTGAGGGATAAACACGTCTACATCTTTTCCGGTCAAGTTATTGCGTTCTAAAACGCGAGTGCAAACTTCCGCCATTTTTCTGGTGGCAAATTTAAACACAGCCGGTCCATCTTGATGAACATAATGCATGCGTTTGTCGACTGTTTCGTGTGAGGCTGGATTACGGCTACCGCCGCCTGGCAAGCACAACGAGACACCACCTGAACCATCTACTTCGTGAACAAAATCAATCAGTCCAAATTCTTCGCCTGGTGCGCATGGTTGTATCAGAGCCGCGCCGCCGCCGTCACCAAATATGATGCAGGTCTGACGGTCTGTGTAGTCGATAATCGAAGACATAGTGTCAACACCAATCACGACAACGTTTTTATGTGCCCCGGTGGCTACGAATTGCGCGCCCACTTGCAAGGCATAAAGAAACCCCGAGCAGGCAATCGACATATCGAAGCCCCAGGCGTTTTCTGCACCGATGTTGTTTTGCACAAGGCAAGCCGTTGCGGGCAACTGCATGTCTGGAGTAATTGTGGCAAGGACAATCAAATCTATTTCGGAAGGCTTGAGTCCACTCTTCGCCATCAGGTCCTTAACGGCTTCAGTGGCCAGGTCTGAAGTTGCCACACCTTTGGCTGCAATATGGCGCTGGTGAATACCTGTACGTTCAACGATCCACTGGTCAGACGTCTCCACCATGCCTTCGAGGTCTTTGTTAGAAAGAATGCCGGGTGGCACGCAGGTTCCAACCGCACTGATCTTAGGTATTGGCACTAATAAACTCCTGAGCCGCTGCTATAACAGGCATAACAGCTTCTTTGCATTCCGAACTTCATACGATACACGATCTATCAAGTTTGTCTCAACATACGTGACGTTTCTTAGTCATCAAAACGACGACGGAAACGGCGTTTCCTACATCTAGTCAAGCGACTGCTCCATAAAATCGGTGTCATGCCAGCCGAGACTAATCCCACCAGAAATGCCAGACTCTACCATTGAGCAGTTCTGCAGCCAGACTTGAAACGTTTCCGGCGCCCTGGTCGACCGTGTCTGGGCAATAAACGAAGTGCTCACGGGCGATGTCCAGAGATTGATCGCGTGTGGTTGGCGGTTTGCCAACGATCATCTCGATTGTCGCTCTACCGACAGAGATGATTTCTGCATCGTGCATCTTGAACCAGCGTTTGAAGAAACCCACGTGGACCTGCGGCACAGGACAATCATTCCAACCGCCATAGAGAAGCTTGGCCGGCACTTCCCAGGCGTAGTCTGCCCGCACAAGCAAAATAAAGACGGAATCTAATTCGCGGCTGCCGAGCTCGGGGTCCCAGATTTGCAACGCTTGCAGTTTGTTGTCCGGCGCGACGTCATAAGGCCAGTCTCCTTCGTCATCGTCCACGCCCTGGCGCACGGCTGATTTGAGGTGAAGCCATTTGTCCATGTTCATTTTTTCGCCTGCGACGACTAGCTCAGCCAGAGATGGTTTGACGATTCCACTTCCATCGATGTCGACTGGATCGGCACATCCTTCCAGTTCCTTAAGCTCGAGAAAAATTTGCGCAATTCTGTCGGCTTCATCGATTGCAATGTCGGCTGTGTTGTAAGACTTCTTTCGCGGCGTCCAGATATTCGCAGCCTGATCGAACTCTAGATGACAAGATAGATTCTCGACGATGCCATCCAATTCATCTTCGTCGGCAACGAGAACAGGCCAATAGCCTGTCTGTATCGATATTCTGCGCAATTCATTCCATATGTGCTCAGCCTCGTTGCCTCGAACGGCAAGCGAATAAATCATGTCAACCAGCGGCCAATTCAATTGCCCGAGACTGGTTACGTCGATATTGGCAGCCCTGAGTTTGTCGAAAAGATCTTTGACCTGGTCGTTTTTAGTATCAGGAATTTTCTCAGGAGCGGGATTCAGCGTTCCATGGCGATCGCCGCAAACCCATTTACTGACTTCCATTGCCGACTCCTCAACTGGAATTCAGATCCTACGGGGTATCGCTGTCAGTTTCAACAGCCGGAGCAGCCGTCGAGACCGCCAGCACAATCACCGCAACCGCCCGCACAATCGCCGCAACCTGAGCAAACATCAGCACCAGCGCAGCAATCAGTACCACCGGCGCAACAATCTGCTCCAGCGCAGCAATCGGCACTGCCACCAGCGCAACATGAGGAACACTCGCAAAGATTTCCGGCGCAGAGAACGTCTTCACAGGCATTGCAAGCGCAGTTGGCGCAAAGATTACAGCCACAATTCAGCAAACATTGATTACATGCGAAACTGTTGAGCGACTGCTGAGAGTCATATGGTTGACTCGGCCGCATTCTCCGTTTGTAATCACTGTTGTAGGGCGAGTTAGGATTGCGCGGGTCATTCAGATCGCGTGGATCGTAGGAATTGTTTGGGCTTAGACCGTCATTGGGATGGCGCGGATCATACGTCGGTTCTGGATTGTTCGAATCGTCTGAGGCATTGGGATTGTGTGATTGTTGCGCATCCGAAGCACTCGAATCAGGGGTTTCAACTAAATCCGGCAGCGGTTCCGAGGGTTTCTCGCCAAACTTTCGCCGTCTTCTGCCGCCCCATCTGCTTGCATCATCAGCGTCGCTGCCACCAGTGCCACCACCTGAGCCACTGCCACCACCTGAGCCACCAGCAGTCATGGCAAGCGCGAATTCAGGTTTTAGAGACGGCGTGGGGAAGAGGTCGTTAAAGAAGGCACCCCAGGCGATCAAATTGAACGGTAACTGAAGTATCTCTTCTCTGCTTCTGGCTTGACGCGCATGATACGGAAACAAAAAAACAATCAGGAAAAGGTATAGATCAGTGACACCATCGAACCAGTTTCTTTGCTCACTTCGATGCGATTTACAAAGATCGGCTGCAACACTCAGCTTCTCCTTGATATTCAACCTGGCGTTGGTGCAGTCCGTGCGGGATTTTTTGAGCGATGTTGCGCATGAATGTGTATGAGCAGCGCAAGTGGAGCGAACATATTCCAGCCAATCAGTACCAAGTTTTTCAGAAATATTCTGACGCAATCTAGACCGAAACTGCTGAAGCAACAGTGGCTCCAGGATAATTTTGTCCAGAGCACTTTCAATCGCGCTCGCTAAAGATTGCACATAAGGATAAATGTCTTGTTTGCAATATTCGGGGAGTGCAGACGTTTTCACATCGTAAGCGACAGCAAAAGGATTGAACTCTCCGCGTCTGATGTCCTTCGCAAAATCATCGAATGCATCAAGTACGTAGACCAACTTACCAAAGGCACTGCCCAACTTGTGCAACTCTGCAAGAGCCGCATCATCAGTCAATCCGACTGCGCGACCACCACTCTCGAACACAATTGCAGTCATGTGGGCTGTGGGCTTCGCACAATAATCGATCAACTGTCGAGGGAAGTGAGTCTGCATAAACTCGTTTGCTGAGCGTTCATGCTCCAACTGTTTCTCAAACCAGAGCCACAGCTGCTCTACGGGGAAGGATAAATTCTCCAGCGCAGTCGAAGCCTTCTCGAATTTCAAAGAGAACAACTGCTTTGCCGTTTTCCAATATCTATTCTTAGAGTCCAAAATGTGGTCATTCACCTTGAACTCAGTCAGGACCATTGTGACGTTGGCGGCAATAGTAAGTGGTAGCGGAATGGCGTCTGACTGCGAAGGCATGGCGAAACAATTGAACGATTGATATTCTTTCGTCCAATCTGTCAGTTTCTGACGCTGACGCTCGGGTGTTACGGCAGACAAAACCTCCGCCAGAAACACCGCATCGTTATTCAGGAGGAAGCGCGAAGCCTGTCCGAATAACGCACCCATCGTTTTGCATGTGCCGCAGTAATGCAGACGATATTCATACTTCTGTTCGTTGCTTTGGGAGCAAGACCGGTTCTTCATCACGCCGAACATAACGCTTCTTCCCCGTATTGCTTCTTATGGACTCTCATGCACAGATTTGTGCGAGATGCCGTTAGTTGTGGCACTGGTCTTATCCTTCGCATTGCCACCAGGCTTGCTTGCGCCGCTGCTCTTGCTCGCGCCACCGCTCTTGCTGTCGCCGCCATGCGGACTCGCGCCGCCTGTTTTGCCATCACTGCCGTGCTTGCTCGCGCTACCACTCTTGCTCGCGCCATTCCCTTTGCTCGCGCCGTGCTCTTTGCTCAAGCCGTGCTCTTTGCTCGAGCCGGTTCCTTTATTATTCTCGCCCTCTCCTTTACTCGCCGGTTTGCCCTGCTTCTCAGCGGCAGCATCTTTCGTTCTCACCGATTCGACTTTATCTACCGGTTTCACGTACTTGGGAAGACTTGGGTCCACAACCAAAACATGTCTGCTGTTCAATCCAAGCGCATAGCCAATGAACAATCCGTTCAATGTCACCAGACAACAAATAAAGTAGAACTTGATTCTCTTAATTGCGTCCACTCTAATTGCTCTTGGTGAATTTCATAGTTTGGCTGTCGCTCTCATTTTGTGCAGCGTTGCGCTGATAGCTGAGAACGACGTCGCTGGGCTTGTAGTTCTCTTGAATCGTCGGCCCGGAAATCAGGTTCAAAATCAGCTTTTTGGAATCATC
Organism: Drouetiella sp.; assembly: GCA_036702955.1. Taxonomy (GTDB): domain Bacteria; phylum Cyanobacteriota; class Vampirovibrionia; order Obscuribacterales; family Obscuribacteraceae; genus PALSA-1081. The sequence continues at coordinate 158,145 of DATNPY010000019.1, read as the reverse complement.
ACCTTTATGCGCGTTGAACTTTTCCTCCAGCACCTGTGCGTTAAAGGTTATGCTGTTATCGCCCTTCTTCAGCAAGCGTGTGATGTCCACTGCTTTTCCAGGCGCGAAAAAATTGTCGACATCTTGATCATTGACTGTAACTTTAATCGAATAACCGATGTAGTCAGAACCACTGGAAGCGATCCAGAATTTTTTTCCATGCTTTTTGGGAGCTGATGCAGCTGGAGTCGGAGTAACAGTAACGGTTTCATCAGCTTGCTCTTCTTCTGCAGGCTCCGGCTTAGCGCCAGGTTTAGGCACCACCGTATTTGGTGCAGCAGTTGTTGCACCGGGAGTCCCCGCGCCTACCAGTTGCACAGGCGCCATGCGCTGAATGGTGCCGAACCAATATCCGGCGCCGCCACTGGCACCCAGCATCAAGAGCAACAAGAGTAGATCGCCAATTGCTCTTGCGATTCCCGTTCCGGCATTTGCAATCGCACTCTTCGGCTTCTGCGTCATTTCCAATTAACTCCAATAACTTGCACAGTTGCATTATTAGGTTTACCACCAGCCCACTCATTCTAAGCTATCAGCCTGGCTATTAAACCGCTAATTACCCTGGAGCAAAACCCACCAGCTATGCCCTGGAGCGAACAAATTTGGCAAGCAAAATCATGCTTATTAATAGAATAGAAAGAAGTGCTAATGCAATTCTTAAGGTCAAGATTTCCGCAGCGAATCCAATGATCGGAGGTCCGGCCAGCAACCCGAAATATCCTACCAGCGCGACCGTTGCAATGGTCGGTCCAGGCTCCATATTTGGTGCGTTTCCGGCTGCGGTAAAACAGATCGGCACGATATTGGAAACACCCAGACCGATCAAGGCAAATCCGCACAATGCCAGCACCGGTTCGGCGGGGAAAATTATGAGACACAGCCCGACCAGAGCGACAATAGAGCCATATCGAACCATCGCAGATGCTCCGAATTTTATATTCAGTTTGTCCCCCAGAAGCCGTCCAGCAGTCATAGCGACTGAGAAGGCGGCGTAACCAAGCGCCGCGAATCCGGCGTCGGTTTTAAGTGACTGCTGCAGAAAAACGCCACTCCAGTCACCCATGGCGCCTTCTACGAGAAAACAACAAAACATCATGGCGCTGAGGGCGAGTAAAAACCGCGAGCTGGACAACAGCTTGAGAGTATCGAGATGAATGGATCCACTGACTCTGGCACCGGTCTTATCTACAGAAGCGGGAAGCAGCCAGCTTTTGACAGCGAACCCAGCTATCAATAATGCCAGAGCGCTTCCAGGAAAGTGCAGCTCGGGGGCTACTTTCAGCGATGCCATGAGAGCGCCGAAGCATGCACCCGCTATACCGCCGACACTGAACAAAGCGTGGAAAGCAGACATGATCGGGCGGCCGTATGCCCTCTCGACAGCAACTGCCTGGGCGTTCATGGACACGTCGAGAGATCCGGCGAAGAGTCCTAGCGCCGCGACAGATAGAGAGAGCGGCACCAGACCTGGAGCATAGGCTGGAAATACGAGGGTCAGACAGGTGAAAAAGAGCGTCCAGACGATTACCGGTCTGCTGCCGATGCGAGCAGATAATGCTCCAGCGAAAGACATTGCCGCGAGCGCACCAAATGCCATACTCAAAAGAGCGATGCCAAGCTCACCAGTGCTGAGGCTCAATTTCGCCTGAATAGCAGGAATTCGCGAAGCCCACGTGGCAATGACAGCGCCATTGACAAAGAAGACGACTCCAATAGCTGCTCGCGCCCGAGAAGGCTCGGTCGCTACGGGTTGAATGACAACTGGTTCCGATGACAAAGGAAGGCTTCCAAAAGAAGCTTATTTTAGCAGATCAAAGTTTGCCTATTCTTCTAATTGCAGCACCACATCTGGTGCATATATCGTAGCGATGGCGTTGCTGAAATAATTTGTGGCAGTGAATATGCTGGTGTCCACACCGTTAGCGAGAATCATATGAATGACGACGGAAAAGGCAATCCCACCGAAAGCGCTTGCGGAGCCTACGTACACGTGCGTTCGTCCGAAGTTCGACTTCTGAGACACTTTGATCAATCCATAGAGAAGGAATGGCACACCACATGCGATACCGACTACTTCGATGGTGGTGGAGAGGGCAAGCATCAGAGTCTGCATATCCATAGTCGAAAACAGAAATACCACTGGAACAACCGCAAAGGCAGGGTTTACCTGGCTCAGCGACATCCTCTGTAACTGAGTGTCCGCGCTGTGCAATTTCGAAACTGATAGTTTCTGTTCGACCATTTGATTTGCAACGAGTGCCATAGCCACGTACATGACAAATCCTAAAACGACGCGATTTTGAAAGCAGATCGGAAAACCGCTTATCATCAAAGTCGTAAGCGACATGACTACGCCTTTGAGAAAAGCCGAGAGCAGCCGCGATCGATCCGATTTGAAGATACAGTAATCGAAGTTGAGAACGTCTGGAACACCATCGGTCAATTTATAATTGCTGACAGGGATTTCCTTTCTCTCAATTACAATCATCGCCAATCACCTTGCCAATCTAAAGAGTTCCGCTGCACCTGGACTTTGACCAGGCAAACGAAAACAGGTCGTGAGACCGCTTCAGAATTTTGCTTTTAGTAAGTGCTTCCAAACTCAGGAAAAGCCCTGAGCACGATAACTTTAGCGGAACCGGCACACGCTGTCAAGTTGAAGCACTACAAGTCCTGGCAGGATTGGCAGACTGAGGCTGAGGGCCGCGAGATAATGCAAAACCTCCACCGCTCTTACATAATATGAAGTGACCTGAGTAAAATTGACGAAATACTCCTGAATTCAAAGTTTCGCGGCGATGTCCATTCAAAATTTTTCAACACCTGTGGATAAACATGCGCGTCCGATGCGCCGTCTTGTATCGTTGGACCTGTCGCAAGCGGCGCAAAGGTTGGACACTGCGCAAGCGGCGCAAACTTTAGAAAGCATCGATCGAACCAGGTTGCCGTCTCAAGGACTGTTAGTAGTCTTCATCGCCGATGAGATAGAAAAATACCAGCCGAAAGACAAGAATGGCTTCAAAGTAATCTGGCATTCCAGCTCAGATTTGGCAGCGGATTTGGCAGGGGATTTGGCACCAGATATGCCACCACCGTTGAGTCAGGCAGGGCTCGGCAGGTCCTCGCACCCTCGATTAGAAGAAGCCAAGGCCATCTGCGCATTTTCAGCGAATGGAATTAGCTACAGCGCCGCCAGATCAAAAGATGATTGTTACTCTCATTTGATGGCGCAAGTTCCGAGGTGGAATTTAATTCTCCAGTGCAGTGACGCAGGCACAGACTACTTACTGCTTATTCACGAAGATGATATTGCTTCAGAGCAACTCGATAAAGCTTGGCTGGTAAGGTTTAAAGGGAATACATAAATAGGGTTTGAACGGCTTTGGAGTGTAGATTGGTACTGATGCTCAATCATCGTAATTCGATACAGTTTCTTCTTGCCAGTTTGCTTGTCTTTGCCATCGTGCTTGTTTCAGCCGCACCGCCCACACGTGCAGATTCCTTAAACGACGGCATCTCGCTCTACAACAAGCGCGACTACAAGAAGGCAATTGATACGCTGACGAGGTCAGCCACTGCTAATCCAACTTCACCCACGCCGCTTTACTATCAGGCGATGGCGTACTCTCAAATGGGCGACACGGTAAAGGCTAGAGCCCTGTATTTTGCGATCACGAAGCGCTTCCCAGAGTCGCCGGAGGCTAAATATGCCAGTGTCTATCTGAACAAAGTCACTGGCGCGGGCGTAGCGACCACGACAGTGACAACGACAACGACTACAACGACGACCAGCGCCTCCGCCCAGTCTGGGCAGCGCTCTAGAAGCTCCAGCACCAACGCAGCCCCCATAGGCGACATGACCTCGTTCAGCGCTGCAAACGCCACAAGCGAAGATCTAGGCAAATTGCCTGATAGCGCCAGCATCCCCTTCAGCCGAGGCTCAGGCGGACACTTATTCGTTGACACACAGATAAACGGCAGAACAATCAGGATGATGTTCGACACAGGAGCATCCACCTGCCTGATCGGTAAGAACCAGCTGGAAGCAGCTGGTGTTATGGATAACGTGATTAAAGGTCAGCACACTCAGATGGGTGGCGTCGGCAATGCTACGAATTCTGCGGCTCCGATGATCGTCGACTTGCGAGTTGGCGGCATTCAAAGACACATGCCGATCATGGTGCAAGACCGTTTCGATTTGCCACCATTGCTCGGGCAGACCTTTTATAACGGTTATCAGTACGACATCGATAATCAATCTGGAGTGATTCGCTTCACGAAGAAAAGCGCGGCACGCAACAGCATGGGCTACGATGCCATCGAAGTGCCGTTTCAGACTGTAGGCAACAATCTCGTTGTAATGACGCAAGTCAACGGTCATCAGTGTCCCATGTATTTCGACACGGGAGCAGCAATGAACTGCTTCTCTATGGGCACCTACCTGGGTTTAGGACTGTCTATACCGCAAGACGCCACAATGGCTATGGTTGGAGGCGTGGGCGGCGCGGCACCAGCCTATGCATTTAACGTGCGTTCGATGAAGCTGGGTTCGATTGAAAAAAACAACATTCCCATCTACGTAATGACGACGGGCGGACCACCACTGCCACTGCTTGGACAGCCGTTTTTGCGAGATCGTCGGTTTGTAATTGACAACGACAAAAAAGTTATTCGCTTTTCCAGGTAGCTACTACCGGCCCGCGCCCATTCCAGCTGAAACAGGCTGCGTGGAAATCTGCCCCTTCTGGTAAGCGGGGTTAGTCATCAATTCCTGTCCGACATCAGCAAACTGGGGCAGGATGTGTCCTGACTGCCCTGAGAAAAACTGTTGATAAGTCTCGCCCGGTGCCATGTAGCCCATAACCTGTGCTGTGTCCGGATTTCTAACCTGCACCCAATCTGGTCCGACCTGGTAGGCTGGATTACCTTGAGGTGCGTTGGCTGGGCTTTGTGGATTGCCTGCCGCGTCCATCTGATAGCCGGGTCCGCCCAATCCGGGGTTGCCCCTGTTAGCTCCAGATTGACTCCACTCTGCGCCGAGAAATTCGTCTCGCCCCCAGGCGGAGGGCAGGTAGCTGCCGTGCCCTGTCGTCAAACCTGCATCGCGGATATCGAAGATTCCGCTGTTGATGCGATTCTGATACTCAAATTCAGAAAATGGCGGTGGACCTTCATGTCCTTCGTCACCATAAATGTTTTCAGCCTGCCCCGCTGCCTGCCTGACGAAACTGTCGGTGCTGGTGGGTGGTAGTCCCTTGCTGTTTCGTTGAGCGATCGCAGGAGAGATCAGTGTTGCACTCAAGCACAGGCAGAACAGAAGTTTGACAGGCAATGTATTTTTCATTTGCACCTTCGCAAAAATTAGCATGACACCATATGCGGTGATACGTATCGCCAATTTGAAAAGCCAAATCGCAGATACAGCTCAACGGTCAACTAAATAAACTGAAAAGGCTGGTAATTGTTGAGCGCTTACATATTGAAGCAAAAATCATTAAATGTCAAGTGAGATTGCCATTTTCGAGCATTGCTACCGCGTCCGCTACCCGTGTTACCCTGTGTGTCCCGCCGCCCTTTTCCAGGAATTCTAATGAACATAGTCGTGGTCAATTCGGGCTCCAGCAGCCTAAAAATGTCCATGTTTCAAACAGACACCGGCATCGTCCCTCCGACAGCGGTCTGGGACGATGAGCAAGATGTGGATTGGCAGGCGTCAGACCCGGCGGAAATCGAGCGTAAAATCAGCAAACATCTGGCCCAACTCTGGGAGGGCGACAGGCCTATCTTGAAGAGTCCCGAGGATATCGCCCTGGTCGGTCACCGAATCGTTCACGGCGGTGCGCGCTATTCACAACCAGTCGAACTCAAACCATCCGTAGTGCAAGATTTGCAAAAGCTCAATGAATTTGCGCCGCTACACAATCCAATCAATCTGAAGTCATTGCATCTGGTCCAAAAATTGCTGCCAAAAGCCAGGCATATTGCCGTGTTCGACACGGCATTCCATTGCACTCTCAAACCAGAAGCAGCAGTGTATCCGGGACCGTACTCGTGGTTTTCCGATTGGAATATCAAAAAATATGGATTTCATGGCATCAGCCACAAATATTGCAGCGCTAAAGCTGCCCGGATGCTCGCTCGCAATCAGTTACGACTGGTTTCGTGCCACCTCGGTGGAGGATGCTCGCTAGCCGCGATACAAGATGGAATCAGCATCGAAACAACCATGGGTTTCACACCGCTCGATGGTCTGATGATGCGGTCGCGCAGCGGCGCCGTGGACCCGGGCATTCTCATCTATTTGCTCAAAAACAATAAGTACACTGTCGACGAACTCGACCGGGTGCTCAATAAAGACTCAGGAATGAAGGGCATTTTCGAGCGTTCTGCTGATCTCAGAGATATCACAAAAGCGATGCTCGCTGGCGATGACCGCGCCAAACTAACATTTGATATGTTCGTACACCGACTGGCTGCGGGTATCGCCTCTATGGTGGCGGCACTGGGCGGCATCGACGCTCTGCTCTTCACGGGCGGAATCGGCGAACATAGCGCTCACGTGCGCGCGGCAACTTGCAAAAAATTGTCCTTCTTAAATCTGGCAATAGACGAAAAAGAAAATGAGTCCAACCCAATAGATAAGGATGTTGCGCAAGTCGATTCGATAGTGCGCATTCTTGTCGTCAAAGCGCGAGAAGATTGGCAAATTGCCAGTGAATGCACTTCTTTTGCGTGAACGCGAAACAGCTAACGAAATTTACATCACGTACTAATTTTTAAAGTCACCACTTGGTCACATTTTCTCTCTAAATTCGAATCATGACCCAGTCAGCCAATTCGAGGGAAACCGCATGAGCGTCGTGCTTCCGGCATTTTTTGGACAACAAGCAGCAATTACTAAGTATGAGATTTCCGACTTCGCTGGAGAGAACTCCAGACGGCTGATCGACGGCACGCAGATGACAATCAACAATGAAGGTCGCGTCTGTCAGATTCAGTACCCAAGCGGCGCGACGGTGCGCAGACATCAAAGCTATGTTCTCGTGCGCTCAAACAATTCGAGCTACTGGCTCGGTGATGCACATGGTCGCTGGTATCCGATCGACTAACCGTAAAAGCGCAGCTTACACTCTAGCTTTAGCTTGACTTGCACCGAATATGGTGCGCAGCCTCGATGCGCTGCAGACTCAGGCGATCACATGCAACTTAAATCGATCGGTAACTTACATCGACGACTATTTGAAACATCGATTACCTGAAATTGATTGCTGAATCGAATCACTGAAACAAGTCTTTGCGCAGCTTACGCGGATTTTGCCAGCCCATTTCTTCCAGCGCCGTGTCGAAATCTACACGACTGCGACTGCAGTAATTCAAGGCAATGATGCACTGCTCAAGCTTTAAAAATCCTTCTCGAATCATCGGCAGACAAATGACGGCCGCATCGAATGTTTGCTTATCGAGTTTTCCAGCCGATTGCAGAAGTTGAACCATATCGCCGCCCACCTTTGAGCGCGTTGCAGCAGCTGCATTGATGGCGCTTTCAGTTAGCAAACCGGCTTTAACAAGCAGATCAAACGCCGCTTTAGCCTGAGCGCCGCTGTGAGCTCGCACTTCATTCGGTTTCTTTTTCTGCACTTCCGGCAAAACAACCGAGTCGAAATCAGTCAAATATTCACCGATCGCTTGACCCTTGAGATGAAACTTGAACAGTCCTTTGGCAGCCTGCTCAGGTGTGCATAGACCCTCTTCGACCATGGTTTGTAACTTCAAGGCAGCATCGAGAGTGACTTCCGAAATCAAAGTAGATTCCAGAAGGAGCTTTCCAAGCTGAATTTTTGCCCGTTTTGAGACGAGGTTGTAATCTACCGGCATCTTTGCAGTCGAAGCGCTTCCACCGCTAAGCGATGTCGCGGGCTCAGGTGCAGACGGTGGGGCAGGTGCAGTCGGTGCGGGCGGATAAAGCTGCCCGGGCGGATAGGAAGCCCCCGGTTGCTGAGGATAACCGGGCGGAGGCGCACCCTGAGGAGGATACGGCCACCCTGGCGGTGGCGCGGCTGGATATGGTTGACCGGGATAGTAGGGCGGATAACCGTACTGAGCTGCCATGTTCGGATCCATTGGCGGATACTGCATGTTCGGGTCCATGGGCGGGTATCCAGGCATTGGATACGGCATGGGCGGGTAGTATCCTGGCGGTGGCATCTGCGGCGCGACCGGCTCTGGAGGAGGTGGAGGTGGCGGCGGTGGCGGCGGCGGCGGCGGTGGTTCGGCAGCCTGCTTGGGAATCGGATCACCCATGGTCGACATACAAACAACGTCGTACATTATCGGAATGTCGCCTGGAGCGTAAGGATTTGCCCAGTGCAGCTTGGATTCCTGACCATACTGTTCATACAATGACCAGATTGGTCCGTCACCGTTAGACTGCCACTCCACGCCCAAAATCCACAGCTGCATAGCCTTGTTGCCCTGCCACGGCAATTCAACAAGACAGCCACGGCGCCCTTTGGCTTCATTCAGCTGCGCTTCGACCGTATACAGTGACGGCAATTTAGACTCGATATCGAGTCTCAGGCGATTAGTATTACGTTGCTCGGGCTTGGGTTTGTACATGAGTGGCTCGTTTAGCTCCGGTTATTTTATTCCCGGAGAACAGAAACACTAGCATCATCGCATATTAACGTTGACACAGCTTGCTCGACATTGCCAAGAAGAACGGCTGCGTAGCGCCGCTAAAACCAGCGCACGACTCGGGCGCAACTTCACTGCCAACTGAAAAGAAGCCCTGACTCTACTAATATATTCATCACTGAACCGCGGGAGCGCCATGATAGAAACAGACTCTCTGAACAAACATATCAACGAGATAACCAGGCTGCGCATTGAAACGCCCGATCTGGGCAAAGCGCTTGCGGAAAAACGCATTCGGCGCGCTTCTTTAACAAGCGATGGGCGCCTCAACATCATCGCAGCTGATCATCCAGCGCGGCGAATTGTGCAAGCAGGCAGCAATCCGATGGCTATGGCCGATCGTGCCGATTATCTAAAAAGAATTAGCGAGATTCTTATTGCCAACGCCGCAGATGGCGTCATGGCAACGATGGACGTCATTGAAGAACTGCTGATTCTCTCGCATTTGATCGAGCAAAGTGGTGGAGCGGGCTTTGTCGACAACAAGATTTTAATCGCCAGTCTGAACCGTGGTGGGTTAGTACGAAGCGCATGGGAGCTGGACGATCCTGTCACTGGAGCTAACCCGCGCACTTGTGGAGACTGGAATCTCGACGGCGCAAAGATGCTTCTTAGAATCGATGACGAAGATGCGAACTCACTGAAAACAATGATGTACTGCACAGAAGCTATCAACCATCTGCTCTATCTGGAATTGCCGATGTTCCTGGAACCACTGCCTGTGGTGCGCGAGAAGAGCGGACTTTTGAAAGTCAAAAAGGATGCGGAATCGCTGGCAACAATTGTCGGAGTAGCTTCGGCGCTGGGCGAATCAAGCAGCCGTTTGTGGCTCAAACTGCCATATTGCGAGAATTTTGAAACTGTGGCGAAAAGTACGACTTTGCCAATTTTACTGTTGGGGGGAGATTCGCAAGACGAGAAGGTAGTACTGAAAGAAATCAAAACCGCTCTGGCAAAATCACCGAATGTCTGCGGCACGATGATCGGGCGAAACATTCTCTTTTCGAATCAGCGGTCGCACATCAGTATGGCTGAAGAAGTCAATGCGCTTGTGCATGACCAGATCATCATGACTTAGCTTTGAGAAACGAGACATTTCCTCGCGAATTTAATGAATTCGTTGAACTAGCTTCCGACGATAGCCGGTCGCCCACAAATGGCTTGATGGCAGCATGCAGGTTACGATCGCATGGGCGATAAGGCAGTCTCTGACAGAAAAAAGGGCTATTGCGCTTTCTGGAATTGCCGCTAAGATGTCCAAATAGAGGGTATAAAGCCAGAGTATTAACGCCTCGAGGTCAGCACATTTGACCGTCGGTAAAAACCGCAATCCTCGCAGTGCACAGGGACACGGGTCTCTGGACGACTTGCTCTGGCTGCACAAGTCGAGCGCGCCAACTACTGTCGAACATGTAGAGGCGTTGGACCAGGATAAACTCGACTCCGAAACTTTTGCCAGAGTCTTGATTAAAACCTACCCGCGCCTCGACCCAGGTAATAAGGGATTGAGCAAAGAGCATCTGGGCAAGCTGATCATGCGCCCGGACGCGTTTGGGCACGAAGAGTACACGATGCTGGTTATGCTGGCAAAGTACTTCGACACAATAGCAAACCTTGTCGACGATGAGCCTGGTCCGCAGAAGACCATCACTCCTATGGACAGGGAAGTCCTCTGCCAGTTCCTCATGCATGGCAAAATGAGTCTGGCCGAGTTGCATCGCTGGCGATTGCTCTGCACCACGCCCAAGAAAGATGGTCCAGAATTGGAAGGACCACCCTTAACCGGCGGCTAGCGGAAACAACAGGCAAATTATTGAAAGCGACAGCGACCAAGCGGGCACCACAGGTGATGCTGAAATGAGACGCCGGGTCCCGGCGCCTGATGCCCGGCTAACCATAAGCTAGATAATGAGCCAGATTCAAGTGCTAGCTGCGGCACCGAGAGCCAGCTGTAGCACTAGACCTGATGGTGCTTCTGGCACTCTGATGAGCACATATGGTGGCCGTCAGCTTCTGCGATTGATTTTTCTGTGCTTTTTTCAGCAAGCGCGTATTCTTCTTCGCTCTTTGTTTTTTTTGTGGTCGCGGCTGGTTTGCCATCTGGATGCAGGTAATCAATATCTGCCTGATCTTGGTTTTGATCTTTAGTCTGATTGGTCGTAGACATAACATTTCTCCGTGAGTCGATGTTGGGACGCTAGCTGAGCCCTCGCGGTTCCCGTTCAGTAAGAATTCGAAAGCGGCGCAATCAACACTTTTGCCCTTATACTAAAATTGACTTGTTCATCCCCTCCTGTAAGTAAAGAACTTGTCCGTAGTCAGTATCAAGACCGCCTGCCCGAAAAGCGATCCAGTCATACAATGCAAACGAGAGATCTGAGGTCCCCAAATGGGCGAGAAACGGGTTCTGGTCGTCGAAGATGACAAAAGCAACCAGATTGTTTTTTCAACCCTGCTAAAAAACATGGGGCTGGATTTCGATCTTGCTGAAACCGGGCGCCAGGCGGTGGAAGCGGTCAGGCACCGTACATATTCCATAATTTTGATGGACATCAGAATGCCTGAGCTGGACGGTCTGGAAGCAACAAAGACGATACGGTCACTTGGAACAGTGAACGGAAAACAAATACCAATTGTCGCAGTAACAGCTCAAGCTATGGATGGGGACAAAGAGCGCTGCATCTGGGCAGGAATGAGCGACTACATTTCGAAGCCATTCACGCGTGAAGAGCTGGAGAAAACCATTTTTCGCTGGCTTGGCTCGATGGATAGCTAACTTTCGGGATGCCGTGCGGCTACAGCTGCTTCTGAAAGCAATCGATACTCCTCCGGCGAAGAAAGTTCTAGCGGTGCACTTTTAACGCGCTTATAAATATTCGAGCAGTTGTCACATCGATAAAATGTTATGTATGAGTAAGTCTGAGGTCCACCATCTGCGTGCACTTTCAACGTTTCAAGCGAGTTCAGCTTTCTGCGTTTGCAGCCCGGACACTTGTCTCGCAGTATGTTTGGAAGCAGCGGAGTGATTAAGATCACCGCGAATACAATGAACCAGTGCCAATCCTTCATGTGTTCCTACTTCCTTTACGGTAAAGCACACCCTTGAAGACCGCCTTCACGTGAAGTAATGATATCAGGTGTACTCTTTGATGCCGCTTCAGATTACGATAAATGCACAGACAGGCATGGTGATACATATCAGCCCTTTTAATAGCAGCTGGCACCACACTTTTTTCAGCAGCCGCTGCCACCACATGCAGTGCAACTGAGACGGAAATTGTTCAGCACATCTGCCGACCTGCTAACTCTCTTGCTAGCCGCCATCTGCCCCTCAGCGTGAACGCTGACTCACACAAAGCGAGATCAGGTTTGCTTATTATCCTGGCTATGGCTGTCGCCGACCGCAATGTTGAACTGCGCGGCTATGTCGATCAGCCACTGGCCCAGTCGTATTCGGGATCACCGTTTTCTGTCAGAACTCGGTCCAGAGCATCAGCCTGCTGACGCATTCTTTTGAATGCTGCGTCGCCTTTTGATTGCCTGGTTGTAGCGCCTTCAATGAGCTCATCAATAGGTGGCGTTGGCTTTGAGCTCTGCCGGGTGCTAGATTCGTCGGTAGGGAGTTTCTTCTTCTCGTGAGCAGCCATGTTCAAATCCTCAGCTTGCACACATACTGACGCATTGACGAGTTCGGCTGTTCCAAACAATTCTGCAGGTACACTTTTTAACTCTTGTGATGCAAATTGTTGTTCTACTACACACATTGGACGTAGAATAGAATTTGAAGTTGTACCACGGAATTATTCATGGAAAAGCCAGCAATTTTAGTGGTCGAAGATCACGTTATCGAGCAAAAGTTATTGTTCCTGCTAGCCAAGAAGTATGGCTATGATGTGCAGATTGTCTCAAGCTCCGAAGAAGCTCTGTCGGAGTTAGAGAAAGGTCGATTGTATGCCTTAATCCTGATGGACTGGAAGTTACCTGGCAGCGATGGGCTGACCTGCACGCAAAAGATTCGAGAGTTGGAACGCGATAAAGGCTATCACACCCCCATCGTTGCCATTACAGGGCGAGCTATGGACGGCGACAAGAAGAAGTGCCTGGGCGCCGGCATGGATGACTACATGAGCAAACCATTTACGGCGGAAGAGTTCAGAGAAATGATCTGTAGATGGATACCTGATGGCAGTGGCAAGCACGCATCGCATTGATGAGCGTGCAGCTTAATCAAGCGCTCCTGGCGAGTGGAACCATAGCTGACTTGAGCGTGTAGACAACGTTGTGCGTCACATCCTGCTCTGGTATCAAATCACTTTGCACCAGCGACAGTGACAAGTTGTCCAGCTCACCGAGACTTGATTCGTATCGACTCAGAACACCGTTTTCAATGCTCTCGAAGAACATCAAAATTCTCGACGAGATGTCATCCGCCGTGCCATTGAAAACAAAATCCATTACCAGTTTACGGTTCAGCTTCTGCACCGGCGTGCATGCAAGCTCACGCAAGCGCTTCTTTAGTTTCTGCGCTCTCTTTGAGTGGGCTATGTGCAATTCCTCCACTTCTGCCTTAATGTCGAGGTTGGGGAACCTCTGAATAACCTGTTTGTAAGCTTCTGCCGCTGTAATTTCTTCCATCAATAATGAATTCAAAACATTTATCACGGCTGTAGTCATTCAAAGTCACCCCTCTAAGGAACTGCTCTTGAAGACTCGCAGGCTATATCAAAGTTCCCAGATTCTTATTGGGTCGATGTTTTCACGCACCAGTCAAATCATAATCAGACGGCAGGAACTCACAGAACCAAATCCCGTCTAGATGCAGGTCCCTGCACCTGGTGCCACTATGCCTAGAGCGATTTGGAGCGGCGTGATCAGCTTCGGACTGGTATCAATTCCAGTCAAGCTTTACACAGCCACTGAAAGTAAGAGTATGTCCTTCCATCAATTGCACGAGAAGTGCAAGACGCGTATACGCGAACAACGTTGGTGTCCACATTGCGACCGGCAGGTTGACTATGATGAGATCGTCAAAGGATTCGAGTACAGCAAAGACAATTATGTCGTTGTAACTAAGGAGGATCTTGAAGAACTTCCGCTCCCGAGCAAAAACATCATCAACATAACTGCTTTTGTAAAGGCGGAGGAGATAGATCCGCTCTATTTCAACGGAAGCTACTATCTGGAACCAGAAAAATTAGCTCAAAAACCGTGCTCGCTTTTCATGCATGCGATGCAGGATAAAGGTGTGGTGGCGCTTGGGACGCTTGCACTGAGGAACAAGGAGAGACTCTGCTCGCTGCGAGTGGTTGGTGGCAATCTGATTGTTGAGATGTTGTTGTATCCCGACGAAATACGAATCGATTTTGATAAAAAACTTCCAGCCACAAAATTGAGCAAGCAAGAGCTAGCGATGGCTTCCAGTCTCATCGATATGATGTCGCAGGACTTCAAACCTGAAGAATATGAAGACCACTACCGAGAAGCCCTGCAGTCCTTGATTAAGGCGAAAATAGACGGTGAAGAGACAGTAGAACGAAGCGAAGAAGCGAAACCTACACGCGTTGTTGATTTGATGGAAGCGCTGAGAGCGAGCGTAGAAAACGCCAGGTCAGGCCGCTCAAAAAAGGCACCACAAGCCGAGGAGGAAGCCGCAATCAAGGACTTCAAAAAAGTGACTGAGCATAAAAAAGATGCCACCACGAAAGTTGCAGCGAAGAAGACAACGCGCACCTCAAAAGCGAGCGCCTCGAAAAAGAAGCAGGCGCCTAAGTCCACCCATAAAAAACGCGGCGCCGCTTGAGGGAGCGATGCCGCGCACCATATTCGGTGTTGCAAACTAATTCATCGCCACTCTTTTAAGCGTCTCCCTGGCGCGTGAAGTGCGCTGCAAGGGCAGTTTAAGTAGTGCCGTTGGCGCGATGCGAGTAAGAGTGCGGCGGGCCCGATGCGACACATAGCAATTCTCATCATCAGCCAGTATCTGTAACAGCTCTTCGCTTAAATTGTGGTTCTCAGCCATGGAAAATCGCACATCGGCATGCTCGTCGTGCACCAGGATGCTGAGAATTTCAACAGGTGTGTTCGGATTCTCAGCAACCGCGGCTCTCACTGATGGAGACGCGTGTCCAGCCAGCCGGGCCAGCGTCGTCGACGCAGCCTTCGGGTTTTCGGCAATCCGCTCAGCAAAAGTTGAGCTGTTGACGCTGGCAAGAACATCAAGAACCGCCGGATGAGTTTCTGGGCTTCTCGCAATTAACCAGCAAACTTTCGCGGCTAAATGATCTGACTCGACAACACCTTTGCTGCCCGGTTTTTCTTCGGTCAATTCGACCAACCGCGCCCAGACCAGTCGCCTCAACAAAAGCTCGATATGCTCGGGCCATTCCCATTCAAGCAGATAAGTGTATGGGAATGTGTTAGAGTCGGTCTCGGAATGTAGTATCATGGAATGCATTGCCTTAGCTCCTCCCGCTCAAAACGGGTGCGCGCACCTATCTCCGTTATATCACGAACAATCGACGTGGATTGGCTACTGGTGCTAGCTTCGACCGTTTTCCATGTGTGGAAAACCCCAAACAGCGCTATCGAAGTTCAGCACGTAGTACGGAAAGACTGACGGGGCAAGGGTAAACAAGTTCCCGGGTCTGATCAATATAATGATCGGAACTGGGGATTTCCAAGTGGTACAGCGTGGAGATTCAGGAACAATGTCCCCGACATGCTAAAAATATTTTTTGCCGACGTTTGCAACGAAATCAGATCGCTTGCGTCTCTAGTGCACCGACAAAATGTCGAAGTCATCAGTTGACACAAGATATCGCTTTCGCAAGAAAGCACACTGGAGGATAAATGGCGCAAACAGTTATTGGTTTAACAACCACAATCGATCAAGCTGAGTTGTTGGTCGACAGATTGAGAAGTGCAGGCTTTATAAGCAGCGACATCTCAGTACTGTTGCCGGATAAAGAGGGTTCCCAGGACTTCGCTCACAAAAATTCGACCAAAGCGCCAGAGGGTGCTACCGCAGGCGCGTCTACAGGCGGCGTGATCGGTGGTGCGCTCGGTTGGTTGGCTGGAATCGGAGCACTGGCAATCCCAGGTCTGGGCGCCTTTGTGGCGGCCGGACCAATTATGGCCGCGCTGAGTGGTGCAGCAGTAGGAGCCACCGTCGGTGGAACCGCAGGTGCGCTGATCGGTATGGGAATTCCTGAGTATGAAGCAAAAATGTATGAAGGTAAAATTCGCGAGGGCAACATTTTGATCGCCGCTCACAGCGAGAGCAAAGACATGCTCAAAACTGCAGAAGATATCTTCAAAGAGTTGGGCGCAAAAGATGTGCACAGATCATCTGAAGCGAAGGTCGAAAAGAAGTAATTCGAGTTCGAAACACATGAATGCAGGAGGGTTGCACGTAACGTGCAACCCTCTTCTACTCTTAGAAAAATGCTACCCTAGCGCACTGCCGTGCTTGGCGTCGCAACGCTGCTTTCTGGCTCGGTAGTCACCGACTGCACAGAGGTAACCACATGCGGTATCTCAAAGCGCTCGTTTTTCAGCTTCGGCATAAGAATTGTCGGAAGTGAGAACGTGATAAACGATTGGAAACAAGACATCCAGGTCTTGGCTCGCATCATACGCATTCCCTCCACAACTTTACGCACCGTTGATTCAAGCTGCAATAGATTCGCTACATATACTATTTGGGATTCAGGCTTTGTACGCTTGAAGTGGTCTTTCACTTCTTGCGAAATTCCGGCTGTGGATACTACAAAAGCAAGCTTCGGCCTCTGCAATGCGATTCTGGTTCCAAGCGAATAAGCGTCGCTCAGACCAAATTCACTGTCCTTCAGTTCGAAAAGTACCAGCGTGCCATCGATATCTACTATGAACTCAACGTGATCCGAACCTTCTTCCGAGTGCAATATGACGCGATCTGATGTTACGCCAAGACTGTTCAGTAGACGCACAACCGTGGCAGTCATCCAGTAATTGCTGTCTAACATGCTCTGAAGAGATTCATCGGCAGCCAGCAATCCTTCGATTGGCTCAGATGCAATATTCTTTCCACAGGAGCACAAGACCCCCAGCGCGCCCATTTGTTCGATGGTTTCTCGACTCTCAACGCGGTTTACGTGGGCGCCGGTTTTGGAACACATCACAACATATTCTTGATGAACCAGATCTGCTTGCAACAGCTGATCGACATACTTGATCAACTCGCTTGCATTTTCAGCTTTCTGCTTTAGCAATTCCTTAGCCAGAATCACCCCGGAGCGACGCACCAACTGGGCTGTGTCACGAATGGCAGCATTCTCGAGCGCCTTCGCTGCTTTCAGTTCTTTATCGCCAATTTTGGAGGCGAGGTGATAAGACTCATCATGCGCTCCGACGATATCATTGAACTGTTTATTTTGAAGGACATCATTTGACCAGGTGATGTCAACGTTTTTGTCTTCGAAGGCTTTTGCAACAGCATCTGCAAACTCAAGCAAGCTGCTGGTTTCGTCCGGGTCACCAATAAACCCGATGCGAACACGACTGACGGCGTCGGGAATCGGCTTTTGCTCCGCTCCTTTTGTGTAAAAATCTACAATCGTGACAAACAAAAGACCCGCACCATCTTCGCTGAAGAACACTTCGCCTTGAATTTCCGGTGTTTTAGTGGTTCCTTTGTGACCCTCCAGACCGAAGTCGTAGCCCAATTTTTCGAGGCTCATGAGCTTGCGGCGCCCAAACTCACATTCTTTTTCCAAATCTTCCAGCTCGTCGTCTTCCGAGCCCTTAGTGTTGAGCATTTCGTCGCCGGTACCACCGAACACATGAGAGAAGCCCTGAGCTGCTTTCCGCATCAAGGGCTCGTAACCGACCCGCTCAAGACGGTCGATCAAACTTTCAAAACTATCCGCAGAGTAGCTGAATGTTGCCGATCGGCTGTCGATAAAAAGATTCATGACCTATCCCTCTTAAATCATTGCTTCTAGATTTGTTCCCAAAGTGGCTAAGACCTACGCGAAAACTGCGAGATTAATGGAAAGATTCAGGCGACCGATAACGAATTCCTATTGACATCCACATCACTGGAACCGAGAAGCAGTGGATTTCGTCGCAGCAGAGGTGAATGGAGGAAAGGGAAATGAACCACAATATCTTGAAAGGATGTCTCGCTATTGCCTTAACCGTGGGCTTGCAGTCTGTGTGCTGCGCAGATGAAGTTAGCACCACTACAACTAAGACCGAGGGTCCGCCCGTCGTGCTGGATTCCTATATGAAACCCACCGTTGTGCAAACCAAAGAGACCACCGATGCCAATGGAAACGTCGAAAAGTCGGTCGCTCCAATTATTCAGGAACGCCACGAACATGTAATGCTGCCTTCGAGTGAGACCACATCGACGGTCACCGAACACAGCGGCGCAACCCAGACAATTAAGACAGAATCATCCGCAGTCGCTAAAAGCACCTTCCGCAGTGCTCCCAGAAGAGTAGTAGCGCACCGTGTGCGACACCACTACCGCGCCTGCACCGCAGTCAAACCTCAACACGTAGCAGTTGCACAAAAGCAAGTGATCGAAAAAAAGGTTATTGAGCCAACTATTATTCAGCGACAAGATACAACTGTGGATAAGGCAACTGTGATCGAACGAAAGGATCCAGCCCTGGAAAATCAATAAGATACGCTCTGTAAATCGCAAAACCGCCTTCCTGACTCCATTCAGGGAGGTGGTTTGCCGTTGCGGAACATGAGCGTTTGACGGGCGTCAAATAATCTGTAAGTGAGGAATGGAAAATGAGCGAACTCGAGTCGGTCAATGTTGGCGCGCGCTTTTTTGACGGTATCGTATGCAATACCGAATACTCGCAATTGAGTGAGAAATTCGACCTCGTGCAAGACGCTCAGGCTGTTGTGCCGCAAGACGCCCGGGCTGTTCCGGTGCAAGAGACGCAAAATGACCAGCAGCCAGATGTCTGCTATGACGGGGTTTGTCCGACAAACTGGAAACCCGAGCGCACACAGGCAGCCTGACTAACTAGAAATCTAATCGAGCATCTGCGCGAGGTATGCAAGACAACCTTGCGTCAGCCTTTCAGGGGCTCGTTAATAATTATTACTTCCGCCACGCTGGCACTGAACCTCTAGATCACTGATTTAGAAGAGGTTTCGGTAAAGCGGTATGAGCTTTTTCCGAATAACGATTCTGCTATTGAGAATTGTTCAAATGACACGCAGTTGCCACAAGGATGCGTTATATTCAAATCATGGGGAAATAAAATATGTTGCAAGAAGAGCGGCCAGACCTGAAAGAGCAGCTTGAACAACGCATTGCGGAGCTAGAGAACGAGCTTCGTATGCTGGAGAACGACGATTATTGCGAGCCGGTAGCAAGCGATACCGACGTCGGAACCGAATATAGAAGCAGCCTCGAGAGATTTCTGGCGGCAGACTCGATCGCCATGATCCGCGCCAGCCTGGCCGGGGCGATAATCGACGTCAATCAGGCTTTCACCGATATGCTGGGATACACCAGGGAGGAGGCACTTTCAGGTGTGCTCCAGTGGACTGAGATTACTCCGCCTGAATGGAAGCCGTCCGACGACCTTGCCTGCGAGCAAATATTGCAAACCGGGAATGCCGCCGCCTATGAGAAGGAGCTGGTTCACAAAGACGGTCACAAGGTGCCCGTCATGCTGGCAGTCGGCGGAGCCGACCCAAAGGGTGAAGATTGCCTGTGCCTCTTCGTTGACCTGTCTGAGCAAAAACGCAAAGAAGCCGAGTTGAAGCTTAGCGAGGCGCAATTCAGGCTGCTGGCGGAATCTATTCATCAAATGGTCTTTACCGTAGCGGCTGACGGCGCCACCGACTACTTCAACAAGCGCTGGGGGGAGTTGACAGGCGTGCAGCCAACCCGGGGATTCGAAAATACGTGGCACGAACTTTGCCATCCCGACGACGTCGAGCGCGTGCAGCAGCACTGGTTTATCGCCACCGAAAACCGCAGCGTGGTCGAGATCGAAAGCCGATACAAGCGCAAAGATGGAACCTATACCTGGGCGCTCCAGCGGGCCACTCCATTAATTGCCGAAGACGGCACCATCGCCAAATGGTTTGGCACTCTTACCGACATTCACGAGCAAAAGCAAGCGGAAGAAGAGATTCGCGCCAGTGAAATCAGATTTCGTACCCTCGCCGACGCTATACCCCAGATAGTCTGGACCGCCGACGGGCAGGGCAAAATCGACTTCTTCAACCACCGCTGGTTCGAGTACACGGGGCTGACCATCGAGCAAAGTCTCGACGACGGCTGGAAGCTGCTCATCCATCCAGACGACCTACCCAACTACTTAAAAGAATGGGAAAACGCCATAGCGACCGGTGATACATACGAGGTTAACTTCCGCCTGCGCCGCGCCCTGGGCTTGAAGAAAGATTCAAAAAAATCGTACAGGCGTCATTTAGGACGGGCTGTTGCCTTAAGGGCAAAAAACGGGCAAGTAATTAAGTGGTTCGCTACCTGGACCGAGATCGAACATCAAGGGACGAACGACGAGCTATGACTGCCAGCGACACATCGGCAAAATCTTCAGAGCTGCTTTTGCTGCGCTCGAAATTGCTCGAGCTGCAATCCCGGGTTGAGAGAGCCCGGCTGGAAAAGAAGCTCGCCAACAGCGGATTTAAAGAAATCACCGACATGGACAGATTGCGCCGCTTTGTCGATTCGAACATCGTTGCTATTCACCGCGCCGATATTTACGGCAACATAACTGAAGCCAACGATGCGACTGTAAAACTGCTTGGTTACAGCAAAGATCAGCTCTATTCCGGACAGGTAAAATGGACAGACTTCACGCCGCCCGAACACCTGCACATGGACCACGCCGCCATAGTTCAGCTGCGAACCACAGGCAGAACGCCATTTTATCGCAAGGAATATATTCGTTCGAACGGCGAAAGAATTGCCGTTCTGGTGCAGGTCACTGCCATCAATCGCGAAGCTACCGACTGTTTCACCGTTGTCTTCGACCTGACTGAATCGGACAAGCTGGAGCGACAGCTGAAAGAAAGCGAGTCGCAATTCCGCGTACTGGCTGAAGCCATTCCACACATCGTATGGACCTGCGACCCAACCGGCAAGATTGCCTACGCCAACAAAAGGTGGTTCGACTTTACCGGTCTGTCGCCCGATGACGGCGATAATGTCAGATGGCTATCGGTATTGCATCCTGACGACAGGAGATTGTGCCTGCAAGAAGCAGAGCGCGCTTATCGAACCAACACAGACTTCAATATGGAAATCAGATATCGCGCCGCAAATGGCTCTTACGTGTGGCATCTGGTGCGGGCGCATACGATCGAAGATGCGAGAACCGGCGAAAAGATCTGGTTTGGAACAAGCACAGACATCGACGACAAGAAACGAGCCGCTGAAGAAATAAAGGAGAGCGAAATGCGCTTCCGCATGCTCGCCGATGCTATCCCGCAAATTGTATTCACTGCGACTGCGGATGGCGAGATAGATTTCTTCAACGACCGCTGGTTTGAATATACGGGATTGACGCTAGCGCAGAGCCAGAACAACGGCTGGCAATTGCTCATTCATCCAGATGACCTGGACAAATATATGTCGGAATGGAACAAGGCACTCGAAACCGGTGACAGCCACGAGATTGAATTCAGATTGCGCAGAGCGGTCGGCATCAAATCAATGAAAAATCATGTCTATCGTTCTCATCTAGCCAGAGCAGTGGCTCTGAGAGGCACAGATGGTGAAGTGATCAAATGGTTCGCTACCTGGACAGAAATCGAAGGGCAACGCTAGAATTCTTTTTCCGGCACACACATGTGCACTGTATGTAGTGCCGCGCTGCTCAAGCGGTAGTTTACGCACGGTAGTGCTCAAGCATAAAGATGAGTACGCCCGTGCTCAGGCATAAAGATGACCAGTGCTTAAGCGTGAGTATGAGTCTGCTTCGACATGGTTTGAACAGCAGCCGGTGATGGCGTTGGATTCGAGGCAGCATCGCCCTGTCCTTCATTAGCTAAAGACTTCCCGAACATGAAGTACAACAGTCCAAAACCTATCGCAGTAACGAGGCTCAATGCCACAAATATTTTTCCGAAACTCGATTTTTCCTTCGCGAGATAAGTCATCCTTTTCACCTCTAAATCGATGCGCGCCAGATCAGCGCGTTGCCCCAACGACGCAAAGTACCTCAACGGACACCTTTCCGGTGCCGTTCCTACTAAGTCGAACTCAGCGAGTAACCACATCGCCTAACTAAATAAATAGACTATCGGTCCGTCCATATGTTTCCGTCAGCAGACGAAGTTGTTCGGGAATCAAGAAAATTATTTGCAGCATGATCCAGCGGCATAATCAACACCGGCTCGCTGGTTTGCTGGCTGCCCATCAGACGGCTTAACGGGCGACTGATTGGACGACTGATCGGATGACCAATCGGGCGACAGACACGTACGCGAATCCAGGCGAATGACGCGCCCCGATTCGGAAAAGCTCGGGCAATGCTCGGCAAATTCTGCGCACGTGCTGTGACATAGAACCATGTTGCACACGTAAGGAGAGCAGTAATTTTGTCGCCAGCGCTCGAACAGACTTTTCGACATCGGAGTACGCATGCCTGCATAAATGAGGTCACCCAGCAGCCTCTCACTTCGTCGGCTCTCAGTCGGGGCTGAATTTGGCGAAGCTTCTGGTCTGGGAATGCGAAAACTTTCGTCTGCATGTGCAGCAGTCATGCAAAAGAGAAGGGCGAGCAGGCTTACTGTTCTTAGCATTTAAAAGTGAAAGCCACCACCCATCATGCGACAGATCGGGCAGTGCAAGCCGGAGGAATAGAGCGCTGCGCGCATGCCGACGTTCAACACTTTACCGAAGCCACCACCGTTTTTGGGTGGTTGCTGCGAAACTCCCATCGTCGGAGGCGGTCCTGGCTGGTTGACGGTCATGAAAGGCGCACCGCCCTGGTTGACAGACATCAACGGATTGAAGCCTTGATTCACTGACATTGTCGGTGCGTAGTTATTTGTGTACTGAGTTGTCGTCATCATGACGTCATTTTTTGTGCCGCTCAACTGGAAAGGTTGCCCATCGGCACCACCATTGATCGGTCGACCGGCTGCATCATAAGAGGGAGTTGCAGTGGCAGCATCGACCGGAACTTTAAAGTGTCCGAGAGTCGCAGTTTTAGTTGTATGACTTGCTGCACCTTGAGATGGGGGCGGCGCGGCTGAAGCGGAGAGTTGGTGCTCCATCGCGGTTACTGCAGCAATGTAATCTTTGTCTTTCGCATTGAAATTCAAAGCAGCTCGATAGTTTGTCAGCGCCACGACATAATCGTGCCTGCGCTCGGCAAGAGATCCCAGGTTGTAAAACGCGTCGGCGTTGCGAGGATCGACTG
The DNA here is from genome assembly GCA_036702955.1 of Drouetiella sp. GTDB lineage: Bacteria > Cyanobacteriota > Vampirovibrionia > Obscuribacterales > Obscuribacteraceae > PALSA-1081. The sequence continues at coordinate 134,998 of DATNPY010000019.1, read as the reverse complement.
TCAGAACACGTCTAAAAGTATATTCTGCGTCATCATATTGACCGTTAGAAAATTGCTTCATACCCTCTCGCAACAAGTCGCGAGCAGTGCCGGTTCGCGCCATAGTGCTTGCTATTGATGGCGCTTGTGGTGGCATCGAATCTTGCCGTTTAGCTGGAGTCAAGGTGGATGACTTCGTCGCGGAAGCAGTGGATGGCGAGGTTATAGCCATCTTCGCTGCTTCCGATTTAAGTGTTACAGGAGGGTTCTTTTTTGACCCCGAGGTGGTTCTGGCGCCGGACCCGACTTTCAAATCCGAACCAACTTTGATACCGGGTCCCACTTTCAAATTCGAGCCAGCCTGGGCCGTGGAGCCCGCATTCAGGTCCGCTGGATCTTTCACACCAGACCCGGCGTTGAAATCAGAACTGGTTTTGAAATCAGTTCCCGCCGCATCTGAGATGCCTTTGACGTCTGCGTCTGTCTTGGTTACCGAAGCCGCGCTTCCACCCGAAGATGTACTTACATCTGAAGCTGTGCTTGCTTTCGTCAAACCGTCTGAGTCGGGCTTCGACTGCGAACCAGACTCGCCTTTCGCTACGCTTTTCTGATCACCAGAAGCGTTTTTTTCATCTCTTCCTGCGGATCTGGACGCTCCATCTGACTTGATCCCGAGAAAGTCCGAGATAGCATCGAGCCGTTTGGAAACGTTTCCATGCTTCGTTCTGCCGTACAAATTCAGCTCAACCGCATCCAATCGTTCCTCGATGGACTGTTCAGGCGCGGTTTTTCCGAGAAGGAGTTGTTCGGCCTTCTCAATTCTGGCGTCTGCTGCGTATTCAGCTCGAGCCTCTCGCACTGAAAAGCATGCAAACAGCGTCAGAGACAGCGCTAGTAAAAGTCGATTGTTCATATATCTTTCACTCGGGGTTTCAAAGAATTAGGACGGATCGCGAAAAAAATTCGCCCGAATGGATCTTAAGTAGTCCCTAACTGCAATGTACCCGATTGAGAGGCTAATTTCCTCGGGTTTCGAGCATTTTACATAAATCGAAGTCGCTTGAACGCCACAATTCGCTTTGTCATACTGCAACTGTTACCGCTGGCTTTCCGTCAAGGCAACGGTAGTGTTCGCCACGATTACAAGTTGAAAGGGAAAATCCATGAAACGTACATCAATTTTTGCCGCTGCACTCGGTCTGCTGATCAGCGCCTCGGCACTACAACAGCCCGCCCAAGCCGGATGGACCATTTATGAAAGGCAAGTACGCCTTAAAAAAGAAGTCGCTCAGGGCATGAAAGCCAATGAACTGACGAAAAAAGAGTGTGATGGTTTGTACGATTCTTTGAACGGCATCAACGAAAGAATCCAAAAGATGAAATCCAAAAACAACGGCAAATTGAGCATCAAAGATCAAGGCAAAATCGAAAGAAGCTTGAACGATGTCTCAGTCAGAATTCAAAAATACCGACTGGAAAAACGAGTCGCTAAATAACACCGCATTTGGTGGCGGTGGATCAGGCAACTACCATGACCCGACTCCGCCGCCTCCAAAACCGCCTCCGGAAGAGCCGCCACCGCCAAAGCCACTAAAACCGCCTCCAGCAGAGCCGCCGCCCCATCCACTGCCGCCGGAACCACCACTAGAATAAGAATTCGGCGCAGGTGCACTGGAAAATGCTCTCGATATGTTACCCAACGAGTAGTCCAGATCACGAGTGAACGTGTAACTATTGAAGTTGACGACATCAGAGGTTGTATACCAATCAGGTGGTGTAGCAGCCAGGTCCTGAAATGCTTTCGACCATTGCTCCGCACAGCCAAGTACCATCGCATAGGGCAAGAGTCTGCCGAAAATAGTTGGGTCTTCCTTAGCCAGAACTTCGATCCGTTTTTTCTCTGCCTTGCGCACAAATCGTTGAAACGCCAGACACTGATTGAGTGCTTGCGCTCCAATCGCGGTGCGAGCGGGCATCGCATTCGATGTTAGAGCCACCACCAGTCCCGAGAGCATGAAGCCAACGGATGCGGCACGCAGATCATTGCCTGCAAATATAACGAAGAAAATCCCCACCACCACAATCGTCGCGCCGAAGGTCACAAACGTGCTGCGATCGGTGTTTGGATCTCTGGCGAAATATTTTTTTGCCAGAAGCGAATCGTAAACGGCGCTTCGAATATCAGGAATGTTGGCGTGGAACTTGCCAGTCAAACTAGAGAGAGAACTTTCTCTTGAAACATAGCCGAACACTGCATTGAGCATCAATGATTCGTGCAGCTTGAGCGGTGTTGCATCAGACGGCGCAGTCAATTCGGAAAAACGATAGTCGGATTTCGACATCATCAAAATGCCGTCATATGGAATCTTTTGAATTTTCATATAACCGCGTGCGGCAAGATCTACGAGTGTCGCAGTGATGTCGGACATATCGCATTTCTCGTCAATCAAAGTGCCGACTTCAGCCGGTGTCAGATCTTTTGGCGGCTCCCACTCAACTCCGACTGCCCTCGAACCGCCCTTGTCTTTGCCAAAAAATAACCAGTAGATCCAGAGCATTACCGCAGTTGCAAAAGGCAATACAAATGCTTCCCACCAATCCTGCATAAACCAGACGATTTCTTGCGATACCTTCGGCAGTGTCACAGCACCGACCGGCATGCGAATAGCAAATGTCAGGCCCTCGCCAGGCGGAAGAGCAGTCAAAGTTTTGACTGTCACTACATTGTTAGTCTCACTGATAGGAACAGTATTTCTGGAGCCAGGCGGGCCGACCCAGGCTTGAGTGCGCACACCGGAAGAATTTTCGACAGGCAGATGAATTGTCGCAGCGGCCGATTCAATCGAATATTGAGACTGGTCGCCAGTCACATTCCAATAAAGTTCAGGCTCGTTGTTGAAAAAATTGATCGCTCTTGCAACTTGATAGTGCAGTTTGTAAGTCTGACGCCCGCTCACAAGCTTGTTTGCATCGCCGATCTTTATTGTTATATCGCTGCCGGCATCAGACTTCTGGAAGTGGTACGACTGGCCACTCGCATCTGTCACGGAAAGAACTCTTACGAAAGTCGTATAGGTCCCCAGATCGCGATGAAATTTCACCGGCATAAAACGAAAAATTCCATGCTTCTGCTGCTTAGCAAAATCCATGTCGATTGTCTCGTTAACATCGAGCACACCTTGCTTTGACAGCACGATATCGGCATTGAAGCTGACTATTTTGCTGGCAGGTGCTTTCAGGGATCTGTTGTGTGCGCTCGAATGGGCAACCTTAGAATCTGCTGCGGCGCATGTGATACCAGAAACGACAACTACGAGCACCAGCAACTGGCGCCAGAGACCTGATAAATTTTTGGGCGTTTGGTTCATGACAATCCGATTGAGCCCGTGACGGCTATTATAGCTACATTCGGGTATAATCGGAACGCACCGGGGAGGCGTTCGTACAGATGTGGCTGTGGATATTACTCGGAATCTTCGTGCTCCTTGCGGTCTGGATGATCGGAAGCTACAACAGCATGGTTATGCTGCGGCAGAACGTGCGCGAAAGTTGGTCTGCGATCGAGACCGAATTGCGCCGCCGCTACGATCTGATACCAAATCTGGTTGAAACAGTAAAAGGTTACGCCACTCACGAGAAAAGCACCCTGGAAGAGGTGATCCGGGCGCGCAATTCGGCTGTCTCATCAGTCGGAATGCCTGATGCGCAAAATGCAGCCAACGCCGTTCTTACTGGAGCTTTGACCAAGCTAGTGGCTTTGAGCGAAGCCTATCCTGACCTGAAAGCCAACGACAATTTCAACCAGCTGCAAAGAGAGCTGGGCGAAACGGAAACTAGAATTTCGCAGGCGCGGCGCTTCTACAATGCCAACGTCAGGGAACTCAACGCTGCCGTCGAGTCTTTTCCGACTGTGCTAATCGCTACAAGCTTTGGCTTCCGACCTCAACCATACTTCGGCATTGAAGATCCGGCAGCGTACGACGCTCCCGCTATAAATTTCGGTGGCAACAAGCAAATCGAAAATTCGCCGACGATTACCTTAAACACATCAGTCAAGCAAGAAGAAAAGGAAAAAAGCACCTGACGGTGCGGCAACCACATGGCAAAAATTCTTTTAGTTGAAGACGACCGCGATTTAGCTGGAATGGTCATTGACTGGCTGAAATTTGAGCACCATCTTGTGGAAGTCGTGCACGATGGCGAGGACGCCGTCAGCATGTTGAAGTCATATCAATTCGACGTAATTATTCTCGACTGGCAGTTGCCTAAGATGGAAGGCGTCGATGTGTTGAGAAATTACCGCGCCAGTGGCGGTCAAAGCCCGGTCTTGATGCTGACGGGAAAAAACGCCATCGCCGAAAAAGAAGCTGGGCTCGATGCGGGTGCCGACGACTACCTAACCAAACCTTTTCACATGAAGGAGCTTTCCGCACGTCTGAGAGCCCTTTTGCGGCGCCCTGGAAGCGTCACAGGCAACGTTCTGACAGCGCGAGACATAAGCCTTGAACCCTCTACTTTCAGAGTCACCAAAGGTGGTGCGGACATCGCCCTACTGCCGAAAGAATTTGCTTTGCTGGAATTTTTGATGCGCCATCCCAACCAGGTATTCAGCGCCGACGCATTGCTCGACCGGGTGTGGAAGTCAGAATCGAACGTCTCTCCTGAAACAGTAAGAACATGCTTGAAGCGCTTGCGCAGAAAAATTGACACTGAAGAACAAGACTCCCTGATTCAGACGCTCCACGGCGTCGGTTACAAACTCGTCTCCTGATCAACGCATCACGATCAAGCCTTCAGTTCAAGGTCGCGGATAGGACTGCAATCACGACCTCGACCGCCGATGCGAGCGAAGGTGCGGCTGATAATAACGACTGAATCGGTAAGCGACTGAGCCCGTGCCAAACAGGGAAAAACAAGCATAGATAGATAATGGTTGTTTTGCCCTTATGTTTTCCAACCTGAACTTATCGCAAAAGGGACTGATACTGGTAGTGATTCCGCTGCTCTTCCAGCTGGGATTCATTTACGTGCTCAATGGTCAGCTCGATCAGGCTGAGCAAGAGCGCGCTCGGGAGTCGCTCTACAAAGAGAAAAAACAACATCTGGCGAAAATTTCCCGCATTATCCTCGCCGATGCGGGCGGACTTGCAATTTACGGTATCAAGCGTGGCGGCAGTGGCAGCGGACCCGAAATGCGCTACAAACACGTTTCAGACGCCGTTCCGGCTGAATTCGAGATACTGGAGCGCCTTTCGCAGGACGATCCGCAAGAGCTCAAAAACATTCAGGCGGTTAGAGACATGGCGACAAAAATCGTCAAAGATTTCCGTCGCGTCAGAAAAGATCTCAGCTCAGACAACTACCTCGTAGCCGTCAGACAGTTCAATTTGCTGCGTCCCCAGGTGGCCGAGATGGAGAATCAGCTGCAAATAATCAACGATCTGGAAGATGAGCTGGAAAACGCAGGCGCTGAAAACTGGTCGGCTCGGCGAACAACAGTGAAACGAGTGTTGATTCTGGCGACCTTGATCAACATACTCATAGCAACGCTGCTAGCGTTTGTCTTCTACAGAGGAACGACTCGCCGACTTTCGATTCTCGTTGACAACTCAGTGCGACTTGCCACTGGTCAACCGCTACATCCGCCACTGAGCGGCACTGACGAAATAGCCAAGCTAGACGAGATGTTCAACGCTATGGCCAAAATTCTGGATGAAGCAGCACGAAAAGAGAGAGCTGTCGTTGAAAACGCCGTTGACGTTATCTTCTCAGTCGACGAGCGGGGCTCGCTAGAGAAGGTCAGTCCAGCCTCACTGCAGGTGTTTGGATATGACTCGGAGCACCTCAGAAGCCGGAACGTTCGCTATCTTTTACCGCCTGAAGAGGCCGACGCGATTCTGGAAAAACTATCTGCGACTAAAACCGGCGATGCACAATTTGAAAGTCATGTCACCAAAGCCGATGGCACCGAAATTGATGTGCTCTGGAGTGTGCACTGGTCTCAACAAGACAAACTGTATTTCTGCGTCGCTCACGACATCACAGAGCGAAAGCGTGCCGAGAATCTGTTGAGATTAGCTGAAGCACGCATCAGACTGATTGTGGAAAGCATGCCAATCGGATTGATCATCGTTGACGATGCTGGACGCATCGAAATGAACAACCCGAGCGTGGAACGAATGTTCGGCAAGCAACAAGACGAATTGCAGGGACAGAACATCGGGCAACTCTTCGGAAAACCAGAAACTGTGACAGATGATGAGTTCACGGCAGATCTGATTCAAAAGACAAAAAACCATGCTTACGAAATGACCGCTCATGCAGCAGATCGAGAATCTATTCCGATAGAAGTATCGATGAATGAATTTGAAACACTGGAAGGAAAACGGCACTTAGTACTGATCATAGATGTGACGGAACGTCACGTGGTAGAGCAGTTGAAGCAAGAGTTCATCTCTATGGTCAGCCATGAGCTGCGGAGTCCGCTCAATTCTGTACTGGGATTTTTAGAAATGCTGCCTGAAGGTATTTATGGCGAACTGAATTCGACCGGTCAAGAAAAGGTAAATGTGGCGGAACGCAACGTCAACCGCTTGATCAGACTTATTAACGACCTGCTTGAGATAGACAGAACCGAGGCAGGACGCCTCAGTATGGAGATTGAAGACATCTCTATCAAACCGCTCATCGACCGCTCCGTCGACGCAGTAAAAGCCCTGGCTGACAAAGAAAACATCACAATTCAAGTTTCAGACAGTGACGCCACTGTCACCGCAGATGGTGACCGTATCGTACAGGTGATCGTCAATCTGCTCTCCAACGCCATCAAGTATTCACCAGCAGGCGGAAAGATCGAGGTGCTCACAGTCATGCAGGAAGACTGGCTCGAAGTTCGAGTCAAAGATGAAGGGCGAGGGATTCCGGAAAAGTACAAGGCACTGATATTTGAAAAATTTCAGCAGGTGAATTCATCTGACTGGCGGCAGAAAGGCGGCACGGGCTTGGGTCTGGCAATTTCCAAAGCGATCGTGGACCAATTGAACGGCTCGATAGGTGTTGAGAGCGAAGAAGGCAAAGGCAGCACGTTCTGGTTCAGGCTGCCAATCAAAAAAGCCACCGCAAAAATCTAGAGATCTATTCCCTGACCGGCACTCCAGCAGATGATGCTTTTAAAAATCGACTCAGGAACTCAGTTGCACTGTAGAATAATGGATCTCGTTCGACAGAACTCGATTGCCACTCGCCTTGATCTGCTTCAAATGCCTTCGATGTCATCTAAAATAGCAACGTCACTAATTTTTCTTGGATATTTCGCGTGCCTGTCAGCTCTATTGCCGACGCCGGCTGCAGCTGAAACAGGCGACGTTGCGTTAATTGGTCCAGCATCGCAACGCACCGAGCGAGAGAAAGATGCCGCCGTCGAGAGTGGTGATTTGCCCGAAACCGACTCGTGGACGAGAGAATACAACTCAGGTCTGAAGGCTCTTCAGAACAGAATGTACGCGGAGGCTGAACAGAAGCTGCTCGCTGCCGTCAAAGATGCAAAGAAGGGTGCGTCGGGAGACCAGCGTCTGATTCTTGCTCGTACGGCGTTGGCCGATGTCTACACCGGGTTGGAAAAATACGACGAAGCCGAAAAACTCTACAGTTGGGCGTATCAAGCTGCGCGCAAAGGCGGAGAAGAAACCGAAATTTTTGGGAAAGCTGCGCACGGGCTCGCTCTGGTCAATTATTTGCATGGTAACCATGAGAAAGCCGCCACCATCTGCAAACAAGCCATCGTCGCCAGACGCAAGTCGCTGGGAGCAACGCATCACGATGTTGGACAGAGCTATGTGCTCATGGCTGTAATCTTGGGTAAACAAAACTATCCGGACGAAGCCGAGCCCTATTTGACTAGAGGGCTTCACTTTCTCGAAAAATCACCAGGTCCGAAACAGCTAGATTATGCCGATGCGTTGCGCACCGCCGCCCAGTACAAGCAGAGTCGAGGACAGAAGAAAGAAGCCGAACAGCTTTTCGAGAAATCATATGCCATTACTGACGGTGCGGTTGCATTCGATCAGCCAGCCAATTTGAAAGGATCGGTCGTCTACAAGTGGGAGGCGGGATCGCCGAGAGCTCTGGAAATTCCCGACTATGATTTCCCGCTCCGCTACATCAACATAAACGGCGTTCGAGTTGCCGCAACAATCATCGACTTATGGGAACTGATGGGGATTTTGATCTCCATCACAAACACCAATGATGAGCGAGTTGTACTCGGTCTCGACAAAGTCAATCTGGAGCAATTGAGCCTCGACCTGAACAACACGTCACGGCATCCACTCACTTTTGTCGACGCGAACAGCATCGACAGAATTCGCAGAGAACGAGTGATGTGGGATTTGACTATGAATCGCCCCTGGCTTGCAAACATCCAGAAAACGAGGAGCGTGCGCGGTCTCGTGCCACAGCAAGGGCACGACCTGTTCAGAGGACCGAACATTTTCGGAGTTTACGGAGACTGGGGAGCGATACCACGGGTAATGCCAGGAAGACTTGAGTCGCAAGCGTCACCCGAACGCGTTCAGTATCAGATGGAAAGTAAGTTAGACAGCGGTCTGGTCAATTCCAACACGGTCAAAATGACAGGACTGGTGCCAGTTTCACTGGAACCGTTCGAGTCGCGTACCGGTGAATTATTCTACATTCATCCGCGGTGCGAGAGCGTGCTTCTAACAGTAAGAGTCGGAAACACTACCGTGCAACTGCCATTTAAACTCCGCAAACGTCGTATCAATTGAGACGCTCACGAGTCGCGGCTGATTCGCCTGACACTCGCGCAATCATTGAGGCTCAACTGAACCGCTACAACAGATTCCTCCCTGCTCAAAATCAGCCAGGGTTGACGCTAGCAAGAATCGCTGAGTAGCCTTCTTTATAGCTCGGGTAGTGCAGCGAAATTTGCAGCTCTTGCAATATGCAAGACGAATCTATCTGACGATTTCCTCTCAGCGTCGGTGACACCTCGCTGAGAGGCGCAAGATCGGGCAGTGGCGCATTTAGCTGCCGGCAAAGCCACGTGATTGTTTCAAGATGGGTCGATGGATGCAAATCACCTACAACATACGTATCCCGCTGCATCTCATCCTTCTCGAAGCAAGCGCAAATGATGCGGGCCAGATCATCAAGGTGGATGCGCGAGACATAGTTCGAACCATCGCCTGGTATTTTGATTTGGTTCAATCTCAAGTGCATGCCGGTTTCTGAGGCGTAAAGTCCAGGACACCGCAGCACGACAGCACCACGATTGCGCCAGATTTCTTCCGCCTGCAGGCGCCGGGCGGCACTCGGCTCGCTGCCATCAACATTCGAATTTTCATCGATGCGACCTGAGACTTTCCCGTAGACTCCAGTCGACGAAATGTAGATGATGCGCCTGCTGCCGATACATTGCGCAGCCAGGGCTGCATCCATCACTCCATCAGGAGGAAATGAAACAAGAACATCATTGTCGTCCACGATCTTCTTGATAGAAGGTTGGTGGTCGATCAGGTGAGCATCGATTCCATTAGCTCTAAGCTCGTCGATGCGCTCGGCGGTGCGAGTAGTACCATGGATGGTACTATACGAAGAGACACATCGGGCTACGTGAATAGCTACATTTCCGACTCCGAGCAATACAAGCGACCTGGACATGAACACCTGCGGTGACTGTAAATAGCTAAAGAGTATCTCAAAATCTGATAGAATGCGATATCTGCCAAAAAGGCTCCACTCACGGGAGAACACTGTGCTCAGCCAGATTAGTGTCGACGGCACTAAATACGGACCAGACAACGATGCCCTGACATTGCTTGGTTTGCTGCGCCGTCATCTGGACCAGACACTCTCAGACTCGATTTATTTGCAGCAAGATGAGCTTTTCGCGCTCAAAGCATGGTTATTGAGGCACGCGGAAACAATGAAACGTGGCAAGGCAATCTGGTTGGAAGAATCAGAAGATGGCAAACTTTACAGGCTGGTTGCGGCCGTCGGTAAAACAGAGGAAGGGGAGACAATTCTCTGGCATGAGCCGTTGCCGTGGCCATTCGCTTTTATGAATCAAAGTTACAGAATGGATGAATAGTGCGAAATTGCACTCGCTAAGGCTTTTCCCATCCCAATTCTTCGACGGCGTCGTCAAAACTGGCTCGACTTCTCTGACAGTAATGCAAAGCAATCATCGCTTGCTCAACCTTCAAACGATTTTGTGCCATCAACTCGTTGCATTTGAGGGCAGCTTCAAAAGTGTTCGTATCGAGCTTTCCTGCAGCAGCAAGAATCTTTGACACTTCGCCCCCATGTTTGAGCTTTACTTTCACAGCAGCCTGAAAATCTTGCTCCTGCAGTAGTCCAGCAGTCTTTACCAGATCGATGGCTTTTACAGCTTCCGGTGATTCGCTGGTGCCGTGCTTCCCGGTTTTGCCGAAATGCTCGCGGATGAATCCCTGAACTGCGTCTTCTTTAGTCATCGCGCCGTTGCGAACAACTTCCTGCAAGTTGAGAGCTGCTTTCAGAACCGCGATGCTGATCAAACCAGCTTCCACAAGAATCTGTCCGAGAGGCGGTGCCACAGCTCTCATGTCGCGTGCGTCATCACGCGGCGGTGTGGCCGAGAAAATATTTGGATCGATGGCGCCACCGCGATTGTGTGCGCGTCTGACGGCTTCAGCAGCTTGAGCCGTTGAGAGAGCGCCTGAGCGCACCATCTCTTGCAACTGCAACGCTGAGCTTAGTGTCACATCTGGTATCAAACCAGCTTCAACGAGAAAATTTCCCAGAAGAACATTTGGTCGCTTCTTGATCAATTCATTGTCGATTGGCGTCGGTGGCGGCAAGTTGCTCGGCGGCGACTGCGGCACCACTCCAGGCTGCATCGGCACAGTCTGTGCCGGTTGCGGATAAGGTGGATACGGATAAGGTGCAGCATATGGCTGTTGCGTGCGCGGGTCTATGTAGACGGGAGGCGGCGCGTAGCCTGGCGGATAACCAGGCGGATAACCATAACCTTGGGGAGGATATGGATACGGGGGCGGTGCGTAGCCTGGCGGATACGCGTAACCGGGTGGATAACCCTGCGGGAGCGGATAACCGTGTGGCGGATAGGGCTGCTGCGGGTAAGGCTGCTGAGGCGCACCTGCTGGAGCTGAAGGCTGCGCCGGCGCCGATTGCGGGCTTGCAGGCTGTGGTGCTGCAGGTTGCGGCTCGGTCGCTGGCGGTGCAGGAGCTGGCTCTGCTGCTCTGGCTGGCTTCGATTCAACCGGCTTCTTTGCATATTCGAATTCATCAGGAGGTTTGAGAAAGAACGGCTCATCCTCGGCACCCGGTCTGGGTGGCATGGGGAAACCGTCATCGAAATCCATATTGGGCTTTTTATGCTCGATTATGAACTCCTCACTTCCTATTTGAGTGTTCACGTCAGCTGGCAAAGACAGGCAAACGACGTCATAAAGCAAGTCGAGGTCTTCGAAAGGAGAGCTCCACATTACCCGTGAGCTATTCCCGTCGCCTTCATACAAAGTCCAGATCGGTTCGCCACCGCCAAACTCCACACGCACAGTCATGCTGTAGTGAAATTCCGTCTTCGTTGATTTCCAGGGAAGCTCAACGGTACAGCCTTTCTGCTTACGCGCCTCCGTCAAAAGCGCACGCATGCTGCTCATTCTGGGCAAGCCGCGCACTTCATCTAGACGGATATGTTTTTTAGGCTTGTACATCTACGATCACTTGAAAAGGATTGAGCTTCACTGCTAAATATCTACCCAGCGAACAATGATAATCGAACTGAAGTATATTATGCGAAAATCCCTGAAAAGCTCAGCCACGCATCTCCATCAAATTTCCTGACTCGTATCTACGCAACCCGTAGTAGAAAACAAACACCCCGGCAGCAACGACCGCCAGTGAACCGGCCACGGCAATGCCAGCGTGGAATAGCGACAACTGGCGTAGCGCAATAATCGGGTAATAGCTGACAAAAACCGCAGGTATGAGTGTGTAAAGCAAGATCTTCACAGCACCCTCGAAGAGTGTCGCAGGGTAAGTGCTGAAGGTAATCATAGCGTAGCGCCACTGCTCTGCCACTGACTCCGAGTTGCCGAGGAAAAAGGTGAGACTGCCTGTGAAAATGCTAAAACCGACAAATAAAAAGGCAATCGAAACCGTAAGCGCTACAAACAAAAGAAAGTGCGGCAAATCTGGTTTTACAAACAATAAATAAACGATATAGCCAAAAATAGCGTCACCCCAGGCGGTGGCACTCATACGACCGAGCAAAATATGCGGCAACAGAGCGCGCGGGTACAGCATCCACACATCAAGTTGCCCACGCGATATTAAGACTGCCAACTGTAGCGCGTTTCCACACACTGTGTGAGCCAACCCGAAACCGGATGCAGCGATGCACCACAAAGTCACGACGTCATTAATATCCCATCCGCGCAAAACTTTGAAACGGCTGAAGAACAGCACCCAAAACCAGACCCAGATTATATTGTTGACGAACATCGCCAGGACCTGCGACAAGAAAGCGCCGCGATATTCCAACTGAGCGTCGAGATTCAAACGTGTGTACGCGAAAGCAAGCTTGAGGTAGTTGATTAAAGTCTTCATCTAACCTCCATTGGCAAAGACGCGCCGTGAGGCAATGCGAAACACAAAGGCGACAGCGCAAGCGAATAAGATGCAAGCTATCACCTGCCGAAGCAGAACATCCTGATAGAAAGCCCAATCAGGTGCGACGAACAATCGCGCTGGACCGTAGACGATGGCAGAAAACGGCAACATCTTTAGCGGGGCCTGCCAACTGTCAGGAAATAGTTCGAGCGGAATCAGCATGCCACCAAGAATCATGGTCAAGCGAGAATAAATCAAAACAAGTCCGTTTGTGTCTTCAAGCCAGAATGCAGCCAGACCGATCAAAAAATTCCCGAGAAAATCAATAACAAATGCCAGCGGCAAAACAGTCAGGAAGCAGAAAAGTCCAAGCGGATTCATCGGCACGAAGCCAACAAACACAAGGGCTATCATCGCGCCCACCGACATGTTGACGAAGAATCGCACGGCGCGCTCACCGAGGGTATTGAAAAGCGAGTAAAGCGGATACGAGAGGGGACGAATAAAGTGAATGGAAATAGCTCCGGTCCGCACATCTTGGTCAACCGTTTGCGCGACACGCGGACCAGAAAGAATTATTGACTCGGTAACGGCAAGGTACCAGAGCATTTGCGGTAAGGACAGTCCGCCCAGAGTCTGCGAGCCGGTTTCGCCATAAGTCACCTGCCACAGTCGCAGAAAAATATAGAGAATAACCCCGAGGAAAAAGACGCGACTGCCGATCTCGGCAAGATAGGCAAGATTTGATTTAGCGGACGTTCGCGCTATCCACCAGTATTTTTCAGGCGCGGCAAAGCTGCTACTCACTGTCTTCTTCACCTGTCGAGGGCTGCGGCGGCTGACTGTAAATGTGCGCGATTACTTCTTCGAGAGGCGGATCTTCAATAGTAATATCAGCTACCGCTCCAGCCTTGAGGATATGTTCAATCACCGCTTCGATAGCGGTAACCCGCGTGTCGACCTCAAGCCGAACAGCGTACTGACCAGATTTTACGATGGTGGCACCGGGGAAATCTAGAGACGCAGGGGTGTCGTGATATTTAACAGACAAGACTTTCGACCCCAAATATTGCCGACGCATTGAAGAAACCTTGTCGTCGAGAACGACCTTTCCATGGTTGACCACAATAACGCGACGTGCCACATATTCGATGTCTCCAGCATCGTGACTGGTCAGGAAAACTGTGATTCCTTCTTGTTTGTTCCACTCGCAAATCAAGTCTCTAAGCTCCTGACGAGCCATAACGTCTAAGCCGATCGTCGGCTCATCGAGGAACAACACGCGCGGATGGTGCAGTAGACTGGCAGCGATTTCTGCACGCATACGCTGACCAAGTGAGAGTTTACGCACCTGCGTGTCAAGAAAAGAGCCGATACCGAATCTTTCAATGAGCATGTCGCGGCGCTTTTTATAATCGTCTTTCGGCAACTCATAAATTTTGCCGAGCAATTCAAATGTGTCGCGCGGTGGCAAGTGATACCACAATTGCGAGCGTTGACCAAAGACCGCACCAATCTGCCTGACCAGCTTGTTTCGCTCGGTCCATGGCACGAAGCCTAGAACAGTGGCACTGCCCGCGGTGGGGCGTAGAATTCCTGTGAGAATCTTGATGGTCGTGGATTTTCCCGCTCCATTGGGACCAATGAAGGCGACTGACTGCCCTGCAGCAATCGAGATTGTGATATCGTCGACAGCCACAACCTCAGTCGAGACACGCTTCAAACCTCTACCAGTCTGCAAAGTAAAAGTCTTCCGCAAATTTTCAATTGTCACTGCTTGATCAGACAAAATCTTATTTCAAAGTTCCGTTCTTCGGGGTGTCGCCCGGCGACTTGTTTTCAGGCGTAGCAGTCGTTGATTTTTCAGGCGTTGCCAGTGTCTTCTCAGGCGTTATCGGTGTCTTAGAAGTCGCAGACGGCGACATTTCGTAACTGCGCACGTACAAATTTGTGCCTGAAGGAGACAAATGCATTTTACCAGCGTGCTGCTCCTCGTTCATTAGCTCTCTCAATGAATCGGCGGTCCTTTGAATTTCCCTGCTCTGTTGAGCACTTTCTGCGTATGAGGACTTTTGCGATTCGTACCAGCTTCTTAAAGAATCAATATTTTTCTTATCGTCACCATAAAGTTGCGTGGCGGGGATGTACCTTCCCCTGCGCGTTGTATAAGAATTTGCATCAAGCAATTCTCTTGTTCGTTGTTTGATTAGTTCCTCGCCCTGCTTCCCCGCCGCATCACTCGAAATGCGACCTTGCTCCGCGCGCATGTTCGCCAGCTCTTCTGCCTGTTTTTCCAATATTGTTTTTTGTCTGGGCATCTCTGTGCTTTGATTCGAGTGTCCCGACGGCGAACTTAATTCCGAACTTGATCCCATAGCCCCGGGCAGCAGTCCACTCGCCCCCGTCGGCACATGAACACCGGATCCATTAGCCGGCGCTTCATTTGGATTCTTCTTATCAGTCGCCCCGACAGTGTCAAATCCGTAAAGTTCAAGTGCCTGCCTGGCATAGTGGCCGACTTCTTTATCAGGTTCCAGTGCATAAGCGATTCTGAATTCGCGCACCGCGGCTTCCTTTTGCTTCATGTGCGCGTAGCAACTGCCCAGGTAATAGTGCAAGGTAGCGTTGTTGAAATCAGTCGACAGAGCGCCGCCGAAGTGCCCCGCGGCGTCACCATAATTGCCGGCCGCATACTCAGCCATGCCTACTTTCATAAACTCCGATGCAAAACACGGGCATGAAACCGCCGACAGGATGAGCGATAGCAGAAAAACTTGAAGAGGCTTTGAAGGCATCGGTCTGTTCATAGGAGCTGGTTCACTGGTTGTCGTAAACGGTGTCGATGCGAGGCTCACACATAATCTTTATATGCCCAGTGCGGACACTTCGAGACCGCTGCCTCGTTTAAGCCTGAGCCGATCAATAATGGCATCAGATGGATCAGTCACTCCAACTCTGGAAATTACAGACGATGAACTTGCGCCTGGTAATCATCACACATTCATTGTTAAGCGCCAGCATTGCAACTGCGCCCCTCCTCAAAGCGTCCGCATCTGACAAAACGCAATGTCACGATTTGCCGTAGTGATTTAGTCGTCATTCAGTGCTTTCGCCCTGACGAGATCCGACTTCGCCTGCTCCGGTTTGCCGAGCTTCTCATACACTTTGGCACGTTCAGCAAACCACTGGGGATTAGTCGAATCTGCAGAAATCAAAGTGCAATAGTCATGCAAAGCCGTAGAGTTATCACCCAATTCGAAAGCGATTTTGGCGCGCTTGGCGATTCCCTCAGTTCCTCGTTTTTCGAATCTGCAAACCCAATCGACGTAAGTTCTGGCGGACTTCAGGTCATGAAGTTTCTCGCAGTCTTCAATTAGAGAAAACAATGCTAATTTATCAGTTCCCGACAGAAACTGGTCGTGAGCGCAATGAGCAACAAACGGCTTCCAGGTATCAATAGCCTTTTGTGTTTGCCCGGTCTTTTCGTAGCAAATAGCCAGAAGGCGACGCGATTTGCTACCATACTGTTCGACCTTCTCAAGGTCCATCCCCTTTATCGCATCAGGTATGGCCTGAGCATACATTTTTTTCTCGACCAGCAATCGGGCCCGTCTGAAATAAGCATACTGGCTCTGCGGGCTGAGCTTAATAGCATGATCGTAGTCGGCTTTAGATGCGGGAAACTTACCAGCCTGGTCCAAAAAGTCTGCGCGCATCAGATAGAGACGAGCGATATTTGGATTTCTGGCGATGACGCTGTCGTAACTTGCTTCTGCTTTTTTTGACTCACCCGCCCCGGCGTATCCAACCGCCATCCACTCATCGTAAGCCCCCGGAGTGGGGTCGAGTGATTGCGCCTTCTTAATCTCCGAGATCCCCTTGTCCACTTCATCTAAAAAACACAAAGTGCAGCCCAGAAAAGCGTGTGCAAGCGCATTTTTGGGGTTGATACGAATGGCATTTTCCAGTTCAACTTGCGCCTGAGTATATTTTCGAGAGGCGAAAAGTGCATAGCCACGCCACATCGCCGCCGTCGATTTATCGGGTGCGAGATCGCCTGTGCGAGTGAAATATGCAGCGACAAAGCAGTCTATGGATTCAGCCGTTTTCGCTTGCAACAAGGAGGCGGCGTAGTCACTGGTGCATGATTTCTCAATCAAGTTGAGAGTAGTTCCATACAGAGCCTGGTCGTAAGACTTGTACGCTTGCTCGAGAGTTTTCGGCGACATCTTACTCGACAAGCCTTTGGCGGAGGAGTTTGTCGGAGGTGCGCTTCTGACAGATGCGTCAGCATTTGCCCTTTTATCGGCCGGAGCCACCTTATGCTCAGTCTCAGACGTCATGCCTCTGGCATTAGCCAGGCTCAACGTCATCGCGTAAACGATAAATAGTGCCGGGAGACGAAATTTTGTCATGTTTTGAACTGCAGGGGTGCTGGTCATACGTTAACATAGCAACGTACGAAACGCCCGTCAGTTTAGCTGGAAACTCGAACTTGAACCTTACTTTGTCTCAAAAAGCGATGATGCTGGTGGCAGTACCGCTTGTGTTCGAACTGGCGTTCGTGTCAACGCTTTTCTACCAGTTGAAATCTTTCGATCAGGAACTAGCTAACGAACATCTTGATCGAGACATTTTGACCACTGTAAATCTGGAGCTTAAATGCCTGCTTCAAGCGGCTGGCGCAATGGGAATGTTTCAGGTTCACCGCGATGACCGGTACAAAATTCAATACCAAAAAGCTCTCGATGAACTCAAAAAGTATCGTGCCGAGCTAGGCGAAAAAATCAAATTAGACAACAGCGAAGACTTGCATGCTTTCGCTCAAGCCACTGATGACGTTGTCACGGCGCTCGACGAGACCGACGAGCTGGTTAATTCAGGCGATCGGATCGATCGCATGCGCAGCATGATCAAAGCCGACAAATTGTTGCGCCGCATGGACAAAGCCGGTGACCGAGTCATCGAGCGATGCATGGCCGTCAACAAACTGCAGCAAGAGCAAGAACAAAAAAGTCGTGCCGCTATTGAATGGCTGATTTTGATCAGTGCGCCGCTGAGTATCATTCTGGCGCTAGTTCTGGCAAGCTACTTCAATCATGGAACGGCCAGACGGCTGAAGGTTCTTCTCGAAAATACATTTCAGCTCGCCATGGAAAAACCTTTGCAAAAACCGCTGCAGGGCAATGACGAAATAGCCATCATTGATGGTGGCTTCCATAGAATGGCAGAATTGCTGATTGATGCACGCATCAAAGAACAGGCTTTGACTCAAAATGCGCGCGACGTCATTTGCTCGCTTGATGAGCGCGGCAAGTTTACAAAGATGAATCAAGCGGTGAAGGAAGTATGGGGTTATGACGATGACGAACTTCTGGGTCGCACCATTGTTTCACTGGTCGATCCAAGCCAGGTTGAACATGCAAACCTGGCGCTGGAAGAAGTCATATCAGGCAAATCAACGACTCCGTTCGAGCTGAAGATGCGACGCAAAGACCAATCAACATGCGATATGTCCTGGTCTGCTCAGTGGTCCGAGTCGGACAAATCGCTTTTCTGTGTGGCCCACGATATCTCAGAACGAAAGCGACTGGAACGAATGAAACAAGAGGTGGTGGCAATGGTCAGCCATGACCTGCGCTCGCCTCTGACCTCAATCCAGGCCATGTTCGACCTGCTGGAAGCGGGCGTGTTGGGCGAGCTAAACGATAAAGGTGAAGACAAGATTCGCCGCTCCAGCGCCTCACTGAACCGCCTTATCTCGATGATCAACGATCTTCTCGACATGGAAAAATTGGAGTCGGGAATGTTCGAACTCGAAGTTTCAGAGACGCCATTTTTGACTCTCGCGGCACATGCGCGTGAGGGCATTCAATCATCAGCCGAGCAGAAAAGAATCAAAGTCGAAATCAGCGACTCAGACGCCATCGTCTACTGTGACGGCGATCGCATCGTGCGAGTACTGATAAATTTTTTATCGAACGCGATCAAGTTTTCGCCCGAGAACACCACGGTCAAAATTGAACTTTCACAACCAGACGGCTATACCCAGATTGCCGTAACTGACCAGGGCAAGGGCATTCCCACTGATAAGCTTGAAACTGTTTTTGAAAGGTTCAAGCAAGTTGAACGTGCTGACGAAACAACAAAAGGTGGATCGGGACTCGGTCTGGCAATCTGTAAAGCTATAGTCGACGCCCATCACGGCGATATTGGCGTATCGAGCGAAATCGGGCAGGGCAGCACTTTCTGGATTCGTTTACCGAACAAAAAATAAGCCAAAACTTCTGCAATCAATCCCCGGAAGCAGTTGGCATTTACCCTGAGATGTCGGACAATGCTGTTTCATCTCGGAGAAGGCAAGTGAATCAAGAAACAGGAGTGCCTGCGAAAACCGCTTTAGACACGGGCAAGCAGCATCCAATTCCCTCGTCAGTGCGAACCTGGCTTTTTCCATTCACCCGAATCCATCGCATTCCGGTATTTAAGCGAGTCTGGTTATATCTTGCCCTGATGGCTATCTATGGTGCCGGTGTGGACTGGGTCACAGACCACGAATTGAGAGCCGCACAGGTCTTCAAGGAAATCGGTGCCGCCGCCTACACAAGCGTAATTCTCGGTCTGCTTCTCGTCTTCCGCACCAACTCAGCTTATGAGCGCTGGTGGGAAGGACGCAAGCTGTGGGGTCAGCTGGTCAACGAATCTCGCAACATGTGCCTCAAGGTGAAGATTCTCGTCGGTACAACGAAAGCAGATCAGAATCGATTCGGTGAGCTGCTCATTTCATTTGCATATGGATTGAAGCATCATTTGCGCGACAGCAGACCGACAAAAAACGTGCATGGAGTCGAGCTCGATCCGACCGCCAATGTGCCAGTTGCTATGGCAGGCGAACTCTACAAGATGATGGTGAAATGGCAAAAAGAAGGCACCATAGATGGTTTTACTCGCCTTCAGCTCGATGCGCATATCAAAACTCTAATGGATATTCTGGGAAGCTGCGAAAGAATTAGAAGCACACCACTGGCGGTTTCATATCGCGCTTTCTTGAGACAGGGTATCGCCCTTCAATTACTGGCGCTTCCATGGTTTGTGCCTCCAGATGTCTCATACTTGTTCAGCATGCCAATTCTTCTAATTGGATCTTATTTCTTAATCGGTTTGGAATTGATCGCTGAAGACATAGAAGATCCATTCGGCGAAGATGGAGACGACTTGCCGCTCGATCACATCTGCGACAAAATTCAAGCATCCATTACAGAAATTCTGGAGCTACCAAAACAACGGTTCACAGCCGCATTCAAGCAGCCCAAGATCGATCCGCTCAAAGTCTCCGAACCTAAATAGATGAAAGCCGCGGCAATACGAAAGTAAGCGGAGCCAGATGCAAAAGTAAGCCACGACGATGCGATTGTAGGCCGCGATCTGGCGAATGTAAGACGCGACGATGCGAATGTAAACCACGGCACAAAGCCACCGGTGTTATGGCGGTGGCTTTAAAAATACTGCAAATTGATCAAACGATTCGCTACCAGCGTCTGCCGCCACCGAATGAGTAGCCGTATCCACCACCCACACCGTAACCGCCGACACTGTTGTAAGTGCCATCCTCTGGCGGTCTGCCCCACGAGGCAGCCCCCATCTCACTCTGAAGCTCATTGAACTGATTGATGCGCATCATCTTGTTGAAGTCATCGTCAGACTGCGCCGCAATCTGATTCTCGCGCATGCCCTGAATGGCACTGCTCATGTTGCTTACGTCTGAATTTTCAGACTCACGCAAGTTAGCAATTGCCTGATTCAGTTGCTTGATGCGCGCCTGCTCTGCAGCTCTAGTCTTCGTGTCAGATTGCAACCAGCTTTCCAGTGCATGCAAATCACCGGTGCGATTGGCGTAACTGCGCAGCGGTGACCCGCCAGCTGCTTTCAATTTGATCAGCTCGGCGATGCGCTTTTCCGCATAAAGTCGATACGGCTCGTTTTTTGCGTCATTGGCAGCCGCTGCCGCAGCGTATTGCTGCTCTTGATTGGAAAGACCGTTGATTTTCGCCTGGTTATCCAGCTCCATCTGTCTTTCGTCCTGAAAAATTGCTTGATTGCTTCCCTGGCTGTAGGCCGGCATAGCACCCAGCCCGACGGCACACACAGCAATGGTCAGAATAGTTTTAAATCGCATCCTTACCTCTCCAACAGGTCTTAACATCCTGCCTACCAACAGTTAAAACATACCCAGGCGTTTTATGAGATAACCGACAATTTTAGTAACGCTTGGTGAAGGCTGAAACGCCCACGTATGGCGGTTCCCGTTAGGTTACCATGCCCGAAGCGTGATAAAAATGGCTTTCTAGCTGAAGGAGGGGAAATCATGAAGGGCATTGTCATCGAAAAAAACGGTGGTCCTGACGTCATGGAGTTCACGGAGTTATCGTTGCAGAAACCGGGCGCGGGCCAGGCACGCATCAAGGTGATGGCGTCCGGACTCAACTTCATCGACATCTACCAGCGCCGGGGTGATTACCCGGTCAAGTTGCCTTATACACCTGGTCTGGAGGGCTCAGGGATAGTCGAGGAAGTCGGACCAGATGTCACCGTCGTCAAGCCAGGCGACCGGGTCGCCTATACTTCTCAGCCAGGAGCCTATGCCGAAGGCAGCCTTGTCAAAGCAGATAGCCTTATACCCCTGCCTGAAAGTTTGACATTCGAGCAGGGCGCCGCATTTCCGCTGCAAGGAATGACTGCACACTACTTGATACACGAGTTCCGCAAAGTGAAAAAAGGCGAATCCGTCTTGATTCATGCTGCTGCCGGTGGCATGGGTCTGCTACTTGTCCAGTGGGCAAAACACCTGGGTGCGCGTGTTTTCGGAACGGTATCGACAGAGGAAAAGGCGAAGGCTGCGATGGACGCAGGCGCGGACGAAATAATTTTCTACAACAAAGAAAATTTTGCCGATGCAGTCAGTCGACTGACAAACGCTCAGGGCGTGGAATTGATCATCGATGGTGTCGGCAAAAGCACTTTCGCCAGAAACCTTGAAGCTGTAGCCAGACGCGGCACTGTCGTGATTTTCGGCTCAGCCAGCGGACCCGCCGAACCGATCGCACCAAACACCTTGCAAGCCAAATCAATCACCGTAGCTGGTGGCTCACTGTCTAATTATCTGCTCAATCGAGAAGAACTTTTATATAGAGCCAACGATGTACTCAAGGGTATTCAAGAAGGCTGGTTGAATCTTCGCATCGACAACGTGCTGCCGCTTGCCCAGGCTCAGGAAGCGCACAAAATGCTGGAAACGCGGCAGTCGATTGGCAAGATCATTCTTAGGTCTGATAACTAAATATGGTGGCATAAAGAAAACATTGATTTAGGAATTTCTGGAAACCTCTCCTAACTATTTTCGTCGACTGGTAATAGGAACTACAGGGTTCCGAAAATAATTAGAATGGAAGTGGATATGGAAGCGCTGAAGAAACAGGTAAGACACCTGACGATTGTCGAAACCAACGAAAAGGCATGGAGCAGCCTGGATATCGAAGACTTCGAGGACCTGTTCGAACTGGCAGATGACGCATACATGGCGACATTGGATACTCATCTGGCAGAAATCGAACTGATGCAATCAGAAAAATAAACTGATTGCTGAATACACTCTTAACCCGAGTCAATGCAAAACGAAGGAGCGCCCATGAGGCGCTCCTTTGTGTGTTAGCGTCGCTAGATGGCTTGATCTCAGGCGACCTTGCGGTCACCAGGGATGGTTCTACACGGCGGTGTAATGATGATCTTCGGATCTCAAAGAACGATTGTCGGAACGGCATATCGAATCGATATTCCGTTGGGCTCTCATCTCGTTTATCGTGTTCTTTAAATAAGCGATGGCATTCGCGATTGCGCGAGCAATCGAGAATTGCATCTTAGTTTGTGCATGTGCTTTTCTGCGCAAACTGCGAATATCAGCAACGGTCATGCGCTTTGCTGGATTCAAGTCTTCAAGAGAGCCTAGCTCTGATGATGACGTTAGTCGAATAACATTCACGTTTACAACCTCAACACCTAAGACCACGTTAATACTAAGTCTAGTTGCCCACAAACTCAAGCTAATTTTTTCTTGGCAACATCCAGACTAATCATATTTAGTGGCACGGAATACTAGTAGAATACTGGTGCTTAGTAGCCTCTAGAAGATATGCAATGACACAACTGACCCGCAGCGATTTAATCAAGCGTTCACGCCGGGTGGTTGTCAAGCTCGGAACAGCCGTATTAATGCGCGATGAAGGCGGTATAGCCTTAAGTCGTTTTTATGCGTTTATCGAGGGATTAGCGGCAATAAAAAAGAGCGGCCGGGAAGTTTTATTGGTCACATCCGGCGCAGTTGGTCTGGGTTCTCAAAAACTCGGGTTTACCAGTAAACCGAAATTACTGCCGCAGAAGCAGGCCTGTGCGGCTGTTGGTCAGGGACGTTTAATGGCTCTTTACTCGGATGCATTCGATAGGTTAGGGATCACTGCTGCGCAAATTCTTTTGACTGAAGAAGATTTTTCCAACCGACAACGTTATCTGAACTTGAGAAGTACAATCGCCGAACTTGTCTCGATGGGGGCGATTCCAGTCTTTAACGAGAATGACACTGTCTCGACTGCAGAACTTGAACCGCTGCGTAACTCTGCCGACTTCAAAGTCAACTTCGGTGACAACGACAAGCTTTCGGCGCTGGTGGCGAGCAAGATCGATGCCGATCTGCTCGTAATTCTTACAGACGTGGAAGGTCTTTACACCGCCGACCCGCGTTCTGACGAAGGTGCCGATTTGATTTCAGTAGTGGAAAACATCACACCAGACATCGAGGCATTAGCCTCAGGGGAAAAATCGAAAGTCGGTCGCGGCGGAATGAAAACCAAACTTGCAGCGGCGAGAGTGGCGACACAGTCAGGCTGCGCAACGATCATAGCCGGTGGCAAAATACCCAACGTGATCGAAAAAATATTCGCTGGAGAAGATTTGGGCACAATTTTTCTTCCTCATGCAATGCGAAGTGGCAAAGAAAAATGGATCGCGTTTGCAACGACAGTCAAATCGGCGCTCGTAATCAACAAAGGCGCGCAAGAAGCGCTGATGAAAAAGAAGGCCAGTTTGTTGCCAGCCGGTGTTACTGAAGTGCGCGGAAATTTTGACAGAGGCGATGTAGTTAGCGTGCTGGACGAGTCAGGCACTGAGTTTGCACGAGGCATTGTCAATTATTCGAGCACGGAAGCGAAAAAGATTTCCGGAATGCACTCAGACCGAATTGATGAAGTTATAGAAAGCAGAAACTATGATGCATTGATAACCCGTGATAATATCGCTTTCTTGGAAGCCTAACAGGTGCGGCACGATGACCGGGTCTACAGAAAGTAAGAGCAAGGGAAGCACATCAGTGCTGGAGTCAGCGCGTCTTGCTAAACATGCTGCTCAGATACTGGCCGGAACCGAAGCTGTAGATCGTGATCGCGCTTTGCTCGCAATTGCTGATGAACTCGCTGATTGCGAGTCTGAGATTCTCGAAGCCAATAAAAAAGATGTGCAGCAAGCACAAACTTCTTTAGCTTCGGGCGAAATCTCGCCAGCACTGCTGGACAGACTCAAGCTTGACCACAACAAGCTCGCATCTGTAATTTCAGGCATTCGCCAGCTGGCAAAAATGCCTGACCCGCTGGGCAAAATAGACCTCGATCGCGAACTGGATAAAAATCTAGAACTGAAAAGAGTCACCTGCCCGATCGGTTTGATTGCGGTCATATTCGAAGCTCGCCCTGATGCAATGCCTCAGATTGCATCGCTATGCTTGAAGAGCGGAGATGCAGTCATTCTAAAGGGTGGCGCGGAGGCTGAACATTCAAACCGCATCTTGTTCAATTGCCTGAAGGGCGCAGTCGAAAAGGCGGGTTTGCCAGGTGACTGTCTTGTCTTATTGGAATCGAGGTCAGATGTGAACGAACTGCTGAAAGCAGATCAGTTCGTGGATCTAATTATTCCGCGCGGCTCGAATTCATTGGTTCGCTACATCCAGGACAATACAAGGATCCCTGTTCTCGGGCATGCTGAGGGCATCTGTCACATCTATGTAGACGACTCTGCCGACCTCGACAAAGCCGTTTCGATAATTTGCGACTCAAAAGTGCAATACCCATCTGCATGCAACGCGGCTGAAACGGTTTTGATAAATCAATCGATCGCAGCTGAGTTGATGCCGGTCCTTGTGAAGGCGCTGGCAGAAAGAAATGTAGCGATGCGATGCGATCCGCAATCACTAAAGCTTTCCGGACAACAACAACAACAACAACAACAACAAATATCCCTCGCTAGTGAGGATGACTGGAGCACCGAATATGGTGACCTTATCATCTCCATCAAAATCGTGAAAGATCTGGTGGAAGCAGCCGAGCACATCAATAGATACGGCTCTGGGCACACTGAATCGATGATAGGAAATGATCAGAAAAAGTTCGATAAGTTTTTCGCAATGGTAAATTCAGCGGGAGTTTACTACAACGCATCGACTCGATTTGCTGATGGATTCAGATATGGATTTGGCGCCGAAGTCGGCATCAGTACAGCCAAACAGCATCCCCGCGGTCCCGTTGGCATAGAGGGACTTGTTACTTACAAATACAAACTCATTGGAGCTGGGCATATCGTTGCCGACTATGTCGGCAGTAATGCGAAGAAATTTACGCACAAAGACTTAGACGGGCAACCGAAACAGGAAAAAATCTAAATGTTGAAAGGCAAGAAACTGGGTGTGATCGGCGTCGGCAAGCTAGGCGAGGCTTTAATTTCAGGGTTGCTCAAACAGAGCGACCTGGACATAGGTGATATCACAGGCAGTGTGCATCATGAAGCATCAATCGACCGGGTGAAAGAGAGACTGGGCATTAAAACGACGCTCGATAATCGCGAATTGGCCAGAGACAAAGACATAATCTTGATCGCTGTCAAACCACAGAATATGGACAAGGTGCTCAGAGAAATAGGCGATCAACTGACCGCAGATCAACTGCTGATTTCCGTAGCGGCTTCGGTCACTACCGCCTTCGTTGAAGACCGGCTGCCCAAGGCAATTCCAGTTGTCAGAGCTATGCCCAACACCCCCAGTGTTATGAATGCAGGCATGACAGGACTCTGTGTTGGACACCATGCGAAACCAGAACACAAAGAAATTTCAGAAGCAATTTTTTCATGCGTAGGCAAAACAGTTTTTGTCGACGAAAACCTCATGGACGGCGTAACCGCGTTATCAGCGAGCGGACCAGCATATCTTTATGTTGTCATCGAATCACTGGCAGAAGCAGGAGTCAAACTGGGATTGTCTCGAGAGGTCTCAACACTCCTGGCTGCGCAGACCATGTACGGGGCATCACGCATGGTGCTGGAGTCGAAAGCGCACCCAGCACTGTTAAAAGACATGGTCACTACCCCAGCCGGTTGCACCATCGACGGGCTGATGGAACTGGAAGAAGGAAAACTTCGCGTGACCTTGATCAAAGCCGTTGTAAAGGCTTCCGAGCGCGCACGCGAACTCGTCAACCATCAGAACCTTTCTAAGTAGATCGGAGCTTAGCTAAGCGACTAGGACTTATCCAGGTGACTGAGCGGCTACGACGGGAACAGCAAAATCGGCACGGTCATTGTTTTCGCAGTCTCTTTAGCTTGTCGCGCAGCTGCAATCAAAACCTCGGGATCGTCACAAGTCTGCGGCAATGTCGCCATACCAAGCGCAGCCAGTACTCCTTCATTACGGTTTCCAGCCGAAAGCGGTTCGCTGGTGATCGCGGTGTGCAGGGTTTGCGCCCAGCTAGTGATGGCGGCGCTATCCATGCCGGGCAGCAGTGCAGCGAATTCGCCTCCACTCAGGTGAGTCACTATATCGAACTCGGTCGCGACAGTGTTCACTCTCTCGATTATGGTGGGAAGGGCAATCGCAGGTAAGGCGACGTTCTCATGACCAATTCGCAGTGCGACCTCGAAAATTAAAACCGAATAAGGCGTCTTCGAACGCTTGTACATAGCTTGTTCTCGGAACAAATAATATACGAAAGCAGCAAACGAATGGAGTCCAGTATTTTGATCGATCAGGCTGGAGCCAACCCTATCGATCAAGGTGACATCGAGCTTGATAGGCGGTGGCAGAGCCACTTTAGGTGTGGAGGGTACGGCTGGTACGGCTGGTGCGGCAGCCGCGGTACTCTCGATAGCGGGAGCAGAGCCGACCGGTGCGCTCACAGGCTGATCGGCAGTCGGCACCTGTTCAACTGGAATCGGAGCCGCTGGTTTCGGTGTGCTGACGACTGGTTGAGGCGTTCCCGGATGCATGGCAGGGATATTCGTCCTTGACGAATTGGGGTTGAATGCCGGCGGCTGAACTAAACCGTCGACCCAATTGTCACCGAAGGCTGGTGCTATCTGCGGTGGCGCCTGAAATGCATTTATGGCTTGCTGCTGAGCCTTTTCATAAAAATTACTTTGTGTGCTAGAAGCAGCAGGAGCGCCAGGTGCAGACACTACACCACTGCCGGGAGCGAGAGGATTGTCTATATCCATTCCGCCACCGCCGATGTTGACTTGCAATGACATGGGCTGCGACGCCACCGTTGTTTCAGGCTCGCCGTCTTGCGGCACATATTGCGTGTCGATTTTGATCTTATTTTGAATCATGAGAACGTCTTCCGAGCCACGATTCCAGAGCCTTGGGGCGTTAGGACTATCGCCGCGGAACAACGTCCAGGATGGGGGGTTTTTGTTGCCCACAGAAAGAACCAGTTTCACAACGAACATTTGATGATTGCTCGGGTGCTCGAATGGCAGTTCTATCGTCTTACCAATTCGCTTTTGCCCTTCCGCGATCGCATAACGCAAGTCATCAGTTGTCGGAACCGAATTCATTTTCGGCAGCCGATAAGTTTGAGAAGTGCTCAAGGAATCGTATAAAGGCATGCGTTTTTAACCCTCACCGCAGAACCGCGCTCAGTCAATATACCCATCTTAACGCATCACACCCACGCCCCCAGGTGATAGGTGAAGAGCAAAGTTACACCGCGATTTGGATCAAGATTTAGTCGATTCGATTTCCTTGATGCGCCTATCCAGTTTGACTGCCTCTGCTTCTTTGCCCGCCTTGCGCAACTCTTGCGCGTACATTTTCATACTCCTGGCAACCTCCGGGCTGTCTGGGCCGAGCGCAACCTCTTTTATCTCCAGCGCTTGTTTAAAAAGAGGAATTGCCTCAGCCGTTTTGCCTTCCGCATCTTTGAGAACGGCCAGACAGGAAAGAATTTCTCCAGTTCGCAGGTTTTTTTCGCCCAGTGCGGCCTTACGGATGTCCAGAGCCTTATTGAAAAGCTGCTCAGACTGGTCAAAACTATTTTGCAAAAAGGCGATGCTACCCAGACCAACAAGACTATCCGCAACAAGCGGATGCGAAGCGCCAACAGACTTTACGAGTATTGATTGAGCGTCTGTGTAAAGGGTTTTGGCGCGCTTGAAATCACCTTTGATTTGATAATCCATGGCAAGACTGTTCTCAGTTTCGGCAACGTCCGGACTATGCGGTCCTAACTGCTTCTTACGGATTGCCAGAGCCGTCTGCAACAGTTTCATCGCCTGGTCGATTCTTCCCGTCTTGTTATATACAGCCGCCAACGCCTTCAGGCTGTCGGCATATTCAAGCGAATCGGCTCCTGCACTGGCTTTTCTTATTGCCATCGCTCTTGTAAGCAAAGGCTCCACCTGAGCCGTTTTGCCATGCGCAAAGTAAACCATTGCCAGGTCATTCATGCTGTCTGCCACCGGCAGCCCGGTTTTTCCGAATATCTCCTCCCGAATTGAGAGCGCTTTTTTCAGTGAGCGTTCTGCTTCGGGATAGAAATCTTCTTTGAAATAAACGTTGCCAAGATTGTTCAAACTGGTGGCGTACCGCGGATCCTGACTGTCGAACTCCTCTGCAGATGTGAGTGCTTGCTTAAAAAGCTTCTGAGCAGCTGGATAATGCCCGAGAGAAAATTCTTGTTCGCCTTTCTCGTTCAACGACTTCCAATCAGACTTTCCAGCTGGTACGGGCGTGTTCGGTCCTTGAGGATAAAAGAAATACATCATCGATGCAGCTGCCACTACCAGTGATACCGCACCAAAGATCACCTGGGGTGCAACTTTCGGATTGCTAGCCGGAACAGACGATGAAGATGACACCCCCGTCGAGACGGCGACAGAGCGAATCGCGCTCGATGAACCAACTTGCGACTGCATCGCTTGCATCCCCGTTTGGGTAGCATTTTTTGCGGGACGAAGCGTGTTACGAAATAGCTCTAAATCAGTCCACAGCTCGAGAATTGTCTGATATCTATCGTTTGGATCCGTCTTCAAACATTTGAGAACAATCTGTTCGAGTTGCTCAGGAACCGAAATCAACGCCGGGTCTACGCTTGCAAAAGAGCGTGGAGTGTCGTGTATGTGTCGCTGGATTGTATCGAAGATATCACTGCCTAATAAAGGCGGTTTACCCGTCAGAGTTTCATACATGACGCAACCGAGCGAATAGATGTCGGAGCGAGCATCGAGCCGATTGCCGGTACATTGCTCGGGGCTCATATAAACTGGACTGCCGAGCACCTCTCCTGATGCGGTTAATTGATTAACGGTGCTCGCCGGCATGTTCAAATGTTTGGCGATTCCGAAGTCGACCAGCTTCACAACATCATCCTGGTCTTCCTCGTCAACAAGCATGAAGTTGCTCGGTTTCAAGTCGCGGTGAATTAAATCACGCTTGTGAGCATAGTTGAGAGCATCGCAGCCCTGACAAAAAATCCACGTCGCCCGGTTTAAATCCAGTCGTTTTTCTTTACGGATTTCCTCCATCAGCGTACTTCCTTCGAGGAAGTCCATGACCAGATACGGTTGTCCTTTGAATGAAACGCCGAAATCAAAGACGGTGACGATGTTGTGGTGTTTAAGGCTGCTGACCAACTTCGCCTCGAGTTGAAAGCGTTTCAAGCTTGGCACGTCAGAAGCAGTCAATATTTTGACTGCGACAATGCGATCCATTAGCGTGTGCTTCGCCTTGTAGACAGAACTCATGCCACCACGGCCGAGGCGAGCGATTATTTGATATCGTTCAGCGAAAAAAGAGCCAACCAGTGGATCCCCACCAACAGGTGTGAGCGGACTTCCGTCAGTCGGACAAAACTGCAACTGAGCGTCAAAGTCTTTTCCACAGGCAAGACAAATGCGCAGTGCGGCAACATCTTTTTGTACAGCTACATCCTCGTGTGCAGCCACATCGTTTTGCTTTTCTTCTGACTCGGAAGTCACTCACTCTCCCACCGCCACACCGGCGCGTCAAGCAGGGATGCCACTAGCCATGATGATTTCGCAATTTTTTGGAAATGAGTCTTTCAACTCACGAATACTAGATTCAGCAACATCGGTTCCCGTCAGCGAAACCTTCGTCAACTGCTGCAGACCATTTAACTTCGCAAGCGCCGCATCGGTAATTTTGGTGTTGTCCAACCAGATCTTCTTCAACGACTGCAGCTTAACAAGGTGCTCTATGCCTTCGTCGCTTATTGCCGTATGAGACAAATCGATTTCGTGCAATCGACTGAAGTGCAGAAGATATTGCAAATCCTCGTCTTCAACAGCACTTTCGCTAAAGTCAATCGACTGCAGCGCATGCGGATCAAGCTCCTTCAACCCGACCAGATGCATCGGTTTTTCCTTGCGCACTTCCAGTTGAATGTTGCTGCCGGTCGGCACATTGACCACCCCACGTGCTTCCCCGATACCCTCCCAATATTCAGGATCGTCTTTTGATTCCACAAGAACTTCACCAAGAGAAGTCTCAGGAAATTTTATCGTCTTCGAATTACCCTTAGTTGACGGTCTGGAATTTTGAGCGGAAGGCGCATGACTCGCGCTTTTCCCCTGCGCTTGCTCGACAGGTGCGTTCGATGAAGATGAGGTCTTCGCCACTTCCTGATTGTCTTTCGCGGCAGGGGAACTAGACTTTTGAGCCGATAGGACGAGCCCAAACGTCACAACCGCAGCCATAACCCACTCGACCGAGAGACGCGTGTAATCAAGCTTGACTTGACCCGGCGGCGGCGCGTAAAGAAAACCAAACGATGTCGGTGTTTCGGTGATCAACTTCCACGGTGGATAAAGCCCCATGGCAACGATGATGAAAATGCCGAGCCACAAACAGAGTTTTTGATTTTCGTTGAGGGGATTCATTTGTTAATTTCGCGCTCTGAAGATAATTATCTAACCCGACGCGTCTGTTTTATAAACAGCGCCTAGTATGCTTAGAGTACCTCGGTCGACCAGCCATTGGAACCATTGGAGGAACTCAATATGTGGGAACGATACAACTTGTCTGGACAGCAGGCGATGTCATCGGGTAGATCTGCTGACGCTGAACAGGCATTCAGACTGGCTTTGCAAGAAGCAGAAAAAATTGGCGCACACGATCCGAAAGTTGCAATTAGTTGCGTAAACTTAGCCAACTGTTTGCGACAACAGGGCAGGTTCGCTGAATCTGAAGAACTTTACAAGAAGGCGATTACTGTCAAGGAGCGCGCCTTTGGACCGCTGCATAAAGAGCTGATTCCTGTGCTTGAAAACTATGCCAAAATGTTGCGCGCAGCCGGACGCAGCGCTGAAGCCGATAAAATGGACCAAAAAGCAAAAGCGATTTTTGTCAGACCGTGACGACAGCAGGAACATTTTTGTACCCTGGCGACAAACCACAAGCAAATTTGTCAGACTGTAGCTGCAATACACTATTTGTCGACCACAGCGACAAAGTAGAAACAATTTGGTTGGACCATAGCGACGAAGCAAAGACAACTTTTGTTCTGATACTGGCGACAGTTTAGTCATCCGGCAGTAAAAAAAGGCGAAATGGAACGTGAAAAAACTAGCTGAGAACACCGAAAAATCAAACACAAGAAAGGCGATCGATAAAACAGCGTTGCAATACCAGAGCGGTTTTGGTAATCACTTCGAAAGTGAAGCGGAGCCAGATTCCCTGCCGAAAGGACAGAACTCTCCGCAACAGGTCAACCGCGGTTTGTATGCCGAGCAACTGAGCGGGTCCGCTTTCACCGCCACTCGTCCCGAGAATTTGCGCAGCTGGTTGTACCGCATTCGCCCTTCGGTTTTGCACTCCAAGTTCAAAAGCTATAAACAAGGCTTATGGCGTGGTAAACCATTCTCAGACGAGTTCACAACGCCGGAGCAATTACGATGGAATCCACTGCCGTTACCTGAAAAGCCTACAGACTTCATCGACGGCGTAATCACGATCGCAGGCAACGGCGACGCGGCCAGCTGGCGAGGCTGTGCTACCCATATCTACGCAATCAACAGCTCGATGGTCGAGCGCTTTTTCTACAACGCTGACGGTGAGCTGCTTTTCGTTCCCCAGCAGGGAGCTCTGCGTTTGCGCACCGAATTTGGTGAGCTCGATGTTAAGCCACAAGAAATAGCCGTTATACCTCGAGGCGTTAAGTTCCAGGTGCAATTGCATGACGACGCGGCTCGCGGCTACATGTGCGAAAACTACGGCGCTCCACTCAGACTGCCTTATCTGGGAGTGATAGGCGCAAACGGTCTGGCGAATCCCAGAGATTTCCAGGCACCAGTTGCTAAATATGAGCAGGTCGAAAGCCCGCACCAGTTGATTGCCAAGTTCAACGGTAAATTGTGGAGCACGGAGCTACGCCACTCGCCACTAGATGTAGTGGCATGGCACGGGAATTTGACCCCATACAAATACGATCTGAATCACTTCCAGGCAGTGAACACAGTCACGTTCGATCACTCAGATCCTTCCATATTCACGGTTTTGACCTCGCCGTCTGAGATGCCGGGTTTTGCCAACATCGACTTCGTCATCTTCCCGCCGCGATGGATGGTCGCCGAACACACTTTCAGACCGCCCTACTATCACCGCAACATGATGAGCGAGTACATGGGATTGATCCACGGCGTATACGATGCCAAAGAAGAAGGTTTCGTGCCTGGAGGCGGCAGCCTGCACAACTGCATGACCGCTCACGGACCAGACACAGAGACGTTCTCCAGAGCAAGTACAGTTGAGCTCGGGCCCAAGTATCAAGGTGACACGCTCGCGTTTATGTTCGAAAGCTCGTTAATTTTTCATCCGACGGAATTTGCGTTCAACTCAGAAATCTTGCAAAGTGATTATTTGGATTGCTGGGCCGGACTGAAAGCAAATTTTTCTCGCGAATAAACGTCAACACCTTATCCTGTCACAAAATCTCCGTTCAAGAAGCCTGCTGGCATTACGTTAGCTAATATCTTGACCGGGGAATAGACGGATATGGCGGCTGCATTTCTACACATGCAGACCCGGGCAGCCTGCCGCCAAACCTGGTATTGTTCCGACTTACAGAAGCCAGGTTGCCAGGCGATAGCAGTTCATTTGTAAATCTGTTCGACTCATAGCATCCCGATAAATTGCGACAAAATGTATAAACCAAAAAAAGAAGAGAATAACCCGGTTGCGTCTAATCGTCAGAGACTACCTGTCTCGCCGGCGATGCCAGGGCTGAAAGCGATTCAGGCGCAGTTCGATGCAGCCGTGCACAGGCGCGGTCTGATCGTCGAGCAGCCATGGACAACGAGCATTCCCAAACAGCAATTTATGCTGATGGTGCAATGGGATGCAAGCGCTGAATTTCCTCTCTGGACTCTTTACGAAGAAAACGCGAATGAGTCAAAAATGCACTGGAGTCAAACTTTTCCGCCCAGCGACGTGCAGCTCATGTATGACGTGCTGTCCATGTCTGTTGAGTCTCAAGGAAGCGGTCAGGGCGCCTTCAAAATTCCAGACGAGTTAAAACCGAAAGACGATTTCGAGTTTGCCAAACCAGAGCCGATAGAAAGTAAGCCGGCTCCGGCCCCACCACCACCGCCGCCACCTCCTCCCCCGCCACCAGCACCTATGCCGGTGCAGCAGCCACCTCAAGGTTATCCGGCACCAGGAGGTTACCCTCAACCGCCGCAGGGATACCCGCAACAAGTTCCAGGTTATCCGCCTCCTCAGGGCTACCCACAGGGGTATCCGCAGCCTGGATATCCGCAACCGATGCCGGGCTATCCGCCGGCGGGATACCCACAGTATCCACCGCAGCAGCAGGGATATCCATCTCCAGCCCCAACACCGCAGCAGCAAGGATATCCATCTCCAGCCCCAGCAGCTCAGCCTCAAGCGGCACCGAGACAAGACTCGATCTGGCAGAGCGGCTACGCACCTCCTGCGGCACAGCCAGGAGCGCCAGGCGCCTCAAGCAAGAATGCAGGCGATGAGCTGAAGCCGATAGACTACAACATGATGGATAAGCGCGCCAATGTTTTGCTTGGCACCTTGCTCGTCGAAGCAGGTCTGGTGACTAATCCGACTTTGAACGCAGCATTGAAAATTCAAGAGTTGGTGCGCGATGAAAAAATGGATCAGGATCAAGCATTCGATGCGCTCAAAAGGCTGCATTCAATGGGCGGATCTATCGACGAATACTTGAGCCCCACTGATTTCAAGTCTGGTCGCGCGCCAGGCAGCAAACCGCGACCAGCGAACCCACCCAGTGGTGGTGGCGGCGCACCTTCGCCTGCGAGTTCGGCACCGAGAGGAGCCGATCCCGAACGGCAACGCGAAATGAGTGCATCGTTCGACTTACTTCAGAAAGCTGGTTTGCTCAACGAAGCCGATCTGAAATCAGCACAAGCAGTTCGCTCCAAACATGGTGGCGATATGGTACAGATTTTGAAATCAGCAGGCAAGCTGGAGATGAAAACATACGAAGCAGCGGTCATCTGCATTCAGCTAATTCACAACGGCAAAATGAAAGTAGAGCAGTGCATCATCGCGTTGAACTATTGCAGCCGCAGCCGTGTCGGATTCGATGAAGCGATGGAAGAACTGAACTGGCCGAATCCCAGAAAGTCCTGAACAAGTTGAGAGCGGGCAATGACCAACAGCGTGCCAGTCGACAACCCATACAAACACAGTCAACTGGCGCAGCAACACGAATCGGCTTCAGATTTTCGCCATGCCGAACAAGAATTCAAAGCAGCGGTTCGCGCTGCTGATGCGTTGCCCATTGCCGAGTATAAGCTACATTTTCAGAGCAATCTTGCCCAGCAGCACGCGGGCGAACAGTCTGCCAAAAGTGGTGATGGCAGTCAAAATGTGGCCAGCAAGGAGCAAATTGAAAGTGCCTACCACGAGTTGATTGCCCTGCCTTTTCTCACGCGCATTCAATTAGCCGGGTTCTATGCCAGGCACGAAGCTATTCCTGAGGCAAAAGACATTTGCGACGACGCCTTCCGCATCGGTCTGGACCCGCTCGTAAAAGACAATGTCGCCATCAAGTCGATGTTTGAGAGAGCAGTAGACCTGCAGCGTCATCTCGCTGATATCCTCGGACCGGAAGACGTCGAAAAAATATTCGTCAAGAACTTCGACAAATTAGACATCAACAAAGATGGTTTTGTAGATGAAGCAGAGTTGAAACGCGCTCAGCTCGATATCACCATTGGTGCCGATGCTCAGCAGGTGATTCGCTACTTGCTCCACAACTATCTGGATGTGGAAAAAGCGAGCAATGATGAATGGGGGCTTGAAATTAGCGGCATCACAAAAGCTGATGTTCACAACTACGAAGGCAACTCTTCGGCACGCTGGAAGCGCATGAAAAAGAAATCCTAATGGCTGGAATTCTGGTGATTTCAGCTCAGTCGTAAAATTCTTCGATTCTCCACTGCACGCCGACTTTAGTTTTGAGAATCGTGTGACGCCGCCCTGGCACGAGATTCGGGTGCCTGTCTCGCAATTCCTGATATGCACTATGCATGGTGCTACAAATCCATGATTCAGACTGTCTATCCAGACCCACGCACACCATTGTCATTACTGCCAGGTCGTTGTTCGGCAGCAGTTCGACATGCTCGGCGTGTATTTCGTGGGGCTGTTCCTCGACAACAT
Source organism: Drouetiella sp. (assembly GCA_036702955.1). Lineage (GTDB taxonomy): Bacteria > Cyanobacteriota > Vampirovibrionia > Obscuribacterales > Obscuribacteraceae > PALSA-1081. The sequence goes on along the minus strand of DATNPY010000019.1, from coordinate 99,339 downwards.
CAATGCGGATGCTTTGAACTTTCATCGGCTCCCTCAACTAAAAAACCCAGACGATTTAATGCACACTTTCACTCTAGACCGAAAAATTGGCATTTTCTTGGCACCAGGTCTTTTTTGCAAAATTGACTTGATTATCTGCCGGTGAAGAGATTCCACCTGGGGCCGGAACCCAGGACCCATAACTAGGCTGGTTCTTGGGTATACTGTTTGCAAAGGACGAGGCAAACAGGCGCCTGATGGGCAAAAACATCCTACTTTTAGACGACGACAAACAGTTTTGCAAACTGATGGCATCGGTCCTAGAAGGGCGCGGGCACAGGGTTTTACAGGCAGACAGTGGTGAGAAAGGTCTGGAGGCTCTCAATAAGGAGAACCTTGACCTGGTAGTCGTCTGCGGTCCGCTTCCTGATAAGACCGGCGTCGATTGGATAAGCGATGTGCGCCAGAAAGGCAACGATGTGCGGTGTGTCTTTGTCGGGCAATCGCAGAAAGACGTTCAAATGCATAAAGCCAGGCTCGAAAGTGAGCTTGGCATCACTCTCATCGTTCACAAACCGGTAATTCCTTTTGTTTTCGGCGCTCAGATCGAAGGTCAGCTGACGGAATCAGCGGGCGCTCAAGCCGGCAAGCTGAAAGATTTCGAAACTATGTTTCTGGCGCTCGTGACAAAATATGCACGCATGCTGCCAACTAAATTGAGTGACCTATCGGCGGCAATTCAGAAGGCTAAAGTCGATCCAAACGATAAAGATCTGATTGGCGAAGTGCGTGCACAGGCTCACAAAATCAAGGGCACAGGCGGTTCTCTGGGTTTTCGAATGGTCGGTGAAGCGATGGCGTTTATTGAGCACGCTGCTGTTGCCATGCCATCAAAAAGTCACGAAGAACAGCAAATATCCTGGGCGGAAATAGACAGAAAATTGCTTGAAGCCCAGGCTGCAGGCGAGATGGAAGCTCGTGAAGTGGCTTCGGTTGTGGCAGGAAAAGATGAAGATTCAGCGGCTGAAGCCGAACCAGCTATGGCTAGAATTCTTGTCGTCGACTCAGACCAGGAATTTCTCAACCTGATCGAAGACCTGGGACGGGAGCGCCTTGTCGAAATTGTTAAAGCTCAGACGACGACGGAAGCGTTGAACAAAGCATGTTTGTTGCCACTGGATGCGGCGCTTGTAAATGTGGTGCAAGACGCACCAGACGAGTCATTCAGGCTGGCAAGACAATTGCGAGAATTGCCTGGATATGAAAATCTTCCGCTGGCGTTTATTTCAGGTGACGCATTTGGTAAAGACCGCGTTGAAGCGGCTCACGCAGGGGCGTCCTTATATCTCGATAAACCGCTGCAATCTGATTCGCTGGAAACTGCAGTTCAACATCTCGTCGCCATCAGGCAGGGCGGACGTCCCCGCGTGCTGATCACAGACGATGACGAATTTTTCGCTAACACAGTCGCACTCACATTGCGCAACGAAGGCATGATAGTGCGCACGCTGCTCGACCCGACCAAAATTTTAGACGTCATGCAAGACTTCCCGCCCGATATGCTGCTACTGGACGTGATGATGCCTGGTATCACGGGCTTCGAAGTGTGTCGCATGCTCAGGCAAGTGCCGCGCTGGCAAGACCTGCCTATCATTTTCTTGACCGGGCAAACCGGCGTCGATGCTCGAGTTGAAGCATTCAGGTCGGGTGGCGATGACTACTTGCCGAAACCAGTCGTGAATGAAGAGTTGCTTACGCGCGTCAAGGTGCGGCTGGACCGCTCCAAACTTTTGAAAGAGCGATCAGACAAAGACACCATCACCGGTCTTTTGCTAAGACGGGCATTTTCAGAGCATCTCACCGGCATGATTGCCGAAGCGCAACGCACCAACTCGGGTTTCTCAGTCTGTTTGCTCGACGTCGATCACTTCAAAAAAGTGAACGATACTTATGGACACCTTGCCGGTGATAAGGTGCTCGCGGGGCTCGGACAGCTGCTTTCCAGAAGGTTCCGTGTCGATGACTTGAGAGGCAGATGGGGCGGCGAAGAATTTATTCTTGCATTCAGACGCGAAGCGAAGGAGACGATGCACGCAGCAGTCTTGCGTGTTTTAGATGAATTCGCCGAGATGACATTCGTCAGTGATGAAGGGAAAGAATTTCACGTCAGCTTCAGCGGCGGATTGGCTACCTTTCCTGAAGATGGAGAGTCGGTCTACGAACTGCTTCAAACCGCAGACCGCAGGCTGTACGAAGCAAAACGTGCCGGAAGGCGGCGCATCGTCCTGGATGATCCAGACCCGGCTGCAGTTGCTCAACCCGCTAAATAAGCAGGTTATTGATTTTCAGCTTGTTGCTTTTTGTAATTCTCGTAGGCTTCTTGCTGCTGCACATATTGCTGCGCCACACCAAGAAGTTGCTGCGGGCTCTGACTGCCTGTTGCTCCGCCGATTTCTACAGCACGACGATATGCCGCAACAGCGCCTTTGTAGTTCTTGGTACGCATTAGAGCGTTGCCCAGGCCAATTTGATAATCGGCGTTGCGCGGAGCGTATTTGATCGCTGCCTGATACTGCGCCGCGGAACCACCAGCGTTGCCGCCACGTAAGAGAAAATTGCCGTAGTCATAGTGCAGTTGCGCATCAGATGGTTTGGCTGCAAGAAGCGCAAGATATTCCCCGCCCGCCTCTGACTTGCGTTGCGACAAATAAATTTGCAACAAGCATCTGTGAATATTTTCGCGCTTTTGCGCCGGTGTATCAGCCAGACCTGGCGCCGCTGCAGCTGCCGCTACGACGGCAGCAATGCCAATCGAAAATGCAGAGCGAATAACCTTAGAAAACATCGAGGACCTCCAAATCAATTAGCTGTTGGGATTGCGCATGTTGTATTTGTCGAGCAACTGATAAAGATTGTTCAAATTGTCATCAGTTGCGGGCTGGCGTCCATACGAACCCTGGAAGGTTTCGAACATGCCGCGTTTCGGAACTGCAAATTCAATAAACAAGATCCAGCTACTATTTTGTTCCGGCAAAAGCTTCTGGCTGAATTTCCACCCATCAGGTTTTTTGGTATCCACAAGGTCGTGAAACTCGTACTTGAGAGGAAGAGCTTTGTTCAGAGGTGGTCCCTTCAAAATCTTAGTGATGTGATAGTGGGCAAGAGGTGGATGGTTCCAGGAAGCCTCTTTCTCAGTTGTTTTATCAAGTCCCTCGAATTCAGCTATGACGATACACTCAGATTTGACCGCATTTTCGTAACTCAAAGAATAAGTTTCAGGAGCGCGCTCAGGCTCTTTAGGCGGCTCTGGTTCCTTCGGTTCTTCCTTTGGTGGTGGTGGTGGCACGTATGGTGTCGAAGGAACGATATCGATATTTTTGATTTTAGGCACGAAGGCTACCGACGGCAAATCGGCGCTCGCCAGAGCCTTTTTCAACCATGGCACTGCTTCGTCATATTTATTCAAATGGAACAACGCCTGACCGTACTCGTATGAAAGTGCCGGTTGTTTCTTCGGGTCGAGTTCAAAAATCTTCTCGATTGCGAACGCAACCTGGTCCCACTCGTTGTTCTTCATGGCAGCGTTATAAAGCCCTTCATAGAGCTCGACGGACTTAGGGCTGAGTCCGATGGCGATGCGGTACTCCTCTCTTGCTCGTCCGTAGTCGCCTGCATTGTAGTAGTCTGCCGCTTTGTTGGAGTGGCGAATCAGAGTCACAGACTCCTCAGCCTGCACCTGCAGGGGCACAGCTGCAAACATAGCCAGCAAGGTCAACGAGCCCGCCAGAAGGAATCTATTGCGTCTCATACCATCTACCCTTGAGATCTTCAAATCGGGGACCTTTGTGAACATTCAAAACTCCTCTCGCCAACATTTGCTCACTGCACGAACAAGCAGCCAGTGCACAACCATAATCTCATTTCTACCACTTAGATGCTCGAACACTAACCTTGAGAATCTCTTTTTGTGTGGCTGCCCTCTGGCTTACCAGGGGTTTCAGGACAATTTTGTTATCAAGTGTCCAGCTCGTTAATCAAAGATCCATTCAACCACAAGTCACCATACGATCCAGCGGGTTTCTGGAGAAATCCATTGACAAGGGTCAACTGATCACCAGGAGCCGCCGCCGCCACCACCGAATCCGCCACCACTTGAACCACCTGAAAAACCGCTGTCTCCAGATGATGCTGAACTGCCGCTTGTCGTGCTTACTGGCACGGAGGCAAACGTACTGCGCATGCTGTTCATTCCGTATCCCAGATCGTTTACGAAATCGCTCACTGAAAACACATAATTTGGTCCATAGTCTGAGCTCTGATACCAATCTGGAGGAGTTGTTATAAGCCCTTCAAAAGCGCTTGCCCATTGATCTGCTGCGCCCAGCACCATAGCGTAGGGAAGCAACCGTCCGAAGATAGTGGGATCGTCTTTCGCCAGCACTCTGATGCGATCTTTTTCCGCCATGCGAACAAATCGAGCAAACCCCAGACACTCTCTCGTTGCCTTAGCTCCAGCGGCAGAGCGCGCCGGCATAGCTCTGGCGAAAAGGAAAATGATAACTGCCGAAATAAAAGTGCCTACTCCCCAGACAGGAATTGAGACCAACAACCAGATTGATGCGAAAAGAAACAGCATCGCCATTCCCTGATATTGAGTACGCACCGTGTCCGGGTTCGCCTGGAAAAGGCCCTTCGTTGTAAGCGATTCGTAGATGCACCGTTTGATCGTCGGCAGCACAAGATAAAATTTAGCCTTCAAATTACTGAGATAATTTGTCCTGTTCGCAGTCAAATCGTAGTCGAAAATACCCTGTAGAAATGCCAATTCATGGGAAGACAACTCTTCTCCGGCAGGCGGAGTGAGTTTGGTAAACAGATAATCTTTATTGGAGAAAAAGAACAGACTCGAACTTTTCTCCTGCGTAATCTTCAAGTGTCCGCGCACTGCTAAATCAACGAGTGTGGAGACAATGTCTTCCATATCGCAAGATTCATCTACCAGCGTGCCAACTTCAGCAGGCGAAAGGTCCCTGGGCGGAGTCCATTCAACAGCAACTGGCTGATAGCCGCCCTCATCACGCCCTGAGTGCCACCATAAGAGCCACATGACGCTCAGTGTTGCAAGCGGGAAAGCCCAGGCAGGCCAGTAGTCTTTCAACAACTGAAGAATCTCTTTCCAGAGCGGAGGCGGCGTCACAGAGCCCGGTGGCAGCCCGACAACGATCGTCAAACCCTCACCTGGCTGCAGCGGTTCAGTCGTTGAAAAAAGTGCCAGATTTCCATTCACAGAACTATTTGCGTTCGTGGTGCTTCCTTGCGGTCCATAAAACGACGTGACACGTATGTCCTCCGGCTTGACGGCAGGGGGCACGTGCACAGTGGCGCTGGCATGATGGATGGGATACGGCCACTGATCACCTGTGACATTCCAATAGAACTCCGGCGCTTTCGCTTGCCCGAAGAAATTGAAAGCACGGTCAACTCTGTATTTAATCTGGTAGAAGTGTGCACCACTGACGGTGCGATCAGCGTCACCGATTTTGATCATCACTTCGTTTCCCTGGTGACTGAATATGTAATTTTCAGCCTTGCCAGAATCTCCGATAACACTTTCGACTTTCAGCGGCAGCGTATATGAGAAGCCGTGCCTGTCATAATTTACTGGAATATGTCTGTAGATTCCGTGCCGTTGATTGTTTTCAAAATCAATGGAAATCGAATCTGTTATATCCACCGACGAATCTTCATGAATCACTATATCTGAGCTGAAATCTTGAATGATATCTGCCAGAGCCGGCGGGCAAGCTCCTAGTACCATATATAGTGCTACGAATATTGTCAGCGAAAAGACTTTCATCTTGAATACCAGAGTTACTTTGCAGCGCATTGAGTTTACAAGCTACGGATAAGCATACACAGAATGAATCAAATCGACCCGGTCAATTTCAGGCAAAATATTGCCTGCCAGCTGACGCTTTGATGTGATTCCAAGAACAAAACCGGCAAAATTTGCATCGAAACGCCACGAAATCGTTGGAATATGGCGACGCCAGTTTATACTGAAACAAAGGCCGAAGCTTGATATGAGGCATTAATGGAATTACCGCCACGCGAAGTTCCTGAGGGACTTTCAGCTCAAGAATATTACAAACTGGGCGTCCAGTATAAATCCATGGGATGGACGGAACAGGCTCGCGACGCACTCAATTTCGCTCTTGAAGACGAATCTGACGCCGCCACGACTGCCTCAGCAAAGATCTTCCTGCGCACGAAGATTCCCAGATATCCTGTGCCCTTGCTGGCAGAACAGAAGAATATCGAAGGGTTTAACTTGATGGCGACCGGCGACGTTGTTGCGGCTCGCAATACATTTGAGGAACTCATTGCTCAATTTCCAGATTTCGAGTGGCCCTACGGCAACCTGGCAGTGCTATGTCTGCACGATGGACAAATACCGAAAGCCAAAGACCTTCTCGAACAGGCTTTAAGCATCAATCCAGATTATGTGAACGGCTGGCTTCATATGGCAACTGCCAAAGGGCTCGAACTAGACCTCGAAGGAGCGCGTAAGTGTGTTGAGCGGGCGTTGCAATCTGACCCTACCGACACGGCCGCAAAAGCTATGCGCGACGCGTTGAACGAACTTTAAATCGATTGCTAAAGGGTACGTAAATCCACTTCGACGCGGTAGGTCAGTCAACTGCGACTCGGATACATCAGAGCCGGCGAAACAGTCAAATGTCAGAAGTGCCGCGGCTGATAACTCATCAGCCGCTTGTTTTGAGCGCGATTTATATAGTTAATTCCTATGCTCTATATAGTCGTGTTTAGCCTCGCGCCTGAGCAATAACGTTCATGATATTGGTGCGGAGGGCTCTCCGCCTCATGTGACTGTTACCACGTACTAGCGAATACATACATTCGCGCCGCTCTTTTGCGGCATCTATTTAATCCGGTCGCAGTCGGAAATTCTCCCCGGCGAAGTCGTCTCGTGTTGTTGCCATGAGCCGCTCAGAATGCCGAACTTCAGTGTGTCAAAAAGGGTCAAACTTATGAATACTTTGGGAAGCAACATGCTTATCGGCGACCTTTTACGAGGCGCCAAACTTATCCAAATGCACGATCTTACTAACGCAGTTCAAGTTGCAAGCAAAACAGGGTTGCCCGTAGGACGAGTATTGGTCATGCTCGGACTGGTGACAAGCGAGACAGTTCATGCCGCGTTACAGGCTCAATCGCTTGTTCGCGACAGACTGATCACGATGGATGTGGCAACTAAGGCAGTAGGCATGGTGGCAAATTACCGCATCGACATCGAGCGCGCCCTCGAATGCATGGGCTCCTTACCAACGCGCGACAATGAGACCAACAAGCTTGGAGATTTGCTCGTACTCGCCGGTCTAATTACCAATGAATGTCTGATAGAATCGCTGAAAACGAGCCAACATCTTAATTTGCCGCTTGGACGAATTCTTGTACTGAAAAACGTTTTGAAGGAAAGCACTGTTGAAGCAGCTCTCAGTGCGCAGGTGATGTTGCGCGATGGATTGATCGATCGCAAAACTGCCGTCGCCGCACTGAAAAATGCCAAACATACACACACGTCGCTTGAAAGTTGTCTAACTGCAGCCGGTGTCGATACCAGCAACAAAAGGCAAACGGTGAGACTGGGCGAACTCTTTGTTCTAGCCGAGATCATCACAGAACCAGACTTGCTGGCCGCGGTTGAAATCGGGCTGAACGAAGGTACTCAAGTCGGTCAGGTGCTCATGCAGTTTGGTTTCATCTCTGAGGAAACTCTCGAAGCCTCGCTCACACTGCAAGAGATGGTGCGCAAACATACTCTATCTGTATCGCAAGCGGTGCAAGTTTTGAGACAGTACCTGCAAGGCTGCGATATTCCTCATGCTATTGCCACCATCGCCGAGCCTGAAGTCAATCCCGTACAGGCCGTCGGACTGGCGGAGATGCTCTACCTGTCCGGACTCGTGCCACAGGAAGACACTGAGAAAGCACTGGCAATCAGCTACGCCAGTCGCATTCCTTTCAATACAGTTTTGCTGCAGTACAACATGATTAAGGAAGAAGCATTGAGTGTAGCAACTCGCTGCCTGCTTCTAATGAGCGAAAACTTGCTCTCCGCAGAAGAGGCAATCGTCGCTCTGCACCATTGCGTGTGGAGCGGCATGGAACTTGTGGTTGTGCTGAGCAAGATGGGTTGGTTGGAAGAGCAGCAACGGAAGGAAGCCGAACAGTCGCTGCCAATTTTGCTGGGTGATGTTCCGATCACTTATGCTCAGCCGACACCTGAATTCAATCCGACTGCTTCAATGTGGTGATTGCACAATCCACTAAGCGAGCCGATTGTCGGGAACCCAGAGTAAGGCAACCGCGTTGACGGCGATGTTTGTTTTCTTTGGTGTAATCGCAGTTGAAGTTAGCGATTCGAGGTGAGACTGCAAATCCTTATTAAGGCGAGTTACTTCGTCCTGGAATTGATTCTGCATTTCATCGAACTGGTCCTGCAAACTTTGCAGAGATTCCAGAGCTCGGCTGGAATCAGCTTGCTTTTGCGAAGCACGACTAACTTTTCTGGCTGCACTTGTAGCTTTATTTATGGTCGTGGTGCCAAGCGGGCGGCGTGAAACCATCGCACCAAAAATGGTGGCGCCCACCGAGATCATCGAATGAAGCTGCTCGTCACGAGATTCCTGCGCTTCCTTATCTGAGCGCTGCTGGGCTAGCCGAATACGCTCTTGCAGGTTATTCATCTTCGCAGCGTACTTGTCACGCAATTTCTCTTTAGTCTGATCGCGTAGCTCGTTCAACTTTTGCTGCAAGCGCACCTTAAAAGCTCCTTCCTTCTCGCCAGGCATAGAGTACATATCCAGCACGTCGCAATAGAGAAGCTGATATTTTTGAGTTTGGGTCAGCCAGGTGACAAACGTCTTCGACCATTCCTTGTAGTTTGGCTCCAGGGCCAGAGCAGAAGGAAGCGGCGCAAACGCAGAGCCCGCATCGGGTTCTGACTTGAATTTATCAAGCGAATACTTCACAGGCTGAGCATCACTCCAATCAAGTGAAGCACCGTCACCGGTGACATTGGCGATAAGCGCTTTTGCGACCGTCTCATCTAATCGCGTTTTCGTGTCAACAAATCTGACCGCTGCCGACGCATACAAAAATGGTTTGTAGATCACCTGAGCATCAGACAAGATGTTTTGTTTGCCTGGCAAAAAGTATTGCTTCACACCTGGAGGAAGAGCAGGACGTATCGTCGTATTCGTCGTATTCGTCGTATTCGCCGGTTTCGTCGATATCGTTGATGTCGATACGGCTGCCGCTGAAGTTGAGTTTGCAGTCGCTGAATTCGCGAGTTCCCTTTTAACCGGATCCATCAGACTTTTGATTTGCGCTTTCATCAGAGGTCCACGCAAATAAGACAACGTGAATCTGCTTTGAAAAATTTCTGGACGACTCTCGTGCACGTTGTTCATTAAGAACACTCGCTTGCCCAGCCCGGCCAGGGTCTTTTCCATTTCCTGCCGATCGAACTTACTGCCGCTCTCGGCGGTGGCGCCCTCCAGTCCTTCAAGCACTCGCATCTTATCGCGCTCGGTCTGCAGTCTTCCGATAAACCATGTGCCGGTATTCGCAAGACCTTTGTAGTCCAAATCAACAGGGTTTTGCGTCGCCAGAATCAAACCAAGACCGTATGCGCGAGCCTGTTTCAGCAATGTCAGTAATGGCTGTTTCGAAGGAGGGTTAGAAACTGGTGGGAAATATCCAAATATCTCGTCCATGTACAGAACAGCACGCAGGCTGCTGGTGCCTGATTGCGAGCGCATCCACGAAACAATTTGCCCTAACAGCAACGAAACAAAAAACATGCGTTCTGTATCGCTCAAGTGGGCAATCGAAAAAATGCTTACCTGCGGTTTGCCGCTGCTGGAGTGCAATAGTTTACTAACATCCAGGGCTTCTCCAGACAACCATGCATCGAATCCCGGTGCAGCCAGAAGATTATTGACTGTCATGGCCAGCTCAAATCTTTCTTTCGAGGGAAAGAAAGACTCGATGTCGATAGCGCCAACCTGCGTCATGGGCGGCTTCTGTATCTGCTGGATGATATCGGGCAACGTCAGGTCGTCACCGTTGCGCCAGGCACGGTCTAAAATATTGGAGAGCAAAATGTGTTCGCGACTTTTCAGAGGGTCTACGCTGGTGCCCAGCAGGGCGAGCAGACAGTTTGCTGTAGTTACCACCCTGTCTCGCATAGCATCAGGATCATTGATAATTTCCTGTGCAGGTGCCGCGAGCGACTGAACTATTGAGATGGGAATTCCAGCGGTGCTGCCTGGTGTGTAAATTTTGAAATCAGCCGAGGCTCTCAACATTTTGATGCGGTCGGCATGCTGTCCCCATTCAGCCAGACCTGATTTCCATTGGGACGCCTGTTGCGAAGCGAATTCCTCAACGGTCAAATTGTTTTGCCGCGCCTCGTCAACATTGACCCAGGGTTGAAATTCAGCAGGCGACAAATCAGGGAACGTCAGTAGTAAATTCGATAGATCACCTTTGGGATCGATTGCGATAACGGGAATGTTGTCGATCGCAGCCTCTTCCACCAGATCAAGACACAGCCCTGTTTTGCCACTGCCGGTCATACCAATGCAAACTGCATGCGTGAGCAAATCTCGTGAATCGTACAGCAAGAGATCGCTTGTCACCGTGCCTTTTGCCATGTCGTAACGTCGCCCGAGATAGAAAAGTCCCAGTTTCTCGAAATCCTGGCTCACCGATTCAGTCATCTGCCCGCATCCTCACTAAGATTTCTTTGGCTTAGGCGAAACAGCTTTTGACTGAGGCGAAACGGCTGTGGCAGCTGGTTTAGCAGAACCTTGAGAAGCGACATGAGTCTTAGCCAACTGATACTCTTTTCTTACGTCTTCGAGATCTCTAGACTTCAACATTTCCATGTAGCGAATCGCCTCTTCATACAAAGGTAACGACTCCGCCCACTTTTCCTGTTTCGTCAAAATGCGCGCTTCGTTGCGCTCCGTAACCGGAATCGACTCATTCATATCACCATATGCTTTACGGAAAATTTTGCGCGCCTTCTGCAGATATCCCGCGCACTGCGAGTACATCTTCTTCTTTTCATAAAGGGAGGCGAGATTGTTCAAACTGACTGCGACACGAACATCGTCTTGCCCACACTCTTCAGCCTCTTTGAGACCGTCGACGAGACTTTTCTCAGCCTCATCGAGGTCACCGCTAGTCATCGCCGCGAGCCCCGCTTTGTTTTTGCTGTCCCAGGTTTTAGCGTGATCCGCGGCTATCTCCTTAGGGTCCAGCTTTAAACTGGACTGCTTCGGTGCGCACGCAGCTAATGACAGCGCTGTAATCGTTATGATGGTAATTCCGGTCCAGGCAGCGGGTTTCATAAACACTTCCAAAAGATGGGAAGTTCATTTTAACCGGTCTGAACCGAATTCAGTTTATGAATCGCTACTGTTTCAATGCAACTTGAGGTTTTGTCGCAATGTCGCGGACTTCTTCAAGTCTTTTCGTAATCGATTTAGATGTTCTACTTCTAGTTATTTTGTCAGCAAAGGGAATGCAAACCCCCGCATCTGTACGAGAACTGAGTTCCACCTTAGTCTGATTGTCACCTGCTGGTGTTAAATTCCACTCGCCAGCGAACGCTTTCAGCTTGTCTGACTTGATCAATTCGTACTTCAACTTCTGCATCGGCGTTTCGTGTTCTCTGTACGTGCAGATTGCTTCGCCAATCACAGGGATACCCTCAAAAGTTTCCTGCACGACATAGTCTCCACCGCTGCTGGACAGAATTTTACGATGCGCAGGATCGTTGCGGCGTAATGTTCTCATCGCTTCCCAAACCGCTTTGACGGGTGCGTTGATCACCATTGTCTGCGAGACCATCGCATCAGTATTCTTCTCTGCATTTGCTGGCAGCGCACCAAAACTGAAAATCAACCCGCACAAAATCATCTTACGCACGTAGGCCATGTGTAATCCCTCTCCCTCAACTGAATATCCAGACGAGGTGGGCCGCACTTAGTTCCGTCTACGCGCTCACCTGGTCCTGAGTGCGAGGAATCCACTCACGAACAGGTTTACCGATGTAAACAGTGCCTTTATCGTGCATCAATCCGAGACCCAATTTCAGATGGCACACTTCACGATGCAACCGATTGCTTAAAGTTCTCACAGCATCACCGGTGCTGAGCTTAAACTCTTCAACATACTCGCTGACATCGACAGGCTTTCCAACCTGAATGCGTGCGATTCTATGATCTCCGTTTTCAATATAACGAATGGCCATTGGAATGACAGGAATTGGAATTCCCGTTGCCTGACAATTCAAGGCGATACGCGCAACGCCTGGCTTGAATGGATGAGTGGTTCCGTCGCGAAAAACATTCCCCTCAGGGAACACGACCAGCACCTCTTTCTTCCGGAATTGATTGAGAATAAAGTCATAAGCGGCTCTCGATGCAACCGCTGGAAAAGCACCAATGCCCGGGATTATCGCTCCCTGCAAACCTTTCATTTCGTTAGGTGACGCCATGTAAATCGAGCGGCGGCGCTCGAGAACCTTCTGAACGAGCGGCGGATCCCAGCGCGAGAAATGATTCGAGATGAGAATGTACGGACCGTCGACTGGTAAATTTTCCTGCCCAGCGATTTCGACTTTCTTGAAATGAATGCTCAAACAGATGTTATTGATCACATTCAGAATTCCGACACTCCACCAACTTTTCCTGTCTACTAACTGATGATTCATTTCATTGCCCTCTAACGCCCGTCGCATTAACAACATACGGCCACAGACAGGCGCGCCGGCGGAGCGATCAACAGTTCGAAGAGTGTAGGACCTGCCCGAGCTGTTAGCCCTCGGCATCGGCTTTTGAAGCTTTTGCCATGAGCAGGTAATAGATGATTCCGGAAGTTGCAAACCCGACAAACCAGGCATAATCAAACAGTATTTTTAAAGGCGCATAGAACCAGCCCACCCAGGCTGCAACACAGCCGATTATAGTGGCGATGATGGCAGCAGGGTTCGATCCATTTTTGTACGTGTAGGCGCCGTCTACAAGGTAGAGGTCAGGAAGTTCGAGCCGCTTTTTTTTGACGACCCAATAATCAACAATCAGCACACCGGCAATCGAACCTAACCCTCCGGAATAGCCGACCAGCCATTGAAATATGTAGCCTGATGGATCAGCGATCAGCTTCCAGGGCTGCATCATGATCCCCAGCACAGCTGTTATCAAGCCGCCGGTTCTGAAGTCGATGTATCGAGGAAAAGCGTTGGAAAAATCATTGGCTGGTGATACCACATTCGCCGCGATATTCATTGCAAGTGTGGCAACAGCAACAGTAAACATTGCGATGCAGACTGTGAGCGGATCTGTAAACAACGAGATCAATGAAATAGGATCCCAGAGAACTTTGATCGATGCAGTCGGGTAGATGACTTGTGCGGCGGAAGTGACAACAACTCCCATCATCGACAGGATTGTCATAGCTGCCGGAAGTGCCACCACTTGCCCGATCGTTTGCTCCTTTTGACTTCGTCCGTAGCGAGTGAAGTCAGGCATATTGAGCGAAAGTGTCGCCCAGAATCCAATCATTCCAGTTAATGACGGAATAAAAACTGCTATAAATGACGGCAAATCTTTGAATTTGCCGGGGTCGGAAAGCAAGGTGCCCACGCCATGCGCGCTGGATACGGCCCACACGACAAGCAAACCGCACATGAGCAAAACAAATGGGGCGGCGAGTCCTTCAATCTTTTTGAGAAGATCCATGCCGCGATAAATGACCAGCACATTCAAGGACCAGAATATTGCAAATGAAATCCACTCAGTCGCCGAGTGGTCGAGCAGTATGGGACCGCCGAGCAGAGTGGGCCAACTTTTGTAGAGCGCAGTGAAAAGAGTGTGCAACGCTTTACCGCCGAGCCAGCTTTGAATGCCAAACCAGCCGCACGCTACTAGTGCACGCATTAAAGCAGGCAGATTGGAACCGTAAGTTCCATACGCAGCTCTGGCGAAGACAGGGAAAGGAATACCGTATTTGGTGCCCGGATGAGAATTGAGCAGGATCGGAATCAAGACAATGATATTGCCGAGCATAATTGTCAGAATCGCTTGCCACCAGTTCATGCCCGATGCAATCAAGCCAGATGACAACATGTACGTTGGAATGCAAGCGGCCATTCCCACCCACAACGCCGCAAAATTGTAAGTGCTCCAGTTGCGCTTTGCCACCGCAACCGGTGCCAGGTCATGGTTATAAAGCGGGCTCGAACTGATTATGCCTTCATCGCGAAGCTCGACACGCCCATCAGAATGTTCTTCAACTAAATTTGCGTCCAATGATGTTTCTTCCGTGTCATGTTTGGCGAATCTTACCAGGGCATAATACTACCCGACGGTTTCAGATTGAACTATTGAAAACCAGCGACAGCGTTCCAGCAACAACAACGACGCTACCGACCCTCCAATACAACGACCACCCATCAGTAACCACCCATCAATAACCACCAATCAATAACCACCAATCAATAGCCGCCGATCAATCATCACCACTACAATAACCACCAATCAATCGCCACCGATCAATGACCACCGATCAATGACCACCGATCAATAACCACCACTACAATAACCACCACCGCAACAACGAGGCAAATATAAAGTGTCCAATCCACCCTCAAAAGAAGAAATGGAAAGTTTTCTCAAAGAGGCAATCGCCGAAGCGCGATTGGGGCTGAGCGAAGGCGGAATTCCAATAGGCTCCGTGCTTGTGCGCGACGGAAAAATCATCGGGCGCGGACATAATCGACGAGTGCAACACAACAACCCGACTGCTCACGCAGAGATAGATTGCCTGGCAAATGCTGGTCGCATCAGCGACTATTCCGACACAGTGTTGTATTCAACGCTCATGCCGTGCGCGATGTGCGCTGGTGCGGCGGTGCAATTCAAAGTTCCTATTGTTGTCGCGGGTGAGAACAGAACATTCAAAAGTGCCGGTGGATGGATGGAATCGATGGGTACTAAAGTCATCGATATGAATTCAGACGAATGTTTTCAGATGCTGGCAGACTTCGCAAAGGCGCACCCGGACATATGGAATGAAGATATCGGAATTCCAACTACGAAGTAAAACGGGGAAATTGCCGACAGAACGGACGCGAAACAATCCCGAAACCCAGACATAGCAATTACTTTCAGGCTTTCCATCAAACCGAGATTGTTAAAAAACTCGTCGGATTGGGCATTTGGTGGTAGAACAGAGTAGGGAAATAAAAGGAGAGCTTGTATGAAAGCGGCTACCGTCGAAAAGAATCCCACAACTCAAAAAAAGAAAACCACGACAAAGAGAGCCAGTGCCGCGTTAGCGACATGTCCAGTCAATGGTGCCGGCTGGTGCCCGTATCCTTTTACAGTGGAACAGCTCGAAAGACGGCTTAAGGAGAAAGCTTTGAGCGCCCAGGCAGTTGCCGATAGAAAAGTCGGCGCTAAGACGGGCTCGAAAACTGCGAAGTAACTGCGTCAGAAGTTCTTGCTGGTTGACCAAGCTACCTGACCACTTGTTTTCAGCTGAGCTTGTTATGCGGCTGCAGGTCGCTGAGGCTTCCAGCTGACCAGGCATACGCCGTTTTTACAGACCGGGACATTCGCGCTTTCTGGCGATTCGGTCATTTTTTCAAGATTTTCGCTGCTTACGTTGGCAGCTTCGGTGCGATTTGTCACTTCTTCGTTCTTTAAAATCTGGTGCGTATTCATGATGGGCTCCGTCGTATTGATCGGGTCTATTCATTTGTGCCAGGATAATAGTCCTTTCATCTGCTATGGTCGATTGGGGAAATTACTAAGTAGTGCGTAAAAATCCCATGCGAAACGCCATTTTGAAGAACGACAGAAGAAAAAACCGGCTCCTTGCCAGATGGGAATCACTCCCGCTGGCACTCATAGTGCTTGCCTCGATTCATTCTGAAGCCTCAATGGCCGAGCCTTTGCAGGGAAAAATCGAGCACAGTCGAAAACTCCCAGCGGTCAACAAGCTGCTCAAACCAGGTATCCACTACGACGAAACCGCGGATAAGCCCATGTCGAACTCCTGGGTGCGCATACCCAACTGGCTGGCTGGCATCTGGGCAACCAGGGAAGAGCAAACAGTCTTCCTGGAAGACTTGAGAAACGGTCGACGCGACACCGAACATCACTCATTCACAGCAAAGAGCAAGTTCTCGTACGGCAAACAAACTGACAAATCTGGTCAAATCTGGCATTACGTCGGCGTGCCTTATACGTCAGACACAACCATGGCAGGCTTGATTGAATATCACCAGGTGCTGGAGAAGGATGTCACTATCCCTTCAGCCAACAAAGTTACGGTGCGAACCAAAGTGATAGTCGTGAAAGTGCGCAAGCCAGGCGGCGATATCAAAGAAACCTACCAGCAGGAAAGCATCAACACCTACACCTACAATCCAGCAGAAGATTGGATTGACATGGATTCTTCGACAAAAGCATTCAACGCGGACGGCACTCCCTTGAGCCTTACACGCAACACGGCGAGAATTCGCCGACAGGATAAGTATGTAGTTGTTGATGAAGAATACGGCAGGAATCTCAAATCCCTTTTTCACCAGTACCTGATTTCGCAGGGGTTGGCTTCGCTCGTGCCTAATTGAAATCAGCCGAAGACGAACCGAAAGTTCAGACTTTTGATCGAAAGTTCAGACTTTTGACCGAGACTTCAGACTTTTGCCGCTGGCTTGTAGGGCTGGAAGCCCAAAAACCCGGAGCCCTGCCAGGTTCCAGCAGTAACCACTAGCGGGCCTGCCGGGTCGAGCTGAAGTCTCACCGATGGACCGTCAATTGTCACTGCCTTCAATTCGCTGGAGTAAATCCAACTCCAATCAACTGCGCAAACAGCCTCAGTGGGGACTGGTAAATCGCTGTTGGCCACGACGACAGCCGAGATTCGAGGTCCATCCATTGCATCCATCTGCAACCCGCTGTCGCCAGCGAATTGAATCGAGAAATTCTTCAAACTGCTCGTCGCACGCGTGATTTTTCTGCCAATCAAGCTTTTCACATCGTCACTCATGCCAGGACCTTCTGCTAGACACCAACTGTGGAATGATATCGCAAAAACCCGCGAACTTTCGCGACTTGGTCCCGGGGATCAATCGCCTCATTCGCGGGTCTTCGTTAATTCAGGTCGACACCAGATTCAGTGTCAGAGTCGAAGATTACTTGCTAGCCTTCGCGCTCTCATCGATGCTTTTCTTTGCTGCATCAGCATTAGCTTCAACAACGGCTTTGTCGGCTTTCACCTGACGATCCACGTCCTTTTTCTCCAGGTCGTGAGTTTTATCTGCATCTGTTTTGGCGGCATCAAGGCTCTTTTTCGCGAGATCGAGTTCTTTCTTTTTGCCTTCGAGAGCCTGCTCAGTTGCTTCATGCTTGACGTCGGACGCGGCTTTCAATTCATTAGCCTTCTGGTCGATCATAGCTTTCTGCTCGTCTTTTTGAGCATCAATGTTTTGCTTTTGTTCAGACACTTCATGCGATTTCTCGCTGCAAGAACAAAGCAACATCGCCATACCGCAAGCTACGAACAACGACTTGGCTTTTCCTTCTATCATTTCAAATCCCTCTGTGATGAGATACCGCCGATACGATTTTTGGGGACCAAGTGAGCGGCTGAAAAGTTCCCAAAACGAAAGCCTGGCGAACTATTATTGACAATCGAATGCGCTACTATATGTTTACAAGATGTGTGATATCGCCTACAGACCAGGCCGAGACGGTGGGTACAAATGGACGATTTCAGTTCGGAAATTCAGAAGTGGTGTTTCGGAATAGAAAGAACAGAAGAAAATGTTCCAGAAGAGACTGATTCAGAAGAGAGATTGATGTGTCGCGAAAGCCGCGTATCGTACTGTTGGTCACAGCACTTCTGCTTTTACTGGTGGTTATCGGCGCAGGTTTGCGTTTGGTTAGACTCGATGACAAAGAATTTTGGCACGATGAATCTTTCACGGCGCTGGTCTTGTCTGGCAAAACTACGGCCGAATTAAAAAACGAGCTTTTCTCAAAGCCCTGTCAGATGGCAGACCTGACGAAATATCGAGTTATCAGCCAGACGACCAGCAGCGCTTCGATTCTACGGACTCTTGGTGAAGACGAACCCGGACACGCCCCTCTCTTCTACTTTATGGAATGGATTTTCTGCTCGGTCGTCGGCACGAATCCATTTACGATGCGACTTCTCTGTGCAATTTTGAGTGTGCTGACGCTGCCTGTGACTTATTGGCTGGCGTGGGAAACTTACCGGTCACGAGTCGTCGCCGCGCTGACGACCGCACTTGCAAGTCTCTCTCCTTTGCTCATTTACTATGCGCAGGAGGCGAGAGATTACAGCATTGGAATGCTCTTCATGACGCTTGCCAGTTCATTACTGCTCAGTGCTTTGAGAACGACCAGACGAGAAATTTGGATTTGCTACGCGCTGTGCCTGGCGGCTGGACTCTATAGCTGGTTCTTTATTGCCATTGTCATGGTTGGTCACGCACTATACATTTTGCTGACGCAAGAAAAACGCAAGAGCGTCTGGATTCCGTTTTCTTCAGCAGTCGCGGCAGCTTGCCTCACTTTTATTCCGTGGCTTGCTTTCCTCTCTCATCACACGGCTGATTTCAAGAAAGCTTACGATTGGATGGCGACTTCAATCCCTAAAAGTGAGCTGGTGAGCATCTGGCTGGCGATTCCATACAAGGCTTTCGCACTTTTCGGTTTCAAAACCGCAAAGCTTTCCGCCCCGCTTTTGCTAACGACAATATTGCAAATTTTTGCACTGGTACTGGCAGCGGTGCCCTTCAAGAACCTGAAATATATACATCTTTCAATAATCGCAGTGTGGATGGGAATCTTTGCCGGGCAAGATTTGCTGACGGAAGGGGCACGGTCAGCAGTTTTCAGATACCAGACCGTGCTCATCGTCAGCGCACTCTTCTTATTTCCGAGCCTGATCGAGTTTTTATGGAATCGCAATAAGATATTCAAAAGTCTTGCTGTACTGGTGATTGCATTCATTTTCGGAATAGAAATGCTGTCAGACAGTTACCTGCTAAACTGCAAAATCTGGCCAGACAAAGCTATCGCCATGCGCTTTACCCTTCCCATCGCAGAGCGCTTGAATCGCGAGCCGACAGCGTTTTTAATTGCGGAAGAATCATCTATAAATCCGACCGAACTAATAGACCTTAGCTTTCAGACACATCCTGATTGTCAGATCGTATTCAGGTCATTGGATAATCCGCAACCTATCCCTGAAAGCGCAAATATTTTGTATCTCTGGAATGCTTCAGAGCAGCTGCAAGCGGAGCTCAAATCCCACTTTGATATTATTGACAATATCGACAAATTCCCTTATTTAAAGCGTGCTACGAGGAAGGGTTAGCATCGCTCTTATAAACCGATTGCCCCTTGAAGTATGTTCTCAGAACGTGCACCTTGTGAATATTCGACGGATCGATTTCGAATAGATTCCCATCCAACACAACAAAGTCAGCGTCTTTTCCGACCTCTAGCGACCCGGTTTCTTTATCTTGATGATTCACGTATGCACCATTTATGGTATAAGCCGCGATCATCTGCGCCAGAGGAGCCCGCTCATCAGGTGACCATGGGGATCCGGTAGCATCAGTCAATCCCTTTCTTGTGACTGCGACTTGAATGGCATCGAGTGGATTCATCGTCGTCACGCACCAGTCGCTGCCTGCCGCTACAACGGCTCCGGTCTTCATGACTGAATTGATCTGGTACAACCGGCTTGTGCGCTCAACTCCGAGCAGTGGTTCGGTGCATTCGGTTATGTACGCATCACGAAATGCCCAGAACGGCTGAAAGTTTGCCACCACATTCAGTTTGCGAAAGCGCGGAATATCTTCCGGTTGGATCAGTTCGAGGTGGGCAATATGATGGCGATTGTCGTTTTGCCCGTTTCTTTCTTTCGCCACTTCGAGCGCATTCAAAGCTTGATGCACTGCCTCATCTCCGATAGCGTGGACATGCACCTGAAAGTTATTCCTGTCGAGTTCCTGCACAATTTCATTCAGCTGGTCCGTGCGAAAGTTAAGCAACCCAGTAGTATCATGTTTGTCGCTATAAGGGGCAGACAACGCAGCCGTGTGCGTTTCAACCACTCCGTCAGCAAATATTTTTGCAGAAGTTGGTCGCACAAAGGGCGAAGTATACTTATCGCGCAACGCAACAAAATCTTTCACCTGCTCGGCACCCCGACCCGGGCTGACATGCAAAGCCGCCACCAGATGGACGGTCAGTCGACGCCAATTTGCCACTTCGGTGTAGGTCTTAAGCGAATCTTCATCGGCGTTGGCATCCTGCAAAGACGTGATGCCGAAACCATTTGCCATTCTCAGCGTGCGCATCAAACCTTCCTGACGCTCTTCTGCAGTAGGCTTGGGCACTAACTTGCTGACGAGATCGGTCGCGTCCTCTCTCAATGTTCCAGAAGGTTCTCCACTGGCGGTGCGCTCAATAATCCCGAGCGGAGGGTTTGGTGTTGACCTGTCGATGTGCGCAAGTTGCAATGCCTTTGAATTAACCCAGGCAGAATGAGCATCTTGTGAAACGAAATAAGCCGGACGGTCCGGCACGATGGCGTCTAAATCTTCTCGAGAGGGGCAGGCGTTTGGAAACAGCGGCAAACTCCAACCACTGCCGGTGATCCACGGCAGATCGGGATGCTCTTTCACATATTTTTTTATGATGTCGAGAATTTCCTTTCGAGATTCTGCGTCATCGAGACGGCATAGCGCAAGCTCGATGCCGCTATCAATAGGATGAATATGACTGTCGTGAAAACCAGGCAAGACCATTTCGCCATGCAAATTAATCTGCTCGGTTGCTGGTCCAACAAAACTTTGAGCCTCTGAATTTTCGCCAACATACACGATTTTGCCGTCCCTAATTGCCATAGCATGAGCCCAACGCCTGGCACCATCGACAGTGTAGATTTCGGCACCGGTGACAACGAGATCTGCTTTCTGCGGCGCATCAGCCAGCGCAGAATGATATCCAGCAAACAGACTAAAAAATACAGTCACCTTGGCAATTATTTTGCGCATTTAACGCCTCGCGAGAAGTACAGAGGTGCGGACTGCAATATTTTAGAATACGTGGGAAGATTGTTTCGTTAACAGGTTTTTGAAATGGCGTTGGAACGAGACTTTGACGTTGTCATCATCGGTGCAGGCGGCGCCGGAATGATGTGCGCTCGCACTGCAGCGAATCGCGGACGCAAAGTGATTTTGCTGGACCATTCATCGAAAATCGGCAGAAAGATCCTCATTTCGGGCGGCGGTCGATGCAACTTCACTAACACCGGAGCTGGTCCCGACTCCTTTGTTTCGCAGAATCCACACTTTTGCAAATCGGCTCTCTCGAAATTCACCCCCAGTGATTTTATCGACATGGTCAAAAAGCATAAGATCGCTTTCCATGAAAAGAAGCTCGGTCAACTTTTCTGCAACGATTCAGCATCACAGATCGTAGACATGTTGGTTGAAGAATGCGACGATGCCGGCGCGCGTTTCCAAATGGATTGCAAAATATTTGCCATTGAAAAGAACGACCAATTCGTCATCTCGACAAGCGCTGGTGATTTCCGCAGCCAATCGCTGGTAGTGGCGACAGGCGGTCTATCGATTCCACAAATCGGTGCCACCGGATTTGGTTACGATATCGCCAGACAATTTGGTTTAAATATCATAGAGACTGCTCCCGCTCTAGATGGTTTCAATTTCAGCAGAGCTGACGCAGAGCACTTCAAAGAACTGCCGGGGATTTCACTTGACACAACTGTTACTTGCAAAAAAGCGTCGTTTCGAGAAAATATTCTCTTTACTCATACGGGTTTAAGTGGTCCAGCCAGTTTGCAGGCATCTCTCTATTGGCACAAAGGAGAGCCAGTCAAAATAGATTTACTGCCGCAATTCGACGCTGAGCAGTGGCTTACGAGAATCAGAAATTCCCACAATAATAAAGTGGACGTAAAAAATGTTCTCAGTGAAAAACTTCCAAAACGCTTTGCTGAAAAGTTTGCACAGATGGTGAACATGAATCGCCCGATCAATCAGTTGAATGAAAAACAGCTCGACTCGCTGGCTCAACAATTACACAACTGGACGCTCTTTCCTGCCGGTACCGTAGGTTATAGGAAAGCGGAGGTGACACGAGGTGGAGTCGATACCAGAGAACTATCGTCCCAGACCATGGAAAGCAAGAAGGTGCCTCGATTATATTTCATTGGTGAGGTGGTCGATGTCACCGGGCAGCTGGGTGGTTACAACTTTCAGTGGGCGTGGGCTTCGGGGTTTGCAGCTGGCAGCCATTGCTAAAGTGTCGGGTTTAGAAAAAACGTGCAGTTTTCCTGAGATAGGTCACAATACTAGTAGTGAATTCAGGCAAATGCAAAACAACCACAACAATAAGAAATTAGCTGCATCATTCATCCTGAGCATGAGCGTTGGGGCTTTATGCAGCGCACCTGCTCTATCTCGAACGTTCTCAACATACGAACAGGCGCTCGAAGACATAGACCGTGAGCAATATCAGGCTGCAGAAATGAAGCTGAAAAAGTTGATTGCCCAAAATCCAAAAGATGCAGATGCGCACGCCGAGCTCGCAAGAATTTATATGGATATGAACCAGAGCGAGCAGGCAATCTCCGAAGCGACACGCGCGATAGAGGCTGATCCCAGAATCGTCCGTGCTTATTCGATCCGCACTTATTGCGAATTTCAGCGCAATCGCATGAAAGAAGGTTTCGCTGATTCAACAAAAGTTATCAACTTCTACACGATAAACCCTTACGATTGGTCAATTTGGCACGCTCACAAAAACAGGGCCCAGGCATACAAAATTTTGCACCAGACCAGGGAGTATGCAGCAGAGCGACCAAACTCAGAGATATTTGACGAGTTGCACGGCGCCGAAGAGGCGCGTGAAGCGGGTCGTCTCGATGTTGCCGCAAGCAAAGTGACAGCGGCGCTTAAACTGAATCCTAAAGCTCCTGATCTATGGTTTTTTCGAGGCGTGATCAATAGCAACCAGGGACAGTTTGCTGAATCAATCACTGACTTCAATAGAGCAATAAGTTTCGCGCCGAATTTTTCGCCGATGCTCTATTACTTTCGCGCAGATAGCTATCAGCAATTAGGGAAACATCAACAGGCGATAGATGACCTTACAAAAGTAATTCAGGCTAAACCGAGATTAGTAGCGTATCGATTCGTTTGCGAAACTGGTCGATTGCGCAATGAGTTGATGCGTGACGACACGGTTCCCATCTCGCTGGGCGACGTTTACGTTCTCAGAGCACAGTCGTATGCTGCATTGAAAAAGAACTCTCTTGCAGGCAAAGACCTGGCAATGGCGAGCAAGTTAGACCCGACGGATGACAAAGCGATAGCCAAAGAAGCCGAACTGACTCTAGGTTTAGGCAAGTTCGATAAAGCAATTAAGGACTATACGAAGTCTGTGGCTGCCAATCCCAAAGATTGGACTCGCTACAAAGAGCGCGCCGACGCCTACATGCAAGTCGGAAAGACAAAAGAAGCACTTGCTGATTATTCAGAAGTGATCAAATTGACACCGGAGGAGCCTGGTGCCTACATGTTGAGGGCTGTGGCGCTGAAATCAATGAAAAGGTACGACGAGGCAATCGCTGATTTGTCGAAAGTGTTGGAACTCCGAAACGATGATGACGACGCGTACATGGAACGGTCTGAATGCTATAGAGTGACGCACCGTTACAAAGAGGCGCTAACCGACCTCGATAAAGCGGCGACGCTAGCTCATGCCAGCAAAACCTATGTGCGTGAAGCGCGCATCAAAGTCGTTGCCGAGATGAATCGGGCTCAGGCGGCCGAGCGGGGTCAGGAACCTGGTTTGGGAAGTGCAACTGCACCCGAGAAACAAGCGACCACTGCAGGCTCTCACGAGCTGGCTTCCGAGAAACAAGCGACCTCTGCGGGGGCGCAAGCGCCGGCTTCCGAGAAGCAAGCCAACTCTGCCGAAGCGCCGCTCAGCGCGCAAGATGAGCCTGCTGACCTTGGCGCCACGCCTGTTCATAAAAGCAGCGATGGCTCCAAAGACGACTACAAAAATCTTTTCCTGATTGTGATTATCGGAGCAACGCTTTTGTTGCTCGGACTAATCGCCGCGAAGAAGAGTAAATCCTGAAGAAGTGAGCCTCGGATTTGACCGGATCCAGGTCCAGAGAGGAATTTAACTCCTGAGAGTAGTGGCTTTGCCTTAGATGTTGAACTTCTTGCGCGCAGCTGCCACAGCAGCGTCTGGCTTGGGTGGATTTTTGAGATCTTGCAATATTATCGGCAGCGCTTTTTTCGCCGCCAACTCTCCGGACAACTCGGCTTTCTCAGCGTAAAAAGTTTTCTTTGTCAAAACTGGAATCGTTGTAACATCAGGGTTTATGACGACATCGGCAAACTGTAGCTGCCGCTCATCAGCTATTGCAAGAACAATGTCAGCCATGCGGGAGGCGACTCCTTTGTAGGTCTTAAATTTCCGTGCTGGAATTTTCTGCATTGGCTCATCGACCAGCACCGCGATGACGATGTCTGCACCCGTATCTCTGGCTGCAGATGCTGGAAGGTTAGCTCTCACACCACCATCGACATAAATCTTGTCGCCAATTGGCACTGGTTTCAAAAGCGGAGAAATGGCAGAACTCGCTTGCATTGCAATTGCGAGAGGTCCATCCGAAATTCTGTAAGCCTGACCGTCCACAAGGTTAGTGGCCACTGCGGAGAACGGAATCCTGGTGTCCTGCACCTGCATATCAGGGCGGGGCAAATGCCTGGTCAAATATTTGCGGAACGCCTTACCAGAAAAGAGACCTGCGTATGGATTCTTTCCTTTTATTGGACTCAACTTCTGCAAACCGGCGAGAACTACTTTCGGAGCAAGTGGCATCGGCGTATAAGCCTTGCGCATTGAGCCGTCTTGAATCATTCGGCGTATGTCTTCAAGCGGGACGCCGGCGGCATAGAAACCGCCAATAATCGCGCCCATGCTGTTTCCCACAATGTAATCGATGGGAATGTTGTTGTCTCTAAGTACTCTTAGAACGCCCAGGTGCGCTCCGCCTCTCGCTCCGCCGCCGCCCAATGCAAGCGCAATGGTCGGGCGTCTCTTAGCAACAGACGCATCCGGCAAAACGGGCGACGTGCCCGGCTCATGCTCATGAATCGTGGTAGCCTCGGCTGCCTTTTCGGCCGTTTGCGCAGACGTGAAGACTGCGCCCGTAGTCATCGGCTTTGTGGAAGGGTCCGGACCGTTCGGTGCCGCCTGGACCTGTTCGGGCAGACCGTTGCCCGTGGAGACCTTGCTTTCGAGCGTATCACCAGGCTTGGCGTTGTCCTTGTTCGGCTCGCCTTTCATAAGTTCGCTCGGAGGCGTGGGGTGCGCCAGGGCGTCTTCGGCGAGCGCCGGTCCGCCAACCGATACCATAACGGAAAAACTCAAAAGTGCATTTATCGGTAGGCAGTTCTTTCTATTCATTGTTAAGCTCGCTCTATAGGACCCGAAGCGGTGACGGGTGTAACTCGACAGACGTTCCCTTGTGAACAAAAATTTCCGTCGGAAAGGTTATCAGTGGTGAGTGGGGTAAAAAACGCGAAAAGGAAAATGAGAAAACATTGGCAAGGAAATTTTGCGTG
The DNA here is from genome assembly GCA_036702955.1 of Drouetiella sp. Lineage (GTDB taxonomy): Bacteria > Cyanobacteriota > Vampirovibrionia > Obscuribacterales > Obscuribacteraceae > PALSA-1081. The sequence goes on along the minus strand of DATNPY010000019.1, from coordinate 73,538 downwards.
CGCAATAATGAAAATCGCTGGTGAAGAAATCAGAGGCGTTGGCGAAAATTTTGCATGAATGCACCAGAGCGTTCCAAAGAAAAAACCTCGCAAGAAATCCTGCGAGGTTTTCGTAAGGTTCCGAGATCTAACTACTTAGTTTCAGTAGTTGTCTTGGTGCTATCTTCTGCTTCTGTTTTGTTGCCAGATTTTTTGGTGTCAACTTTGTGACGAGTAACTGTCTTCTTTGTCTTTGGCTTGACATTACCCTTTTTGGTTTCAACAGTTGTTTTTACTGTTTCTTTGCCGGTTTCATCGGCAGCCAATACTGAGGTAGCGCCAACACCAGCGAAGCTCAAAGCCAACATCATTGCAACTAGGTTCTTCATTTTCTTTCTCCAATTTGATACACAGGTCTATCCTCCAATATTACTCACGATTGGCAAAAAAAGGTGAACAATGAGAAATTGAAACATACCCGGAAACCCAGTATTTATGCGCTCTTTACAGCCCTATCGGTCTAATTTAACTATAAACTAACATCGACTATAGACTTCACGAATTCTGCACAAGCTCGTAGCCTTTAAGTTACCAGCACGCTGATGTGAAATGACATCTCGCCGCACTTGTACAAAAATATAGCTGTGCATACTCTGCACCATATACAACACCGTAATGGTGCGTAGAAAAGCAATTCTTAAATACGTTGATTTAGTGGCTAAGAGCTTTCTCCTCCACAACAACCGAAAATTGTGCCTCCCGGTCTACTGGCGCTCGACGGATTGCCTGTGGGACCGATTTCTACAACTGACTTAATTGCCCGGGTGTGTTAGGCTACTCAGCAGTAGCGACATCCTTGGCGCAATGAACAGTTTTGATAGGGTTCCTGTCTCACAACCATCGTTTCACTCTGAAGTGAACACGCAAGCCGTAGTTAAGCGAAACCGCAGTGGTTGAACAAAAAAAGCCTTTAGCGAAAGCTTTCTACTTGCCTGAGCTCGACGGTCTGCGCACGATCTGCTTTCTTTACATTTTTATGGCGCATTCGTGGCTCATTCCTCAACCGAATGGGCAGTTTTTTCTCATTGACTGGTACAACGCCTTTGTCAAATGGGGACTCATCGGCCTGGACATGTTCTTTGTGCTGAGCGGATATCTAATAACTTCACTGCTCCTGAAGGAGCGCTTAAAAAATGGAAATATCTCTCTGCCACTCTATTTCAGGCGACGCATGTTGAGAATTTGGCCTCTTTACTATCTTGTGATTTGTGCAGGTTCGTTCGTCATTCCATTCCTGGGCAACAGGAATTTGAATATGCAGGTGTACTTTAATTTTCTCAAGGATATTTTTGTTCCGATGTTTTTATTCGTAGGAAATTATGGGCTCATCTTCAAGTCGTTTAGCTTGCTTGCTCTCGCCGACGAACTCACGTTTCCCATCGCGAACTTGTTCAGACCATTATGGTCGGTGTGCTCGGAAGAACAGTTTTACGTTACCTGGCCATTTGTTCTGCGCAAAGTCACATCATGGAAGCATTTGTCGCTGGTAATTGCTGGTTTTACACTTCTGTCGATCGGTTTTCGGTATTGCTTCCAACAGTATTCGTTGACGAACCCGGCTGGTGTGTGGATGCCCTCAACCCTCTATAATTTCAACACACTTTGTGGTCTCGATACGCTGATGGCAGGAGCCCTGATTGCCACGATTCAGCTGCAGTTGCCAGATGCATGGGCAAAAATCTGCAAATTTGGAGCACCAATAGCGGTGTCAGCTTTGATCATTTTAACAGTGATGATAGTGTTTTTACCCGAACCATCCAACAGTGTTTTGATAGTTCCGGTCTATTTCACTATTGCGTTAACGTGCGGAATGATTCTGATTGGCACCATGTCGTGGGCGCCGCTCCGAACATTCTTATCAATGTTTGCCGGGGTTGGCAAAACTACATACGGGATGTACCTTGTGCACCATCCGATCATCGCTATGACCGAAAATTACATGCGTTTCAATTTGCATATGGACAATGACGCACAGTGCTACGTATTGCGGTTCGGGATCTCCCTGACTCTCACACTGATAATGGGGCAGTTGCTCTACAGAAATATCGAAAAGCACCTGGAGTTTCTACGTAGTAAGTATGCGCGCGTTTAACTCCAGGTGAATACGTAAGTTCATTGAGGCACCAACCCTTTTTGCTCTTTGGTCCGTCACACACGGGTTGAGAATCGATGACGCTAGGACTTTACATCAATGCGATGGCAAGTTTCTTCTGAGCTTACTGCAATATTGACATCGAGAAACTTCTTGATGGTATCAATGTTAGTTTGAGTGTGCGATGTGATTTCGTCAGCAGTGAAAAAACCTGAACCCGCCAGAGCGAACGGAAGCAAGATCTGGTCAGCTAAAAACTGTCCTACAGCGGCCGTGCTCTCAGTATATCTGCGAGCATACGAAACAGCGTTCTCTGCGACCTTCTCGGCAGCCAAGCCGCGCGTTCCAACAGCTGTAAAAGTCTCAGTGATGTACTCACACTCGAATTGAATCGTGAGGGCATTACCGGGGCTGACCGCGTTGTCTGAAACGTCCAGGCGCAATTCGCCACCACCCCAATCAGGCATGTTGTTGCGAACGTAATCCAGCTCCTTCTGCCCGATGCGTTGCGATAAGCGCACCAGTAGAGCTCTAGCGCATCGACGCAAAGTTTTTCCCCGTCTCAGCAACTCTACACTGTTGAGCTTATCGACCGGCTTTACTGTGGCGGTAAAACTGCCGCCGCCGGGTGGGTAGAATCCAAGCCGCCCGAGTTCCATCTTCACCACAGGACCGAACTGCTCGAGAGTCGGCGCGTAAGTCTCATTCACATAATCGAATGGAGGTGCGTTGGGATTATGAGTGCCACCGGAAAACGACAATTCGCTTTTTTCACTGCCCAACATCAATGGTGGCAATATCGTTTGAAAAACTAGAGTAGTGCTACCCGCGGTGCCTATGTCAAACTCGTACTTACCTGGTTTCACCTTCCCCGGTTCAAAAACTAGAGTTTGCGATGTTTTCGAGTCACCCTCTACAGTGGCATCGCTGATCGTTGCTGCAGCCCTGACAGCAGTCAGATGTTGCTGTTGCAATCCAGGGTTGACACGATTGGCCCGAATGTTTATCAGCTTGAAAGGCTTCCCCGTAACCAGCGACAACGCCAGTGAAGTTCGAAGTATCTGCCCGCCACCTTCACCAAATGAACCATCGATTGTTAACATGCAAACCTGCCAAGATTCCGTGCCTAGTTGCCTTTATTGAAATTGACGTGCAGCGGAACCGCCGGATCGACGCTTTGCGCTTCTTTCACATCAGCTTGTGACAACTCAAGCTGATTTTGACCATGATACAACCGGGCGCGGGTCAAATGAAATCTTGATTTCATCGAGTCCAAATTTATTCCTTTGGACTTCCGCCGTCTGACGGTTTGCTTCCAGACGCGGCTGAGTTGATAGTTCCAAGCTCAGGGTGTTCGGTCACGTATTGAGCGATAGCCTTTTCGTAGGCGCTGACGGCGCCTTCGTTTTTCGGATTTACCGCCTGCGATTTCAGATTGCCCTGCTTCTTAACAAAATCGGCAGCCAGTGCAGGCTGACTGCGAATGGCACGCATGTAGTAATCGAAAGCCTTCTGGTCCTGACCCAGTTTAGCCTCGGCCGTGCCAGACCACAGAAGCGCCTGCGTGTCTGTGGGGCTGGCTTTCAGCATGTACTCGAAGTCTGAAAGCGCCTCTGTGTATTTTTTTAAGTAGTAGTAACACTGCCCTCGCTTGAAGTAGGCAGCAGTGTTGTTCATGTTGAAGCCCAGAGCCTCGGTGTAGCTTTCGATGGCGCCGTCGTAATCGTGATGCACCAGGGCTGCCTCGCCGCGCTCCATTGCCGACATCTGAGCATGCGCAGCGCACCCTGTCGACAGAGCCATTAATGAGCATAAAAGCGAAAATTCCAGCAATTTTGATCTTGTCATGAATTCACCTCGCTTCCTAAAATCAAGCGCCATTCAGCCTGTAATTGATTTAGTTAAGTAAATGTTCCAACCAGTGTGCCAACGACCCTCTCGGTTGTAGCGATATGATATTGCTTCGGTTTGACCGGCATTGTCCACAGATACGGGGTTTAACAAAATGGAAGTATCCCATAGATTGAAAGCGATTCCTCCCTATGTCTTCGCGGAGATCGACAAGAAACGACAGGCTGTCGTCGCTAGAGGCGTAGACGTCATCAATCTAGGCATTGGCGACCCAGATTCACCGACACCGCGACACATCGTTGACGCGATGCATGAAGCGCTCGAAAAACCGATAAATCACCACTATCCGCCGTTCGGTGGTATGAAAGAGTACAAAGAAGCTGCTGCAGAGTGGATCAAAAAGCGTTTCGGCGTCACAGTCGATCCCGCAACAGAAGTAACGTCTTTGATCGGGTCGAAAGAAGGTCTGCACAACACAATCATGGCTTTCATCGACAGCGGCGATGTGGGCTTGATTCCAGACCCCGGTTATCCTGTATATCAGACCTCGATCTTGCTTGCCGGCGGCACACCATACTTCATGCCGCTCAAGCCAGAAAACAAATTCCTTCCAGACCTCGACGCCATTCCAGAAGAAGTTTGCAAAAAAGCAAAGTTGATTTTGTTCAACTATCCGAACAATCCAACAGCTGGAATCGCTGATATGGCGTTCTTCGAGAAAGCCGTGGCTTTCGCTAAGAAACACGACATTTTGCTGTGTCACGACCTGTCGTACTCAGAAATGACGTTTGACGGATACAAAGCCCCGTCGATTCTGCAAGTTCCAGGCGCCAAAGAAGTGGCAATCGAATTGCACACCCTCTCTAAGACCTACAACATGACGGGTTGGAGAATTGGTTTTGCCATCGGAAACGCGCAGGCTATCAAAGCCCTCGCCAGCCTGAAATCGAACGTAGATACCGACGTCTTCAAAGCGATTCAGGTAGCCGCTATCGCTGCTTTCAACGGTCCAACGGATTTCATCGACCACTGCAACAAGCTCTATGTCGAGCGTCGCGATCTGGCAATCAAGTGTCTCGGTGAGCTCGGTTGGAAAATCGAGCCGCAAAAGGCGACCTTCTACATGTGGCTGCCTACGCCCAAAGGCGTTACGTCGGCCGACTTCTGTACTCAAATGCTGGAAGTCGCAGGCATTGTCGTTCCACCAGGCACAGCCTATGGTCCGAACGGAGAAGGATTCTTCCGCATGTCGCTGTGCACAGACGTAGTGCGCCTGCAAGAAGCGTTTGATCGCATGAAGAAGCACTCGATCACATTCGACATGGGCAAAGCGCCTGTCTGACCCCAGACAGAAAGCGCCTGTTGACCCCGACGAAAGCGCCTGACCTCATTCAGGGTGCAGACGACTGAATCTAAAACACTTGAGTCTCTCTGGAACGGAGAGACTTTTTGTTTGTTCACCTCGTGGCAAGTCCATCATATAATACGGTTCTCGACCCCGCAGGTAGACGTGACGACCGACACCAGACCAGTAGCTTCAATCTGGGCGCCGCTGCGCCGGCCGGTTTTTCGCGCTTTGTGGTGGACCAGTGTCGTATCGTCGGTTGGGCTCTGGATGCAAGACATCGCTCAATCATGGTTGATCACATCGCTTGCACCGTCACCGGTGATGGTATCACTTGTACAGACCGCGACATACCTGCCCTTCTTCTTACTAGCTATTCCCGCCGGTGCAGTTGCTGATGTCGTTGACAGACGCATCCTGTTGCTTACTTCCATGCTGTGGATCTGCGCGGCAGTAGTAGTCTTGGGATTGCTGACACTGAACGGTTCAATGACAGCATGGCTGTTAATCGTGTTGATCTTTCTTTCGGGTCTGGGTTCCGCCATGAACTCTCCCGCCTGGAATTCACTCACTCCCGAGCTGGTGCCGAAGTCAGAACTTGAATCGGCTGTTGCACTGGGTGGAGCGGGATTCAACTGCGCGCGCGGGGTGGGCGCGGCGCTGGGTGGTTTGCTGGTGGCGAAACTTGGCGCCGGCTGGGTTCTGCTCATAAACGCAATGCTCATGAGTTTGATGTGGACAGCGATTTTTCGCTGGAAACGTGAACCTGTTGTCAATGAAGTTCCGGAGCGGGTCATGGGAGCGATGCGCGCCGGAGTTCGATACGTGCGTCACTCGAAACCGCTCAGAAACGTTCTGATACGCACCGGCATATTCGTCTTCAGTGCCAGTTGCCTCTGGGCGTTGCTGCCACTACTGGCTCGCAAACTCATGAATCTAGACTCAACACAGTACGGTCTGATGATAAGCATGTTCGGCGTGGGCACCTTATCTGGTGCCACGATATTGCCGCACCTGCGAAAATCAGTTTCACTCGACGTGCTGGCGACAACGGGCACGATACTGTTTGCGCTGGGAATGGCGAGCGTCGCCCTTTTCAATCTGTTTCACGTGGCACTGGTGGCGATGCTGCTCAGTGGTGCAGGATGGATATTTGCGTGCAATGCGATAAACTCGGCGATGCTGATGGCATCTCCTTCCTGGGTGAGGGCGCGTTCAGTAGCTATGTACCTGCTCGTCTTTCAGGGTTGCCTGGCATTCGGAAGTTTGTGCTGGGGATTCATAGCGCAGAAGTTCAACATGCCATACGCCATGCTTGGCGCCAGTGCTGGCCTCGTCGTAAGCGTCCTGATCGGTTTTAGATACAAACTCACCGCAGTCGAGAAACTAGACATGCGCATGTCTGGTCCATGGCCCAAAGTCGAAACGACCGTCATTCCACACCCTGACCATGGTCCAGTTCTAATCACTATCGAATATCTGGTCGACCAGGACAGCATCAACGAATTTTTCGAAGCAATAGGAGCATTGGAAAAGCAACGACGACGCAACGGTGCTTTTCAGTGGCATTTATTTATCGATTTGTCGAAGCCTGGCGTGTACGTTGAATCATACTTCGTAGAAACCTGGGCAGAGCACCTGCGCCTGCGAGAACGCGCTACGCTTGATGACATCACTGCCGAGAAACGAGTTTACGCTTGCCATAATGGTGCAGGCGAACCGAAACTGAAACACATGGTGACAGAGCGTAGAAGAAAGAAACCGAAGGACTGAACAGGTTAAACTTAGAGACCCAAACGAATCGAGATCAGAAGCTGAACCGGAAATCGATTAGCGACGACGAGCAACGAAGCCCGAGCGAAAAGGAGTAGACATGGAAGGCACTGTCACTTTGCGAGAAAAGAATTTCAAACTTGATCTTAAACCCGGCTCGTTGCCTGTTTTCTGTGCGGAGCCAGACACAAATGTGAGACTGCCAGGTTTGATTCTGATTCACGAGATATTCGGAGTCAACGACCATATTCGCGACGTCGCTCGGCGTTTTGCAGAACACGGCATCCGTGTCTACGCGCCAGATTTATTGACTCGCTCTGAGCTATTTCCCGCCGACGAAGCTGACCGAGACAATTTGGATGTGATGAGACAGGCGTGGCTTTCGATACCAGACAGCCAGATCCTGTCCGACCTGGATGCACTATTTACACATATTCAGTCGCAAGAAAACATCAATGGAAAAACCGGCTGCATCGGCTTCTGCATGGGTGGCGCAATCGCGTTGCTGCTCGGCTGCCATGAACCGAAGTTAGCATTTGTCGTCGATTTCTACGGGCGAATTCGGTATGGATTTACGTCGAAAACCAAACCCAAAGATCCCATCGACTATCTGGTGCCGCTAAAAGCCCCTCTGCTCGGGCTATTTGCGGGAAAAGACGAGCTAATTACGGCAGAGCATCGCGACGAATTTTCGCAAAGGCTGCAAAAATTGGAAAAATCGTATCAGCTCAAAGTCTATGAGAATGCGTCGCACGCCTTTTTCAACGACCGCAGACCGCACTACGATCGAGAAGCAAGTGATGACGCATGGCAGCTCACTCTGGCTTTTATCAAGAAAAATAGTAAAGAGGAACGACTCGGCCCATTGTGAATCGTTCCTATTTCTACCATGGCATCGAATTCCTCTCGGAACTCCATGGTCTCAAGCCTGCCTTCAATGGCCCATTATCGAATGCAGGCGGAGCAAGTCAGCGGTCGATAGCCCATTATCGATGGCAACTTGTGTACCTGTATCTACACGCTTTGTTCGATTCCTGGACAAAGTTTCCAAAATCTTTTTTGAGTTACAATTACCGAAAAATTAGGGCGGTGCGGCAAACATTCGATATTACATAGATTTGCACACACAGGTTTTCCCAAATTTGCACATGTGGTGAAGCATCAGTGAAGTCACGCGACGAGTTCAGAACCCTAAAACGAAGCGTGGAGTCCGCCCTGATAGTGCTCGCCGAGAACTCTCCTCAATCGGCGATCGTCGAGAACTCTACTCAATCGGCGATCGGCGAGAACTTTGCTCAATCGGTGCTCGGCAAGAACTTTACTCAATCGGTGCTCGGCAAGAGCTCAAATCTTGCGGTACCCAGAGGCGATTTGACCGATCCACAGGACTCGGTTTTCACGACTTGCATGCTTCTCATCGCGCTGAAAGTTTTAGAGGCGCGCGGACAACTTGATCGAGTTGGTGGCAAGGCTGGCAAACTGGAATCCAACCAAGATGTGAATCTTCTGCTTACCCGGCTCCATAAGCAAGTCTCCGCAGTCACCCCGACAGATATTAGCAAGGCACTGGATTTCGACAGCAAGCTTGTCTTGTCGACTCCGTCCTCGAAAATTTCGCAAGCGCTCGGGCACCTGGCCAAAACATCAGCACTGATGTGGCAAGACGATTTCGCGATCGGCTACGCGTATCAATTTATGTCGATGGCGCGCAGAAAAAGCGCTCAGGCGAAAATTCAAACAGCCAACAAGCAACTTTCACAAGCAGACCTGATTGCCTTCACACAGCTGTACACGCCGCAGTGGGTAGTGGACTTTTTGCTCGCGAACAGCGCGTTGCATCAATTAAAACCAGACTCAAAAAACTCCGCGCCAGAAGTTTACACACGTTGGAGCATTACAGCCGCTGCAGATCTGCCCACTGATGGCAATATCATCGCTGGCAATCTCAGCGTTGGCAATCTCAGCGCTGGCGATCTCAGCGCTGGCGATCTTTGCGCTAGTAAACCCTGGGCTGGCAATCTTGACGCCTCCGAACTGAGTATCCTTGACCCCGCATGTGGTGCAGGTAATTTTCTCGTCCGAGCATTGGACCTGGCTATAAATCTACACATGGAGGCAGGATTATCCGCAGAAGACAGCGTCGATACCGCGCAGAAGCAGAACATTTTCGGTGCAGACATTGACCTTAATGCTCTCTGGATAACATGCTTGTCGCTTCTGGTAAAAAGTTTCGAATATTCAACACGCCCACCATCAGGCAAATTCAATCTGAGTATTGCATCTAGCGGGTCATTCCATAATAACGACGAAACAATCCCCACTTCGGGCACTTCATCAGAGGATGAGCTGCTCGGCAGTTTAGCTCGCAAATTCCCTGAGAATCACGTTCTATCGAGAAAATTTTCGGTATTGCTGATGAATCCACCGTACATCGGGCGAAAGCTCATGAGCAGACAACTAAAGTCTGCGCTCAAACGCGATTACCCGAACAGTCACAGCGACATCAGCGCTGCATTTATCGAACGCTGCCTGGAATTACTAAATCATGGTGGCAGACTTGGCACCATTACTCAGGCGTCCGTTCTAACTCTACCCAGCTACGGCAATCTGCGAAAAAAGATTCTTACCGACTTCAATCTAATTGCGTGTGCTGATGCCGGTTCCGGTGTCTTCCCATTGCAGGGAGGCGATAAGGTAAACAGTGCACTTATCGTCATAGAAAAGACAGAAAATCGAGCCCGATCGATATTTTTTGACCTGCGGCAGCACAAAAATAAACCATCTGAACTTGCCGCACAAATCGAGTCAATCAAAAATCAAGAACCCGGTTCGTACTTCATTCACGACCAATATAGTTTTCTAGAAGAGCACGAAAGCGCCATCAAATATGGATGCCCTGGAATAATTCTAGAGTTGTGTCGGCAGGTTCCATCCCTTTCCGATGTCGCCGATATTCGCCAGGGCCTCGCAACAACTAACAACGAACGCTTTATAAAGAGGATCGATGACGTTCCTGCCGAATTGATTGGCACAACATGGATGCCGTATGTAAAAGGAGCAGGCTCAGACCGCTGGTACAGCCCAATTGTGTACGTGGTCAACTGGGGAAATGATGGACAAGAAATAAAGGAAGCCGTAAGCGCCGCCTATCCGTATTTGAATGGGAACATCAAATGGGTCGTTAAAAACGAGCAATTCTACTTCCGTTCCGGCCTATGCTTCTCTTTCGTGAACACAGGCAATCTCGCTGTCAGAAAGCTTCCTGGTGGATGCATTTTTGACGTGGGTGCATCAGCAGTTTTCGCCAACAACAGCCAGGATGAGGATTTCTTGCTTGCATATTTGAATTCGTCACTGATTGCGGCTATCGCCAAATGCATGAATCCAACCGTCAATTTCCAGGTTGGCGACATAAAACGACTGCCAATGTTTCCTTTCAATCAGACCGAAAAAACCCAGCTGTCCGAAATTTCGCACGAGTGTCAGCAACTCGCTATGAGAGTGCATGAACTAAAACTCGCGGCGTCGGCAGCAATCGAAGCCAGCAGCGAATCATCAATTGAGACAGCTCAATGTCAAACGAGTGAACAATTAAGCATTTTGGAAGCTAAAAGCGACAAAATCATTTTGACCACACTATTTCGCGCATTCCAGTTAACGCTAGTTCAACAAAATGACATAACCGCATGGCTGGAACGAACCGTCATGAAATACGCAAAGTCAATCCGAAAACGCGCATCCGTGACTAGTTAGTTTGCGCGGACCACCACCACGTCATGGTCTGGCACCTTGCTAATATAGTTTGAGATACCATAAGCCAAATGAATTTGTAAACTGGACGGGCTGAATTTGCGGAAATTCAATGTAAACGCGGTTGCTATTAAGGGGGCGTGAAAAGCATGGGAGTATTGTGCGAAGTATACATCGCTGATCGAAAGCGATTTAAGCAATACAATTTCCGTGATGAGTGTAACTGCAAAAATTTGTACCGCTGCAAGTGCTGGGATGAGTTTGCTGCAGAGACCTACGATCACATCGACAATCATCGAGTCTATGATCGGAACTTTGCCCAGCTGTTGTCAGTTTTACGAGGTAAGAAGCACCGTGATTCTGTGCTCAAGGAATTCAAATTGCTTGAGAATTCAGAAGAGGGTCCATGGATTCAAAAAGTGCCAGCCGACTTACCCAAATTGTTGGCACAAGCAACGGTCGAAGATCTGAAAACGATAGCCGATGCTTGGTGCAAGTTAATCGACGATGTTGGGGAAGGACCAGTCGAGAAAAAATTGTTTCTAGACTATCTCAGGAAGTTCCAAAAACTTTGCAAGAAAGCCATCACCAAGAAGCAGGACATGTACCTGTGGACAAGCCTCTAAAGACACACGATCAGGCAGCGCCCTGCGTGTCTATGACTATCCTGGTAATCCTATCGTGTATTTGGCGATGTCTTCGAATGTGTCCCAGACTATCACTTTTGAGTTGAATCGGACGGCGGAAGTGCCCCACGGAAGGGAAGACTTCGCGGTCACAACTTTGACATATTTTTGCCGTATCGTTTTTCTATACGAAACCTCCTCTTAGCCCACTGCCACTTACCACAGACAAAGCACCAATCTCGTTTGCATCTTCAAACGAGGGATGCAAGCGCGATTTGTGCTCGGTCTGCCCCTTTCCCTGATTCTAAAAATAGAGAATTACAATGAAAAAAATTCCGAAGAAAGTTCCATTAATTGGAACGCCCTTCTTTTTAACCGCTTACGCCCTGACTTTACTACCAACTTCCGCCGCAACTGCAAACACCAACGATTTCGGGAGCCTCTGCCCAAAGACTAACGAAAGCATCCGCGTTTTGATTGCCAGTTCGGTGCCTGTAGCAGCTATTGCTGAGGAGGACGATTTCATCGATGACAGCAAGAAACAGATTGCTGCATCACTACCGATAAGTGCGGCGCCGCCCATAGATATGAATGTGAAGCAGAAAGTGGTCAGACCAGACTACATTCCTGCTGCTGCGTTCACTAACGACGAAATGGTGGCACCATATCATGAAACAGATTCAGGAAAACCAGTCACCACTTCACCACAGGAGCTACCGAAGCGAATCAAACTTGACCCTAAAGTCGCAAAGCACTGGACCGGCGCCAAAGTCGAGCCATGCTGGGTAATTACCACTCCGGATGCAACACATCCAGGCACATACTCTTTTTGTAGCGAGGTAGAAAATGGTCCCAAAGGATGGTTGCTACACACTGGTGAACGCAGCGCCTGGGGACATCCCGAATATCGATACTGGTTCGATCCAACTTAAATAACAAACAAGTCCTAAGGCTGAATATCAGAGCCCGCGCGCGTTTCATTTTACGTGCGAATTAAACTCCTCTAGACCGGTTAAGCTAACGCCTAACCGGTTGTCGAGCATCTATGAATGGTTCGATCGATCTAAAATAGATAGTCTATCGACTTAAATCGGCGCAGGTAATTTTGAATCTGAAAACGACAGCGCGAAATTGCAGAAAATATCCAGCGCTGCTAGCGCTGGTAATTTCGGTTTCACTTTTTATTTCTACGGCACTGTGCGCACAACCCTACAAAAATGTACGAACGAAGGCATCGAAGCAAGCTGCAATCCGTCAAATAATCTCTCAATACGCAAACAATACAAACCAGGACGATGAAGATCCGCAGACGACCACAGATCCGGCCGGTCGCTCCGCTGCTCTGGTAAAACTAGGGTGGGAATTTATAAATGTCGGCGACATGGAAACAGCTCTAAAAAGATTTCTGCTCGCCGTGAAAATGAATGAGGGTAACGCATCAGCGTTTTTTGGTGCAGGCTACGTCTGCAGCATTGCAGACAATCTGGATGAAGCTATAACGTTTTATCGCCTGGCACTCAAATGCGACAACAAAACAGCGCCCATGTACGCAAATCTTGCCAAAGCGTTGCTGCTTCAAGATAAATATTCACTGGAGGCACCACATTTATTGGATTCGGCGATACAGGCGGACCCGAACTATCCCGAATCTTATGTCACATATGCGCGTTACTACGCTGACCGGGACGACTGGACTAACGCTGGCACAAAAATGGAACAAGCCATTGCACTCGGGCGGCAGGTGGAACCGTCGGTAAGAAAAGATTTCAAAAAGCATGGCATCTACTTGAGCGGAGCACACTAGTCGATCAGGTGTGGGCGCTGGCGCTAACTTGAAGGTTGAGCTGAGACTGTATATATTGTTCAGCGATGGACACATTGCTCGACGGCGTTATTATCATCGGTGGCAGCCTTGCCGTTTCGCTGGGCGGCATGTGGATTGTCAGGAACAAAGTGCCGCGCGCAGTTTTGGTGGAAAATCATGAAGTGGCGGGCTACATGCTGTCAACTGTCGGCGCGCTCTACGCAATTCTTCTAGGGCTGATCGTCGTCAACGTGCAAAGCAAATTCGAAGCGGCAAATCGAATGGCTGTTACCGAGGCAAACTGCCTGTCAGATCTCGCACACCTCTCAGCCATTTATTCAGAATCTTCTCGCAAACAGATACACAAACACCTTTACGATTACGCAGTTGCGGCCAGGAGTGAAGATTGGTCACAGGTGTCAACGGGCCAGATCAAGGAAGCGACGATTCCGGCTTACCGCGCGCTCTGGATTTCCATCAACAAACTGGAAGTTGAAGGAAGCAAGCAAGAGAGCGCCTACTCCACGATGCTGTCAGTAATGGCTGAGCTTTCCGATGCGAGACGATTTCGTATGGTTGCAAGCCACAATGGACTATCACCGATACTATGGGCGGTGCTAATCATTGGAGAGTTGCTGATCGTATGGTTCACCTATTTTTTCTCTGTCGAAAACGTGAAAGCGCAAACTATCATGACCTCGTTCGTCGTACTGTTCTTATCACTCAACTTGCTGCTTGTGTTTCTCTACGATAATCCGTATAGAACCGACCTGGGAGCGCGCAACGCTGGTGTTACTTTCCATCCTGAGTGGCTTCAAGATGCGCCGGAACCGACTGCAAAAGTTGGTAGCGAAGCAAGAGTCGGTAGCGAAGCAAAGACTGAGAACGAGCCATCAGAGGCGAAGAAGGAACTATCGAAAGATGAATCGAAATCAAAGTCCAGATCAGAGTCAGAATTAAAAACCAGGTCGAAATCAGAATCGAAGCAGAAATCAAAATCGAAGGCTGAATCAGAAACAAAATCCGAATCAAAACCAGAATCGAAGTCAGAATCAAACACACCAACAAAATAGCCAAACACACGGAACCTCATCTTGAAACTTTTTACTGAAAAAACTCTGCTGATTGGCTTAACCACAGCGCTTCAAACCCTGCTTCTGAGCACTAATGCGATTCATGCTCGAGAACTGAGCCAAGAAACCAAGCTGGCGCAAGCACCAGGCATGGCGCCGGCAGTGGATGCGGGAGCAGCAGAGATTGCAAGGTCAGTCGATGCTCTGGTAATTCGAGAACTCGGTGAGCAAAATATCCCCGGATATGCACTTGCGGTAATCAAAGACGGCAAACTCGTCGTGCATCGCGGTTACGGTGTAATGAATTTGCAAACGCAACAACCAGTGACACCACAAACAGTATTTGGCCTGGCGTCATTAACGAAAACCTTCACGGCTCTAACGCTGCTCACGCTAGTAGATCAGGGCAAAGTCAACCTCGAAGACACCCTGGACATGTACGTTTCCGATTTAACCAGACCATACCAAAAGCTGACAGTGCGCCAGTTAGCTTCAATGACAGCCGGAGTTCCACACGAACTTTCACAAGAAGTGGCGTGGAAGAATCAACTTCCCATTCTGGTCAATACGCCACTGGTGTCACAGCCAGGCACGTCATTTTTATATTCAAACTTTAGTTATCGACTGTTGGGAGACGTAATACAAAAGGCTTCCGGCAAACCGTATTTTGAATTGGTACGAGAGAGAATCTTCGCACCGTTGAACATGACGTCGAGCGGCACAACGGTAGAATTTCAGAATAGCGGAATGCTTGCCTCTCCCTATGGTGATAACAACGGACAAACTCAAGTTCATCCAGCCGAATACAAAAACCCAGCGATATCATTTTCGGCAGGAATGTTGGCGAGCACCGTCGACGACCTGATCAAATACTCGCAAGCTCTGCTCAACAGACAACTTCTTTCGCCAGCCGCATATCAAACGCTATGGTATCAGCGACCACCGCTACCAGGCGGTGCCGCAGCACCGTGGGCATTTGGCTGGGCATCCAAAGACGAGCCCAAATACGGCACTCGCGTGGTAGCCATGAATGGTGGTACACCCGGAGTTGCATCAACCATCATTTTATTTCCAGAGAAAAACTCCGCTGTAATCTCGCTATGCAACTTGAGAAAACCAGCTGTCCCAGCGATTGCAAGAAAAGTGGCAAGTCTTGTATTCGCTCTTCCGCAATCAACGGGCGGGACGCCTGTGCCGGATGAACCAGCAGGCGAATAGTCGACGCACGCAGACAACTAACGGTAGCTAGTAGCCGTGCTGGATGTGCTCGTAGTCGTTCTTTACCCAGCTGTAGCCAGGTTTGATGTCGGTCGCGGCCACGTAGTCTGCTTCGAAACTGACGCTCTGGCGCTCAGACTGGCTCGGGAATGTCAGACCGGGATTTCCGTTCAGTGAGTTTACCGCCGCCATCAGTCCACGGTCGAATTCGAAGTTTCCGCTTGAACGCACCATGCGCGGTGTGATCTGATGATCGCGAGTGACAGTAATACTTAAAGTCGCTTCGCCAGGCACTGATGCGATATCGCTCCAGGTCTGGTAAACCGCGGCACTGAGCTGTTTATGCCATGCTTCCCACGCCAGCGTCAACTCCTTTGAACCACGCTCCGCACCAAGATCGAATTTCGAATTGGGAATGGTGCCAAACTGGGCTGGCTGCAACAAACCCAACTTGCCATCATTTCTGGTGGCACTGCCTGAAAGCGGTTTGAATGCCGAGGTGTCAACCAAGCCGGTAATAGCTTTCCCTCGGAAATCAGGAGCTGTCATCGGTCGACCCAGACGCAAAGGAGCAGAGCTAAAAACACCACCAGATTGGGTATTGCCGCCAGGGCGACCCAGTCGCAAAATCTCATCTTCTTTTGAAGCAGACCCCTGCAATAGTTCGGCATTGGCAGCGGTTGAGGCAAAGGTAGACAACACTAATGAGGCAACCAGCAAATTGCCGAATCTTGTCATAGAATTTGACTTTTCATCGCGCATGTTATCAACTCCCAACTAAAATCCGCCCATGAACAATCCCAGTGCCGCGCCCATAAGAGCGCCTTTCATTGCAGAACTTTTCATATTGCTACTGTGTCCCATACCGCTGTACATCGCACCAGCCGCGGCACCAGCCAGACCACCGATCGCAGCGCGCTTGATTCGCGTGCTCGACCCGCCGTAACGACTGCCGTACATTGAACCATAAGAGTTGTATCTGACACCGCCGCCGAGCATCGAGCCCATGCTGCCAGCACCGAGCAGTCCGATGCCGAGCCCGCCCAGGCTGCCGAGACCACCCAGACCACCCAGCATGCTCGACCGTCCAGACGAACTGATATTGCCGTATTGAACGCCACCAGGCGTGTTATTGCTGTATTCATCATCAAAACCGCCACCGCTTTGACCGTTGGCGACGCCGGAGAATGGTGTCAGCTGACCGGCAGATGAACCGCCCCCTGAGTTGGATCCCGCATCGTAGCCATTCGAATAACCACCGCTGGAGTAACCACCCGAGGAACCAGAGGAACCGCCTGTAAAGCCAGTCAATTGCCCGGCTCGACCACGTTTGCGATCTGGCGCAGCGGCTGGATATCCATCGTTCGAAGAACCTGAGCTGTTGTTAGCAACCTGATTCAAATTGGCAATAGCATCTTTGTAGAGTGAGTTGCCCGGGTCACTTGCAATGGCATTGTTATATGCAGCGCGTGCTCGCGAGTAATCGCCTTTGCCTTTATAAGCTTGACCTAGCGCGTAAAGCACATCACCATCGTTTGGCGCCTGTTGAGACACATATTGTAGGTTTGAAATGGCTTTGTCATAGTCACGATTTTTGTATGCCGTTGCGGCAGTGTTGATCATCTGCTTCAAACTATCTTGCTTACGTTGCTCTTGCTGATCTTGGGCAGCTTGTTGTGCAACCTGCCGTTGATGCTCAGCAGCGCTTGCCTGGTCTTGCAATTTATTTTCCAAACTTGAGATGGCACTGGCCAGATCCGTATCTGAAGGATTGATTCTGGCTGCGGATTTGTAGTTGCTCAGCGCACCCTGCAAATCTCCTTTGCCCTCCGCAATCACGCCCAGATTATAGTAGGCATCAGCACTGTTTTTATTGATGGAAAGTGCTTTGCGAAACTGCTTTTCGGCTTCTTCAGTTCTTCCTTGCGAATACAAGCGCATTGCGTTACGCAGAGTTTCTTTTTCTGCGTCACCAGATGCGGTGATTGGCGCATCGCTGGAGTAAGAGTTACCCGCTGTTGACGGAGCAGAATGAATGTCGCTTCCGCTTGATGTATCCAACTGCGGTGCCATAGCAGGCAGTAGCAAATTATCTTTTTTTGCACCACCCAGGGCTTTTGAGATCTCAGCTTCACGAGATGCTGTCGAACCTGAGTGAACCTTTCCGAACAAGTTTCTTTCCAGATCCTTGAGGCGATTGCTCTCACTCAAATTGCCGTGGATTTCGCCAAAAACAGCCTTTTCAAAGCCATCCAGCTCAGAACTCTGACTGCTGGCTGCGTATGCCACGGTAAAATTTCCAGCCAGAAGCAGCAATGATTGCGACAGGCAAATTGCAGAACGAGTAAATCGACTATGTAAGTTCATTTCTGACCTGCTCGTATTAATCCGCGAAACGCCTTTGTAAGGATTGGCGCTGATAAATTGTGAGACGCTGGCTCTGAGGCGATGTTCCGCTCAACACCGGCACGGGCTGTATTAGCGGCTTGTGAGGATTTCCGGGCGCTTTTCATCGGCTGGTTGGGTTTCTACAGTTGAGGGAAGGGGGAAGACGATGCGAACGCTGGCTCCGTGACCATCGGGGCCTTCACCAACGATAACTTCGGCGCGGTGCACGTTAGCGATTTCGCGAACAATGGCTAGACCCAGACCGCTTCCGCTCCCTGAAGCGCTGCGATCGCTCAATCTGTAGAAGCGTTCGAAGATGCGCTCTCGTTCTTCCGCTGGGATGCCCGGTCCGTCATCTTCAATGATGAGTTCGGGATTTTTTACTGCGCCACCGTTTTCTCGGCTTGGTTCGACTCGAACGGTTACGTGTCCACCAGTTGGGGTGTAGAGGACAGCATTGTCTATCAAATTTGCGGCCAACTCATGCAAGCTGGATTGATCGCCAAGGACGTGTATAGCGTGTGAAGTGCCTTCAAAACCAAGATCGATATTTTTGCGAATAGCTTCGGGGACGAACTCTTTCGTTGCTTCACGTGCAACAACGTTCAAGTCGACGAGTTGAAACAGATCGGTATTGGAAGCTCCTGGCTCGGAACGCGCTAAAGCCAGCAATTGATTCGCCAGACGAGCGGCGCGCTCGGCACCGGTGCGGATCAATGACAGGGCATGCTGAACGTCAGCTGGGTCGTTTTGTCTCAACGCCAGCTCTGTCTGCGTTTTCAAACCAGCGATGGGAGTACGCAGTTGATGTGCGGCGTTGGCTACGAAGCGCCGCTGTGCCTGCATGTCATCTTGCAAGCGCTGAAGCAGTTCGTTAATCGCTGTCACCAGAGGTCTCACCTCTTTGGGAACATCTTCCACCGCGATTGGTCCAAGGTCTACTGGTGTTCTGCTTGCGACAGCGTCCCGCAGATTATTCAAAGGACGCAGCCCGCGACGTACACCGAGCAGCACGACCAGCCCCGAGAGAGTTACGATGACGAACTGCGTGGTGAGAGTGCCAATCAAAATTTCATCGGCGATTTGCTCTCGACCGTGAAGTGTCTCAGCCACCTGAATATAAAGATAGGTGCCAGGGTTCGTCGGCAACTGATATTTGATGCTGGCGACGCGGATTGGCTCTCCCTCAACAGTCGCATCGCGATAATCGACCGAGTGATCTTGCTCGTCTTCATCTTCAAAATCAGGGAATGGAAGTTTCGCATCGCCTGCCACAATGCGGTGACGCTCGTCTAAGACCTGGTACATGACCCGGTCTTTCATGTTGTCTTTCAAGATTGCCAGAGCCGCGGGCGGAATATCAACGCTCAAGTTGCCGTCTTGTTTTTTAACACAACCAGCAATCGAATAAACCGAGTCCAACAGTGCTTTGTCATACGCATCAGTGGCCATGCGAATCGCCAGACCATATGTGAGAGCAGCGCCGACAAGCAGCAGCACCAGAATTGGTATCACCAGCCAGGCCAGAAGCTGAGTTCTAATGGATGGATTAAGGCGTTTGCGAATCCGTATCATGACTGACTTTCCAGCAAATAACCAAGTCCACGGATGGTTCTGATGTTGACGCCGGCTGGTTCGAGTTTCTTGCGCAACCGATGAACGTTTACTTCCATTGCGTTGTGACTGACTTCTTCGTCCCAGCCATACATGTGCTCGATCAAATGTTCTTTACTGACGATGCTACCGCCACGCTGAAGGAGAACCTCCAGAACAGCCAACTCACGCGCCGACAATTCAATTTGCTGATCGCCTACAGTGACGCGGCGTCCTACTGTATCAAAACGCAAAGGTCCGTAAACGACTTCGACATTCTGATTGGTGCGACCCCGTCGTAGCAGAGCCCTGACTCGTGCCTCTAACTCGGGCAAATCAAAAGGCTTGGTCATATAGTCATCTGCACCGAAATCCAAGCCGGTGACACGGTCTTCAAGCCTGTCTCGAGCGGTCAGAATCAAAACCGGCAGCATCTGGTTGCGCGCTCGCAGGCGTCGCAAAACTTCCAGCCCGTCTATTCGGGGCAAACCCAGATCGAGAATGAGTAAATCGAAAGCAATCGTCTCCAGAGCATGATCAGCATCTAATCCCGAACTCGTATGGTCGAGCGCATAGCCAGCCAGCCGCATTGCTCGGGCAATGCCATCTGACAAAATCTCGTCATCTTCGACCAACAATATGCGCATTGCTAACATCCAGAACCGGCGCCAGAACAAAGTTATCACGCCGCTCTTCGCTCGACAAGGTTAAGACAAGCAGCATGAACTACGGAGCAGTCATGTTTTTGGTAAGATTTGCTCGTACAATGGTGTCGGCGCCGCCACCTACTGGAAGCTCATGACAGATTCGCAAACACCAGACAACCAGGCTCTCGCTCCAAACATAAAGACGGGAGTACTACTTCTGCATGGTTTGACTGGCATGCCATCTGAGATGCGCCCCATTGAGAAACATCTGACCCAGCAAGGTTGCATCGTTTCATGCCCAATGCTGGCCGGGCATGGCGGAGATCACATAGAGCTATTGGCAACCGGCTGGAAAGACTGGCTTGCCAGCGCCAAAGCGGCACTGGATGAGCTGTTAAAACAATGCGACCATGTCGTCGTCGGCGGGCTGTCGATGGGCGCCCTTCTGTCGCTCATGTTGGCTGTAGATGAGCCCCGTGTCAGCGGCATCGTACTATTGTCGACGACAATCAACTACGACGGCCAGACGTCGAGCCCGTTCAAAATTTTTCTACCTTTTGTCGATTTGATTCCGTGGTTAGGCAACAATTGCTACTGGACTGAATCTCCACCCTACGGCTTAAAAGATTTAAGACTGCAAAAGCAAATTACCAAACAGGTCGAGGCAGCAGCGCGGGGCGAAAGTACAACGTTTGGACTGTTCCGCACCTATGCTGGATCGCTGAGACAGATGGACCACCTGGTTAAGCAAGTAAAGAAGCAGGCGAAAAAGTTGCGCTGCCCAGCCCTTGTTGTTCACGCGCTGGAAGACACGATCACAACCACTAAAAACGCAGAGACGATCTGCAACTGGATGGAAGCCAACGACAAGACTCTCGTGCTGCTTGGTGGCTGCGACCACGTTCTGACGCTAGATCTGAGACGCAAAGACGTAGCAGCCCACATCGCGAGATTTGTGGCGAAAGCTAGTTGGGATTATCAAAAGGATACCGCAAGTAGTGCGGTCGCTTCGCGTAACTAGAGTTTCAGCACTACAGGCAGTGCGGTCGCTTCACGTAACTGGAGTTTCAGCACCACAGGCAGTGCGGTCGCTTCACGTAACTGGAGTTTCAGCATCACACGCAGTGCGGTCGCTTCACGTAACTAACGATTTATCGGCGCGAACAGCACTGATCGGGTTACCATCAGCTGCGGCCTCATCTGGATGGGCTTCCAAAAACGTTTTAAGATCATCGTCCAGAGTCGACCAGGTCACATCCCTTGTCGCCATCGTGTAAAGCTTGTGCATGATTGGATTACTGTGTTTGCAATAATTCGTCAGCGGCACTAGAGAATGTCCTACATCGATCTTGGCGCGATAACCTGTCTGACCGCTCTGAAACTCTTGTGCACCTGTGGTCAAAACCCAATCGAGCGCGCCCTCCCACAGTCTGAAATAGAGCAACCACTCCGAAGGCAAATGGTAATTGATACCAATAAATTTGTTGATGACGCGACTGCCTAACTTAAAGCACAACATAAATGCAACCAGTTCACTGTTTTCGGCTTTGCGAATCAGCACAAAATATGATTCATCGAAATCTGCGATTAAAGAGAAAAATTTGCGGTTCAACTTCTCGAATTTCGTTTTTCCCTTCTCATAGGTCTGCCAGAATAGGGCAAACACGTCATCTAATGTCTTAGAATCTGGCCGATTCACAACTTCAGTTGTCAACTCAATCAACTGCTTGCTCTTCTTCAGTTTCTTCTTCAGGTTGTGGCGACGAGAGCTTTTCAAGTTAGCGAAATAGGTTTCTTGTTTGTTGTCTTTCAACTCGATCATCGTGCCGGGAAAGCTGACAAGCTCGAACATATTTTGCTGCTTCGCCAATTTCGTAAGAGCGGCCCGATAGCTGTCAGGAAAATCTTTCCAGCAAATAAAAGGGGCTTTGACCGCTTTAGCACGGCGTTCGAATGCAGCTTGCAGCAGGGGCGCAACCTCTTCGATAGTGACCTCCGGCAGCAACCCGACTGTGCCTTCATCAGTGCACGGAGAGCCAATAAACAGAGTTCGCTGATAAAGAAGTGAAGGCACGAGCTTGCCGACCACTTTTATGATCGGCACCACTTCTGGTGGCGCGACCAGCTCAATTGGCACATCCATCAGAAAGGTGGGAGCGACGCCAACATCTCGACCATTTTTTATTATCAGTGCATAAGCAAATTTGAACTGGTCGTGGATGTCGCAGTTCTCTAGAGTCTGGTACCAGAAGCGTCCCTCTAGAGGCGGAGCGAAACAAGAATTCCAGAGCTGACTGTCGATATCTTTTTCGCTATCAACCCATCGAATCGATAAATTTGAGGTCATGTGTGCTTGCCCGCTGAGTCCAGCCCCAACAACACAGTTCCGCACAGAATCAGTGCAACTCCTATCCATCGATCCCTCTGCACCCTCTCTTTAAGGAAAATTCGCGACATCAAAAGCACCATTACAAAACTCAGACTGCCCATTGGATAGGCAATGCTGACGTTCAAATTTTGCAAAACCATAGTCCACACGACTGCTTCGACTGCCATGCAAGCCATTCCGGCTGCCAGCCAGAGCCGACTGCCCAGGTCGCCTTCTTCAGATCGCGTGGATTTCTTTTTAAAACAAAGTTGCCCACCTGCTTCGATTGTGGTGGCGCACAAAACCATAGCGATTGCGAACAGAGGGTTCATGGTCTGCCCCCCAGTTCTGGGTGAACATCAGCATGCAGCGCTGTATCAAGTGTGTTGTGGTCGGTTCGGCTGATAAACCAGACGCCAGCGAGAACAAGTGTGATACCACAGACCTGCAACAAAGTTATGTGCTCGCCTAAGAAGACTGCCGAAAGAATTCCAACAGAGATGTAGCTCAGGGAAGTAATTGGCTGTGAGTAACTCAAATCAGCATGCTCCAGGACTTTCAGCCAATTTGCCAGTTGCAGAAGAAACAACGTCACAACCAACCAGAACAATGGATGCATAAACGTTGCAAACGCTGCGAGCAATGGCGATGGTGCGTCCGCTGTTGCCCGAACGGCGCCCTTCCAAAATAATTGCACGGCCGTATCCAGAATAATTGCAATCGAAAGACCGATGCAAATGTGCAGCGGCACTCGTTTAAACAATGGCAACGCTTCGATCTGTCGATAAATCGGAAATGCCCGAAACTTTTGCAAAAGGCTCATGCGCGTGCTCTACAACACCGAAGTGCGGTTAGCCCAGACAAAGCGCTTCAGCAACGGAGCCGGTCTGAATCGTTCTCCATAAATCTGGTTCAGCGCCTCTATTTTCTTAAGGCACTCTGCCAGTCCGATTTCGCTTGCCAGCGCCAGTGGTCCGCGTCTCATTCCCAGACCTGCCATCATCGCCGGGTCTAGATCCTGCACGTCACAAACCTTCTCCTGCAGCACAAGAAAAGCTTCGTTGATCATCGGCAAAAACAGTCTCTCAGCATTGAAGGGCGGCGCATTGTCTCGCATGCCACCAACTTTGACGAGAATTTCAGCGATTCTCGTAGAGTTTGGTCCAGTTCGTTTTCGCGTGTTCTCGTCGTATTTGTAGAATCCTTCGCGCGTCTTCTGTCCCAACAAATTGAGCTTTACCATCTCTTCCAAAATCGGTGCTGGCAAGAAGCGGTCGCCGTATTCCTGAAAATTGAAGCGCGCCACAGCCAATCCAACATCAGACCCGTTCATATCACGCAGAGCCAACGGACCAATCGGCATTACGTAATCGCAGGCGGCCTTGTCGATTTCTTCAACCGGAGCGATTCCTTCCTGCAAGCAGTAGAGCGACTCGTTAATATAGCGACCTAACAATCGATTGACGAGAAATGAGGCGCATTCCTCAACACGCACCGCTAATTTCCCCAGAGAGATGCCTAACTCGATGGCACTATTAACGGTATCATGCGATGTTTCGAGACCAGGAATAACTTCCACCAGCTTCATCAAATGCGCAGGGTTGAAGAAGTGCAGACCGACTACTTTATCTGGCCGACGAGTGAAAGCTCCGATTTGCGTTATGGAAAGACTGGAGGTGTTGCTGCCGAATATTGCATCGACGTTGCACCATTCATCAAGATCTTGAAAAACCTTTCTCTTCAACTCGATCGCTTCAGGAACAGCTTCGATAACGAAATCAACATCAGAAAAGGTGGCGTAATCAGTAGTCGGCAAAATCAAAGCCCGTTGCGCATCAGCTTCCTTCTGACTCAGACCTTTGTCGACGCGAGATTTCAGGAGGCGGTCGATATTGTTCAATCCAGCCTGCACGGTCTTGTCATCTATATCTTTCAAAATTGTCGGATATCCGCGCGAGATCAAAGCAACAGCTATGGAAGAACCCATCGTTCCAGCGCCCACAACTGCGACCTTATTTACTTGCATTCCCCTGCTCCTCTGTGTACGCCCCATAGGGTATCAACCGTGCGTACCATCTGCCAGTTGAACATCTTCATATGCGATACGGCTGATGAGAGGGGTGCGGAAGGCGAAATTCGTAAATCGAAATCTTCCATATATCGCCCGGATTTATTTCGACTTGCAAGCGCGTTTTAAGAGGTTGTAAGCCCCGAAAATGCACTCAACCCCATTACCACTCATTCGGGTCAAATGAGTGGCACCAAATGGTTATTAGCTATTAACCGAATCTATGGGAACTAAATGCTTCTCTTCGCGCGAATGACAACTTTTCAGCGGCACCAGATTAGAACCACGGGTTGTCATGAGTAAATATAAAAACAATTGGTGCAATAAGGAAAACACGAGTTCCGCTTGCCAAGCAGTTCGATGCACAGCCGGTGCGGTTTGTAGCCAGGCAGCTGAAAACGCAAGTATAGAGAACGATATGGACTTTCAGATTTAATCGCTTGACAAGCGGATAATTATTAAAAACCCGTAGCTTTTTTGTAACCTTTCGTTAGAATACTCACAACCTTAAGCAAACATAAATCTGCTGTCGGACTGGAACCCTATCAAGAGCCCATGGGGCTCAGGAGGCGGTCGTGTACGCCTATCTCATCATTGGTGTTGAACTCGCGATTCTATATGCTGTTTTCTGGTACGTGTTCATCCGTGAACCACGCCCATACACATTGAAAGGTGATCTCTGGGGCACTTATTCCCAGTCATCATTCACCGCATGTGATGACTACGCATTGTCAAGCGCCCGCCAATGGGAGCACAACATGGAAGTTTTGAGCCAAATTCAAAGCGGACACGCGCTCAACCAGATGCATCAGTCAAACTTGCCAATGAAGCCGATTGAAAATACAAAGCAATATGGCTGGGTTTTGAACAAGCGTGATGCCGAAGCTGGTGCAGTCGCCAAGTTGTTTGGTCGTCTGAGCGAGTCTGTAGAAGTTATGAGCGTCAAGGTTCCATAACTCCTCCGTTATAATTTGACTGGCTTTTGCTTGCCGAAGCGATATCGCCTCGGCAAGTTTTTTTTTCTACGTTCCTCACCAACATGCGGTAAATCCAGCTTCATGGCTCAGCAAAACGATACGACCGCAACGAGCAATTCTTCGGCAACAGCATTGTCAGATGGTGCGCAGCGTGAAAAATTGCTCGAAGTACGAAATTTAAAAAAGCATTTCCCGATCCGAAAAGGTTTTTTCAACAAAGAAGTTGGTGCCGTTCGCGCTCTTGATGGCGTGAATCTCGACGTTTACGCAGGCGAGACACTTGGATTAGTCGGAGAGTCAGGCTGTGGTAAATCCACACTCGGCCGCGTCATGTTGCGGTTGCTGCCTGCTACTTCTGGTTCTGTTGTTTTTAATGGCACAGACGTTATGAATTGCGACACGGCGACGATGAAGAGTCTGCGTCGGGAGATGCAAATCGTCTTTCAAAATCCTTACGCCAGTTTAGATCCGCGCATGACAGTGTCGCAAATCGTCGCCGAACCGCTGGAGGTTCATAAAGTTGCGTCCGGAAAAGAACTCAAAGAAAAAGTCTATTCGCTCGTCGAACTGGTTGGATTGTCGCGCGAAATGGCCGATCGCTATCCGCACGAGTTCTCCGGCGGGCAAAGACAGAGAGTCGGCATCGCTCGTGCCCTTGCTTTGAGACCCCGGCTGATCATTGCAGACGAACCGGTTTCGGCTCTCGACGTAAGTGTGCAGGCGCAAATTCTCAATTTGCTCATCGACCTTCGAAAAGAATTCAAACTGACTTACGTTTTCATTGCCCACAACCTGGATGTCGTTCGTTACATCAGCGACCGAATTGCGGTCATGTATCTAGGAAGAATCGTCGAATTAGGTAAGTGCGACGAAGTCTACACATCGCCACTGCATCCGTACACACAAGCTCTGATCAGCGCAGCACCAGTGCCTGACCCTAATTACGATCGCTCCCATCGCATCCTTCTGCAGGGCGATCTTCCGAGCCCAGCGAACCCGCCACCCGGCTGCCCGTTTCACACTCGCTGCCCGATGGTGCAAGACAAATGCAAAGTCGACGTGCCTGAGTTGCGCGAAATTATTCCCGAGCATTTTTCAGCTTGCCATTTTGCGGAAACTCTTTTAGAACAACATAAAGCGTCCGGCAAAATTTAGCGCACCAGTTCAACGGCAACTTCCAACGGCAATTCCTGTGAAGATACGTCGATTTGTCTTAAAAGCAGAACATGCCATCGATCGCTTGCTCGGTGTCTACAACAATCGTCTACCGTCGACGAAATATATTCCACTTGAAGATTTGGGCCGACAATTTGGTCTGGAAATTATCACCGACTCTTGCTCAGAAGATGAAGATATTCAATTCGACCGTCCTTCAGCAACGCAAGTGAGAATCTATGCACGACTACTGGCTGGCGAACTGGCAATTTATCCTGCTCAAATTTTGAAGGATAGCAATATCGAGCGGCTGGTGCTGTGCACAAATCTCCGCTCCAGGCAGCATAAAGTATCGGGTTTGACAGACATGGGTTTGTTTAAAATCGACACGCTTTACCTGGATTTGTCGCACGCCGAAAAAAACTGGAATTTTTCACGGCGCACATTTCACCACGAACTCTTTCACGCCATCGATTTTAGTGACTCGCTCGAAGGTTACGTCGATACTGAGTGGCGGAAACTAAACTCAGAAGACTACAAATATTTTGCAACCGAGGAAAACTTTCGGGCCGTGGAAGTGGCTACTGCAGGTTTCATAACTGCTTACTCAACGCGATCGGCGATTGAAGACAAAGCCGAACTCTACTCATTCATGGTGACGGATTTTCAACGCGTCCAGAACCGATGCTTAAGCGACGCAGTATTGGCTCGAAAGGTCGAACGAATGAAAGCGCTGCTGCGAAGCTTCAGTGCGCACTACGACGATGTCTTCTGGGACAAAATGCACGCTCGCGCCGATCAAATTGCGAGAATCAAGCACAAGTAGATCGAGTCACTCAATCGTGAGAGAAAGAACCAAAAGCAAATAGGTCGAGCCGCTCAGTCATGAGAGAAAGAATCAAAAGCAGATAGGTCAAGCCGCTCAGTCGTGAGAGAAGGTATCAAAAGCAAATAGGTCCAGCCGCTCAATCGTGAGAGAAGGAATCAAAAGCAGATAGGTCTAGTCCCTCAGTCGTGAGCGTGGGTGCATAAATTGGGATTGTAGGGAAATTGGGAGTAGGAAAATTCTACTCCGTGCCGAGCAAGCCACTCTTCCAGCGGGGTGTCGCCGTGGGTGTAAACCTTGCTTTCAAACACCTGCATGGACCGATGCCAATTACCAAGATTGTGAGCGACCAGGCAATATTGCATAACGTCTTTCGGCGATATGGTCAGCACTCGTTCTGGTTTTGACTTAACAACGATAGTTCGCTCAGGCGAGTTGTATATAGTCATGCCATCAACAAGGGTGCTGCCGCGTGTAAGAGAAATTGCCAGTTCAGTTCCGTCGGCAGCAACGAATTTGCGACGAGGCTTGCACCGCTCTTCCCAGGTCAGTTCCAAAAACTCGACTGGTCCTCTCGGCCTGGCGTCTTCGGGCAATGCGTTAATGACCATCGTCATAGCTACCATCCTCACAAAAAACTGAAAACAGGAATCAAGAAAAATCACACAAAATCGAACAGAAGCGATCAAAACAAGAAATATCTTTGCGCCATTGGCAGCACTGTCGCTGGCTCGCAAGTTAAGAGTTCACCGTCAGCGAAAACCTCATATGTATCAGGTCGCACCTCAATGTCGGGAGTGGCATCATTATGTTTCATGTCCCTCTTTGAAATGTTTCGGCAACCGAAGACCGGCAACACAACCTTATCGAGTCTCAAAGACGCGGGCACACGATTTTCAATTGCGTGTTTCGACATGAACAAAACACTGCTGCTGCGCACGGCGGTGCCAAGGGCACCGAACATTGGTCGCGGAAAAACAGGCTGCGGCGTTGGAATCGAAGCGTTCGGATCACCCATTTGAGCATAGGCAATCATTCCGCCTTTCAGAACCAGCTCTGGTTTAACTCCAAAGAAGTGCGGTTTCCAGACGACGAGGTCGGCAAGTTTGCCGGTCTCAATCGAGCCAACGGTGCCGCTTATTCCGTGTGCGATGGCGGGGTTGATTGTGTATTTAGAAATATAGCGCTTGGCGCGATTATTATCATTGCGCTCTGAATCACCGCTCAATTTTCCGCGCTGCTTTTTCATCTTGTCTGCTGTCTGCCAGGTACGAATGATCACTTCGCCGATGCGTCCCATAGCCTGGGAGTCAGAGGAAAACATAGACAGGGCGCCAATATCATGCAATATGTCTTCTGCGGCAATTGTCTGCCACCGAATTCGCGACTCGGCAAAAGCAATATCCTCAGGTACATCGCTGCTTAAATGGTGGCAGACCATCAGCATATCGAGATGCTCTTCAATAGTGTTGATGGTGTAAGGTCGAGTCGGATTGGTCGAGCTTGGCAGCACGTTAGCGAAGCTGGCGATTTTGATGATATCGGGTGCGTGCCCACCGCCAGCGCCTTCTGTATGGAAGGCGTGGATGACGCGTCCTGCAATGGCTCTGATTGTGTCTTCAACAAATCCAGATTCATTGAGAGTGTCAGTGTGGATGGTTGGCTGAATGTCGTATTGATCGCTCACTCTCAAACAAGCATCGATGACGGCCGGAGTGGTGCCCCAGTCTTCGTGCATTTTCAATCCGCAGGCACCTGCTTCTACTTGCTCGGCCAGTGCCTCGGTCAGACTGCCGTTACCTTTGCCGAAGAATCCAATGTTGACAGGCATATCCACAACGCTTTCGTACATCCTGTGGATGTTCCAGGCGCCGGGGGTGCAGGTTGTAGCGGCCGTGCCTGCAGCGGGACCGGTGCCACCGCCCAGCAAAGTGGTGACACCAGAAGCGATGGCAACGGTGCACAGCTGCGGGCAGATAAAATGAATGTGTGTATCAATACCGCCTGCGGTGACAATCATATTTTCACCGGCTATTGCTTCTGTGCATGGACCAACTGTCATTCCTTCAGTCACACCGGCTTGAGTATCTGGATTACCGGCCTTGCCCACGCCTGCTATCTTGCCATCGCGGATGCCGATATCTGCTTTGACGATGCCCCACCAGTCGAGAATTAACGCGTTGGTGATCACTACATCGAGCGCATTACTCCCTCTGGTTGCAGTAGGATCTTGAGCCATCCCATCACGAATCGTTTTTCCGCCACCAAATTTAATCTCATCACCGTATGTGGTGTAGTCACGCTCAACTTCGATAATCAGATCGGTATCGGCCAGCCGCACTCTATCGCCAGTGGTCGGACCATAAAGCGATGCATACTTGGACCGGCTAATTTTCAAAGTCATGTTTTATCTCCGATGATCTATCCAGAAGTGAACTGGTCTTTAAGATTGAAAAAGTCGTGAATACAGGGTCTCATGTTCTTTTGCTGCCCATTCGCTGAGAGGAGCGAATCCGCCCAAATCCTCCAGGTCTTTACACAAACAATCTGGCACCAGTCGCGCGATAACCGTCCGCATGACAGTAAGAATTCTTTGACCGTCTGTATGACCCAGCGGCACAAGTCGCACACTGGCAGAAACCAGACCGGCCACCGAAGAGTATAAGTAAGCTGCTACGGCGTCTTCAGCGTGGATACCGATTTCGCCGGAGAGCCAACCAAAAACAACACTATGATGCATCTTCAAGTCTGGCAAACTTTCCGCCCAACCAGTGTTCAATGCCAATTGCTTGAGTCTCTCACCCATGTTTAACGAAGCGGCGAGTGGCTCTGGGCACCATCGACCAGCAGTCAGATATTCATTCAGTCGCAGCAGCGCTTTTAAGTCTTTGTTTACCGCGAAGCGATGAGCGAGACTGCACGCAACGCCATCATTTGGTGCAATTGAAGATGTGAGCAATGTTTCGATGGCGCGCTCGACATCTGCGGCTCGAGTCAGTGTTTCATTCTGCACCCAGGTTTCAAACCCCCACGAATTTGAATAGCCACCAATTGGCAGCGCAGAATCGGACATCTGCATAAGGGAAAGCATTTGGGCAACGTTAGTGCGAGTCACAACTTCTCATCGCCTTCTATTTGAAAACTTCTTTCTCGAAAGCTTTGACGCGATCGATAGCAGCATTTGTTTGCTCTTGCAAGTTTCCTTCCACAAGACGATTGAAACCATATACGATGCGCTTGCCTGCGTAAGCAACAAGTTGCACTGTGTGAGTCTGTCCCGGCTCGAACCTGACTGCCGTACCCGAGGCGATGTTGAGCCGCATACCCAGAGTCTTTTCACGTTCGAACACCAATTTGCGATTGGTTTCGAAAAAGTGATAATGCGAGCCGACCTGAATCGGTCTGTCACCTGTATTCGTCACCGAGATTGAAACAGTTTCACGACCAACATTTGCCGAAATATCTTCGCTTTCAAGAAAGTATTCACCTGGTTTCATTATTTCTCCAGTCAACGAATCGGAGTGTGCAAGGTCACGAGCTTCGTTCCATCAGGAAAAGTAGCTTCCACCTGAATCTCATGAATCATGTCGGCAACGCCTTCCATCACGTCTTCGCGAGTCAACACATTCAGACCAGAACTCATCAGCTCCGCAACCGTTTTACCGTCTCGCGCACCTTCCAGAACAGCGAAGGTGAGCAACGCCATCGCCTCGGGATAATTGAGCTTCAACCCGCGGCTGCGTCGGCG
Organism: Drouetiella sp.; assembly: GCA_036702955.1. GTDB lineage: Bacteria > Cyanobacteriota > Vampirovibrionia > Obscuribacterales > Obscuribacteraceae > PALSA-1081. The sequence goes on along the minus strand of DATNPY010000019.1, from coordinate 42,197 downwards.
CTCAGCTAATTGCGCCGCAAGAAATATCATGAGCTTATCTTGCTCTTGAGGGCTTAAATGCATAGATTCAGGAACTCACAAACCAACTGCTGTATTTTAGTATGTCCTCTGAAAGTTTCCTGAAAGGTAGCGTCATGGATGAAAAGAGCACAGTGAGAATTGGCATCGGCGGTCCCGTTGGCAGCGGCAAGACAGCGCTGGTTGAGGCACTTTGCCGTGAAATGGCAAGAGATTATTCTGTGGCGGTGGTCACCAATGACATCTATACAAAAGAAGACGCCGAATTTCTTGTAAGAAGCGGCGTCCTGCCTGCCGAACGCATCATCGGTGTCGAGACCGGGGGTTGTCCGCACACTGCAATCAGAGAAGATGCATCTCTCAATATCGATGCTCTGAAGTCTCTAGAAGCCCAGTTCAAGCCGGACATCGTGTTTCTGGAATCGGGTGGAGATAATCTCTCGGCAACCTTCAGCCCAGAATTAGTCGACACATTCATTTACGTTATTGATGTAGCGGAAGGTGACAAAATTCCACGGAAGGGCGGTCCGGCAATCACAAGATCCGATTTGCTCGTCATTAACAAAATCGACCTCGCGCCACATGTCGGCGCAAGTCTCGAAGTGATGGACCGTGACGCAAAGAGAATGCGCGGAGAACGACCGTTTCTGTTTACTGATATTCGGCACAAGGTCAATGTCGATAAAGTCGTCGAATGGATCAAAGAACACGCACTCTTCGAAGATTTAGCTCGTGCCTAACGTAGGCATAGCGCGGCTGCAGGTGGCTGAGCGCGGAGGGCGCTCCGTCGTTACCCAGCAATTCGGCAAGGCACCACTGCAAGTGCACCGCCCTCTCTATTTAGATGAAAGCGGTCAGCCAACGGTTTACTTGAAGACACCATCGGCGGGGCTGCTTGCCGGAGACGAACACGAGATTTCGGTTCACATCGAACCCGGGGCAAGTCTGAAATTGTGCACACAGGCTTGTACACTAATTTATCCAGGTGCATCGAGGCAAACAGTAGACATCCGCATTGGAGATGGCGGTACTTTTATTTTTCAACCGCATGCGCTGATCCTTGCCAGAGATGCAGAATTCGTTCAGCGTATTGCCATTACACTTGGTGCCAACTGCAACCTACTGTTTAGCGATTACTGGTGCGCCGGCAGATTAGCGATGAATGAAAAGTGGCAATTCAAGCGTTTCGAGAATACAGTGACAATTCAAGTTGCGGTTGAAAGCGATAACTCCAGCGTTGCGGTTGAAAGCGATGTCTACCGACTGTCGACGATCTATCGAGAGCATTGGTCACTCGAACCGGCAAAAGTGCATGCTGAGCATCCACTCCTTTGCGGTGAATTCACACACTTCCAGAACACGTACTCATGCGGTGATTTGCGTCAGTCAAACGGACTTGATGAACGCCAGGGACGCGGTGTCAGTGGCGTCACAGTCAATAGTAAACAGCTGCATGAGCAACCTGAACGCATTTGGGATATCAGCAGAGACGGTTACAACATTCGAAGAATTTGTGCAAAGGCTGTGATTAGCTGAGCCCTCTGATGATGATGATGATAATGCACGGTTCCTTGAGGAGCCGATTGGCACGTGATTCGCAAGCGCCATTTCGACGCGCGATTTAATCAATTCCTTTACTCGTTCTTAAACAGCCTGCGCTTAATGTAGAAGCAGAGAAAACCAAGCAAAAACAGAGAAGAGAAAATGATGATAAGCAAAAAACAAAAAGCCAATCCGCGGCCGGAGGTTCTCTAGGGCGTTAACCAAGTAGAACAAGCCCAGAGACAAAACGAGGAAAGCACGCTCAAAGCGGAGCAAGAAAAATTGCTTTCCACTCCCAGAAAATTCAAAAAATCAGAAAAACTACGAGCCTTATGGGCTGTTCGGTTGTTTCTGCTGCCCCATATGATAGCTGGTCCATTAATAGTTGGATTCGCGTTATTCTTGATCACGGTCCTGGTGGCCGGCAGCACCACATCCGCTACCATTACGGAACTTAAGGTAGTGTCAGATCCCGAAGGTCCAGACAGATACGTTCTGCATTACGACTACGACTTTCAGAACCGCACGTATCATGGGAACGCCAGCGCTGGAATTTACAAGGATCTGAAAGTAGGCGACCGCGTTAGCATCAAGTTTTTGCCATTAGTTCCGAACCTCGGAACGCAAATACTCGAGGGGAACGCTCACTGGTGGACCGCAACTTTCACACTGGTCTTCGGAGTCGTCTGGTCGTCACTCATGCTCGTGTTGTGCGCTGATCCATATATAGGAGCGTATCGGCGAACGAGAATCATGAAATCCGGGAAAATGAGCAGCGGAAGAATCACCGACAAAGTCACGATCGGAGAAGACAAAAACCTTTTTGCTCTGAAATTTCAGTTCGAACCAGTGCCAGGGCAACTTCTGACAGCACAGAGAGAAGTCTCACGAGAGCAGTTCGATCGAGCGAAAATCGGCGAACTGGTGACAGTTTTGCACGATACTGCGCACCCTGCAGAAAGCCTGATATACAGGTACAGCGATTATGAGCTTGTGCATTAAACGACTCCCTCATCATTTAATCATTTAGCCGGACTATCAAAATTTGCTGTCACAGTTCTGAGCCATAGCTGCAACAAGCAACTGTGGTGTTTTTGCGCATCCGCCTTGCCAAATTTCCGACTTTCTCAGAAAAGCCATAAGTGGATTTCGTCACAAATTTTTCACAAGTTTTCAATATATTCCTATTGCCCCACATAACCCAGCTCCTCCTCCCCTGAGAAGTCGGGTAGCTCGCTCCCCACGCCGTGAACGAGTACGAATGCGACCAGCATGTTCATTGAACCGCTGATGTCGCATGCGCGGAGCACCGATTCTTTTGAGGTCACTGCCAATATGCCAGTTGTCGATACGAGCGATAAGCACAAAAAAGGTCAGGGCGATCACACTGCCGACCAGGCAGCACAGAACAGTCAAACCACCGATGAGCGCCTGCGTTCGGAGATAAGTGACACATCAAACCATACATTCTGGAAGGCTCTCGCTGATAGGCAAAGTGCAAATTTACCCCGACTGGCTGTCGACGGCATTCTCCCTAGCAGCCCAGCGAATCCGACTGACACTTCAACGAACCCGCCAAAATCCGCCGACACTGTAACAAATCCGACTGACGCTTCGACCACTCCGCCCAAATCCGCCGACACCGTAACAAATCCGACTGACGCTTCGACCACTCCGCCTAAATCCGCCGACCAAACTAAACCCACTGACGCGCAACCTCAGACCCAGACGTTGCCCCCCAAATTAGACGCCGAAACCGTCAAAGAATACGCCCAGGAACTGCACAAAGCGATTAATCGACACGATGACGGATTTCTGGGAATAGGCAGCGGCAACGATCCAGACAATAAGAAAATTACAGATTTACTAGATAGTTTGACCGCAGCCGATCGCAAAGCGATCGAAGATGAATACCTCAATACCAGCGGAAACACTGACCATCGCAGCCTTAGAACCGAACTTCAGGACCGTCTCGATGGAGACGACTGGAGGAAAGCGGAGGCAATTCTCAATCGCCGCGACGGTCGCACAAACGATGCCGGAAATTTGATGGTTGCACTTTCGGCAATCAATGACAATCGAGGAGACGCCGAACGCCGCGTGCTCGAGACTTTTGCCACCTTGAACTCAGTGCAGCAGAAACAACTCGAAGATGACTTCAAGCATGATTACGGCATGACCGTTGACGAAGCGCTCAAGAAATTCGATGTGTCAGGCGACGCCATGAAAGCAATCGGATTTCTCCGCAAGCCAGTGGATGAACGCACCGCAAAGGACATCGAAGATTTTGCACATTTCGCCATAGACAAAAAGAATCTCGACTATTTCGGCATCGCGCTCCGAGGCGATTTCCCGGCAGCAGTCCAGGCCCGAGCAGAACTTAGTAAAGATCAGGATTTTACCAAAAAGGTTTCAGACACATTCAAACCGCACCGCGATGGAGGCGCGCTCGGCGTTGTTAAAGGTCTGGTAAGCGACATTCCCGGCGGAGACGTTCTGGTCGGAGGATTCAACCTCGTCGAGGGGATTTCGAAGGGCGACCTCGATTTCGACAGATTGACCGAAGGTACGACAATCGACAAAGTACGCGGCGCAGTGTCAAGCAAACAAATAAACAGCGAACAGTTGCAAGCACTCGATATTCTGCACAGTGGTCACGTATCGCTGGCAACTATCTCAGCCGACAACACCGGTTCGATCTTCGGCTGGTTCGATAACAAAAAGGCGATCGGTAACGCCGCCGATAACGCCTCGGACGGAGAACGACAACTCTTTTCTAAAGGCTATGAAATCGCTAAAAACGGCGGCAACGCTACAAGTGACGAAGACAAAAACGCACTCAACTTTTACAACAGCTTGCACAAAGCATTTCAGGATGCGGATGGCGGAAAAGATTCGGCAAAGTGGGAAGACGAACTTCTAAACGGAAAAGGCGGTTCGATAATTTCAGCCATTGCCAACGGTGATGGAACGAATGGACGATTCGCAGCCATTGAGGGAATGAGCCAGCAGGATTGGCAAAAGCTCAAAGACTCGAAAACTGGTCCCGCCTTCCGCAAAGAAGTCGAAGACTATGTTTCTAAATTCACAGACAAAGATGAGACAAACAAACTGCTCGACCTTCTGGACAAGAAAGTAGCTGCCGCGAGCTACGAAGATTCCAAAAAGATCAATCGACCTCTGCTAGACGTGATTGAGCAGAACAAAGGACACGCGTTTCTGGTGTTTGGCACAAGCTATAACGGCAAAAATGTGACCGAGGCAATAGCCAACCTGAGCGCTGATGAATCGGCCAAGTACAAAAACGACAGCGACTATCGTGGTCAGGTCGACAAATTTGTCAACGACAACCTCGACGGTGCCGAGAAAGCGTACGCCAGGAGATTGCTTTCACAAGTCGCAGACACTGGAAAGCCACCAAAGCAAGATGCAATTAGCACTTTGCTGAACGACAAAATCAGCGGAGTCGAAGCGAAAGATGCAATTGGCGATGTGGAAGCAGTTTTGAAAGATGCGAATCTGCGTCAGAGACTATCAGCCAATAACAACTTGAGCGACGAAGACAAACAACTCAAGGAAATAGTCGATGGCTACGTGCAGCAAGCAGTGCTAGCCAAATTTGGACCAGTCACCGACGGCACGGCTACAGAGCAAAATGCGCAGGAAGCCCCGTATCTCAAAACTCTCTATGACACTGGTCGCTTATCTGTTGAGCAAAAAGCAGAGCTGGGTTTGCGCACAAAAGATTTCTTCATTGATGCCGCGACAGCCAATCCAGATGAACGTCAAAAACTTTATGCCAGCGGTCTGGTAACCGACGACGACAAAAAACTGATTGACACACTCGTCAAGCAAGGCGGAAAGATGGATCTCGCAGACGAGATTCGTTCGTTCGTGCTCAAAGACGGCACTGATGTGCAAACATTCGCAGACAAACTAAAATCGCTCACGCCGGAACAGAAACAAGAGCTACGCGACGAATACACAAAAAAATACGGCTCGACTATTGATGACGACTTGTTGAGCCGCGTCAGCACATCTGACAGAAACAACTTCCGCACTTATCTGACTGCCACCGGAGTTGACGGCAGACAAGATTTTTACGACAACCTGGAAAGAGCCTTGAAGAGCGAATCTGGTTTTTCACCTGATGGCTCGCAAGAGGTTCTGGATCGTTCACTCACGGATCAAGCTTCGCTACTTTCAGACTTCCAGGCTAAATTCGAAAGCCTTCCGGCTGACAAACAGGAGCAAGCGAACAAATACTTTAGCGAAGCACTCAAGGATTATCAAACTTCGAAAGAAGCGTTCGCCGAAAAGCTCTATCAGGTTGCAGTCATCGTTGGCGGTATCGCTGTAGGTGTAGCAACAGGCGGAGTTGGACTGGCAGCGCTGGCTACAGTTGCTGTGGTCGGTGCAGTAGGCAGAGTAGCATTGAAGAACGCAATTGAAGGCAATGACTACGATCTCAGCCTTAGCAACGTCCTCAAAGATGGAGCCATTGGCGCCATCACCGCTGGTGCGTCAGTGATTGGTCCAGAAACAATCGGAGCGTTTGCCGGTGTCGGAACTGCAGCCGCAGAACGGTTTACCACAGTTGCTGGCGAGCAACTGGTCGAACAAGGGCTGAAGCAAGGCGGCAAAGAGGTCATAGAGAAGGAAGCCACCAACTTGATCGCTCACGCAGTGGTTCGCGGCGAACCGATCAGCGAACAGGCAATCAGCCAGGTAATCGATAAAGCAGCCGCGGATGGCATCACACAGCCTCAACGCCAGGCTCTGGAAACAGCCCTACGCACATCACTTGAAGATAGCGGTCGCACCGTTTCAGAAGATGTGATCAAGTCCTCGCTAAGTGGCGCAGTGCGCCAGGCAGGAGTATTTGGCACTATCGGCGGCACTGCCAATGTTCTGATTGAAGCAGGAACAGGTCTCGCTAATGGCAATCTCGACATCTCGTCGCTGCCGAAAGCGTTCGCAACAGGTTTCGCAGTAGGTTCAACTCTATCTGTGGGCTTCGAAGCCATCTCGCATGGCGCAGCACACTTCAAATCAGGTGGTCCAGAGGTGCCGGCTGGCACTTCTGAGCATGTTGACCTCAATTTCACAAAAGCGAAAGACGGTTCTGTTACTGTCACCACACCTGATGGCAGCGAACGTGACCTGACCGTAAAGGTAAACGGGCAAGAGCAGACAATTCACGTTGATGGTAAAGGCACCAGAATTCCCGACGGTGCACAAGAAATCGGCATCAAGAACGCCGAAATCAAGAAACCGGTTGCCACAGTTCATAGCGACGCCGTCTCAGCTGAGCCAGTCGTACCCGGTCATGGCGACGCCGTTTCAGCCGCACCAGTTGTACCCGGTCATGGCGACGCGGTTCCAGCCACACCAGTTGTACCCGGTCACGGAGACGCCGTTCCAGCCACCCCAGTTGTAGCCGGTCACGGAGACGCGGTGCCCTCGTCCGCACCTCTGAGTTCACCGACGCTGACCACGCCGATTCGCATCGATAGACTAAACGATGCTCGCGTCACGATCGACGGTCAGGAGATTTCGCTTGGCGACGGAGAAATCAAAATAGGCCGCGGCAAAAATCAAGATATTAAAGACACGAGAGTATCGAGAAATCAAGGCACACTGCGGTGGAACGAAGCAGATCAAAGCTTCTACTACAAAGACACTTCCAGCAATGGAACATATGTTCGCGATGGTGACACCTTCACAAGACTGCCTCAGGGTCAGGAGGTAAAATTAAACCCGAACCAGGAAATCAGATTGGGATCAGTAAGTGGTCCGAAACTCGAGTTCTTCAATCCCACTCAAATAGAAGGCTCGATGCCGTCTGTGGACCGCCAGGTTTATATCGACGGAAGACCTACGGCGTTGAAAGATGGAGCTATCGAACTGGGTCGAGGTCATCAAAATTACGGAAATCAGGACATCGTCAATCGCCTCGTTTCTAAGGATCACGGCACTCTTCATGTCGATGAACAGGGAAATGTACTCTACACTGACCACTCCTCCAACGGTACTTGGATTAAACACAACGACGGCAGCTATCAATATTTCCATAACAGCGAGGCGTTCATTAACCCCGACGACGAAATTCATTTGGGCTACAAAGACGGTCCAACCATCAAAGTGAAGGATACGCTGGGCAAACCACTCGCAGACGGCAGTGTGCTCTACAGCAGAGCCGAGGGCGACTGGATAGCACAGAGAGACGGCACGCGGATACTGGACGATAGAGCCGGCACCAGAGTCATTTACAACAAAGACAACCAGATTATTGCCACAGATTCGAAATTCGGTTACAGCAAGAGTTTCGAATACAATGAAAACGGTCTGCTCAACAAAGTGAAATTCTCGGATGGTTCCACATATAGCACCGCTGACGGTACCAACTGGAAAATCGAAATAGCCAACAAACCAGACTCGTTTTATTCTGGCAAAATCTCGGTTGATGGCACCGGCGCACTGCGTTTCGAAGACTCCACCGGCAGAATTATGATACGCAATGCCGACGGCTCAACCGAGTTACGCGTTCCAGGAAAGCAAATTGAATACTCCAACGCCGATTATCAAGCCGAAGCTCAAAAACTAGACGCGCTCTCCAAATACAACTTCCCAGACCGTGCTCAGGCTGCTCGCTTCACCGACTTGATGCGCGGTGTCGAAAGTCGTGGTTTGCCGCAAACTGAAGTTGCAGAGACATTCCGTCAGGTAAACAGGCTGCTTAGCGGTCACGATGGAGCGGTGCTAAGCCAGGCAGAGCGAGCCAGATTGTCCGAGCAGATTCTGTTTGAGACGGCGCATCCTGAGTTGATCGATCAGGGAGCCAACAACACCTGCAATGTCACTACACTCGAGGTGAGAGCATTCGAGCGCAATCCGTCCGCAGCAGCTCGTTTAATTACTGACGTAGCTCTCACGGGCAAATATGTAACTCCTGATGGTGTCACCGTAAACGTCGAGCGTACAGGCGGACTGATACCAGACAGAGAGTCACTCGCGACATTACAAAAACCATTCAAGGCGAATCGAGTCGATGATATTTCTCAAGATGGAGTTCGCACATACGCAGGACAGATTTTCGAAAACACTGCTGTCAACATACACTATGCCGATATCATGTCTGGTCCAGCATTGAATAGAAGCGGCTACGTTTATCAGCCCGGAGATGTTATTCAATACAAGAAAGTGCCGGTTGCACCTGGATCAATAGGTGACACGGGTGAAAGGCTTGTTGCTTATCGCCCCGCAACTGACGGTTCATTTTCGGAGATACAAATAGGCAATGCGCCGCAGCTATACACTGGGGAGCTAGCAGACATCTACAACCGCATCGTTCCAGCAAAAGATTACACGGGTGCTCCAACCACTGGTGGAGACTCAGGCTTCATCGCGTGGGGTCCGAACGTTGGTTCAGATGCAAGAGTGCAAGCGGCTCAGACGCCAGAACAACTGCAAAATATTTTTCTTAATGCGAAAGCTCAAGGAAAGCTCCCCCTCATACTCCACGTCGATTCAAGAGATCCAATTTTTTGGAAATCTGGCAACGGCGGCGGCCGCGGTGGAGCACACGTTATCACTGTCGAGGACGTTCACTGGGAATCGACTCCGAATGGTCCCGTCTTAAAAGTCGACTTTAATAATCAGTGGGGACAAGCCTCCAACAGAGTCGGTAAAAATGCTGTCGATGTTAATGACCTGTTCCGAGCTACTGTAATGAGAGATGCCAACGGCAACTTCCCACCTTATTACCTGCAATTCGTCAAGAATCCGCCACCGGCACCACTGCCACCACCAGGGATATTGCCGCCGCCAGCATATGCTAAAGGGGCGCCACTTCCTCCACCGCGCAACGGGTTCTCATCATCCTCTTTACCATCTATCGCAGCAGCCCCTTCCAATTAGTAAAATATGAAAGGACAAAGAGATGACACTCCAATTGAACACAATGATTGAAAACCAGGGGCAGATCAGATCAATGGAACTGCCACCGACATGGCAGCTTCTAGATAGTCACGTTCCTGCGGCCGCCTCACCCTCGTACGTGCGATTTGGACCTGTAAATGTCCCGCAGGTCGAACTGATTATCTATCATGCGCAGCGGCCGCTACCACGGGAGGTGCAAGAGAGTTTGCAATCAATTCTTGCGGCAAAAGAAAATCTGCTAACCAAAAGTCAGATCGATTCGCTTTCAGTTATGTTGCGAGAGGCGAGTCTGCAAGGCGCTTTCAATTTCTTGAGCGCGCGTTCACAAGACTGGAACGGCAAGAAAGTAATTCTTGTGGAAGGACGCTGGAATGACACACAACAAGACCGTTTCTGGATGTTCATTCCTGACAGTGCCGAATGCGAATCGGTTCAGGAAGTCTGGTTTCAGGCACCTGTCGCACAGTATCCTGCACACCTGAAGCAGGCACGGCAGGCAATCAACTCAATCAGGTGGGCGTAGGTCCAAATCCTTTTCCGCGCCTCTTCCTGAAATTGCCAAATCTCCATCTCCCAATGTACGAGTATCCTCCGGAGCGGTTGTGAAATAAATAACCGATCGCGACAAAAGGACACAGATTTGGCTAAAGGTTTACCATCTTCAGATTCGACTAAAAAAGTCTCGGCCAACAATAACTGCAACCAAACCGCTCAGGATGCATACTAAAAGCCAAAATTTAGGATTCGCTGTGACGCGCTTTAGGCTTATTCGAAGTTCGCTCATCTGGAGTTCCTCGTGAAGAGTTTCGCGAATGGACCATGTTTATACCTACTGCCAGTTATTCATAATTTTTGCATAGATTTGACCTCTGTGTGGTCGCCGGTTGGTCGCCACTGCGACAAAGATCGCAGTATCACCAATTCCCGCAAATACAGCTCCTGTGCAAGTTTCCACGATTCTACACTTGCGGGTGCAGATCGAAAATTGAAATCGACATCGCGTAGCCGAAAAAGGGATGTTGTGGAAGTCGAAAGCTTCTTTTAACGCAGAATTACAATGTCTGCCCGTATTGCAGGATAGTTATCAGTTTCGGTTCCGTCACTGAAATAATTAATAGCGTGGAGCACCTGAAGGTTGGCGAGGATTATCGTCATTGTGATTGGACCCAGGACCTTGCTGCCCTTTGATCCATTCGATAACACTGTTTTTGGCGCCAGTCAAAATCGCTACGACTTCTTCGCCCGAGTCCTCGCCAATTAGCTTTTTCCACGCTTCATTGACGGAAACCACTGTAAGCTCTTTTGGATTTACTCCAAGAAGAAAGCAAGATTTCCGAATCATGGGAGGTAATTGCTTTGCGGATGGCATATCCATGAATGGCTCCTGGTCACGTGTATTCATCTTGCCTCAGAATGTATAAAAAAGCTAGTTGGGAGTAATGCTGTTCGGCAGCTCAAGGCGACCAGGCTCGCCCTAAGCATATTATGTGACAGGTCCAATATGAGTCTTGGGGAATTCCAGGAGCCTTACAGTTTTCACCACACCAATCGAGACACTGAGAAAGATTGAGCCCATGAGGAGGGTCAGTGCAATTACCTCTCCTTTTGCAATGCGACATATCGCGCGGTCCATCGTTCGACCCAGCATGATCTCCTTGGTGAGCATTCATACTGTTAATAGTTTGTCGATTGTGTTGCCTAATGCCGCTGCTTGACCAACGGCAGCAGCGCCCAACGCTCCCGCTGCAATTGCTGCTTCAGGACTTGCAGCTATGACACCTACAGCAATCGCGCACCTGCCGCTAGGATCTACGCCCAGAACTGGGTGGTTTTCCATATACCTGAAGAGATTGACACCACCAAATTCGCCTGCAAAATCTCGATTGATAAATCTTCCAAGGCTGCTTGAATATGCCCTAGTCAAAGTCAAGTTAAGGCCGCTACGAGCATGGCTGTAATAGTCGCCAAATTGAAAATCAGGAGAAATGGTTCCTTGCAACTGGAAGGCACGTCCAAACGGGTCGTATGCCATCTGGCTCTGAATAATTCCGCTGGTATTGGTCATTTCACGAATGGAACTCGTAAAGGCTGGTGAGAAAACCATTCCGGCTTTAAGGGCAGTTTGCTGAAATTGAGAAGCTAAATTAGTTGGATTCGCCAAGTGGTCGGCAGTGTAGAAGTAGTTTGTTCCAGAGTTTGTTTGACCGCTGACGAAGAATTTTTTGATGATGGTTCCAGTGCCATCTCTTTCCTCTTGAGCTTTGTTACCGCCATTCCAAACGAATTGTTTGGTGCTCGTCACACTTCCAGCAGTAGTTTCCACAATGGAAACATTCCTACTCAGCCCGTCATACATAAACGTCGAGAAATTATTCACCCCCGGATAAGTGATCTTGATCATCCGGTTCTCGGCATCCCAGGAATAGCTGTTCGTGCCGTCAGAGGTCATATTGCCGTTGAGGTCAAAAGTCAGATTCGTTGTGCTGGCGCTGTTTACGGAGATGGCATAGGTAATGGTTAGGATTTTAATTGAGGCAAGACGATATGCATTTCCCCGGTTGCATAACTCCATGTAGAATGATGATCTTCCCCCAAGCATTCCCGAAAATGTCCCGTTTGGAGAGTCGCGATTTTTAGATTTTTCCATGCTCTTACCCAACAGAGCTTTATACTGAAACGATTCACTGTTGCGCACGCGGTGCAAGATAATTTGGAAAGAAGAAAAACTGGAATTGATTTGTACAAAGCGCTAGTAAAGCAATTGATGGACGCTAATTACATTGCTGACCAAAATCAAGTAGTGCCATGCACCGACGAAGATATCGTCGAACTTGAGCGCCGGTTTCGGGTCTCCTTACCCTCTGAATACAAGAGCTTTTTAAAAGTAATGGGTCGCGAAGCGGGCGACTTCCTCAATGATGGTGGTTGGCGATATCCGCTTAATTGGATTGTACGCGGAGTGACATGTTTGCTTGAGGACAACCAGTCCAGCTTCCGGCTGTCGGCAACGGAATTCGCTTTTCTGCATCGAGATAATTTCTTTTTGTATTTCGACACTGTCTCTGGAGATGATCCGCCAGTCCGTATATTCATGGATGGCGAGAAGCAACCGCGAGACTTCTTTCCTTCCTTTTCAAAATGGCTGACTGTTGTCGTTGAAGGTGAAGTCGCGATCAGTAACGAATCCAATCGGTTAAGGCAGCTTCGTTTAGAACGCGCACAGACCGAACCTGAAGGACTTAAAGAGAGTGAGTTAGAGTAGGCAGTTTTCAGAACATTCCCGAAAATGACCCTTTACGGGAATGTTTACCCTTCAAATTGCTTAATAGCAGTCGAGTTTAGACGTAAAGTCCATTCCGCCAGCAATCATTTTCGGTAAAGACCACAACTCAAAGCCACTATATTTGGTGTCATTATCCACAATCGGATAATGAATGATTATGTTTCGTTGGCTAGAAAATCTATGCGTGAACAAAGTGGCAAATTACTGTGATCATTGACGAATATAGCCAGCGTGTTTTTGGCAAGCGAAATTTGAGGGGGAAGGAATATGCAGCATATTTACAGCGGCGAAATAGATTAATTGACGCGGAAAAAGCGTTACTACAGGCTGACCGTCATCCCCAATTAGTGTTTTAAAAGCAATGGTAAAAGCGCTTCGCAGGTAGCGAGAGAGCTGGGAGGATTGGCAGGTTCAAAATTGGGTTAGGGATGCGAAGAAGAAAAAGAGCACCAGCGGCGATGCCGCTCTGATTGAGGACAGCAAAGCTACTTTTTGGCCTCAGGATGGCGCTCCTGATAAAGCTTATAACCTATCTCGAAATCTTTGACTTGGCGCGCCGCAAGGTAAGGATAATCTTTTGACATAGGCTCGTCATAGCTGCATTTGAACTGACAATACCTGTTTGCATAACTGCTCAGAGCATCAAAACTCATGCCCTTTGCACCAAGGATGTAGCCGATGGCAACATTGGCAAAATTCTGATAGTCCTTTGTGAAAATTGGGCGAGCCCCAACTCCCGGAACGTCATCAGTCATCATTCGCTGAAAATCCCATTCTCCAGCGTGGCGAAAGTTAGCTACAGCAGTGAACGTACTTAGCGATTTAGCCTCCTGGGCTATTTTTTCCAGATCGATTCTGTCAGGTCCGATGATTGGATTGCCATCCGGACCAATCACGGGTTTGCCATCAGGGTGCAGAAGCGGCTTCGGCTGGTTTCCAGGTATTTTTGTGCTGTCGCTATATTGCTTGCCATTTACGATGCACGCCTCGGTGCTGCAGTCGGTAATCTGGTTACCGTTCCAGGCGAGCGAAATTTTCGGCAAAGCGAACCCATCGAGAACGCCATTACCAGAGTCAGAGGCTGGGCGCTGAGCGACTCGCCCGGGAACTGCACCTTGATTTTGTCTCGAGATTTCTTCAGCCTGAGTGTGCTCGAGCCCCTGGTTGGCGCCAGCTTCAGCTTTTTGAGTTTCTGTAGCTTCTTTTGCCACGTTTAGTGCTCAAACTTTGGGCCTGGTAACTGTATCGACCATCGACGGTTCGGCTTATTGCTGAGGCTGAACCCTGAGCTAATATACCCAATTTCGTCGACGCGGTAAATAATCTACCAGCGGTCACTGAATGAGTCACCGCGGAATCATCCCAGAGATTGCCGGCATTGCGATAAACAACTGTCCATACATCACCGATAAACAACCGTCCAGAGATCACTGAATCAGTTGATGCGCGGACGCAAGCTTTTCGCGATAGGGTGAGTTTTTGAAAGTATCCACAAGCTTCGCCTGCCAGATCCTGGCACCACTTGCGTTCAGATGCGCGACGTCGCCGTAGTCACCATCATGGAACTCGGAAGTATTGAAATCGACAAGCGCCGCACCATGTTTGCGGGTCAAGGAGTCAACATCTCTGTTGTAAGAACTGAGAAGTTCTTGAGGCATGATCTCGATGTGCTCTTTCTTCAGTGGCATTTTAACGACCACGACCTGCACACCAATATCTTCCAGATGTCCAAGCAACCTGTCGAGGAAGACCACCTGTCGCTTGTATCGCTCTGAGCAATAGGGATTGTAGCGGAAGATGGTGACGCCCTTCGAAACTTGTTGCAGCAATTCAAAAGCAGCTTTCTTTTTCGCCGCCGAGTCGGTTGGTTGAACACCTGTCAATTCAGAAGCAGAAAACGGTGAGGTCGGTGAGGTCGGTGAGATCGGTGCGGTCGGTGGGATCGGTGAGGTCGGTGAGGTCGGCGCTGCCTTGATGTCAGCTCTGGCTGGGAAATTGAGTTGAGCATTTGCAAGCGCAATCTTATCTTGTTCCGTTGATTGTGCCGATATCGACGACAAAGCTGCTGGAACCAAATATGGTATCAGAGTCAACATCTGTTCATTCGTGTATTTAGAAAATACATTTTTGCGATCGACCAAAAACGAAAGTTGTTTGAGATCGCAATTGACGCGATCGTCAATCGAAGTGAAGGCGTCATCGGGTAAAGCAGCCACCGAGCCGATCGTACTGAGATAGCGAAAGATGTCGGTAGTGACAGGAGATTTGACATTGTTGTCGAGAAGATCGCGAGGGGCGATTCCGTATATCAACAGCTTCGGTTTCTTGCGTTCAGACATCATACTTTGAGCAATCATGTATGAGTCGGACGCATTCTCTCCGCCTAATGCCCACGAGAACGAGCCTTGCGATGCGTCATTCGTCTCGTCTTCAAGCGCCTTATCCAGGAAAGTCGGTGTGGAGTTTTTCAGAGCGCATTGCATCAGCGATGAACCCATGAAACAAACTCCCGGCAATTGCGGAGCAGCGTTCCATGCCCGCACGAGATCTGCAAGTAGCGTTGTTTCTCGCGGCTCATATTTTTCGAGCAGCGAAACAGGACACACAAATCTGGCAGTCAGATCGATGAGGACCAGACAGAGAAATGCAACTACGGCTCGACTACTGAAAATGCGGAGACTCAACTCTGTTCCTCTGCCCGGTCTCACTCCGGTGTGAGCACAGCGCCAGGCGGGCTGACCAGGGCATTGTGCCTCAGTCAGCCCGCAATTGTCATTAGGCTCAGCTCAGTTTGCCTTAACTGCCCTTCAGATCGTAACGATCGGCGTTCATAACCTTAGTCCAGGCGGCGATGAAGTCGCGAACGAACTTATCCTGCGAATCATCAGAAGCGTAGACTTCCGCGACCGCACGCAGTTCCGAGCTTGACCCGAAAATCAGGTCTACAGGGCTGGCAGTCCATTTCAGCTTGTCGGTCTGTCTATCGTGACCTTCGTAAACGCCATTGGTCGAAGATTTTGACCATTTCGTAGACATATCCAGAAGGTTGACAAAAAAGTCGTTGCTCAATGTTCCGGGGCGACTTGTGAACACACCCAGTTGAGAGTGTCCTTCATTGGCATCCAGAGCGCGCATTCCACCAACCAGAACAGTCATCTCCGGCACCGTCAACCTGAGGAGATCAGCTCTTTCAACCAGCAATTCAGCTGGTGAACGCTCGTTTCCTTTGCCGTAATAGTTACGGAAGCCATCGAAAGTCGGCTCCAGTACCGCAAATGAAGCGACATCTGTTTGAGCCTGAGTTGCGTCGGCACGACCTGGACTGAATGGAACTTTCACATTGGAACCCGCTTTCTTTGCGGCTTCTTCGACAGCAGCGTTTCCACCGAGCACGATCAAGTCAGCGAGTGAAACTTTCTTTCCATCTGCTGAATGTTGTCCATTGAAATCGCTCTGAATACTTTCCAGACTCTTCAACACTCTGGCGAGCGATTCAGGATCGTTTACAGCCCAATCTTTCTGCGGGGCAAGACGAATTCGTGCGCCATTTGCACCGCCTCTCTTGTCTGTGCCGCGGAACGTAGCAGCTGATGCCCAGGCTGTTTTGACAAGGTCAGATGAAGAAATTCCTGAAGCAAGAATTTTCGCTTTCAACGCAGTGGCATCGGCATCGTCAATCAACTTGTAATCAACAGCCGGTAGTGGGTCTTGCCATATCAGCGCTTCCTTCGGTACTTCAGGTCCGAGGTAACGAGAAAGTGGTCCCATGTCGCGATGAGTCAATTTGTACCAGGCTTTTGCGAATGCGAGTTTGAACTCTTCTGGATTATCGCGAAACCGTTTGACAATAACTGAGTAGGCAGGATCAAACTTCAAACCCAGGTCTGTTGTGAACATCATCGGTGCGGCTCGTTTCGTATGGTCATGAGCATCTGGCACTGGTTTGACCTTGCCTGGATCTTTTGGAGTCCACTGAGTCGCTCCTGCCGGGCTCTTTGTTTGCACCCATTCATTGTCGAGCAAATTAGTGAAATATTGCATCGAGAAGTAAATCGGCGATGAAGACCATGCACCTTCCAAGCCACTGGTGATGGTGTCAGAACCTTTGCCCGTACCAAACTTGTTTGCCCAGCCGAAACCCTGTTGTTCGATGGTGGCACCACCAGGAGCTGGTCCGAGGTTGGAGCTAGGGGCGGCACCATGAGCTTTACCAAATGTGTGCCCGCCGGCGATGAGAGCTACGGTCTCCTCATCATCCATAGCCATGCGTCCAAATGCTTCGCGAGTGTCTTTAGCTGCAGCAAGAGGGTCGGGGTTACCGTTAGGTCCTTCCGGGTTGACGTAAATGAGTCCCATCTGCGTTGCCGCCAGTGGTTTTTCTAACGTTCCGCCTTTGCTGCGATTGTCTGACATGAATTTGCCACCGGGGCCCCAGTAGACGAGGTCAGACTGCCAGTCATCCGGGCGACCACCGGCATAGCCATACGGCTTGAAGCCCATGGACTCCAGCGAAACATTGCCGGTCAGAACCATGAGATCGCCCCAGGATAATTTCCGTCCATATTTTTTCTTCACCGGCCACAACAAACGTCTGGCTTTGTCCAGATTGACATTGTCAGGCCAGCTATTGAGCGGTTCAAAGCGTTGTTGCGCACCACCTGCGCCACCACGCCCGTCGAAGATTCTGTACGTACCGGCACCGTGCCACGCCATACGGATGAAGAAGGGAGCATAACTGCCGAAATCTGCAGGCCACCAGTCTTGCGATGTTCGCAAAACTGTTGTGATGTCTTGCTTGACCTGATTCAAATCAAGGGACTGAAACTCTTTCGCGTAATTGAACTCTTTGCCATATGGATTCGATTCAATGTCATGGGCACGCAGAGGAGCGAGATCAAGCCGATCTGGCCACCAGAAATCATTTTGACGGGGAGTGCCATCAGCCCAGGCAGGAAGTGCCTGTACGATGAACGACATGACGACAGATTGAATAATCAAGTTGGTTGTTATTCGTTTTGACATGAATTGAATCCTTTTCAATTTTCTGGGCACCAATTTTTTGCAGAGCTCATCACTCAGAACGCGCTTTAACTGGACTAAGCGGCATTCAAATCGATTTAGACTTAGTACATACTTAGACTAACTCTAAACCGAAGATGTGTCAAGGAGACACAGCTCAGCAAAAGGCATCGTCTATTCTGGCAGCTTTTTCCGGATTCTATTGCTTGAAATGGTTCACAGCGTGAAATGGTACACAGCGTGAAGGTTCACAGCGTGAACGCCGCACGCTGCTTCAAATCGACCAGCTGCAGCAAAATAATTACTTGACAGAAGCGAGACTCGAACTGTTGAGCTTAGTTGCTGACGCTTAAATGGGTGACCGCGTCAAAATTATTGAACTTCGGAAGCCAGTCGACGCCGCGATTGTTCTCACTTGAACTTTGCATCGATCGCCATTTTTGGTCTCCGCCATAATCAGAGTTGGAGATTTGAGAAGTATTTTCCATCCCTGATCTTGAATTTGATCGACGTACCAATCCATTATCTTTGGCGCCAGCTGCTGCGAGTAATAAGTTTCACTGGCAGCATTTCGATCGTGGAAACATCCATTCTTGAATACAGCACCACTGTATACAGGAATGTTGCGCAAATTGATTGGACCCGACAACTGGGTCAAAGGTACGGCAGGCTTGACGGTCTGACGAGCGCTTTGATATTGCGCGCCAGTCTCAGGGCAAGCCGCCATGAGCAGCGATGCCACCACCATGAATTTAAATTTTCCGATTTTGTTCATGTCCTTATCACGGTCGCACAATTTTCAGTGCAGTGAAGTTACTCGACTCAGTATTTCCGACTTATTCTCACGATAGCGCAAGCGCTAATTAATATGCGAGAAAGTGGTTCCGGCAGCGAGTCCGGTCTCTCTAAAAGTCAGACGGCCAAGCGTTCTTAGGGCTCCCGAACCCGGCCACCAGAGCGCGCGATCTGTCGCGGTCATTCCGGTCGGTGGGTTCATATCCACATATGGTGCCATGTGTACATATTCATCTCCCTGGCTGGCACCGACATCCAGAGTATCAACGAGAGTACTTTGCAGATCGTATTGCACGGTCATACAAGCATCACCAAAATTTGGTTGCTGACCATCAGGGTCGACGATGGTCGCACTGGCGCCAGTAGGTGGTCCTGCATCGATTTGAAGTGGCTTACTCAAATCGTTATTTGGCAAATAGATATACAACTTATTCGCAGTCTGATCTGAAGCCCGCGTGTTTGGAGACGAGCTATACGCAGCCATGGGAAACGGCGTATTTAGCAATGCATCAACATCTGATGCTTTCGTTTTCGGTTGAATCTGCTGGCAACGAACAAGAATATCCTTCTTCACACCAGCTAAACAGGTTGGACCCATTGTCTGCTGCATCAGTTGCAAGATAGTACCGACGCCTTCCAGAGGTAAGGTGTAGCCTTGATTTGGAACCGGCATGCTGTTGGTCGGATTGGTGATTCGTTGCCCAACCTGTCCGTAGTCTTTGTACACACCCAGCCCTGAATCATCGGTTGCATCCATATTGATGGTGACACCATTATTGATACTTTGACCGTTCAAATCATTCTGGTTGAAGTTGAGAGTTTGCGAGGTGACACTGCCAGTAGCAGGATTTGTAGTTTTAAATCCATTCGCGCCGCCTTTACCCTGGAAAGCAACGATCACTGTCGCTTTTGCCCAATCGACCTGAGAAAAATTCTGACTTGGATTCACTGCACCGGTTTGCGGAACGGTGCGTTGGAATGTGGCTTGCATAGCGCCAAATCCCGAAACGCATGGTCCAGTCAATCCATAATTTGGACCGGTTGCAATTTGAAGTCCGCAGTCGTTAATGGTTCCGTTGTTGCTCTGGTACAAACCATAGATTGTTTTCAATGTGTTTTTCGCTGCTGCTGTTGGTAGGTTGCCGGCGTTAAAACCGGGCTTCAAATCTGCGCCTTTAGCACCGACAAAGACTGTGCCATTAGGAGGAGTTCCGGTGCCGCCGTCGTAAGCCCATTTGCACCAGGCGGCAAGCAGATTCGCACTGCCAAAACCAGTGGTAGCGTTAGACATGAATGCTACATTCTGAATTGTGTTGACGTTGGTGGTATCACCTGCGATCCAGGTGCTGTAGATGCCACCAGGACCACCGCCGATTTCTTCATTGAAGATATTGTCGCCGTTCAAAGCGTTCGGGTCATAACCAGGAGGTGTTGGATTGGCACGCCAGTTTAGAAACTCGATGTATCCAGTTGGAAGTGCGGCGGCGAACTCAAAGCCATTACCGAGCGGTCCATTCGTTCCACCCTGATTGATTGCTCCCGCAATTGCACAGGCAAGCGCCCCACCAAAAACTGCAGACTTTTGTTCGAATGAACTTGTGTTGGCTTTGAGCGCATTGGGCGGTGCAGAGCCAAACTTTGCCTGAGCAGCATTAAAATCGGAGAGGGACACCAGATGAGGTGCCTGCTGCGGCATGACCGGTGTGCCGTATAGCTGACCACCCGTCGGGGGATTGATCGACGTGTAGCCCGCCATATACCTGGTTGGATTCGGTACTCCGCCCGGTGTTTGATTCAACGGAAGAAATTTGGTCGGCGAGGTGGGAAGAGCAAAACCGTCGAGGGCATTAGTATTAAAGTAGACATTAGTAGCGCCGGGATCTTGCGATTTCATATACGCAACGCCATTGATTGAGCCGTTTACGCCGTTATTGCCCCACATTCTAGTATTGTTGTTCAGGTCTGAGAACGTCGAACCGCTGAGAATCTGCGCGGTCAAAGCGTCGCCCATAGCATTTACTTCAGCGATCACCTGAGCTGCTTTGGCTGGCGCGGTGCCGCCCACTTTCTGGGCATTGATGGAGATCAGAAGTGCCGCGGCAACAGCGCGATTATAAGTGAGCAACGTGATACCGTTGGCGCCCGGCGGATAGACAAAACTGGTGAAATCATAGGGGCTCGTAGCAGGCGGCACGCCGATCTTGAGCATCTGCTTCGCCGAGTTGAGAGTGCCGGCGTCAGTTGCATTCGCGACTTCGCGACCGCCACTCATTATTTTGGAAAGGAAAAATACTGCAATCCCAATGACGATAATGACGAGAACGCAAATTGCTACCAATCCTAGAGTGGATCCTCTTCGACGTCGGCGCATATCTCACCTCTGAAGCCGCAACGGCTTTCAATAGCACGCATTAACCGGGGCTAATAATCAGTATACCGATAATCCTTATATACGGATAGACGCATCACGCGGATCAGCCGCTCAATAGCAACTCTCGAGTTCGCTCCATCAGTTTCAGGATAATTTGAGACTCCAGAACCAGAGAAAGAAATGCCGGTTCAAAAAAATACTATCTCCTCGACAAACGATTTGACACGCGAAAGTCAGAATTAGACACGACTTGCATCGATTTGCACAGTTATGCGACCGGCCTCGAAACGCTATAATCCATGGTCATAGTTGTATGATTGCGTCATGTCGAACCTGTTAGTAATCGGCTGCGCGTCTCTGGACACCATTCATATCGAGACGAAGGGCAGCAGAAAAACATATCAAACAATCGGAGGCGCAGGGCTTTACACGGCTCTGGCAGCCAGAATGTCGATTAGTGTCACGCTGTTCGCTCCCAAACCAAACCCGATGCCAAAAGAACTTGAAGCCATCGAAAAGCTGCTCGATTGGCAGGGACCCACATGCGATGTAAACTCTCTGCCACGACTTGAAATCGTTCACCACGGCAACGGCAGGGCGACGTTGCTGAACGCAAGCTGGGGAGCCGAGTCACAGCTCAGCCCTGAAGATTTGCCGGCACTCGATGGCACCGACGTCGTTCACATAGCGGCGCTGCATTCTGCTCGTGCGCAGCTTACCTTCATGCAAAAGTGTCGCGAGTTTCCCGACACCCGTGTATCCGTTGGCACGTATGCCCGATTGATCGCTCAAGAGAAGCCGGCGGTGCGGTATCTATGTGAATCGAGCGACTACTTCTTTATGAATTCCAACGAAGCAAATGGACTTTTTGACACGAATGAAATTGATCTACCGCGGCAACGTCCAACCATTTTCGTCACCGACGGAGAAAATGGTGCCACCGTATATGATAGCGGCAATATTTTCGAGGTTCCTGCCACCAGAATAACTGAGTTGGATCCGACCGGAGCCGGCGACACATTTTGTGGGACCACTCTCGCACACATACTGCATGGAATGCCTGTTCAGGAAGCTGCTGAAATAGCCTGCGACGTAGCATCGAAAAATGTCGAGCAGGTTGGACCAGCGTTTCTGATCAGCGCATTTACAAAACAATCGAAATTTCGTCGCTTTCGAGATCTGTAAATTGCTCGAAATAAGACTTCGAAAGAGCCAGTTTGACTTGCATGGGCGTCTGATACCTGGTTTCAGGATTCTTTTCGAGAAGTTTGAAAATTATGCTTTCAAGGCTAGCGGGTAAATTCAGCTCTGGAGCAACTACACTAAATGGCTGTGGCATGTCCTGTAAATGTTTCGAGATGCATTCCATTGCACTCAAGCCCGGAGCGGCCTGACTACCAGTCAACGCCTCGTACATGACGCATCCGAGAGAATACAAATCACTGCGTACATCAAGCCGACCGCCTCGGCACTGCTCAGGGCTCATGTAAGCAGGACTACCGCAAAGGTCGAAGCTGTCCGTCAATTGCATCTGTATAGAAGCCTGAGGTGGTGGCAATATTTTCGCCAGACCGAAATCAATCAACTTTGCTGTAATTTGTCCCGAGCTGTTACCGAGCAAAACTATGTTGCCTGGTTTGATATCGCAGTGAACAACATCTTTTGAATGTGCCGCCACAAGCGCGTTACAAACTTGATCGAAGATGTTATGGAATTCTGCTGGAGTGAGAGTGCCGTTCTGTCGCAACAACGTCTCAAGCGTTGTACCCTCGAAGTAATCCATAACAATGAATGATTGCCCCTTCGGAGTGATACCGAAATCGAATATCTGAACGGTGTTAGGGTGAACAAGTGAAGAAGCCGCTCTTGCTTCGTCTTGAAAGAGGCGCACAACGCGACGGTCGGCAGCGAACTGCGGCAGTAACACTTTGATAGCGACGACTTTGTCTGTATGGATATGCTTGGCACGGTAGACTCGCCCCATTCCACCCCGCCCGACGTGCGATTGAATCAAATACTTTTCAGCAAAAACATCACCAATTGCGAGAATGGAAGATTGCTGAGAGTCAATGGAAACATCAGCAATTTTGGCGGCGAACTGCTTGCGAAGTTGCTTTCCACGCTCATGACCATCGCCCAGCATGAACAAAGCTTCAACTGCTTCGCGCATCATCGTTCGCAACTGCTCCGTGTTGACCCCCAGTTCAACTGCAATCTCCTCGTTGCTGAGCCCCTGCTCGACATAGCAGAGAAGGTCGAGAACTTCAGCATCAAGTGGTTTAATTTCAGACACCGCCTGTTCACGCGAGTTCGAGTTATTGGTCAGCACGCGATCAGCTATTCGCGAATCTAACCACGTTCCGTTGTTATGGACGGTTAAAATTGCTTCGCCCAGTTGTTCGATCGGAATGTCTTTCAAGCAAAAGCCGTCGGCGCCGCTGCCCATCGCGGCGAGGATGTCCTTATCAGTGTCGTGCGATGTGAGCATGATGACTTTTGTTTGCGGACATCGATTTTTGATCTGATAGGTTGCCTCAATCCCGTCTATTACAGGCAAGGCAATGTCCATGAGAACCACATGCGGTTTCAATTCATGCACTTTAGCCAGAGCATCCGCACCATCTGCGCACTCACCTACGATTGTGAAGGTGTCCATACTATCGAGCAGCACACGCAAGCCAATTCGAACTATTTGATGGTCCTCTACGATCAGTATCCGAATCAGGTCTGGATTCATAAAAGTGGTCCCTCAGTACCCGTATCTACGGGTACGAAAAAGTCTGCAAGCCCCTGTCGCAGCATGCTTCTAAGATATCGTAAAGATCGACCGAGGACGACTCCTGACTTCAAAATGAGAGCGAACTAGAATCAGCGAGTGGTATCAGACGATGCACATAAACGAACGATTACTCGACGAACCTTTTATCAATATAAGCCTGTCCTGTGTCCTAAAACATCACGCGTGCGAGGTATAACCCGGGCTGGTCAGTTCGAGGAAATGTAGTCTAACGTATACACAGCTGGGCTATTCGAGCTCAAAAGATTTTTCTGCAAAAGATCTGAATTAATCTTGCTGAGAATCTAATCGAGCAACAGTAGGTGTCCAATGGTGTCTCGGAGTCTACATTTATTCGGTCTCGAGCTGATCTACATTTATTTCGTCTCGAGCTGGTCTACATTCTCATCGACACCGCTGTCAACGTCTTTATTGAGGGGATCCCGTCCCACCCCTTCAATTTCATTCGAATTCAAATAACCGTATTTTGCGATAATTTGCTCCCATTCTTGTCTGGCATCGTCATCACTGATGTCTTCGATGTTCATGCGCGTCAGAGTCAGAGCAACTGCTTTGTGGTGCCGGATCACAACAATCTGCTTTGATGTTCCAGCCTGCCCAAATGACACCTTCCATCTTGGAATTTCCGGGTGTTCTCTTGCTGCTTGATCATTATCTTCATCGATCAGCTTGTCGCCTATGCGTATCCCAGCCTGGTCTGCTGGAGATCCACTGTACACGACGGATACAATCGCAATCTTTTGAAAGAAGGTGCGGTCTGATTCGAAACCAAGGCAACCAACGCCAAGACTTCTGTATTCCTCCGCTGTCAGTTTCACTCCGTCTGACAATTTCTTGACAGAAGCTTTGTACAAATCAGTGCTTTCAGTTGCTCGCAAGATTTCGTCAAGCTTTGACACGCCACCCTGCAATGGCTTTTGCGCGACTGATTTTATCGGCACTTCAGCCGAACTTTCCACTGGCATGGAGTTATCGCTTTGAGCCGTTTCAGCCTTCAGTTCGGTTCCTGTCGCATTTGCAGACGGCAGCGAATGTGCTACTAAAATACAGAGCCCCAGAAGCAGTGATCTCGCTGTCAAATTCGCCATAACGCCTCCAGCATCCTCTCCTCATTGGCTCGGCAGTTCCGACTGGAGCCGCCTGCAAATATAGTTACGTGCGCGGCGGAATTCTTAGGAGGTTAATTGCGTGGCAGAGAGCCGTCCTGTTCATGGACAGCTAAGATATCTTGCTGTGTGGCGCTCCAGTGCCTCTATCTGGTGAGCGATGTTTGGAACATCGCGTGGTCTCTATCTGGTATGAGAAAGTGCAGACATTATGAAATTGAGCGATATGCACTGGCGTAGACTTATGGTAACTTCTGGCGACGGGTCTGGAAGAATCGACTGAGAAGCAAGATCGGTGTTGTTATCGACGTGCCCAATCATATGAAGTACATGACCCTGTCCGTAGTCGAATGTCAGAGCAAGCACTCCCAATCCAACAGTATCTTGATAGCTGAGAGTGCGGCTACGCGCTAGAACCTGCAGAGATTTTCGTGCTCCAGGCTTGACCAGCTGACTCTTGTCATCAAGTTTCCAGGGACCTGCCGTGCTCGCTCCGCTCACCAGCGGTGAATCGGGTACGACGACGACTCCATCAACGACTTCGCTTGTTGAATAACCGCCATCCCAGTAAACATAGCCGGGGCATATTTTCTGCAGGCAACCGCTCAATGACCAATCAGTAGTAAGCAAATATCCGCCCGAGTCGACAAAGCGCCTGACCACATCGATGTTTTCGTCAGACAATTCGCCAGGGCAATTTATGACCAGGAGCGTTGCGTTCTTGAGGCGATTCACCAGATTGGAATTGTCTCCGGTGACGTAAGGAACTCTGCACGATTCGAGCACATGCTCAGCGTGGTCATAGCGACCTTTTACAACGACGACACTTTGAGGTTTCAGTTCGCTGACAGGAAGTTTCGGCCAGTTCCGATCAACCCAGGTGCGAAATATTTGTGCAGTAATGTGCACCTGCCTGACGCGACCTACAGTAGGGGCTTGTTTCAGCAAATCGTTGGCAACGTCGCCGGTACCACGATTGATACCATCATTGAGATTGTCATCTTCGCCAACTTGACCGGTGAGAACCGTAGGTGTCTTCTGAGGCAAGACATGCTGCACCTGGGTATGCACTACAGGCGGTGAGTAAGGAGCGTACTTGTTCGTGTTCGGAACTTTCTGAACACGGCTCGTATAGAAAGTGGTGGCAGGTTGCACTTCTACAACTTCAACATGGCTGCCGGCAGGAGCTGCGGTAGTCGCTGGCAGATTGAGCGAGTACAAAACAAATGCAGCCGCTGTGAAATTTTTGATAGTAAATTTTTTTCTGTGAGCCGCGTTCTGCACGTGTCACCTCTGGCACTAACTTACTTTTTAATTAGTGTGCCTCTCACCTTTAAGTCAGTGCCGGGTGAGTGAGTTTTCAATTTTTCCTGCTCCCCGACTACTGGCTCTTTCACAATTCGATATTTGTTGCCACCGCCCCTGGTGTGAGCATCGAGTAGCATTTTCTCTGGCGTAGCCAGCAACTCGTCCACGTATGGTTCTGGTTTCTTGACGGCGCTGCGACGCGGATCGCCATATTGGCGAGTATAGAAGTTGGTTCCAGTCGCTTGCAGCGCGGGAGTGCCCGGAAGGTGCCGGGTGTCTGTCAACTGGCTGCGCAGATTGTCCACATCTGCAACCATCTTGTTGGCGTCTTTAGCAACTTCGTCTTTTTTGAAATTCGCTTCTTGTTTCGCCAGCGCCTGAGCGTCTTTAATGCGATTCTCGTAATCGCGCTTAATCTGCTCTATTTCGGCAGTGTGATCGAGATATATGGCTCTACCGGTGATGCTGATCGCATCTGGCTGAAGCAGATTGTGGATTTTCATATCACGTTCCATTATCAACTCGTTCACATCATGAACACCACGAGTCAACTTATCTTTCGCATCAGCGTCACCGTTGCGTATCTTGTTGTTTTTTGCCAGCTCGCTCTGCCGCTTGATTCGATCGAGCGATTTTTCAACATCTGAATCTGTTTTTACAGGCGAAACAGACTTATTTATTTCCAGTTTCGTTTGCTGAGAAGAAGATGCAAGCTGGATCGCCTGCAGACAGTATTTTTTCATAGTCGAATCATTCGAGGACTGAAACGCCTTTCGATATTCACTAACCGCATTTTCAATCTGTCCCAATTTCATCAAAGTTTGTGCCAGATAATAGTGTGCAACGGCATCATTTTGATTTTTGGCTAGATGCGCCTGCAACAACGAGCAAGCTCTAGCGTGGTCCGAGGCATTGTAGCTGGCAATACCTTGCTGCAACTCCGATTTCACCGGAGCGGCTTCAGCAGGCGAGTTGAAAGCCAAAACAGCAACCAAACTGAGCAAATAGTTTCTTGAGTTGCCGGGCGAAAACAGCATCGAGCACCACTTTGACGAGATTCTTAACTCACGACAGTGTCTGTCTGTGTCCTCAGTATATCCCCGCATTGTGGAGTACGGGTGAATCAACCAGCAGGGATTTAATCAGTGGCCCTGATTTCGGCGCAGCTGACTTCTTAAAAACGCGCCGACACCGTAATCATGATTCAAAAACAACCATCTGCCAGACTCTGATGCAGGCACCAGATCCTCAAACTGATAAAAATAAACTGCCACCTCTCGGCCAAAATTGTCGGTTCTTAGAGGCTTAACTGAGGGAATGGCGCCGCGAATGAGCGTGATTTCTCGCGTCTGTTCGCCACTTCGAACTTTTAATTTCACTTCCGAACCCGTATTGCCGCGGATTTTAGCCACTATGTCATCGACAGTCTTGAAATGGTCCACCGAAACACCATCAACAGACAAAATCACATCGCCAACCTGAACATTGGCTTTTGCTGCAGGCATATCAGGCAGCACATATTGCACAACAAAACTGTTTTTATCCAGTGTCACCAATATGCCTACACCCGCAGGATGTGCGCTATCTGCGGATCTGCTGCTAATTGCAGAGGCATCATTTGTTTGCCTCGAAGCAGCAGCAGCAGTTTGCGTACCGACTGCATCATCTCCATGAATCTGTTCAGCAAGCGCAGACCGAGAAGCGAGCAAACAGCAGCCTATGATTAGTAACTGAACGAAGGTCTTATTCAAAGTGACGCCAGACTGACATTAGGAGTTAACTTTTCAACATTGAGGTGACTGAAATACCGATTGAACTCTTGCAGGGTCAATTTGATATGACCGTCACGCTTCACAAGTTTACCGTCGCTCGAATCATAATCCGTGTTTCCGTAAGGATCGTACAAATAAATTTGCTTATTGACGCAATCATAACCAGTTACTGAGTAAGCGTGTTTCGCCCTCAATCCCACGGCGATGCAATTTGACTGTTGCTCAGTCGTGGCAGTGGCCAGCGCTCTACCCGAGCTTACATCCAGCAGCGACCCATTCTGTTCGTTGATGAATGCGTCAAACACCCTGGCTCGACGAAACCAACTGAATAATCACCCAACTCATAATCGGCCGTGGCAAATTCTCTCACGTCGTGCCCGGTGAGCAAATTGGCAGCCAGGTTATCCCTGGCCCCAAAACTGGCTCCAAAGCCTGGAAAAGCGGGCGTCGAAGTCCAGCGAGCTTCGAGCACTCCGTGTCTGAAACAATGCCAGGCATGCTCAATAAGCGATTGATGCTCAATTCGATATTCGCCGTAAGCCTTCTCCAGAACCGGCAGCCAGAGTCCGGCAGATTTGCCGTCGTTGCTCTGAGCGCTGGCATAGTAAGCCAATTCATCAGGACTGAGCGCGGAAATCTTCACAGGAGCCGCGACTGCACCGGGAAATGTAACGACATAGCCACCATCAGACTGCGGCTGGATCATGCGCATAAGCTTTTCACGAGCGCCGGGCAAATTAACAAAAGAAGCAACGGTCGCCAGGAAATTGCAGTCATAAACTAATCCCTGTCGGATATAAGTCGGCTCAACACTTGCCGGTCCGTTGGGGAATAACGGAGTGCGAGCGCTTTCCTTGCTTCCAATATATCTGGGTGGGAACGCCCATTGTAAAATGTGCAAACCGTGTTCGGTCACATCCTGGTCGTCATATTCAATATCATAAAGAAGATTGGCGATCACGAGAGTCAACGCCAGAACGCCGACCACTGGAAGTAATCGCTTCAATACGATTATCTTTCTCGAAACAGCCAGACTCGGCCGAAAGCAAGAATTCATATGCACTCTAAACTGCTGTAGTAAGAGCTAAATTATCGCCACAGCAAAGATTATTGTCAAGAACCGCACAAAACCGGGTAAAGTTCTACTCTTCGGGATTTTTAGTCTCATCGAAACGAGGCCGTTTTCTGCGTGGTCGAGGCGGCTGTTGCTGATCCACTCTATTCAAATTTTTCCGCGAGAAAAGATCGAGCTGCACGTCAGGCGATGGCTCATTTGTAACCAGTAAAAGCTGCGAACTCTGACGCGGCCACAAATCAGTTTCTGGCTGCCCTTGAGTTACGACTTGCTCGAGTTCTTCCTCATTATTTTCTTCGACTAGCATGTCTTCCAGGGTTTCTTGATCAGCTGGCACAGGAAACACTTCGACACCCAGTTCTTCTTCAACCAACCAGAGCGGAAAAGCTTTCAGAGACTCGGTTTTAGCAGGAGTCTCTTCAGGAACAGATGTGAAACTCGCAGAAGAAGAAGTAGGTTCAAGAATTACATCGAGATCATCGAGCGAGCCATCGAGATCATCAAGAGAGCCATCGAGATCATCAAGAGAGTCTTCAATATCATCATTACCCGCAAATACGTTATGCAAGGGAAGTTTTGTCACATTCGCGCTGCTATAAAAATCATCCTGACTGTGTACTTCTACAAAAGATCCGGTCTCAGTGATATGCGTGATCGGTGAATCCACCATAACTGCCTCAGGCTCGGCATCTTCGCGTGTGCACTCAATCGCATCAGCTTCGACTTTATTAGGATTCAATCCCCAGAATTCGGCTGCAGTGAGATCGGCGCTCGGTAGCAAATTGGCTCCATCAATAACACGCTCGAAATCTGTCGAATAACGTGAAGCCTCAGAACAGAAAAGTGCAAGCGCCGAATCCAGCGCAATTTCTGTTCGGCTGACTATCGGCTGCAAGTCTTCGTTCAACCAGACAAAACCGCGCTGCAAAGGAAGCGGCAATGCGACGTCAGATGGATATACAACCAGCTTATCGGCACGAAGCGAAAAACCATTCCAGGACAGAACTTTTGCCAGCGACTCTTGCACAAGTGAACACTTGTACGCTTCGGTAAAGAAGAGAAAGAGTTGCACATCTCTGGAACCGGATGCGGTGTATATTCTCGGCTTCAATCCGAGGCTATTGAGCAGTTCAATCAGCTTGCGAAATGCACTGATTTCGAGATATGGGGAATGGTTCGGCAGCTCAATCGCGGCATACTTCGTCGTGCGATCAAATGAAACTGCGCGAATAACGTTTGAGTGATCACTCAAAGCCGACATGATTTCATCGTCGGACAGGAGGTGAAATTGGCTCATACGGCGCCATGACCCAGATTCCGCATTGCGGATCATGCTGTCGCCACGAGCAGAGAAGATGGTTAGAAATTGATGCCGAAACGCAGAATCAGGCTCAATACCGGATACGTCTACGTGGTTTTCAAAAGTATCGATTGGTGGCCGTTCTTTCTAGGTGTTGAGTTTGGCACCACTGCCGGTGATGCAATTGCATCCCTACATCAGATCGTAGGCCAAGAATCGAGAATGTTCAAGCTAAATTTAGTCATACATGACGTTTTCGAGGAATTCTATACGCCCTGCATATCCAGAAAAGATCCAATCAACGTACCCGATTTAGATTTTGTCTGAAAGCTTAGGACGAAGATCGGTGATACTGCCATCGGTGCGCTGCCAGGTCGATCCGAAAATTCCCCGATCAACCAGTTCGTCATAAACGGTGAATACACATTTTCCAGGTCCAACACCTGCTTCTTCCAGCAATGGTTGCGTCCATTTTCGCAAAGTAGCGATGCGCGGAGCACTACCTGTAACCACCCAAATTGGATATCCAGTCTTCAAAAAAGCCTTGATCTTCGGCTCCCAATGCCGCGTTTGCCTGAAATTGCCGGTGTCGATTTCAAGTAAAACCTTGATTGGCTCGAGCCCCGGGTACCGAAATGCGATGGTGGCATCGGCTTGCTCTTCCAGATTCGTCAAATCACCAGCCAGCTCTTTCCAGAATTCTCGCCCGGTCGTGAACTCGAGATCGAGCAGCAGACTCTTACCTTCTGCATCTTCCATAGCCAGACGTACATCGACGAGACGCAAAAAGTGCTCTTTGTGATAAGTGTGTGGTGGCCCAGTCGGTATAGACTCCCACGAGATGCCTCTGTTTTGTTCGAGGGCTTTGGCACCGGCAGTGGTCAAAAAGTAAATTAGCTCTGGGCGACCGCGACCTTCCATGCGACCACTCGATGTGGAGCCTGTGAACCCCGCCTGTTGTAGACGGCGCAAGCGTTTTCGAGCGGTTTCGTAACTGATGTCAGGAAAACAGAGCTTGGCGAGCTGACTCGACGCGACGGTGCGATGCAAATAAAGCTGGACCAGCGCCCAAATATCGCGTTGCATGAGCACCAAACTTTTCTTTTTGGGCTTCGGCTTGGCGAGTTTGTCCATAATGCAACGGGTCTCTAAAGATGCTGGTGGAAGGGTCAAGCTTTGACAAGTCAGACTCGCCGATTTACTACCCCACAATTAAATTGTATGCCAACAATTGGAGAACTAACCAACTAATTGTCAGATTTGCCGAAAAACATTGTGGATACGCATCTACGGGGGTTGGCAACAGCAAATAAAATCGGTCACCTCTTATCAACAGCAAGCGGCCTGGGGCTGAAAGAATGGGTGCGAAAAAACAGCTGGATTGCGACAAGTGCGTAGCCTCTCGCCTTCGGTATAAAAACTGGAGGCATTTCCTGCGATAATCAGGCGAACTCAGCAACCGGTGCCGGTGCAAGTCAGCCCAGCGCAAAGGAACATCCGATGAAACCTGTCACTCTGGTCAAACCAGCATTTGTCTTACTTGCGTCAGTAATTTCTCTGACTGGCTCAAATTACGCTCTGGCAGCTGAAAGCACGTTGCCAATGCCGCCCTATACAGACAATGTCAATCCTGACCTGGCGAAAAAGTATGTCTTCACCCAGGACGGCGATTACAGCAAAGCACTGAACATGCCGACCTACGAGTGGATGCCCGCCGACACGTCAAAACCACTGAAAGCCATGTTTCTTGGCGTACATGGAATGACACTGCATGGACGGCTGTTCAGAGTGCTCGCACGCTCGCTTGCAGTCAACGGAGCAGGGTTCGTATCGCTTGATATGCGCGGTTTCGGTCGCTGCAAATTCGACGACCAGCATTTGTTCAGCACCAAGGATGATGACAAAACAAAAGTCGATCATGAAAAGAGCTACCAGGCAATTGTGCAACTGGCGACGTTAATTAAGCAGAAATACCCAGACGTCAAGCTGATACCAGTGGGTGAGAGTCTGGGCTGCACGTTCTGCGTGCGTCTGGCTGCAGAGCATCCTGAGCTCGTGCAAGCGATTGCAATCTCGGCACCAGCGGTGAAAGTGAATAAAGACATGTACGCTGGTCATGGACAAATTCGACAGGGTGTAAAAGCGATTCTCAAACCAGACCACGAGATTGATTTGACGTCATTCTTTGCAGACTTATGCTCGAATCGTCCCGAAGTTCAAACGGAAATGATGGATGATCCACTGATTCGCAAACACATGAAAATCAAAGAGTTGCTGTCAACCGACAAATTCGTAGACAAAACCGAAGAGTACGGCAAAAAAACAAGCCCGGATCTCAGCGTATTGATCTTGCAGGGAAGTGCTGATGGCTGCGTTTCGCCAAAGCACGTCACAGACTTGATGAATGCGATGCCTTCGGCCGACCAGAGTCTCGAATGGCGCGGAAATTATGGTCATCTACAACTGGAGACCAGCTTCATGCGAGCGCAGACCATTTCTGCAATTGCAAATTGGCTGATCTCGCACAATAAAGATCAACAAGCCAAGATTGCAGGCTTCCAGGATGAAATCAGACAGCTTGGCGGCAGCGTGACGAAGTAGTTTAGAACTCAACTCCAGCTTTGGCGCCGCCCTTCTTCGCGCTTTGTGGTTGCTGTTGCGTGTATCCAAGCCTTGATGGATCGAGGTTGAAGCTCGTCATCGGCTGACGCTGCCCTCCCTGGAGCACCGTATTTGGTTGCCCCGGAGCTTGATAGGCATTACCAGAGAGCGCTTGCTGAGCCGCTTCCGCGATCTGGGCAGGGCTGTGGAATGGCGACTGTTTACGCGCAGGCGATGATGGTCGCTGTGGAATATCCGCGGTCGCAGGTCCTGATGCAAAAGCCGGCATAGGAGGTAGTTGCGCAGAATGTGCAACGCCCGCGCCGACAGGCACTGGTTGAGGAGCCTGCTGAGGTGCCGAAATTGTCTGCTGCGGCTGATTGATCACGACTGCAGATGTCGCCAGTTCAGCTTGTGGCTGCGCTGCGGCAGCTGGTTGCGCAGTTTGAGCGGGTCCGATGAATTGTCCGCACTCGATGCAGAACTTGCCTTTGCCGGCGGCTTTGTTGCAGCTCGGGCACATGCGCACACCGTTCACCGAAGTGGTGGCAGCTGGTGCAGCTGCAGGTGATGGTCCCGGTTGCACGAACGACGGCATCGCTGGAGCTGATGATGCAGGCGGCGTACCAGGGAATGGTGGCAGTGACTGCGCGATACCGTTGGCAGCGGCTGACGCGGCTGCGGCAAGATCCGGCATTTCGCCAAACTCTGGTGGTGTCATGTCCGGCATAGGCTCGTTGCCAATGTCTGGACCACCCGGAGTTGGTTTTCTGCTCGACACGTTGTGCAACAAGTGCAGTCTTGCGATTTCTTCAATTCCGCGCAGGTCAACCATGAGTGGCTTAACTTCGCCGAATTCGGGGTCACCGGCTGGAGCGAGATAGACGAGTGCGTGATGCTTCTCCATACGCTTGATCGAGTCTGTATCGACTCGTGCCACTACTTGTTGTGAGTGAATTCTGTTCCAACTGGTCGGGAAGATACCGAAGCCTGTCGCCATGTAGTGGTCGGAAATACCTGGGACGACCACCGCATGCTTGCCGATTTCTTGAGAGAAGAACGCCGCCGTCGTCTCGTCTGCGTTGTGCAAGCAAACACGCACCGCGCTATTGGAGAAGATTGTTTTGATTTCCGAACCGCCAGCGCCACTTCCTGCAGCATCTTTGCTGCTTCCGCCGCCGCCGCTTATTTGCGATATGTTCTGCAAGATAACAGTGAGTCCGCCGTTGGCACCACGAACGATGGCTGACAATCTGCCTGCCAGGTCGATATTCAATGTTTGATATTCGTCGAAGAACGCAAACAATGGAAGAACCGACTTTGTACCGTATCTGGTGTGCAACGCTTGTTGCAGTTGATAGACGAAACATGCAGCCAGCGATTCAGCGTCTGGACCCATCGATGCAGGAGCACCGAAGATCAGCACTGTTGGATGGTGCATCGAAGCTTTGACGTCGACGTTCGACTGCTCGGTCACACGCAGAACGCCAGGGTTCTTGAACATTCTCAAACGACCGCGCACGCCCTGAATGTTCTTGTCCCAATCAGAGTCTGTACGGATGATTGAAGAAAGCATCTGAGTCAATTCGCTCAACTCACCAGGGTCGATTTCTGGATTGTTCTTCAAGCGACGCAGCGATTCAACGATGTTGCGACGGTTGTTGACGAGACGCATCAAACCGCGTGGGTTGCATGGCAGTGGTGTCACTTCCGAAGCCTGACCGTTTTCGTCTTCGCCTGATACTGAGATGGCGCCCCACTTCAGCAGTTGCGTGAGACCGAAGATGTAACCGTGGTCTCTTTCTGCCCAGTGTTGCTCTTCTGGTGGCAACGAGTTTACGTCTTGAACGATTGATGAGGCGAATTCCACAGCGCTCAAATCGAGCGGATTCCAGTGAATCGAATTCGAGTCTAGTGGGTTGAAGTAGAGCGTGTCGAAACCAGCGTGCTCAGCTTCAGGCAAAATGGTGTATTTGAAACCTTCGCGCTTTTCATCGAGGTTCGGGTCGTTGGCTTTCGCTTCCAGAGCGATAACAACGCAAGGCTTGGCGAGCAGAGCCTTGATTACGGCTCTCATCAAGGTTGTTTTACCTGAACCTGACGGAGCTACGATGAACATGTTCTTGTTAGGCAGGCGACCCATCGGGATTGTGACCGGAAGGTGGGTGCGTGCCAGGAAGCCAAACGGAAGCACAGTGCCGTCTTGCTCAGACCATGTGGCGTTAGGATTACGCTTGCCGAGACGTCCATGTCTTCTCAAGTTTGGAGGACAAAGATAGGACCGCTCATAGTCGCGTGGGTTCATCAAGCCGGACGGCGGATTGAACGTGCGGATAGTCTGCCATGGGAAGAGTCTCTTCTTGTGCGCCGCAGCGATAATCAAAGCAAGCAAAACGAGCGTTGGCAGCAAGATCGCAATCGATGTCGCGTCCAGAAACCCGTGACTGGGGCGTCCAAGCGAAGTCTGGTTGACGTGGTTTGGATTGCCTTCCATACGCAGGCTCTTACCCTGAATAGCTTGACCGGCGGTCGGACTGATTCCCACAGTCTGGTTATTCAGCGGAGAAGCGCCCGATTGAGCCAGTGGATTGGCTCCAGGTGCTGCAAGTGGATTGGATGCAGGCGACGAAGTGGCTGAGAGCAAATCGGCTCCGCCACCGTTGACCGAACGTGCACCGGGCTGAACAAGCGGGTTCGAGCCAGGCTGCTGCGGGAAAGCTTGAGGTGCCATGCCGCCGGGGTAAGCGCCCATCTGACCGGCTGTCACAGGTGTTGGAGGAGGTGGAGGAACCATGTTAGGCGCAGCCTGCGGGTAACCGCCCTGCGCTGCTTGTGGATACCCGCTGCCGCCGCCGTAGCCCTGCCCGACTGGCATGGCGTATCCGCCGGCTGACTGACCAGCACTGAACCCTGGCGCCATCGTCGTTCCGCCGCCCATGCTCGACTGCATCTGCATGCGTCGGTCATATTCCTTGGAACTTATGACTTCATTGGTTTCAGTGTCTTTGTATCGAACGCACACACCGCGTTCGTCTAACTGTGGTCTCCAACTCATTGGAATGTTGCTCCAAAAGAAACTAATGCACTTTCCGGTATTGTGCAGAAATTAATATTGGTCGTCCATGGTGGAATGCCCCCAAACTTTCTCGGTTAGCTCAAAGCCATGGGAAGCTTACGCTTTGTGACAATCGGTGGAAATTACCAGGGTTGAACTCGAGTCGGCCGGAAGTGCCAGAAAGGTAACCAGAGCGATGGTTACCAGGATCAAGGCAACGGTTAGAAGCGGAACGAACCAATCCTCGCGGTTATTATCGGTCTGGAAATCAGCATCAGACGCGGAAAAATCCGCGGAGATTTTATCTTCTAATTCCTTATCAATTAAAGCTGTGTCGGGTGAGTCGGAGCGGTCGAGGCAGTCGTAGGGCTCGACGGAGTCGTGGGATTCAGGGCATCTGGTAGCCGTTGCATCAGCCAGCCTTGCGCGTTCCTTTTTCTGCATCTCGAATTTTTCTACCATCTCTGCGATTGCGCGCCGGTCGAGCATCGTTTTAGCGCGAAAGTCACCGCGCCGAGATCGAGTTTCAATCTTTCTTTGCGGCGCAGACTGCGGAATTGCACGCTGTTGCACAGTCGAGTGCAGAATTGAATTTGGAATCGAGAAATCGAGCAGCGTTTTTGCCATCCTGGTTCGAATCAGTTTCGAATCAGGCAATTTTAATTGGCTCGATATTTTGGCGATATCAGGACTATGACAGAAGCTGCTTGTCTCGGTCTCAGTCAAGGTTTTCGCGAGCGCTTTATGGCTCAGTTTTTTATGGACAGGCTTCAGCCCGGGAAACTCGAAATCAATAAGAGTTTTGGCTACCCAGCAGGTTTTGGTTAGATCAACGGATTGTGATTCAATGAGAGTTTTCGTTGAAATCCTTTTGTGTGGAAGATTCTGTGTCATTGTGACTTGCTCCGGCTACAGGCACCGTAAATAAGTGGGGCAACAACAAATCCCGTCCGCCTGTATTCCTAATCTAGAAGGAAGATGTATCAGTCGTGTTTATGCTGATGAGCTATCTACAAGGATCACAGCGAACAACAGTAGATTAACTGTTTGGTTGACCTCCTAAATGATGAATGACTTCGGTTGTATGGAATTGACCGCGCCATGAGGCATCTAAATGTTTCTCGACGAACCAGACTTAATCACCGCCGCGCCCATCGTTTTAAAGAGTCAGTATGCATCCTTTGCAGACCGCGCTTTTGCGGGCGTCCTCGACGCGATAATTTTGACTGTTGTCGAAACAATCGGATTCAGCTCAATCAATTTGATCACAGGAAACACCTGGTCAGTGCTGACACACGCCATACTGCCTTGCGCAATCAGCTTTCTGTACTATCCCATTAT
Source organism: Drouetiella sp. (assembly GCA_036702955.1). Lineage (GTDB taxonomy): Bacteria > Cyanobacteriota > Vampirovibrionia > Obscuribacterales > Obscuribacteraceae > PALSA-1081. Next base: position 4,873 of record DATNPY010000019.1, on the reverse strand, counting down.
GGAATGTTCGAGTTGGCAGGCGACCGTTGGCAAAAGATGTTTCGGACTGATGGTCACCGATAACAACGGCAAGAAGCTTTCGTTGATACGTGCCTTTTTCAAGCAAACGCTGCAAACAATCACAGGCACTATTTTATTTGCAGGAATTTTTCTGCTCTGCGCCTCTATCACGAACTACAGCTCTTTAAATCCGACGGCAGTTTTCTTCACCGGGATTTTCATTGCCAATGTCCTCTATTTTGGAATGCACTGCGCCATAGTATTCACGCAAAAGAAGCAATCTGTGTTTGACAAGGTGACCGGACGGCTAGTTTACAAGCGCCGCTTTAAAATCATCGAAGATTGATTTATCCAGCTCAACCGTCTAATCTTGAAGCAAGAAACGGTCTGGGATTGGTTTTGCGTACCAGATCGACTGCACGGGTTCGTCGGTCTGTCCCGGATTCTAACCTATCTCGGAGATTTACTTGTGAGAAAAATTCAGAAGCGATTCCTTAATGCTCTTGCGCTCGCTGCATTGGCACCATCTGCAGTGCTGGCAAATAATACAAAAGAAGCCCAACCCGCTCATTCCGTGCAAAGCAGCAACCCGGGACTTGTCGTTTCATATGCATGCAGCGGTGCTTCGTCCAGCTACATTTCTGGTCCAGGAAAAGCTGGATACCTTCTGAAAAATGCTAATCACACATACGGTTGCGGCAACCCAATCAGCGGCGGTAGCGCTGGCGTCACTTATTTCGGCGAGCAAATCGTTTTCACACCATTCACTAATTTGTCGTTTTCACTTCGAAACGGCAAAAATGGCACCGTCACTGTCTACCTGATTACTGAAGTGTCACCGTTTCCAACCTATTCAGTCTCTTTTACGAATTTGCAGGGCGCTGACTTCACCGTCAAACCATCGCAGTTCAATCCTCCAGTTGCCCCAGGAACTCCGGTAATTGGAATGGTCATCGATGCCAACCCCTGCCAGCAAGTAACGATAAAGAACGTGTCTTTGAACCAGGTGCCTGGAATTCTCCAGGTACATTCGGGCGGCAGCTGCCCCACATCAATAATCTGCCAGCCGCCAAACTAAGGATTCCAAAGGGCAACCTCTTCTAGCCCTGTACGAGAACAGCCCCAACATTCGGACAGGCTCCAACTAAAAGTCGGCATGTTGCCGCTCAAATGACTCACAGATAACCGAACACAACTCAGCCACAAATTCGCTCTAAGTTTAAAACACCATCAGTTAAACATGGAGTCAGTTATGAGCATTGAGTCGTTCGACAGGTCGGACGGCGGTTCGTTGCGCGCGCAAACCGCCCTGGTAGCTGATTTTACTAACTCCCCGAACGAACATTTTTCTCGCCCAGTCGATCAGAGTCTCAACTTCAGCTCAGACAACAAGAGCCTGATTTTTAGCAACAACGGACTCTACCCGTCTCAAAATGATGCGCTGGCGAATAGCGCCGAATTCGACAAGTTGAATACACATCACAGCAGAGACGGAGAACCAGAGACTCTATCTCGAAATGAAATCACCCGGGGCGCATACGACATCATTGTCGGCTCGAACACGAACGGCAACAACAAAGTAGATTTAAATGAGTGGCTCAATGTTGCTCCGGCATTTGGTTTCGACGAAGAACACGCAAGAGCTACTTATGCAGAAGGAGTCAAAGAAGCAGAGGAAGGCAAATCACTATACGAGATCACCAAAAATCTGGTCACTTCCAAAGTGATGGGTGATGCAGATACAAATGGAAATGGCAGAATCGATCGCACTGAATTCGATGACTGGATTGATGAAGTATGTCATAAACATGGACACCATCCCGACTGTGATGACCCGCCAGAGACGACACCAGATTTGGTACCAGTGATACCGGACCAGCCGCCAGCCCAACCGCCAGATGTGCCGATGGCGCCAATTACCTATCCGCTTGATACGCCCCTTACCACGATACCCGACAACCCCTTCGTACCCGTAACTACACCCCCAATCGAAACACCCATAGTTCCAGTCACGAATCCCACTGTCCCAACCGATATTCCAAACACCCCCGTCACCACACCAATTACTACGCCGATCGACACCCCGACACCTGTGACCAAACCAACACCCAATCAAGGCACAGATCTGTCTTCACTTTTCACAGCCGGTGACTCCGGTGTAACCACTGAAGAGATGCAACACGCTAGAGACATCGCCAATGCATTGCCTGAAGCGATGAAGAAGGCTCTGCTTGCAAATCACGTCAGATTGACTGTGCAGAGTGGTTTCAATGGTGGTGCCCAGGGTCAAAATAGCGGACTCGACGGAAGCTTCTATGCTGACAGCGGCATGGCTGACCAGTCAGAAGTGCATGAATTGTATGAGATGTACGGTCAGGTCACCTCGAATGGAGCCGGCAGCTGGAGCGATTCCAGAGCAGTCGGTCTGGCAGACAGTGGTTTATCATCGGCGGGTGCCACAGCCTACAACGAAGGTGACTTGAATGACACTGTAGGCAATATTCAGGGCGACGGAGACCACATGAGCAATGCGTTTGTCGCTGACTTTTTTGCGTCGCACCCTGGTCTGCTTCAAGACCAACTCGGTCGGGGAACTCTAGACCTGGTCGCGCAAGACGATCCGAATCTTGTTGCTTACATCGCGCAGTCTCAGGGTCTTGTGCAGGCTTAAACTCAATCCAGAGGTCTCTTAGCCGCCCGCGCCCGGAGTTTCGGTGATGCCTGAAATTCTGTATCCTTCAGGCAATTTTTTGACCAGATATTCCATTTTGACTGGTCGGGCGCGTGCTGGTTTGCCAGCCACTTGCAGAATTTGCTCGCCTTCGACGTAGATCACAACAGACCCGTCGGCTTGATTCTGACCAGCCGATACTTTCTTCGCGTTGAATGAGCTTTGTAGACCAGATTCTACGACCTGCTTTGCAGTGTCTGGAGTCCAGATGCTCTGTCGATAGGCAGTCGCACATTCAGGAGTCATATAGGCGATTGCCTTTTCCTGACTATCTTGAGCTGTTGCCGCACTCAAGTCCCAGACTACGGGCAGCCAACTCGAAACCAGATTCAGTGCCATGTTCGGGTCAGCAAGTTCGTACTGAGCCTGAGGCTGTTGACCTGCCTGTGGTGGCACACCGGCCGCGGTGGCAGGCTGGCCATCTTGCGGCGTGTTGTAAGCGCGCGGAGCGCGACCGTAGCCGGCATCAGGATCTTTCGTCCACGCTGGTGCCTTGCGCGCCTTCATCGCACGCGGATCAGGCTGCGGCATGACCAACATCGTAAAGAGCATGCCTGCCATAAGCCCGGCAAAACCGACCATTATCAACGTCAGTTTATATTTTTCCCCGGCTTGATAGTCGAACATTACCCCGTACCTGACGATTTTTTAGGCGAGCCGCGCAAGCAGCTCTTTTTACCGAGAGCATGGCTTTTAACCAGCTTTGAGAAGATCTGGACTGAACGTATCTGGTGTGATGCCCTGCCCCAACAAATGGCAAGCCCATCGAGTGTCTCCATTACATAATTCAATCATACGCGACCGCATCGGTTGGTCTGTGTTCGGCTCAGTGGTTGCCACCCAGTACATGAAGCGCGGCACCACCAGCTTCACAACACCTCTCGAAAGCTTGTGGTAGATGAGGAATGCATCTGAATACTCTCTATTTTTACGGGTCAAGTGACCGATGGCTGACATCTCTTGTGGTGTCAGACCGCACGCATCTCGAATCGCGTCGAAGTTGCTCGGGTCATTACCGAGAATGATCTTCATCGAGCTGTTGGTGGCCAGGTTGCGAGCTCTGTCATCTTTCAGCAAGTCGCCGAGTTCCTGCGAGATGCCTATGAAGAATAGACCTAAGTGGCGTGATGTGCGTGATGCGTCTTCAACAAGCGTCTTGCCGCCTTCGTAACGAAGCAGTCTCCACAACTCGTCTATACAGAACACGAAACGTGCCGGCTTACCTTCCGCCATCTTCTCAGCCTTATGCTGAGCGGCTCTTCGCAGAACGAAGTCTGACACAAACAAAGTGACAACGCCTTCGAGCGTTTTGTCGTGAGCGAGGTCAGAGGTGTCGAAAACCATCAACTGCGCATCCATCGGAATCGAAGTCGGTCCATCGAACAACTTACCGAAGATAGCTCCCTTGCAGTACAAACTCAATCTGTTAGCCAGGTCCTCGCAGGTCTCTGCACGCTTTCCTGAGTTGGTCATCTGCTCATTTTTGAGCCATGCCACCAGGTCTGATTCGTAAGGAATTCGTCCCTGCGCCGCACAAGATTTATAAATGGCCTGAATGCCTTGCATGAGAATCGGTTTCTCATCTTTGGACATCGACTGCTCACCGCGCTCTCCCAACATTACCGAGTGGAAGTTGAGAATCTTGATGATGTGAGATTCAGGTGGACTGGCCGGATCGATCGGCTTGCCGTCATATGTCGACAACGGCAGATCGTACAGGTTGATGCAGACAGAACCGTCTGGGCCCAGACGAATATATGCAGTGTCGTCGTAAACCTCAGTCAGCATGCGGTAGCTGCCCGATCGGTCAATAATTACAGTCTTGGCGCCAGCCAGAGTTTTCATTTGAATCAATTGTTGGGCAACCATGGATTTACCTTCCCCTGGTTGACCGAATACGATACACAGAGCGTTCGGCAGTTTTTCATCGTAGGCATTGAGAAAGACCGGTTCCAGGGTCTCTTTAGAGAAGCCCAGCCAGTCTCCTTTTTCGGAACCCAATTTGGCATGAACGAAGGGGAATGAATTTCGCACTGTCGGCGTTCTCACCGCTTTGCCGCGGCGGGTGGTGTCAATTCCCAGACCAGGCAAGCTGCCGACGAACAAGTTTTTCTGCTCGTGATAGCCAACAATGAAGCGAGC